>PBHZ01000018.1 GCA_002719615.1 Methanobacteriota archaeon
TACAGTTACTCATGACCTTGGTTGTCAGAGAACATGGTCATTCTTCTTTGCCAATAAGTTCTATCGAGAGGGCAATAGGAGAAAAAATCAATCGAGAAGGAGTAGATTTAGAAATTTTCTTGGATAGATTGTGGATAATGGGAAGATTAGAAAGAATTTATGGTGGAGCAGAAGTCCAATATTCGCCAAACCCTAGTTGGCTAGAATCTAAATGAAATAATTTTTTTTTGAAATCAGAATGTAATAAGGCATAATAATAAGATGAAAGTCCGAAGTATTATGATTAGAGATAGCAATCAACGTGACCGCGATATCAAGAGAGGTAGGGCAATGTTGCTCGTTCTTATTATGGTCTCCTCAACACTTCTAACTCTGATACCTTCTGTTTACGCCTCACACACTACTCAATATGCGGTTCAAAGAGATCCATCAGCCATAGCAATAGGAGACTTAGATTGCGATGGAGATAATGATATAATTGCTGCAAGCACCATGGGACATTTCCTTAGTGTACTGTACAATGACGGATTTGGTACGGCTGAGAGCACTCCAACAGGAACTTTTGCTGATAGGCAAGATATATACATATCAAATAATGATACTCGCCGTGCTGGATTCAGAGACACTGCTGACGGTACTAGGGCTGAAATAGCAGATGTTGATGGCGACGGAGTCAATGATATCATATATTATCAACAAAATATTAGATTTGTCGGTGAAAGCTTTGTTAGGCCAGCAAATCTTACTGTTTTGAAGGGAGTTTGCGATGATCGCGTAAATCTCTGGGAAGATATGGCTTCACTAACAGTTACTAATCCATATCTTTTAGATTTGGATGTTGGTGATATTGATGGAGATGGNAATGCAGATACAGTTTTTGTTACTCAAGATGCTACTGGTACTAATCAGTATATTCAAGTATATATGGGGCCAGATTACACTCTGCCTATTAATCAACAAAATATCCCAGTACCACTTACAAATGGCATTTATACTGATTTAATGTTAGGTCATTGGGGCGAAACCGTACAATCTAGTGGNATCCCCGGCCAGCCCTCTACAGACTGTGAAGATCTTGACCTCTGGCTACTCCGTACACCTCCTTTCAACGTAGGAGTAGGATATTCCGTAGGTCATTTTGATAACATGACAGTTTTAGAATTTAATTGTCTACCAACTGCAGGCAATGTATTTTTCTCAAATCCAATGGATCCTGCCGCTCAAGGTATGCACGAATTCAAATTAGATGCTGAGCACAATTATCCACTTTATGGAATAGATATATCAGACACTACACCTGATGATGACACTAATCAGATTGATTTAATTGCAGTAATTGATGGAATAGAAGGTAGAGTAAATTATGCTACAAGATCCGGTAATAATTGGAATACACAGAACTATGTTAACGAATTAGGCGATTATCTCGGAGCATCGTTGACTATTGCCGATGTCAATAGGGACGGAGAGATGGATTTCTTCATACCTACAGAATTAACTTTAGAGATTATTCAGGATTCTTCTGCACAAAATCAAACATATTTGAGCTTGGAAAATTTGAGGGCTACAAACACTGTAGAAATAATTCTTGCCGACCCTAATGGTAATGGATATCTCCCCTCTCTTTCTTTCGATGTTGGAAGAAGACCTAGTGTCGCAATGCCCGGGCAGTTACAAGGAGGGGATGATAGCGCTCTTGAAATTGTAATCGGACAAAGAGATTATGCATACAGGTTTGCAAATAATGCAATGTGGCTCGACACTCAAGGTTGGCCAGGTGCTGGAGATTATTTATCAGTTCTAACTTTGGATAATTTTGATTTAGGAATAACTGGTGTGACTATTGAACCATCTTCTGTAGATCCTTCGACTGGACAAGCAATGCTTGGAGAAGGAAATAGGTGGGTTAATGTTACACTCAGAAACACAGGTCTTAATGCGATTGCCAGTGGTAGTGTTGATGTCAATCTTGAAGTCAAGGAAGTACTTGGAGGAGAAGATACAATAGTTTATTCCAATGATTTTGAGGATGGAGATAATCCAACTGTGAATATAGGAAANGCACAATTCTCTAAATATTCATACACTGGCGAGTATCCAGAAGGACATTCTTCTTGGCATCTAGAATCTAATTCTACAGCGGATTCTGAAAATATATCATGGTATGAGGCTGATAGTAATCCAACTACTTATTTTTGGGCTGGAATGGATTATGAAGATGAAGCAGGTAATTACACTTCTGGATATGTTAATCATATGGATGAAGCGTTAATATTAGAAAATATAGATTTGACAGGAGCAGATGCTGCTTTCATGGATATTTCTATGATGTGTAGTGCCGGATTCTTCGAACTATTCCTTGCAGAAGCATATTCAGTTGTTGAGAGGTGGCTATACGAAGATGCGTGCGGAATAGAAGTATGGAGCGAAGGAAATGGTTGGAGAGAAGTATCAAGGATGGGAGGATGGGATAATGAGCGTCTTATCCGCCTCTATTACTTAGACCAAGACCCAGAATATAATAACTATAATGTCAATTTTGGAGGTAGTAATTATGCTTCAGGATGGATAAACTACACAGAAGGTGGCGGAACTTCCGATGATCCTTCTGAGACAGAATCAATTGACTTGACTCCTTACGCAGGAGAGATTATAGATATACGATTTAGATTCCGTAGTGGTTTAGAAGGCACAGTAGGTCCTACAGGTTCCTCAGATGATTCAGGTTTAGATGGATTTGCCTTTGATAATATTACCATCCGCAAAAGAAATGTTGAATTTGGAAATGTCACTGATGCTAGCCAAGAATTATCATTCACAAATCTTGCTGCTGGAGAAAATAGAGTTGTACAATTAAACGCAGACTTCGTTGACAATAGAACATATTACATATCTACATCGATAGATTCTGATATGACTGATCCTTCAGGGGCAGAAGATCAAGATGAAACTAATGATGAGATCAAATTCCAACTTACTGTAAAAAATCTNTTCGATCCTGGGCTTGCGGAAAGTGCATGGCCAAGTCTTGAAAATGGACAACGCTATGCTTCAGGCGATCGAGATGTAGAGGTAATGGTACAAAACTGGGGTAATACAGTAGTCGATTTTGATGTTGAAGCATTTATCCAAAATGCTGAACCTGAACTAATTGCTATTGAAGATTTTTCTGGTTTCGAACCGATATGGTACGATGATAACGACAACAATGATTCTGCAAATGGTGACCGAATAGATGATTCATCAGGTAGTAATGCAATGCTACCACAAAATGTTGGAATTTTTAACAGCCATGCATATTGGTTAGGCCATCCTGATGAGGGTTATGGAGACAATTGGAATGAATCATTCTCTCTTGAGCCTATTCCAGTTGGGGAGTCAGGGGCAGATTTCACCTATCTAACATTTGATTATTATGCTGAAGGAGATTGGTTAGAGAATAACCAAGGTCAAATTTTAGCTGAAAGAGATGTAGCATTTTTAGAGATACAATGGTCAAAAAATGGAGAATTGTTTAATGGAATAGTTTACGGAAGTTGGACCGATATAAATGAGAACGGTTTACTTCTCAATAGAGGACCTGGCGGGAACTTGTACCACTATTGTGAAGACTTCGATGGTAATGGATATGATGAAGTAGAGTACTTCGGCGATCATTCTGACCAGTATGATTCAGTATCTTGGTATGATTCAGAAAGTTTGATGAAGTCTGTAACATTAGACTTGACACATATTACTATACTAAATCAAACAAATGCTGACTCATTTACATGGACGGAAGAATGTACTACCTTAGCAGGCTCTGAAGTCGAACTAACATGGAGGTTCAGGTCAAACGATGATGGAGTTCACGGTAATGCTGGATTAGCTGGATTTGCAGTAGATAACATCCGTGTGGAAGAGTTCACGTTTGAGGATGATGGAACATATTCTGTACCTGTCACAGGAATGGATGCTTCAGAACGCCAAAAAGTAACTATTACCAATCACACTTTCACTAGTGGAATCTATAAAATAGATGTCAATACTATATTTAATAATTCTGTAATTGGTACTCCATGGTATAATCAATCAGAAGTTAATGTTGCCAATAATGCTTCATCAATAATTCTTAGTATAGCAAGTGCAGATATTACATTAATGCAACCTAATGTTCTCGATTGTGCTACTGATATCACATACAAGTGTGTTTACCCTGCTAATCCAGATGGAGATTTCTCCAAATCTCATGATTTTTCCCTTCCTCTGTTGAACGGAGTCATTGCTGGAGAATACATTATAACAATGAAAATAGTTGATTTAACTACTGGAGCAACAGTTTTAGAAAAAACATCAGATAATGGACCTTTTAATTTAGATCCTCACAATAGAGCTACTGCAAATTGGTCTAGTCCTTATTCAGGNTGGGAAGATGGTCATTTATACAATATTAGTTTTTCAGCAGTATTAGGTTCCGACGGTGAAAAGTCAGGAAATGATAGGTATTTTGAGATATTATTCAAGGATCAAATAGATGTGTTAATTTTGTCCAATCCTACAGATCAGAATCGCTTACAAAGAGTTAAATTAGATTTAGAATCAATGGGTAAAACTTACACGCAATTGGAGGTAAATGATTGGGAAACATATGCAACACCAGATTGGATTGAACATTATAAAAAGGTTCTAATGCCTTGGCAAACCGATTATAATGTTGTTTACGGAAATTATTATGATATGCTTGCCGAAACACGAGAATCAGATGGCTTAAGCCTAACTACAACCCTAGAAGAATACATGGAAGATGGAGGGACAGTACAAATGCACATAGGTCCATACAGGAACGATTATCAACCGGATAAACTACCTTTCGGAGTTGATATTGCTATGAGAAATCAATTTAATTTCACTATGGATAATAGAATCGGTTATGATAATCTTTCTATTGAAGATCCATTCCATCCAATTCTGAAAGATATTGATACTTCTGCATTTGCAATAGCTCATGGCGGAGATTATGTTGCTTTATCAGGATTAGATAATGCCCAAGTTGGCAATTCTCAAATGCCAAAAGTATGTGGAGGTAGAATAAATGAGCCTACTGGTACTTTCCATACTCTGATAAGAGATANTGACAATCCAACACAGTCTCTTTTGTCAGTTTGTAACTATTACAGGGGAGGNCTCATAGTTACTACGATGGACGTTGAAAACCCTAGTTTATCAGAGCCTTATAATGGAACATCTATACCTTTATTGTCACGAATGTTAGATTTCCATTTAAAGCCATATGCAGACTCAGACGGAAATGGCGAACCTGATTTTGGTATTGTCAGAGAAGGATTCCAGTTAACCATTAATGGGCAACAACCAATTTTTGATAACGGATTAGGCACTTATGGATACACCGCAATAAGGAGTAATGCAACTCTAGACTTCAGTTTCGTCTCTGATGTAGATGGTATTTTTGCTGACTGGACTTTAGAATCCGGAAATAATGATTCAGTAACAGATTGGGAGGGAGAAATACTAGATGCAGGGACATTAAGTTCAATCCATCAAGAAAATAAAGAAACTCCTGTCAGTGCCACTTTTTGTGTTTCTGATATCAATTCTGATACTGGTTGTAAAATCGATGCGCAATGGGTTCTGAAACTATATCTTCACAATGATTTAGGACATACTAGGACAACACAAATCACCCTTTATACTAATGATATTGATGCTGATTCTACAAATCCTGTGGCCAGTGCCTCCATAATAAGTAATTCAGTTACCTTAGAAAATTTAGAATTTTCTGAAACAAGACGCGTTGTAATAGACGTTGACGATAATCAGGATCCGATATATGCAGAGTACCCTGTATATCTNGTACGTCTATCGGAATCTGGAGATACTACTTTGTCCTTCACTGCTGAAAATAGTAGCGATGTAGGGACAGGAATAAAGGAATTTGTTTGGACAATAGTGGACGATGTACAGGTTGACATGGTTGGTCAAGTATCAGATACAAAGCATACATTTGTGAGGCCAGTAGGNGCAGGACCTGAATGGAGNTATACATTCAAAAATGTCACCTCTAANGGCATCCAGTCTAACCAAATAAGGTTAGAATTACAAGTTGTAGATTACAAAGGCTTGACTAGTGAAAAGTTCAGGATGTTCTTTGTTGTAGTTGGGGAATTATTTGGCGACGATCCTCCTGTTGTGGATACAGATAATTTGTTTACAACGGATGGTCAAAGATTTGATGCTTTAGAAGCCCTTGATATACTGGAAATATCTGGAACTATCACTGGAGGTGCTGAGGAAGATTGTAATGTTAGAGTTGAAATATCTCTCGATGATAATTCAATATTTGACAAAGGCGATGCATCTAAAACTACGCAGAAAGAACTAGGATTGTATGATCAAATTTCNGGTCTATGCGACGGAGATTCTTACTTACTATCTCTAAATATTTCACACCTTTATGATGAAAATGAGGGTAACAATGGCGATGTATATGTTAGGATATCTGAAGGAAGTTATGTTATAGAAGATACAATTGCAATTTTTACACTACCTCGCCCTACTGATAGTTGTGCCATAGATCCAGATTCTTGTGAGTCTGGTGAAAGTAGCAACGCTATGTTATTTGGCGGTGTAGCCGGAATAATATTACTCCTGGTTGTTGGCGTAACTTTGGTTCTAAGGAATAGAATCGGATCTAAAGAAGACTTAACTGAAGACTCAATAGAAGTTTTCGGAGGCGTTGAACAAATGGATCCTATTGAAGCATATGTCCAGCAAATGGTTGGCCAAGGATATGAGGAAAGTGTAGCTAGACAATATGCTGAGCAATATTATGCCCAATATTATGAACAACAGCGGCGGGGTAATGGCTAAAAAAAGATTGATTATAATCATCTAGATTTTAATTCTCTACTTATTATTAGCCTCTGTATTTGGCTAGTTCCTTCGAATATTTGATAGACTTTTGCACCCCTCATCCTCCTTGCTACCGGATATTCTTCAGAATAACCATATCCTCCAAAAACTTGTACTGCATCAGTTGTAACTTCCATGCAAGTATCTGCAGCAAATCTTTTGGCATGTGCGGCTTCTAGAGTATTCCTCTTCCCATTATCCAAAACAGATGCCGCTTTCCAGCACAACAGTCTCGCAGCATCTATTTTTGTAGCCATATCAGATATCATAAATGAGATTGATTGATGATCAAAAATCGGTTTCCCCATAGTTTTTCGCTCCTTGGAATATTGCAAAGCCTCCTCCATTGCACCTCTTGCATTACCTACAGCATGAGATGATATAGCAGGCCTAGAATGNTCAAATGCTTCCATAGCATTTATCCAACCATCATTTTCTTTTTCTCCAATTAAATTTTCAGCAGGAACTCTGACGTTATTGAAAGTAACAGATCTAGTATCGGAACATCTTTGCCCCATATTCACTTCTTTCTTTCCTAACTCTATACCCGGTGAATTAGCATCCACTATGAAACCACTCATTCCTTTGTATCCNGCTTTTTTATTAGTGTAAGCCAATACAAAGAACCACTCGGCATAACCCGCACCAGTTATCCACATCTTGCTACCATTGATTATGTAATCGTCGCCATCTCGTATCGCTTCAGTTTGTATCCCTCTTACATCACTTCCTGCATTCGGCTCTGTTACACAATAAGATGCAATGACTCCTTCTGTAGTCTTGGTTAGGTACTTCTCTTTCTGCTCTTCNGTACCTCCAGTAATTATTGGATATGATGCAAGTATGGTACTTCCTGCAGCCGTTGCAAAACCTGGGTCTCCTCTGCCAATTTCTTCTGCAATTATCACATCTTCAACAGAACCCATGCCCCCTCCTCCATATTTTTCAGGTATTTTTATAGATAATAATCCATAATCTGAAGCCTTCTTGATAGCCTCTAATGGATATATACTTTCTAAATCCCATTTTGATGCATTAGGGATTATTTCTTCATCCGCAAAATCTCGAGCAAGCTGTTGTAACATCTTCTGCTCTTCTGATAACCTAAAGTCAACCACAACNTGTGCGTAATGCCTCTTCTTTTAGATATACAGGTAATATAATCTCTAATAATGAAGATACGGTTGATTGTTATCAACTATATTTACTCAATCTAGTTTTTTAACATTAATTGCATTGGGGCCTTTTGGACCTTCTCCAATTTCAAACTCTACAGAATCTCCTTCATCTAGATCTTCTTCGACTTGCGATTTATGTACAAATAAATCGTCTCCTTCATCTCTCTCGATAAATCCGAATCCTTTTATTCGATTAAACCATTTTACTGTTCCTTGTGCCATACTATTGAAGAGCACCAACATATAGTATTTCATGTTAACTTGAATAGTTGATAGTAATGATATGATTGTGATGATACAAATAATATATCAATATACAAATAAACTACTATTTTAGAGCACAACATTAATTTGTTTGGTTGTCACCTAAAANTAATATGTCATTCACACTACCTCAGAAACTCTTAACAGAATTTATTGGAACATTTTTTTTATCTCTTACAATATGTACTACTGCCATTCATCTTTCTGCAGATGAATACGTTCCTTTTGCCATAGCATCGACTCTTATGGTTGTCATATATGCAGGAGGTCACGTATCAGGAGCACATTATAATCCTGCAGTTACAATTTCTGTTTATCTTAGAGGTTCATGCGATAAAAATGATGTTTTGCCCTATATTGTCTCTCAAATATCTGCTGCTGTGATTGCAGCACTGGTTTCAGAAAAATTACTAAGTACCAAAAAATATTATTCTATTGATTTATTCTCATTAAGTTCGGAAGCAGTAGTAGCAGAATTCCTCTTTACATTTCTACTGGCCTATGTGATCTTAAATGTTGCAACAACAGAATCTACGTCTGGTAATGGATACTATGGGGCTGCAATAGCACTTGTTGTTTTGGCAGGCGCCATTACAGTAGGAGATATTTCCCTAGCGTCNTTTAATCCTGCAGTAACTAGTGCACTAATAATTTCTGGAAAAATAAGCCTCTCATCATCGTGGATGCACTTTCTCCCTCAATTTACTGGAGGCATCCTTGCAGCATATGTTTACAAGTTCAATACTAAATAATTTACATATTTCTACGAAACTTTCCTCCAGTTTCGAATAGTGCCTGGGTGACTTGTCCAACAGTACAATATTGAACAATATCCATCATAACCTCAAATAAATTACCCCCTTCCCTAGCCACCTTTTTGAGCCTTTCTAAGCCCTTTTCGGCCTCTTTAGCGTGAGTTTCTCTAAATATTTTATTCCTTTCAATAACCATCATTCTTTCGGATTCATCAGAACGAGTAACATCAACATCAAATCCTTCAATTGATAATGAATTGTCTGCACCCTCTTCAAAAGTATTTACTCCAATAATTGGTAATTCACCTGAGTGCTTTTTATGCTCATAAATCATAGATTCTTCTTGTATTCTATTCCTCTGATAATTAACTTCTAAAGCCCCTAAAACCCCACCACGTCTATTCATTTCTTCAAATATTTTTAGTATTTCTTCTTCTACTGAATCTGTTAGCCAGTTTGTGACATATGAGCCTTGTAAAGGATTCTCATTTTGTAACCATCCATATTCTTTTGATAATATTAGTTGAATTGCCACAGCATCTCTCACAGTATCTTCTGTCGGAGTACCAAATGCTTCATCACGAGAATTTGTGTGTAAAGAGTTTGCATTATCTGCTAAAGCATATAGTGCTTGCAACGTAGTACGATAGTCATTCCAAGTGTATTCTTGAGCATGTAAAGATCTTCCACTACTTTGAATATGATATTTTAGTTTTTGACCACGTTCATCAACACCATACATTTCACGCATAGCGATGGCCCATATTCTCCTACAAACTCTTCCTATTACTGCATATTCGGGATCCATTCCATTGGAGAAAAACCAGCTAAAATTTCTTAAGAATTTATTAGCATCTAAGCCCCTTGAATTGAATAATTCNACATATGTCAGGCCATTGGATAGTGTCAGTGCAGCTTGCGATATGGGATTTGCTCCTGCTTCAGCGATATGATATCCTGAAATCGAAACAAAATAATGATTCCTCACTTCATTATTGACATAGAATTCTGCAACATCTCCCATCATTCTTAAAGCAGTATCGAGATTAAAAACTAATGTGTTTTGTCCCATTGATTCCTTTAATTGATCGGCTTGTACGGTGCCTCTAACTGAACTCAGAGTTCTAGACTTAATTTCTGAATATTCCTTTTCACTGATCTTTCTACTATTTTCTTCTTCAAATTTTCTGACTTGTTGTCTTATTGCTACATTAAAAAAGGCCGCAAGATGCCACCAATAATTTCCATTTATGGTCTTAGAAACTGAAGTATTGGTTGCACACAAATCGAAACCCTCGAATAATTTCTCCATTTCATCTATTGTACTTATCGATACTCCACTTTCACATACCTTTCCAAAAATATCCAATCTTTTTTGTGGGTCATTGCCATATAGACTAGGAGAATCAAATGCAACAGATAGCCTGTTGAAGTCTTGTTCCTTTGATAAAAAATGATATCTTTTATTTGTTCTTTCGGCACTACCTTCTCCAGCAAACATTCTCACAGGTAACTCATCTTCTCTTTTGAATGGGAAAACTCCTCCGGTGTATGGGAAAGAACCAGGTAAATTTTCTTTCCTAATCCATTTAAAAGTATCTCCAAGATCACTATATTCAGGTAAAGCCACTTTTGGTAATTCTAAACCAGATAGAGTTTTTTTAGTAGTTTTTACAGGAATTTTTTTGTTTCTAACAGTATAANTTGTTTTCCCAGAGCGATATTCTTCTGATTTAATTTTAAATTCTTCCAGACTTTCCCAAATACTCTCGGGAATCTCTAAACGAATATTTTCTATTTCTTCTTTGATATTACGCGCAGTATTTTTATCATACCTTAATTCCATTTGTTTAGCAGCCGATTCTAATTGGTGAATTNCGGTTACTTTGGAAGCGATATCTTCTGTTTTCGTATGATAATTTCTAATTACACTAGCAACTTCTGCTAGATAACCCTGTCTTTTGGAAGGTATGGGTGACGATCTATGCGGTAATCCATCCTTCCCCAATCTAGGTTCTTTTGCATAGAATGATTCTGCATATTTCTCATTTAATAAAGATGATAACTTTTCCCATAGTTGGTCAACTCCAGCATCTGCAAATTGGCTAGCAATAGTTGGAACTACTGATAGTTCGGAATCATTGGCGTCCCACATTTCTCGATTTCTTTTGAATTGTTTGCGAATTTCTGTCAAAGCATCCTCTGCTCCAGGTCTATCAAATTTATTTAATACAATAATATCTGCAGAATCTAACATTTCTAACTTCTCTAATTGACTAGGTGCTCCATATTCTCTCGTTGTAACATACAAGGAAATATCGGCAACTTCAGTAATTGCATCATTACCTTGTCCTATTCCACTGGTCTCAACAATGATTAAATCAAATCCAGCAGCTTTACAAACTTCTATAGATCGACCAATACAATTCGCAATTTCTCTACCGCTATTCCTACTTGCAAATGAGCGCATAAATAAATTATCATCCGATAATGAATTCATTCTAATCCTATCTCCTAATAATGCCCCTCCTGTTCTCTTACGAGTTGGATCGGTAGCAAGTAGAGCAATTTTAGTTCCAGGATTGTCTCTTTGAATCCTCAACATTAATTCATCTGTAAGGCTCGATTTTCCTGCACCTCCTGTACCAGTTAATCCAACTACTGGACAATTTACAATATCTTCTGATTTTATTTTTTCTANGACGCTTCTGAAAATTTTCTCATCAGCGTTTTCAGCCAATGTTAATAATTTTGAGACAGATGAATGATCACTTGCAGTGATTGGCGTATTAAGTGATTCAAATCTTGACATATCCAGCAAATTATTCCTTTTTGCCCTTTCTATTGCGTCAGATACCATGCCCGTGAGTCCCATTTCTCTGCCATCCTCTGGCGAGTATATCTTAGCAATATTTGAATCAGAAAGATGTTTTATTTCTTTTGGAAGTATAGTTCCACCTCCTCCTCCGACCAAACATACGTGCCCAAAACCAGCTTGATCAAGAATTTGTTTCGTGTGCGTAAACATTTCCACAGCACCTCCTTGGTATGAAGTAATTGCGATACAATGCGCATCTTCTTGTATGGCTGCCTTTGCTACTTCATTAGCACCTCTGTCATGGCCTAAATGAATAACTTCACAACCCATTGATTGGAATATTCTTCTAAAAATTCCAATTGCAGCATCATGGCCATCAAAAATTGCAGCAGCAGTTATAATACGCAAAGGAATATCTGCCTGCTCATCGCTATTCATATATCCCCGAGAACATCTATCCAAAAAAATTATCCTATGTTTATATTGATTAAAAGACTCCTAAAATAAGAATTATTGCAAATATAAACATTAATATTCCCATCAAACCATCAATAATATGAGAAATTGACTCTAATTTTTTTATTCTATTTCCTGTTGTCAAAACGGTTGCCACAGTTACATACCAAGTACCATCAATTGCCATTCCAAGGAATCCCATTGCGATAAGAGTTTCAGTATCAACATCGGCTTCTATAAAAGGAGTATAAAGGGCTAACATCCAAGCAAGAATTTTGGGATTCAATAATGCGATAAAAAATCCCTGAATAAAACCCTGTCTATGTTGGGAAGAAAGATTAGTTTTTTGTACATTTTCCTTTGCTCCACTTTTAGCACTCTGGATAAATATTAACCCTAGCCAAACTAGTATGGTTACTCCGCCAAATTTTAACATCATTTCTATTGAGTCATGTATCGATAAAGCCGTAGCAATCCCTGCTGCCGCTAAGAAGGCATATATTCCAAAACCAATTCCATGCCCGATTCCTGTCATTATTCCCTGCCTCCTCCCTCCTGACAAAGAATTTCTAAGAACCACGGCCAAAGATGGCCCAGGACTCATCGCACCTAAAATAAAAACTAACGTAAGTCCTGCCCATTCTTCAGGACTCATTTTAACGCCTCAAGCGCCTTCATACATTGCTTCAATTTCTTCTGCCCAATTTTCTCTGATTTGTATTCTTCTAATTTTTAGCGTTGGAGTCAATTCGCCAAAATCAACACTCAGATCTCTTGGTAAAATTTTGAATTTTTTAATTTGCTCAGGATTACTGAACTGAGCATTCAATTCTGTAACATGCTTTTGCATTTCAGCATTTATTTCATCACTATCTGTATAGTCTGATAGTTTTTTGCCGAAATCTTCCAGTGTTGTTATTTGTACTGCGGGGTTCTTTGGAATTTTTGTTGGATCCATGCCATGCTTGTCTCTTAGAATAGCTCCTACATCTAATGTAAATAATGCACTACAGTACTTCCTTCCATCGCCAATTAGCATGCACTGTGAAACCATTGGAATCGACTTCATAGTTTCTTCAATAACCAGTGGTGCAATATTTTTACCTCCAGAACTAACGTAGAGTTCTTTTATTCTACCCGTAATTTTTACATATCCTTCAGAATCAATTTCTCCTTTATCTCCAGAATGTAACCATCCGTCTGAATCTATGGTCTCTGCAGTTGCTTCAGGATTTTTATAGTATCCTTTCATTACATGCCTTCCTCTGAACAATATTTCACCAGATTCTGAAATCTTTAATTCAGTTCCACTAAATGGTTTTCCAACGGTTCCAAATTTATGATTTTTCTTGTAACCCAAAGTCGCTCCTGCAGTCGTCTCAGTCATACCATATCCTTCAAAGAGGGGGACATCTAGTGTATGAAATAATTTCAAAATATCAGGATTGATTGGTGCGGCACCAGTAATTGCATACACACAATTTGACATACCAATTGCCTCCTTTGCCTTTTTCTTGATGATCCCTCCAAGAATTGGTATTTTTGCTAATTTTATTTTACTTCCTAACTTTGCTACTAGATTACTGTAAACTTTCTCATAAATTCTAGGTACTCCTATGAATAAATGCGGTTGCACTTCTTTAGCATAGTCAATCACATCTAATGGACCATCAACAACAGTCATGTGAAGTCCCCATCTTATGTGTGCATGACAATCTACTAATTGGCCAAATACATGAGCACAAGGTAACCAAGAAACATAATCCCAACCTCTTTGAAATTCTTGTAATTTCCAAACCTCTCCCAACTCAAAATCAATATTGTCATGTGTCAATTCTACTCCCTTAGGATTCCCAGTTGTTCCAGAAGTATAGATAAGAGTTGATGTATTTTCGGGCTTTATGCTAGTTACTCTTCTTTCTATTTCTGAGTACTCAATATCAATTCCTTTTTGTAAAAAATCTGACCAAGAAATACATTTTGGATGTTCGGGCATATCTACTCCATCCATCACCACTACTGTCTCAACCTTATCCAATTTATCCATTATTTCATGTAATCTATGGGCACACATTTTCTCTTTATTGCCTCCATCCATCGGATTATCGCCTACAAAAACAACCTTTGAATCTGAATTACCAACCACCCATTCTACTTCTTCTGGTGAACAAGTATGATAAACTCCAACTGCTGCACCATTACACATATTTGCAGCATGGTAGGAAGCATACCATTCAATACGATTGTATGAATAAATACTCAGTTTATCGCCTTCATTGAAACCTACTGCGATAAGTGATTTCGCTACTGAAGCTGTTTGTTCATGAAACTCTGCCCAATCAATATGTTCCCAATCTCCACTAGAATTTTTCGTTGAGATTGCATTCTCACTTCCAAATTCTTTTGCATTTTTTATCAAATATTCAGGCGTAGTCATTGTCGACATAGTTTATTCGGGAAACTATTCATGAATAAATATTAGTGTAGTGTATTACACTTAATTACAAAAAATACAGTTATTTATTTTTTTATTTGGGTAAAATAGATCTAAAATTTTCTCTCCAATCCGCACCATTGTTCTTATTTGCAAGAGGGGATGCCGGAGATGGATGCCAACAAGATTTCAAATTAACTTTGGTTTTATCTAGGGCAATCTCTGCTCTTTTCTTTGAATATTTTCCAACTCCAACTACTGTTTCTATCTGCATAATATCTACTATTTCTTTGAGATAAATATCACATCTTTGAATTATCTTCTTAATACTCTCTCCAGGTATTTTATCGGGAGTAATATTTGTTCCATTAACGCCCTTGAAAAACATTAATGGGCAATGATTAACAACAAAAATTTTTGAAAATATCTTTTCAACTGACCCATAATTATCAAATAGAGCACCCCACAAACGTGTTCCAGAAATTTCTTCTTTGTGCCACTCAAGTCCTTTGATGATTCTTTTTGGATGTATTTTTTCTGGTTGTAGAACTGGTAAATTTTTTATTTTTAAAAAATCTCTAACAATAGTTGTTGCAGCAAATGGTATTCCCATTTGCCCCATCCCATGAGGACCAGGATTCATCCCGAGTAAAATTGTCTTTGCTCCTTTATTACCTCCTAACTCAATGAATGCTCTATGCGGCTCCCAAGCATAAATTAATGGATTATAGATATAATCTATGAAACCTTCTTCCAATAGTATATCACTTAATGGTTGTAAATCTTGACTAAGATTATATGAAGATTCAATTAAAGACTTGATAATCATTTTAATCACATTATTGTTTAATATCCACTACAGTAGCACGGCTAATTTTTACTAAATCTGCTGGAGAAATGGGAAAAACTGTATCATGAGTTCCTCCTGCTCCCCAAACAATATCATATTTTAGTAAATCTTCATCGCACATGACAATACACCTTTTCAAGTGACCAAATGGAGGTATGCCACCTATTTCATACCCCGTATTATCTAAAACATACTTGGGCGAAGCTTGTCCTGGTTTATATCCCAATATTTTGCTCAATTTCTTTTTTCTATCCACTCTATTACTTCCCGAAGTTATTACTATAATCGCACAATCTTTACCCATAAAAACAATCGATTTGGCAATATTGGAAACCTCACAACCTAATTGTTTGGCGGCTTCTTCGGAGGTTTTCGTCCCTTCTTTGTATTTCCTAGGAGAAGGAAAAAAATCTAATTTATGACATTCCTTAATCCACACATCATGACTATCCATATGTTTCGATAATGCCAATCAAATTTTATCATTCGGGTAGTATATATTAAAATTAATATTTTACTATCAAAAATTATCCCAAATCGACTATTTTTTCCGTATTATTCTTGACTAATAGTCGCTCGCAAAAAAATAATGTATTGGTTCATTGGCCCTTATGAAATCTCAATGGGAGCATTATTGCTACTCACTCTGCCAATTCACTGGTTTCTGACGAGAGATGAGCCAGATCAAAGAATCCCACTGAGAAATCTTCCCAAAGAAATCAAAGAGAAAGGATATCTATGGCACATAAGTCTATATTTGCTGATGTTTATCTATAAAGCAGCTATAGATCATCACAATGAACCTATGAAAACAAAAGTAGGAGGTTATACTCATTGGATATATCTTATTGAAGGAAATTGGACAAAATATGTACAAGATTTTTTCCTAAATGATATTCTGACAAATTTACTCTCTGCTCATTATTTATTCATTTATCTATTCATGATATGGTTTTCACCAATGTATTATATTTTAAGTAACGACAAAGTCATGGCTGATAAAGCCGCATTAAACTATTTTGTTATATATCTGCTTAGTGTACCATTTTATCTTTTTTTCAATGTGGAGGTCACTTCTAGCTATATCCCTGGTATGGATGCCCTATTGTATCATGATTCATTTACATTGTCATTTTTTACAGCAAATGATCCAATGGATAACGCTATTCCAAGTTTACACATAGGATTACCTGTAGGGTTAATAATTATTAATAGATTACATTGTAAAGAATTAGGGATAAAATTAGAAGAATGGAGGCATAGAGAATTTGATATTTTTATCATCTTTAATATTTTAATTTACATATTTTCCATTCAATACTTAGGTATTCATTGGATAGTTGATGTCATTCCTGGAATAGGATTGGCGTTCATAACGTCTTATTTTGTACATCAAATACAGCCAAAACTCAGATCTGAGAATTTTTCTAGAATTAATTCTATTCTTCCAAATAAAAAACAACTATATTCCATAATAGGTGTTTCTTTTATTAGCACATTTCTGATATTCTTTATTGTTATTGATGGCCCTGGAACTAATGATGAAGAACCAAATTATAGATTAGGCTTCGAGGATGTAAATTTAGAAACCATTGAAGTTCATAGTTTAACTAATCCAGTCAATATTGAGGTGATTAATATTGGTGAAGAGAGTGTACAATTACTACTAGTCAAAACAAGCATTGCCGAAAAATATGCCGATAAAGGAATTTTTGATTGGGAAGAATTATCCTCCGAGGGTGAGTTATTTCCATTATCTCCAAAAGAAAATATCAGCTTTTCTGTGATGACTGAAAGTATTTATGACTCTTACGTTATACTATCTAAGCTCCAAAATCCTGATTCTTGTAGTGAAGTTTCAGATTGTAAGATAATGAAAAATGCCGTCGGAGAAATAAGGATAATAACTCATTATTTCGATGATGAATTAATCTGGTCTGCATATATAGCTTCTCTTCCATCATTCTATATTTTAGGTTATGTTCTAGGTATGAGCGATAAGGAAATAATGAGCGTAAAAACTTCCTAGAAATAGCCCAGTACAACTCCCAAGGCCTATCCAAATTCCTATCCTAAATACCGGAGAATCATACCTCCATAGGTACGTTGTTTGAGATATCCAGATCAATATAACTATAATAAACCAGACAAAGAATATGAGTTGAGGTAATATTCCAAATATTATTGAAACGATATATCCACCAACAAACTCCTTAGGATTTTCTATCTCTATGGGAGAAGCCCAGAGTACAAAGGGTAATATCAATAGACAAATAGCGGGTTTCAATAAAGAACTAGAATTCTCTACAAAGCCAAAAATACAAGCCATAAAAAAACCAGTTGAAAGCGGAATTATAACAGGCCATAACGGAATTGAATCCCATTTCATATTGCATGGGACACATACCCACTCCATCAATGCTATGAAAATATTCAAGCGATTAATTCATATTGTTGTAGTTATCACAAAGCACATGGAAAAGGGGCAAGTCGTACTTGGGTGTTTAGCACCACACCCTCCTCATCTGGTTTATGCTGAGAATCCCGAACAAAATGAACCTTTTTCAGAAGGAGGTTGGGAAACCTTGCGTTGGGGATACAATCGTCTTGCAAGAAAATTAAAAAAAATAGATTATGATGTCATGGTTATCTTTACGCCTCATTGGGCAACTTACATTGGAACTCATTTTCTAGGGCTTCCAAAATTTAGTTCATTGTCTGTAGATCCAATTTTTCCCAATATTTTTAGATATAAATATGATTTAACTGTGGATGTTGAATTGGCACAAGAAATGCAAAAATCAGCTTCTGATGCAGGAATAATAACAAAAATGATGACTAATCCAGATTTTAGAATTGATTACGGTACAATTACAAGTTGTCATATGCTAAATCCCGAATGGGATAAACCAATAATTACCATAAGTAGCAATCGGAATACGCACTACTACTCCGGAGAAGTGATGAACGAACAAGCAAAAGCTCTTGGTGAGGCATGTCTGAAAGCAATAGAAAAAAGTGGTAAAAAGGTAGTACTTGTAAGTAGTCATAGCCTTTCCCATCGTCATTTTGTTACCGAGTCTCCGCTACCTGAGGATATGAGTAGAGAACACATATACAACCATAGTCAATATGTGTGGGATATGAAAATGATAAAAATGATGAGAGAAGGGAAAATGAAAGAGATTATCGAAATTATGCCCGAGTATACTGAACAAACTATCGCTGAAACTGAAGCAGGAGGACTCACATGGATGATGGCAGCAATGGGTATTCCAAACTATCCTGCTGAAATATATGGTTATCAATCAGTAATAGGTACTGGAAATGCTGTTGTTGCTTGGGATCCTAATTCTAAAACAAGAGAAATAGTTTTGTGAGGATTATTATGGATGACAATCAAGATGTATTATTTGGTATTTATTGCCCCCCTCATCCACACCCCCTGCTGGCCCCAGGATTGAATGATGGATATAAGAATCTTAGAGAAGCTTATGATAAATTAAAGGAACGTATACAGTCAAGTGATGCAGATTTAATACTAATTTATTCTACTACATGGCCAAGTATAGTTGGTCATCAAATACAAGCACATCCCGAACCAGAATGGATTCATGTAGATGATGATTTTCACTATTTAGGTAGTATGCCTTACAAATTCAATATAGATTCTGAATTTGCACATGCTTATCGCGAAGCTGCCGAATCCAGAGGACTACATTCTAGAACAGTTGCATATGATGGTTTCCCAATCGATACAGGATCAGTTGTAGCATTATCTCTTCTAAATCCTGATAATAAAATCCCAGCTTGCATAGTTTCAAGTAATATGTATTCAAACAGATCTGAAACTATGGTTCTTGGAAAAGCTGCTAGAGATGCTCTTTCCAAGCAAGGAAAGAAAGCAGTTGTAGTCGTAGTTGCAAGCTTGTCCAATCGGATGTTCACTGAGCATATAGATCCTAAAGATGACAAAATCCATAGTTCAAAAGATGATGAATGGAATAAGAAGATTTTAGAATTTTTTGAGGATGGTAGACTTGAAGATCTCAGTCAATTATCTAGAGATATTCATGGGCAGATAAGAATTCAAAAAGTAGCTGCATACAAACCAGTATGGTGGATGGCAGCAACTATGGGTCAGCATAATAATTACAAAGGAGAAGTTCTAGCTTACGAACCTCTACACGGTTCAGGGGGAGCAGTAATTCAATTAACTCCTTCAGATGAATCGGTTGGAGATAAAGAATTTGATGAAGATGATGTTGAATATTATCACGGTGACAGGAATGTTCTTGATCGAGGTAATTTATAATGTCAGACGAAGAGTCATCAAATAACGATGAAAATGAGGATATCATAGATAAAGTAATTTCTGCACCATCAGATGTTATCGAAAAAATATATGAAGAAATAGGTCCATCAATGGTAAGTTCAGCAGGAGGGGCTTTAGGAGCGACAGCAGGAGGGATGGCAGGGGGCCCAGTTGGAGTGGCCATAGGTTCTGTTGTTGGCAAGAAAGTAGCTGGTAAATTAACCTCAAATAACGGGCCATTTATTGCAGAAAAAGGCCCTTCAGCGGTAGGAGCTTATCCTCACCTTCACAGAGTCGGAGAACTTATTTTTGTTAGTGGAATAGGCCCCAGGTCTCCTGAAACCAATGAAATAATCGGTGGCCCAGTAAGGGATTCTGATGGTAATTCTTTAGATTATGATATCAAAGCACAAACTAGATCGGTAATTGAAAATATTCGTATAATTTTAGAGGAGTATGGATCAAGTCTTGAAAATGTTGTAGATGTTTATTCAATGTTAATAGACATGGATAGAGACTTCAAGGGTTATAATGAAGTCTATGCTGAATATTTTTCCGAAATCATGCCTGCACGCACAACTTGTGCAGTTTTGGCTCTCCCAACTCCTATTGCTGTAGAACTAAAAGTTATTGCTAAGGCATAACTTCAAACACATATCTTATTTCCATAATTCATGACACGTCTGACTCCGAGTGATGTACTTGGAATAGTTCTGCAACCAATAGATAAAGTATCAGATACCCTAGAAAGAAAATTAGGATTATTTTCTGTAGTAATATTATCTTTATCAGCAATGTTAGGTAGTGGATTGTTCGTACTCCCTTCTTTGGCAATGATTGAATTAGGCGGTGGAGAATATCCCTTAGGAGGCATATGGTTAGCATATTTATTTGCAGGGTTAGTAATTTTGCCGGGAGCAATCTCCAAATCTGAACTTGCTTCAGCAATGCCTTCTTCGGGTGGAGCATACGTGTACATTGAGAAAACTTTTGGACCAATAATTGGTACAATTTCTGGTTTAGGATTATGGGCCAATTTCATGCTCAAATCTGCCTTTGCCCTACTGGGTTTTCGGGCTTATCTATGGGTTTTACAAGGTATTTTTGGTGTCTCAATAAATCTCGATATTGCGGTTATGATAATGTTATCATTGATAGTAGGGATTAACATCCTAGGTGCTAAAAGTATTAAAAAAGTACAAACTCCAGTGGTACTAATATCAGTAACTTACCTGTTATTTGTTTGTATTTGGGCTCTGTTAACGATGGAATTGGATTGGGATGCAGCCTTTTCCAAGGATTCATTAGGTGCAGATTGGCATAGTTTCTCATCAACTGCTGCTCTAGTCTTCGTCTCGTACATAGGCGTAACAAAAATTGCGGCGGTTGGAGGAGAAATTAAGGAGCCAACTAAAAATCTGCCATATGGGATTTTAATTTCCTTACTTTTTAGTATCATTTTATATGTTTTTGTGACTATGACAATGGCCATAACCGTTGAGCCTTCTAATTATTTAGAAAATGACCACGCTAGAGAAGATCCCATCTATATTTTCGCTTTAGCTGCAGGTGGAAAGACAGTTGCAACTTTTGCCGCCACTTTTGCTGCTATGACTGTTCTTTCTGGTTCACTGGCCGGTATTATGGCCGCTTCTCGCTTTCTCTTTGCGTTGGCTCGGGACAATCTTTTACCTGCTTTTTTTGAAGATGTTCATGGAAAATTTGAGACTCCACATTGGGCAATAATTGGAACTGGACTTTCAATGGCTGCAGCAATTATTTATTTGCCTGTACATGATGTAGCAGAATTCGCATCCGGGTTCAACATAATGGTATTTATCGTAATTAATTTATGTGTTTTAGTGCTACGAATCTCTGCAAAGTCACACTGGTATGATCCAGGATGGAAATCGCCCTTATTCCCCTTTACTCAAATTCTTGGGATTATAGGCGGTTTTGTGTTATTATATGCTATGGGTATGAAGGCAGTTATTGGCGGTTCTGCAGCTATAATAATTGGCGTAATGATTTATCAGTTATATGGTAAAAGGTATAGTCAACAAGAAATTACTCCTTGGGAAACATTCCGATTGATGTTGTTGAAACCGGATGAAGTCGAGCATCGCCGTCGTCTTGCGGCGTTCCATGCCGCTGATACCGAAAGAACCAACCATCTAAATTTGAATGAATTTACTTCGGCAATGATTGCCTTGGGATATTTTGATGAAAATGACAAACAACGAATTTCAACTTTGAGAGATTACTTCCATAAAGCAGATAAAAATGATAACGGAATTATTGACATTGATGAATTTCTTGTTTATGTCGAGGAGACTGAATTCTAGAAAGAGTCTTAGAAGCGCTTAGTTGAAATCAAAAACCTCCTCACATCATCCCGAGGTAAGTACATGACAATAGCAAGTCGAGCCAAAAAGGTAACTACTCATACACTTCAAGAGATGAAACATGCAGAAGAAAAAATCACAATGCTAACCTCGTATGATTATTCATTAGCGCGACTCGTAGATGGCGCTGGTATAGATGTCATTTTAGTGGGAGATTCTGCTTCAAATGTTATGGCAGGTAATGATACTACAGTTCCAATTACTTTGGATCATATGATATATCATGCTCAGTGTGTTGTTAAAGCAGTTGATAGAGCTTTAGTGGTAGTGGATATGCCATTCGGAAGCTATCAAGGTGATTCGAAAAACGCATTAGATTCTGCGATTAAAATAATGAAAGAAACTGGAGGCCATGCAGTAAAATTAGAAGGAGGAATCGAGATACTCGACTCGATCAAAAGAATAATGTCTGCTGGGATTCCAGTAATGGGGCATTTAGGACTAACTCCTCAATCAATTTATAAATTTGGCACGTATTCAGTTAGGGCTAAGGAAGAACTAGAGGCAACTAAATTATTATCTGATGCAAAAGCTCTAGAAGAAGCCGGCTGTTTTTCAATCGTCTTTGAAAAAATACCTGCAAAGTTAGCAAAGAAAGTTACCGAAGAATTAACAATTCCGACAATAGGAATTGGAGCAGGAGTAGAATGTGATGGCCAAGTATTGGTCTTACATGACATGCTTGGAATAACTAAAGATTTCAGCCCTAGATTCCTTCGCCGTTATGCTGACTTAGGTTCAACTATAGATTCTTCAGTTAAGGCGTACATAAGGGATGTCAGAAATTCAGATTTCCCCAATAAGGAAGAGGAATATTGAGAATTGAAGATATGATTATTATAAAGTGAGGAAAATTTACATGAGCGAATTATGGGTAGAAAGGTATAGGCCCAGTACAGTTTCTGAAATTAAAGGCCAACAAGCCGTCGTTGCGAGATTAAATGCGTACTCAAATAATAAAACCTTTCCTCATCTGTTATTCGCTGGCCCTCCAGGAACAGGTAAAACAACTGCCGCTCTAGCACTTACCAGGGATGTTTTTGGTTCAGACTTCCGCCGAAATTTATTGGAAATGAATGCAAGTGATGAGAGAAAATTAGAATCAATCAGAACCAAAGTGAAACAATTTGCAAGAACCGCACCAAGTCCAGGAACCACTTTCAAAGTCATTTTTCTTGATGAAGCAGATGCCCTAACTCCTGATGCACAAGGTGCACTACGTAGAATTATGGAACAGAATTCCGAAAGTTGCCGATTCATACTGTCCTGCAATTATTCTTCAAAGATAATTGAACCCATTCAATCAAGATGTGCCGTTTTTAGATTCCGACCTCTAAATGAAGAACAAATATTAGATAGAATTTCAATTGTAGCAAATAATGAAGGTATCAAAATTGAAAACGAAGCAGCCGATGCCATAGCAAAAGTTAGCCTAGGAGATTTAAGGAAAGCAATAACGTCATTACAAGTAGCAGCATCTCTTGATTCAAATGTCACAAGGGATTTAGTTTATGAAACAACAGCCACAGCCCCTCCTGAGGAACTTCATCGCTTTTTCTTATCATGTAAGGAAGATGGATTTCAGACAGCTAGAAGGAGATTAAGAGATATTTTGAATAATTTCGGTCTTGCAGGTACCGATTTTGTTAATCAATTACACCGTGAGCTAAGTACAGTATCTTTCCTTGATGAAATTCAAAAATTAGCAATAACTGAAGTCATGGCAGAAACAGACTTTAGGATGGTTGAGGGAGGAGGAGAATCCCTCCAACTCGATGCTATGACTGCCAAAATCTGTACTTTACTGTAATTATAAACTCTCAGTCTGTACTATTTTCAGAATAAAACTTTTTGACCAAATATTTTCTCCAAACGGCTCTACATGATCTCCATTTTCCAATATTTGTATAAATATCTCATACTCTCCTAAATTGATATTTTCTTTATCTAATTCTTCTGCAAGGTTCCAAGCTAAACCAATGTCTTTGATATTTGAAGCAACTTTGGGGAAACCAGTATATTCTTTCTGAATATTAGTTGCTTCTCCCCTATTCCAAGTTTCTACAGAATTAAATCTATTTATTGCATCAGATTGTTCAATCACACTACCATTAGCAAGCACAATCCTATCATCCAATGAATTATGATTCAATGTAACTAAAATATTGGCATTCTCGGCATCTACATTATCTCTTACAGCCATCCCAAGAACAATATCTACCTGTGCTTCATTTAGATTTATTTCATAAATATCATTATCCCATGAGTATCCAATAATCGTACTATCATTTTGATACTCTATATCTATTCCTGAGGCCAAAGTAGGAGGTGCGATATCCGCAAGAGGAGGATTAAGGAGTAAGAATGAAAGAGCTAACCATGAAAAAAGAAATAGAAAACCACTTCTGAACCAATTCCCTCTTGTATATAATTCACTATATTTTTTAGGTATTATTATCTTATGAAGAGAGGGAACTGTAGCAGTCAACATTACTGGAAGAAGCCAAATTATTCCTTCCATAGTTTCCTGAGTAGGCATGAATATATATCTCATAATTATTGAGATAATTGTCCCATAAATTATTACAAGCCACATAGAATAAGCATCAGCCACCTCTTTTGTTGCATGAACTTGTGGATCAAATGGCTCTAGACCTTTCTTTGATACTTCTTTATTATTATCTCCACGCTTATTTCTCTTTCCAGAATAAGCACTTGCTCGAAGAGCAGAGTCTACGTCTACCATACTTTCAGGCTCATGGGGAGATAACTTCCACATCAACCCTATGCTAGACTAGTGATTATTTTCGCCTCTACTTTGGGCGAATGCTCAAATGGTATTTTTGATTCGCGCATACATCGCCGGGGTGGCGTAGTTGGTAGCGCGTCGGACTCATAGGGTTTTTTTTGCCAGAGATTCTTCTCTTGCGAAACTGATGATGAGCGTGATATAGCCCCTGAGTATGTCTGAGACATCCGAAGGTCGCGGGTTCAAGTCCCGCTCCCGGCACCAAATAAAAAATTAACAAAATGTAATTTTTATTGTTTTTATTTATTTTCTTGCGAGTTATTCATGGAGTAGATGTATCACCCACGACCGATGAACGATTGGCCGGAACTAGGTACCTCGGTAGAACTAATTGTAAAAACATGGTCCGGAGAAGGAAACTATACGGGAATTACACTTCCAAGTTCAGAGCCGAACTTAGTTACCATTAAGTTGAACAATGGGTATAATATCTCTTTTCCTAAATCTTATGTAAAATCCTATAAAATTCTCTCAAATACTTCTAACAACGTTGAACTTGATGAGGAAAAACAAATACAAGATGAATCATTACCATTGGTTTATTTAATTCATACTGGAGGAACTATTGCTAGTAAAGTAGATTATAAAACTGGAGCTGTTTCAGCCACTTTCGAACCTAATGATCTTTTAAATTCCATACCAGAAATAAAGGAAATCGCCCAACTAAAGGTATTAAAATTAGGTAATATGTGGTCTGATGATTTACGACCAAGGCATTGGAATAAGATGTTAGAAGCATCTGAGAAGGCATTTTCAGATGGTGCAAAAGGAGTTGTTATCACTCATGGAACTGATACATTACATCTTTCTGCAGCCGCGATGGCTTATGGGTGGTCTGGAGATGGTCAAAGACCTCCGGGTAGAATCGTTCTTACTGGTTCACAACGTTCTCCAGACAGAGGCTCATCTGATGCAGCGGAAAATATCATTGCATCAGTAATGTGGGCTGCAAACGGCCCTCCAGTCTCTGGATATAGAGATACTTCCGTAGTGATTTTACATGCAGAATCATCTGATGGTAAATGCGCTGTTCTTCCAGGGTGTGCAAGTAGGAAATACCATTCTTCAAGAAGAGACTCATTCAAGTCAATTAATCAAGATCCTTTAGCACATATTACCATCGATAAAAAAGAAATACTGATAAAAATGAGTGATTTTGAGCCCTTCGAAGCAAGATTTGAGGCCCTATCTCCTACCTTTTTTGATGAAAGTATAAAAATTGCAGAATTTATTTCTGGACCTCATTTGCAACCATCTCTTGTTGAATCTGCTGTAAAACTAAATTTCAATGCCTTGCTATTTCATGGTACTGGATTAGGTCATTTGCCTATAGCAAATCCAGAAGAAGATAGTATCGAAAATACAAAACTTAAGNCAGTTTTAGAGGATTACTGCAATAATGGAGGAATAGCAGTGGTGGTGGCTCAAGCCATAAAAGGACCGGTAAACATGGATGTCTATTCTAAAGGNCGTCAACAGCAAAAAATTGGAATAATCGGTCATAAATCTTTATGCCCTCCTGGCTCGGCTTTAGTAAAATTACATTATTTATTATCTCAAGGTAAAGGAAGGGAAGTTGTTTCAATTGGCTGGGAAGCAAATCTAGTTGGGGAAAATCCTTCTTTTACTCTCGATTGAGCATCTCTTTCCGTTTTAATGATGAACCTAGTCCTCTTCCGNGAAGTATGAATGGCTTTACTCCTGAAGAAAAACTTGATGCTAAGAGGCATGAAGCCAATAATTCTGGAGATAGGAAAAAATTGGAAAATATAAGGTTTGAAGGACGAAAGACAGCAAAGGAAAGACTGATTTCTCTTCTCGATGAAAATACTTTTGTTGAAATAGATGCATTTGTTAATCATCGTTCAGGAGACAATAATTTACATCTACATCGTCCTTTAGGTGACGGAGTAATTGCAGGACATGGGATGATAGAGGGCAGGAGAGTGGTGTGTTTTTCTCAAGATGCTTCAGTTTTCGAGGGATCAATCGGCGAAATGCATGCAAAAAAAATTCTTAAAATATTTCAATTTGCTGAAAAATCTCTTATGCCAGTAATTGCAATTTGGGACGGAAATGGGGAAAGGCCAGAAGAAGGTATGACTTCCCTAGGGCCTTCTGGACAAATCCTTGATGCCATGGTTTCCTGTTCGGGAAGGATACCTATGATATCAATCGTAATGGGTAAAGTGACAGGAATAAGCGCNCTAGCAGTCGGTCTTTCGGATTTTGTAATCATGCATTCTTCGTATGGCAATATGGTTCTGTCTACACAAAATAATCTTTCTGAATTTATTTTGGAAAAAGAAATTAAAGAGTTTTCAGGAAGAACAGCAAATCATTTTAGCAGAAGTGGGATTGTGTGTTTAACAGCAGAAGACGATATTTCGGCACTTGCTTTTGCTTCTGATTTACTATCATATTTTCCTGACAATATGCTTTCTAAACCAAATGTGATTGATAATGGGGATTCTTGGGATAGAAAATGTGTTGAAATTAATGATATCTTACCTTTAAATCAAG
Organism: Methanobacteriota archaeon; assembly: GCA_002719615.1. Lineage (GTDB taxonomy): Archaea > Thermoplasmatota > Poseidoniia > Poseidoniales > Thalassarchaeaceae > MGIIb-O3. The sequence continues at coordinate 27,717 of PBHZ01000018.1, forward strand.
AAAAACCATATGACGTGAAGAAAATAATCGAAATCATTTCTGACAATAGTACTTTCTTAGAATTATTCTCTGATTACGCCAGCAATATTGTTATTGGCTTGGCTCGTTTAGATGGCAACTCGATAGGAATTATTGCAAATCAACCATCTGTATTGGCCGGCTGTCTAGATATAGACGCATCAGTAAAAGCAGCAAGATTTATTCGAACATGTGATTGCTTCAATATTCCAATTTTGACATTTATAGATGTACCAGGTTTCCTTCCAGGGACTGTACAAGAATATGGAGGAATAATTAAACATGGGGCAAAATTACTCTTTGCGTATTCTGAAGCCACTGTTCCAAAATTAGCTGTGGTCATAAGGAAGGCATATGGTGGCGCATATTTGGCAATGAGCTCTAAACATTTGAGATCTGATTACAATATATCATGGCCATCTGGTGAACTAGCGGTTATGGGTTCCAAAGGTGCTGTAAATATAATTCATAAGAAGGAGTTATCAAATTCTAAAGATCCAGATATTATCTATCAAAAATTATTAAATGACTATCAGGAAAAATTTGGTGATCCTTATGTTGCAGCTAAAAATGGCTGGATAGATGATGTCATAGAGCCAGAAATGACTCGAAAAAATCTAATCCGCGCTCTTCGCCCACTATTATCAAAAAGAGAATGGAGTCCTCCAAAAAAACATGATAATATACCACTTTAAATCATAATTTGGATAAAACCTGCTTAATGGTGGGCAATCTTTCTTTAAATTCATCAGAAATCATAAATTTCCATGCTTCTAAATGTTGAGCAACTAGCATAATTATTCCAAAATCATCTTTATTATAATTCTCATCATATGATATCACATAATGTTTATCCGGTATCATATTCTTATCCATGTTTATTCCGGGAAGTACGTCAAAATTTATTGATAAATCCGGATTAAGATTTTTCGTAATTGATTTTTTCCATGAACCATTACCAATATCTCTCCTACCTCTTTCAATAATTAATTTCCCTCCATATTTTGACCATTGGTATGCAACAGAGCGTGCGGTTGATCCTCCTCCTTTTATCTGCAAAACCGAATCATTTACTTCAAAACCNATATATTCTACGGCTTTAATAAATCCCAGGCCATCAGTATTGAATCCTCTCCATTCTCCTTCATAATTTATTATTTGATTTATTGCCCCAATTTCTTTGGTACATTCTAGATTAAATTCTCCATGTAACTGATGCTTTAGTGGAGAGGTAACTGATAGCCAAAAATTACCATTTATTTTATTAGTTTCCTTTATGAATTCTTCAATGTCTCTTGCTTCAATAAACATAACCTTAATAGTTTCAAATCCCATATATTCTCCAACTATTTGGAAAATCTTTGGAGTTAAAGAATGAGCCACAGGAAAACCAACGACTCCCCAGTATTCGGGTACCTTCATATGACCTCCCATGTGCTATTAGCAATGAAGGTTTCAAACATTAAGAGTTGTCCGATATGCTTATGGATAGTGACATAGAGATAGCCAGAGCGGCAANTCCAAGGCCTATTGAAACTGTAGCCGAACAGTTGGGATTATCTCGCAATGACTTGATTATGCACGGCCCTAATGTGGCTAAAATATCATGGAATTCTTTGAAAAATAAAAGTCAAAACATNAATGGNTCTTTGATTTTGGTCACTAGTGTCAACCCAACTCCATTTGGAGAAGGCAAAACTGTCACGACTATTGGATTAAATCAGGGGTTAAACCTTCGAGGGCATAATGCATGTTGTGTTATTCGCGAACCATCACTTGGTCCAGTCTTTGGAATAAAAGGAGGCGCTGCTGGAGGCGGATTTTCTCAAGTATTGCCTATGGAACAAATCAATTTGCATTTTACTGGCGATTTACATGCCATTACTTCAGCTCACAATCTATGTTCTGCCATTTTAGATAACTGCCTTCATCGAGGAAATCCTCTAAATATAAATACTAATAGGATTTTTTGGCCTAGAGTACTCGATATGAATGACAGAAGCCTCAGAGAAATAACAATTGGACTGGGGGGCCCATCNAATGGTTTGGATCGTACNGATAGATTTGATATAACTGCAGCAAGTGAAGTAATGGCTATACTATCACTAGCATCTGATTATGAAGATTTGAGACTAAGACTAGGTCGAATTATCGTAGCAGAAAATAATCAAGGTGAACCAATAACTGCTGATGATATAGAAGCATCAGGGGCAATGGCGTTACTTTTGAGGGATGCCTTTTTACCTAATTTAGTTCAAACATTAGAAGGAAATCCCGCATTTGTCCATTGTGGACCATTTGCAAATATAGCACATGGTAATTCTTCTGTAATAGCAGATAAAATAGCCCTTTCTTGTGCAGATTATGTAGTTACAGAAGCAGGATTNGGAGCCGAGATGGGTGCAGAAAAAGCATTACACATCAAATCTTTAGCGTCTGGCATCGTACCTAGTTGTATAGTTTTGAATGTTACAATTAGGAGTATGAAACTTCATGGAGGAGGTTTTTCTACAGGAGGGGGCGCGCGGCCTTCTAAAGAAGAAATTGAATTGGAAAATATAGAGGCAGTACAAAACGGAGCATCAACTAATCTAAGACGCCATATAAGGAATTTATCTTCAACTCAAATACCAGTGATTGTTTCTATAAACAAATTTTCAACAGATACTCTGGATGAAATAAATATTCTAAAGGAAGAGGCAATAAAAGCAGGAGCAAGTAATATTGTTATATTTGAAGGGCACAAAGAAGGTGGAAAGGGATCTATTGAATTAGCCGATGCCGTTGTAAATGCATGTACAAATCATGATGAAAATAATAATCCCTTTTCACCTGTAATAGATCCAGGGACGGATATTGAACAAACAATATTAAAAATCGCAACAAATATTTATGGCGCACAATCGGTAGATTTCAGTGCAGAGGCATTGCATACATTAGAAACTATAAAAAAATGGGGTAAAAATAATCTCCCAGTCTGTATGGCCAAGAATCAATATTCTTTTAGTCATGATAAAAAAATATTAGGTGCTCCATCAGGATTCAACATGCCAATAAGAGAACTAAGAATTAATGCCGGTGCTGGTTTTATAGTGGCAGTATGTGGATCAATGATGACAATGCCTGGTTTGCCAAAAAGACCTGCTGCAGCAGACATGGATATGGATGAGGATGGTAATCTAACTGGCGTTTTCGGATGAGTGTGATTAAGTGCGCAAAATTAGAAACTTAGATGATGGTTTTAGAATAAAAATTGATCATGAAGATGATCTTTGGACATTATCTCAGATATGTAGTCCAGGATCTGTTGTTGGTATGTTATCTCACCGTCGAGATTCCACCACCGGAACACAAGAAAATAGTAGGGCGAAAGGTGCTGAGAGAAAACCAATGTGGATAGTTTTGGAAGTACAATCTTCTTCTTTTCACTCATTTACAGAAAATTTTCGTGTTCATGGGATAATTTCTGAAGCAAAAATTGATATCGGAAATCATCATACTCACATAATTGTTCCTGGAAATGAAATTGAGATATCAAGAGAAGGAGGATTCTCAGAAGTTGATAATTCGTTGTTAGTAAAGGCATTTTCCTCGGGTAAAAGAGTCAATTCTGGATTATTAGTAGTTGAAAATGATGAAATTTTACTGTTTGAAGTTACTCAGTATGGTATGAGAGATGTTTCCCAATTCTCATTGAGGGGTGGTGGTAAAAGATATTCTGACACATCAGAGATACGAAATGGTTTTTTTTCCAAAGTTGCCAAAGAGACAATTTTAGTGTTCAAAGAAAGTATTCCTTTGATAATTTGCGGCCCGGGAATGGCAAGGGATAGCTTTGAAAAAATTCTCAGAAATTTAGGAGCCAAAAATCAAATTTTAAATTCACCAACCTCAATAGGAGGCCGTTCTGCTGCTAATCAAATATTGACAGATGGTTTAGCAGATTCGATAATTGGTGAGAACGCTTTAATATATCAAATTCGGGCAATAGAAGAAGGGCTCAGGAGAATATCCACAGATGGAAATGTCTGCTATGGTCAAGCACAGATTTTAGAGGCAGCAAAACAAGGGGCTGTAGAGAAAATTGTTATTCTAGCATCTGTTTTGAGGAGTGATGATAGTGAAATGAATTTACTNTGGTCAAACATAATACATGAAATAAAAATTTCAAAAGGTGAAGTAATTCAATCTTCATCTGATCATGATTTCGGCGAACAACTTTCTAGTTTTGGAGGAGCAATAGCTTTATTGAGATGGAAAATAAATTAGATAACTCCTTGACCAAACCTCTTTTCGCTGTCCCCATGTCAACCAATTTTTCAATTGTTAATTTCCGACACCCCAATTCTCTGGATGCTGGTTCATTAGTTACAAATTCAGCTTTGGAAATAGGAGCTCAAGTGGACATAATCACTTCCAAGCAAGATGAAATATTTAGTGATTTCAATTATGGAATAATCGATTGGAGAAAAACTCTTCAAAATAAACATTGGCTGGTAATTTCATCTACTACTGTACTTGNCGGNAATTCACCTGCTAGTGCGTGGGGAGCATCAATGATTTTTGGAGAATTAGAAGGAACAAAAACCGTAATGATTGTAGATTTGCCTGAAGATTATAGTAGAATTCCAGAGATGTGGGGCCAAATAATTAATCGAATCCGTCAGATTCATATTTTATTTTTTACAAAGAAAGCATTAGATTCAATCTCCAAATTAGAAAATACTACAAATCCTTTACTATTGAAGAAAATAAAATCAAAAGGCCTTGTGCCAATTGTTTGTACTTATGATGAAAATGAAAGCATATCTCATATCATTCATACCTCGGGCGAATTATCTATACAACTAGAGTCTAAATATCCATTTCATTTATGGCTTGCATATTTTATCAATGGCTTATCATTAACTAATCTAGATAATAGTGAAATAAAGTATGCCGCATCAAGTGTAGAAAATTCTAAAATACCATTTAATTAACATTCTGTACTCATTTCGGAAGACTCCTTTTGAAGGGGAGGCAGTTCGGGAGTACTCGGAGAACAGCTGATGTCACTAAAATTAGGTCCCGCTGGAGTCCCTTTATCTTGTAAAGGGAGAACAATAGTAGAAGGTATGGATGATATCACAGTCTTGGGCTTGGATGCGATGGAAGTTCAAACAGTAAGGACNGTTCAACCACACCATTTTGATCAATATTGGCAGGCTGGAATATTGTCATGGAAGTCAGATTTTGAGATGAATATGCATGGTCCATATTATGCAGAACTATTGGGTAGTAAGAGAGAGAGAAATAGGACTTTATCTAAAATGGAAGCAAGTATGCAAGCCGGAAAATTAGTTAATGCCAGACACCTCACATATCATGTAGGTCCATATGGAGATTTCGAACCTGGTTCTGAAGCTAATGAGGAATTAATTAATATTTTTTCAGGAGTCGTTGATAGGGTACAGAGTATTTGGGGTGTCGAAGAAGAAGAGGAAGAATATTCTGCTTTCCCATGGGTTCATGAAGCCGAACCATCCCTTGTGGGAATTGAAACATCTGGTAGACAAGAGTTGTGGGGGACTGTCGAAGAAGTTCTGGAAGTTTGTAATCACGTCGATGGTACTGTTCCTGTATTGAATATGGCTCATATACATGCCAGAGGACATGGCATGATGAGAACTAGTGAAGACTATGCAGAGCTATTCGATCGAGTACGAGAGACATATGGAGGTTCAAAATTTTATTGTCATTTTGCTGGTGTTGAACATAGGATGGGTAATGCACTACATTATACACAAATTAAAAAATCCGACTTAAAATTTGAACCATTTGCTGAATATTTAGCAGAGGAAGGAGACTGGATGGATATAACAATAATTTCCGACTCTCCTCTTCTTGAACACGATGCAATGTACATGCTTCAGCATTATGATAAAGCGAGACAACGACTTCTTGAAATACGTGCAAGAGATCAAAGAGGGATGATTACAACAGCCCAAAATATGTCTGACAATGAAAATTTGAATTCAAAAGAGGAACATGACTCTAATCCGATTGATACGAAATCATCTCCGAGCCAGAAATCGTCTATTGTAGAATCTAAAAAATCAACCAAATCAAAAACTCAAGAAACAAATATGATGTCCTTTGAGGAAGATGAAGATGAAGATGACATTTTTTAAAACTTCTTTGGAAGACTTGAAGTCATGTCTCCAATGGCATACCTCCAAGGGACTGTAGCTCAGTAGGGAGAGCGCCGCACTGAAGATGCGGAGGCCGCCGGTTCAAGTCCGGCCAGTCCCACCATTTTTACTATTTTATGGAATTTACAATCTTTTTCTGAATATCATGAAGTTTTGTAATCCCTGTGGCGGCAGAGTCCAATAATTTTTCGAGCTGCTCTCTTGAGTATGTGGATTCTTCTCCTGTTCCCTGTACTTCTACGAATTCTCCATTACTTGTCATTACTACATTCATATCGACATCTGCACTGCTATCCAAAATATAATCCAAATCCGTCCAAATCTTTCCTTCAAGTAGCCCTACACTTAGTGCAGCCACATCATAAGGCATGACTTTATTTTCATGTTCTCTTCTTTTTTCCTCAGATAAAGATGGAGGTGTCCATCCATTTTTTATTTCTTCTTTACTGGCTCTTAATTCCTCAGGCAGACATTCTCCACTTGCAATGAGTCTTCTTACTGCGATTCTCATTGCAATACAAGCGGCTGTTATCGAAGCACATCTAGTTCCTCCATCAGCATTTAATACATCACAATCTATTGTTAAGGCAATCGGCCCTAATGCACTCAAATCAATTGACCCTCTGAGAGATCTNGCAATTAATCTCTCAATTTCTTGAGTTCTACCCTTAGCCCCAGTACGTTCTCTTCTGAATCTTGTATCTGTCGAACCAGGCAAGAGTGAATACTCGGCATGAACCCATCCTTTATTCGCATCTCTGGGAAACCATCTTGGCAGAGAAGGAGCTTTAGTGACGCATGCTAAAATTTTAGTATTTCCTTGGCTGTAAAGAATTGAAGATAAAGCATTAGTAGTAAAATCCATTTCAACTTTCACAACTCTAAGTTCTTCACTGTTTCTTGTAATAACATTATCGTCTTTTCTGGTTTTTGCCATGCTCCTCGGATGGCATATATCTGATGAACTATTCGTGTATTTCTAGTATTTTTTGATGAATTATTGTTTAAATCTCCTTTGCGAAAGGAGGCCATTTACCTATGTAAAGAGACAATAGTATCAATAAAATCTGTATTATTCCTCTNATAACGTGTTCAAAAAAATTAAGTTTCACTCCGCCGATGGGGATATCATTAATCCACATATTCAAATTCGCCCAGTATAATACAATTAGCATTAATGAAATTCCTAAAGAAGCATATTTTCTTAGTGGTTCAATTAGAATCATTAGACCAAGAATCATCTCAAATACGCCACTTAAATAAACCCAAAATTTTGGATTTCCGAGCACTGATGGAACTATCGGTTCAAACCATTCTGGATCTCTAAAGTGCTGGATCCCAATATTTATGAGAGATAATCCGAAAAATATTGTTAATAGTCTAGTGATTAATATCATTTTCAACTACTCTTTTTTATTTCCTGGTCTGAAAGATTTAATCAATTCAGGATTTGTATCAATGTATGGCCCCCCGATCAAATCTACACAATAGGGAATACTGGCAAATATCCTATCTAGGATTTCTCTAATTGATCTGGGTGAACCCGGCAAGTTAATGACTAAACATTTCCCCCTTATTCCCGCTGTTTGCCTTGAAAGAACTGCAGTAGGGACATATTCCAGTGATATTCTTCGCATTTCTTCTCCAAAACCCGGNAACATTCGCTCGCAAACAGATTCAGTCGCTTCTGGGGTGACATCTCTTATGGCAGGNCCAGTTCCTCCTGTAGTTATCACAACATTACACATTTTTTTTTCTATCAATTCTATTATTCCATTTTCAATATCTTCTTTTTTATCGGCAGTAAGTAATCGGTATATTTCCCAAGGACTAGTCAAAACCTCTTTTAAAAAATTTTCAATTTCGGGTCCACTTTTATCTTCATATATTCCTTTAGCAGCTCTGTCTGATGCAGTTAGAATCCCAAAACGACATACTTCAGTCTTATTCACGCACTATCGAAGACACTATTGTAGAAAATGACATCGGTTATTTTATCTATTTTTTTAGAGGTATGTTCAAAGACCGCCACCATCTTAGGTAAAATTCCAGAGGTGATGAAGTGTTGAGTCTACCCCAAACTACACGAATTATCATGACCATTGTGAAAAATAAGTTTTTATCCTTATTTTACAATGTTTTAATTGATTGTCCGGACTCAATAAATCCTTATTGATGTTGGTGATATAATGACAATTGGTGATAAATACGGTATACAAATTATTGCNGTAAAACAGGAATGTCCTGAAGCAGATGAACAAGAAATTATTGAAGAATTTAGACGTTATGAAGACGAATTCTTAATCCCTCCCGAAGATGCCTTGAGATCAGTCATTAGGAAATTCCAATTAGCCTCAGGGAAACAAGTTTCTGCTCCTTCTTTACAAAAAGTAGAGAAAAAAGTGACTAATTTTTCCGAACTTTCATCCGAGGATAAAAATGTTACAATGGAAGTTTCAGTTATATCTTATACGCCAAGGATGCAGATGGTCAGAGGGGAAGAAAAACAAATTGCTTTTGGATGGATTGAAGATAACCCTTGGGAAGAATCTAGTAAAAGGGAACGCTGGGATTTCAAAGATTGGGGGCAACATTCAGAAAATCTTCGCCCCAATTCCATAGTTCGTATAGAAGGTGTCTCTGTTAATGAGTGGAACGATAAAAAATCTATTAATATTAATCGTTCAAGTAGGGTAACTATCTTGAGTGAAGGAGATTCTAACATTGTTAAATCAATTAACGAACCTTTGGAAATTTCGGAATTAATTAAAAATGAAGGTTTTGGAAGTACTGTAGGAAGAATTATCACTATAAAGCCAGATGTTATAGTAAAAAAGGACGGGACAGGGACTTTAGATATTTTCAGAGGTAGAATATCTGATTCATCTGGAAGTGTCGGATTTTTATCTTGGATTCCATTTAATTTTAAATCTGGCGATTTAGTTAAGATGGAAAATATTTCTGTTCGTAAATTCCGCGATACTCCTGAGATAAACATCAGCAATGATGCAAAGATAGAAATATACATAGATAATTCCTTTCCCAAAATGGAGGATCTAGTACATACAATAGAGTCTAATATATCAGATTTGAGGAATGGNATGAGAGACATAAAAATAACTGTTCAAATCGACTCTTGGAATCAACGAACATTTACCTCAGAAGATGGTACTGAAAGAGTAGTAAGAAGTGGAGAGATTATTGATCCAAGTGGAAGGTGTCGCTTGACCGCTTGGTGTGATTTTAATCCAACAAAAGGAGATTTTGTTGAATTATCAGGCGCTAGAGTTCAATTTTGGCAAGGTTCTCCAGATTTAGTTATTGATGATTTGAACCAAGTAAAAGATATCGTTAATCCTCCTTGGGAGGAAATTAACCCTGAAGATCATTGGGTAGGTGTAAATTTAAATGATTTAGTAAATGGAGGCTCGAGAAGAGGGATTAAAACATCCGGTAATATCATTTCAATTAGACAAGATTCTGGGATAATATATAGATGCCCGGAATGTAGACGAGTTTTACGAGACGATACATGTTCAGAGCATGGTGATGTTCAAGGTAAAGAAGATTTAAGGCTTAGATTTGTATTAGACAATGGAGTTTCCAATGCGTCCCTTTTGTTATCCAAAGAACCTTCGGAAGAGTTTCTCTCGACTAAGTTTGATGATATAAAAGAACAAATTTCAATTTCTGGAAAAGATTATTTTTTATCCTCTCTTAGAGATATGCTTTTTTCTAAGAAAGTNGAGATTCATGGGAGAGCTTTAGTAGATAATCAAGGTACTATGATTTTAGCAGAAAAAATGTCAATATTTGACTATGATATGGAAAAGGAAGCAAATAGAGTTATGGAGAAATGGGGGGTTGTTTTATGATTTCAAATACGAGAATACAACGCCAAAGTGCATACAGGTTATTTGCGCAAGAATTTTCAGAATCTAATCTTACCGAGCAGGGAGTTGGAGAATATGACCCTTCCTTTGTAATAACCAAACTCGGTGCTAAAGTGAATAGGGCACTGTTTTGTGGAGTTATTGATAGGCTGGAAAAAAGAGAAGGGGACAATGGACCAAGTTTTAATGGTCAAATAAGAGATCCAACTGGTATCAACCGTTTCAACGTAGCATCTTTTCAACCAGAATTACAAGCAGAGATGGAGGAATTGTTTGCAAGATACGAATCTGGAGATAGGTTTTTGATGGCAATAGTTGGTAAATCTAGGTGGTTTGAAGGTGATGAAGGAGGTATTTTCACTTCTTTTCGTGTTGAAGAATTCACAGTAATTAGTCAAGAAGTATATATGAATTGGCTTATTGACACCTCAGATGCAACATTACGCAGATTAAATTTTTATGAACAGTCTTTGGAATTGGAACTCAATAAAGAATCACTAATGGCATCAGGTTTCCCTAAAGATTTAGTTGATGGGATATTAATGGCAAGACAACATTATTCTAATGTTGATGCTGAAAACTATCGGTTAGGGATTTTAAAAGCACTTTCTAGTGCTTTAGGTAGTTCTAGAGGAAACAATCAAACTGTGATAGTCCAAAATGAGACAGATGTTGTAGAAATAACTGATATGGATGAAAATATTACCAATCCTGAAAATGTAATTTTGAAAACAATACAAAATCTTGACACAGGTACTGGAGTTGAATACGACAAATTAGTCGAAGCTTGCACATTATCAGGTATTTCTAGAGAATCTGCNGAAGATTGTATTGAGGATTTGAGAGATGTCAAAGGAGACATTATTGAACCCAGATTCGGGTTTTTCAGACTTTTGAAATAGTATTGGCGCTATTCTCCACTCTTGATGAATTTCTCAGATTCTTTCATTTTTATCTTTATTCTATCTATAATCGGTTTCACTTCATATTTTAGTTCTTTTTTACTATCTCCTATTATGTTTATCGAACCGCCTTTATTTTCTGCCATATCTGTTGCAACCATCAACAATCTTTCCTTTACTTTACTTTCCTCTATTGGCCATCCTCTTCTTTTTACCAATCTCATTAAAAGATTTTTTTCCAAATTACTCCACTCTCCTCCATATTCTTTTAGTATCGTACTTACTATTCTTTCCAATTCTGGAATTCTGGCCTGAATAGCCAATAAATGACCTTGAATTATCAAATTCTCTTTATCAATATCAATAATCATCATTTCTCTAGCATCTTCTAAGTATGCCTTGGAAAAATCTTTTTTAATTTCTTCAAATTCAGATATTTCATCTTCGCCTTCTATATCATCTATTTCCAAATTTAGGTCAATTATTTGTACTCCGTTTCTATGTAGACTGCGTTTAATTCTCCCCCACCCTTTAGACTGATTTGTTAAAACTCCCGCAACTCTGCCCATGAGTATCGTTCTTGTACCACTTACTGGCATTTCGAGTTTACGNCATAATTCATACAAAGTATCTTTNTCCATTTCTACTAATCTTTCTATGGTCATCCTTCTGGANTCNAAANTAAGGTGNAGCCATAATCTCCTTCGCCTCTCTTTGTGTGANCCAGATGACTTTATGCCNAAAATCTTCAATATTTCTCCTAATTCACTGTGAGCTGTTCCTTGAATACCTTCCCAACTGAGATCAATATNGGATAATATNTTTTGTNTTATCANTCTNGCCCTAAGAACTTCNACTGAGCCACTTTTTTGGATTCCTTCACTTTCAGCAATTTTCCTTAACTCAACTAAACTACTCTTGTAAAGTAAATCTAGCATTGGTAAATCTATATCCAGTACTACTCCTCAGGCCCTCGCCGTATGTCTTAACTGATATTGGTTACGCTAGTAATCAAAATAATTGTTACCTTTTCTAGTGATGGCATCTCAATCATCATTCGTCCAAATCAATAAATGCTGTTGCCGAAATATCATAATAAGAGTCCTTGGGAACATCCTGAGATACTTCTCGTAACACTACTTCCCAATCTCTAATTAGAGAAATTGTTGCATATTCAAAGTTTGAATATGGTATTATTCTGTGAATCCCTACTGTTCTCTTTCCATTTTTTGAGATTTTTTCAATTTTAATTTCTACATGAACTTCGGAATCTAACACCTCTCCTTCAGAATTATGACAGGCTTGCTCCATAGTCAAATCTTTATATTTTTCAGCCTCCTCCATTAACGATCTTACTTTTCTATGTCTCACTAAAATAGATGTATTNGATAATTCTTCAAAATCTAAACTACCTATAATTTGATTTTGTATCCACCATATTGTTTCTCCTTCCTTCTCTGTAATTCTCTTTATCAATGACTTTGGTGAACTTTTCCTTGTCAATAATATTATTAAATCTGAATAAGGAATTGGTAAAAAATGATTATCTCCTCCTTCTTTTGGATCTGGAAGTAATGTGTGCCTTCTACCATTTAATTTAAGTTTTTCAAATATTTCTTTAGATGTAATGAAACCATCTATTTTGCCATTTTGTCTTTTTTCCTCCATCCATGCAACCCTTTCAAATTCATTTGTATAATTTTTCTTGAAATTATTAATTGACTGATAAGCGACGGTACTCAAAACACGTAAATCACTCCGTGCCCTTCTTAATTGCCTCCTAATTATTTTTTGATCACACAAAATTATTGCCGATTTAGGCTGATAACCGATCTTATTTTCAGAAATCAATAACATATTAGGTCTTCTTGGAGTAATTGCCCCTGAAACATGACATTCATATTGAAGCATTTCCAATTCTTTTCCATGCAACTCTTGACCTGTCATTGCAATCACATCATATTCTCCTTCACTCAAACNTTTGATGGATGACGAGAAATCTAATTTTTTCGAAATTATTCTTTCAAAATCATCAAATTCTTCCAATTCTAATAGATTATCGATGTATTTTGTAATGTTACAATCCGGGGTGTCCAAAGTAACAATTTTTATTTTGTCTTTCATGGCAACCACTTCAGGAGAGGGAGTACATACTATACTCGTTCAATCCGGATACACACCTGTTGATATAGGCGACCCCTCCTAGTTANGTTGAAGCACATGGAAACGGAGTATTTTGTTAATCCTAATTTGTCTTTAATCAAAGATCGTTTTGATGATGCTCTAGAAGAACTAGTTCTGGAAAAACTATCGGGCGATGAAGCACCAGCAATGTCTTTAGCGAGAGATATATTGCTTTCTGGAGGCAAAAGATTCCGTCCCGTATTAGCATTATTGGCACATGAAGCTGCAGGCGGCGATGATGACTCCAAGATTATGGACTTGGCACTTGCATCAGAAATAATTCATACTGCTACTTTAATTCATGATGATATCTACGATCAATCAAAAACTCGAAGAGGTCTGCCTACTCTACACACCAGCCATGATATATCTCATGCAATTATTGCNGGAGATTATTTATTCGTCATCGGTTTTTCCCTAGGAGGGAGATATGATAAAGTAATAGTAGAAAAAATTGGTAAATCTGCTGCTAATTTAGCATCTGGAGAGTTGCTACAATTTGAACATATAGGAAACTTTAGCACCACTCCAGAGGATTATTATGCTATCGTTGATGGAAAAACAGCCGGCCCATTTGCTTCAGCGTGCGGTTGTGCTGGAATCATTGCAGGCGCTAATAAAGAGATTATTGGAGCATTGGAAGATTTTGGTATTGAAATAGGCCGTGCGTTTCAATTAGTTGATGATCTCTTGGATCTTACTGGGAAACCTTCAATGGGTAAACCAAGAGGAACAGATGTATATGATGGCAAAATGACACTACCTCTAATCCACGCTTTGACATTACTTTATGGTCCTGAGAGGGAACAGTTAGAAGATATTCTGAATAATTTTTCTGAGGATAGGTGGCAGGAATTAACAGTATTACTGAATAAATCCAATTCTNTGATGTATGTAAAACAATTAATAAAAAATCATATCAATAGAGCTATAGCTAGTCTCGAAAAACTCCCAGATTCTGATGCTAAGAGTATGATGATGGAAATAGCAATAGATTCACAAAATAGAAAATTATAAATTATTACAAAACCTAATGGTGATATACTGTGATCAAAGAGAAACTTTGGGACTTAGTTATAATTGGAGGTGGGCCAGCAGGAAGTACAACTGCTAGATTTGCTGCAAAAAATGGTCTTAGTGTGTTAGTCGTTGATGGTCGGGATTCAATAGGTGAACCACTTCAATGTGGAGAATTAGTTCCATCGAATAATGAAATGAAGAGATTATGTCCAAATGTCCCAGATATAGATGAGCTGTTTAAAACACCAAAAAATGCAATTTCGCAGTATACAAAAGAAATGCATTTGATTCCTCCTTCTGGAAAACCTCTGAAGTATAATTTTGAAGGTTTAATGCTAAACAGAGTTATACATGATCAAGAATTAGTACGCCTTGCAAAATCTAATGGAGCAGAGTTCCTAACCGGGAGTAGAGTCCAAAATATTGAAGATAATTCTATCATCTTGAAAGATGGTTCTATAATTAATGCNAAGATAATAGTAGGAGCAGGTGGTCATAATGACCCATTGAGGAAGAAACATTGGAATGTTAAATCTCTCAATATTCCAGTCAAATTTATTCTTATGGACGGTATATTTTCCAATGCCGTTGAATTACACTTCGGTTCTGTTGCTCCGGGAGGATATGCATGGGTATTTCCTAAAGAAGGAGGAGCTAACATAGGATTAGGAATTCAGAGGAAATTTGCAAAAGGCAAAAGTTTGAATATATTTGCAGATAATTTCTTNTCCAAATACAAAGGAAAAGTTAGTTTTGAAGGCGCAGGTTCATTGCCTATGTCTGGTACAATTAAAACGTTTGTGAAAAATAATTACGTACTCGTTGGTGATTCAGCCGGAATGGTATTGCCCTCAAATGGAGCGGGCATAACAATTGCCATGATAGGCGGCAGAATAGCCGGTCAAGTAATTTCAGAGCACATAAAAAATGGTACTCCTCTATCAGAATACGAAAAAAGATGGGAACATCAGATGGGTAAAGTAATGAGGAATTCTCAAAGGTCATTTAAGTTAGGTAGTATTCTTTTTAGATTTCCAGACTGGTTCATAAACATCGCTTTCAACAGACTGACTAAACCATTTATTTGGAAAGCTATTACTTGCAGGCCATTACTCAAATTTTTCTGATGCTGGCGCTTTTCCAGACCATATTGTCGCCATTCCTGGGAAGATAACTTTTCCTTTTACATTCTCAAATCCTACTTCTACCATCATTTTTTTGTATTTTCTGGTTGTTCCAAAATTGATATAAGTTTTTGTCAGCCATTTCCATGGGTGTTCCTTTTGTTTACAAACTATTCTTGCATANGTNCCTACCCAATATTTCATCCAAAAATGACCCAAAAGTCCATGAAAATAATTNATTTTTGCCGGATCAACTATTATTAATTCTCCNCCTGGTTTTAAGACGCGCATAGCTTCAGATAGTCCTTTCCGTTTATCAAACCAATCCCTGAAGGAGAAAAGTGTACATACGGTATCAAAATAATTATCTTCGAATGGTAATTCCTCGGCCTTTCCTTCAACGAATTTTGCCTCCTTATCTCCTCTTTTAGATCGCTTATCTCTAACACGTATTTTTGCAATTCTTATCATTTCAGGTATAGGATCTAAACATACTAAATCTCTCCCCTCAACGTCTTCAGCAAAACTTCCTGGGCCACATCCTATTTCCAATATCAAACCCTCATCAGGTAGTTTTTTCCTAACCATTCTTCTCCATCTTGAAACTTGCCCAAGTGTTGCAAAATTGTTAATCTTATCATAAACTGGAATTGTCGCTTCAAGATTATTTTGAAGCTCTTGCCAATCTTCTTGACCAATGACTTCAGTGTCCATATTCTTAACGCGATAGCAACAAGTATATGGTAAGTACTGGTACAAAAGTCACACACTTGAAAATTTAATTCAACTCCCGTATCGGTTATTATCATAAACTAAATTTATGTGCGACACACATTCCGGTGCACACTATGGTAAGAGAAAAAGTTCTACGCGCAATAAAAGATGCTGAAAAAGCCGCTTCCGAGACTATTTCGAATGCAAGGAAAGAAGCAGCATCAATAGTTTCCCAAGCCCGTCAAAATGCATCTGAAATACTTAACACTGAACGCTCAAACTCGGAATCTTCTAATCAAAATTTGATTAATAAAGCACGTGAAAGTGCAAACTCTGAAGCAAAATTAGTTTCTGATGATGGAAATACAGCTCAACAACATCTTCATGAATCAGGTAAGAAAAATCGCGCTAAAGCAGAGAAAATAGTAATTAACGCTTTCAAAAAATAAATTTCTATCTCGGAGGCGAAAATTATGTCACAGATTCATACTCAACAGATGGGTCGTCTAATTGCAGCTGGAAGTAAGGATAAAATAGATGATGTAATCTATTGTTTAGCAAATCTTAATGCTCTTCATTTCATAGAATATGATGGTTTGGAGGAAGGTTTCAACTTAGGTACTCCAAAAGATGATGCAGAAACTGTTGGTAGGCGATTGAACAAACTCCGCTCTGCCGCTTCAATTGTTGATGGTAAAAGNCCTAAAAAACCTGTTCCTGTAGACAAGGTTCGTTCCGAACTAGACGCTTCATTACCAAGTGCAGTAGAATCATTACTTGAAAAAAGTACAAAATTAGATTCTTTAGACAATCAGATTTCCTCACTAACAGAAGATAAAATATTTTTAGAGTTAATTTCTTCTTTAGGTTTGGAAGTAGAGTTACTGTCTGGTTACGATAATATTTCTTCGTATATTGGGACAGTAATCGATTTAGAACCATTAAAAAANATTGATTATCACAACCTTCTTTTTACAGGTTTACGAAATAAAGTGAATGTAATAGCATTATTCGTAAAAAATAATGATTCAGGAAAAACCCAATCATTATTGAATTCTTGTGGATTCCAGGCGATTAGTATTCAAGAAGATCTACAAGGGAATCCTTTAGATTTACTTTCAAAGGCGGTCGAGAAATTAAATGTTTTACAATCTGAAAAATCTTCAATAGAAAATGATATAGAAATATGGAATAATAAATTTGGNGAATCTCTTACATGTGGTTTAGAATTATTGGAAAGAGAACATGATATTTTGACAGCTCCTGTCAAAATAGGAGTTTCCGATCATGCCTTTTTCATAGATGGATGGGTTGAAATGTCCAGATCTGAAGAGGTTAATCAAGCTCTTTCCGAATGTTGTATTTTTATCGACATAACTCCATTTAAAATCAAAGCCGGAGAAGGAGGCCATGGTCATTCTGACCACTCCCATGATCAAGAGATGCCTCCGATTGCATATCAAAATAGAAATTTTTCAAAACCAATGGAATTACTTACCGATGCAGTTGGTAGGCCGGCATATGGACGTATTGATCCTACTTTATTCATGTTTGTTACTTATCCAATATTCTTTGGGATGATGCTAGGAGATATGGCATATGGCCTGATTACTATCTCACTGGGTGCTTTTATTATGGGTCGAGCAGGAACTAATGATTTAATGAGTTTAGGTGGTAAATTCCTCGTTTATATTGGATTAGGGACACTCGCATTCGGCTATTTGTATGCTGAATTTGCAGGCTGGGAAATTTTCCCTCATGGNCACAGNAATCCAGCCGAAGCACTCTCTGTATTGTACCCTCCAGTAGATAGTCACGGTTCTGTATGGCATGACTCATATCCATTTGGAATAGAACTAGCTTATCCATTTCATAGAGTTACCTTAGTTGAAGATTACGGAAATCTTGAGCATCTGGTAATTCTAACTATATATTTAGGGCTAATTCATATNCTATTCGGTCGTTTGATAGGTTTCCGAGATGTTATGTTTTATGGCACAGATCATGGACATATTGGAGTAGCTGCAGCATTTTTTGAGCATGGAGTATGGATTGTATTATTGGTTGGAGGCTTTCTCTTTTCCTACGGTTTTTTGGGCCCTAATGAAGCAGAATATATGATGCTACCGGGGATGATGATAGCAATTTCAGCTGTTATAATGCTGATTTGGACATTATTCAATTATCATGGAATACCATTTTCCATTAGTCTAATTCTTGCTCCAATTGAGGCAATTGGGATGATGCCCTCCGTTATTTCATATGTACGACTTTTTGCAGTTGGCGTAGTGGGAGTTAAAATTGCAGAAACTGGAAATGTAAAACTTTTCGAACCAATGGCTCATGCAATTGAACACAGTGATTTTTTGGTAGTTCCGTTTTTACTCGTCGGCTGGTTATCGGTACAATTCTTTGCATGGGGTCTAGGAGTGTTCAGTCCAAATATTCATGCAGCAAGACTTCATTTCGTAGAATGGATGAGGCAATATTATGATTCTAGTGGAGAGGAATTTACGCCCTTCGGCTTCCGCTCACGTCATGTGGAGGTCGAGTGATATCATATTCCAAGCGTAATGCTTAGAAAAAAAGGAGGAAAAAAAAATGAATAATAAAAATAAAATGAGAGGAATAAGCGTACTATTGACATTGTCATCTATTGTGATGATTGCATCAAGTGTACAGGCTGAAGCAAATGAAAGTACCGTAGAAGCATATGCAAATCTAGGTGCGGGAATAGCTCTAGGTTTAGCAGGGATTGGAACAGGTTTGAGCCAAGGGCCAATAGGGGCAGCTGCTGTTGGAATGATTGCTGAAGATAGTAGTAAGTTCGTTAACGGATTAATCTTTACTGCATTACCAGAAACAATCGTACTTTTCGGATTTCTCGCATTATTCTTGCTCTAAGCAAGTCATGCGAATTATCTTTAATCATTGTGAGGTATGATGGATGACATTAGATGCATTAGCAAATGAAATCGATGCACAGGCTAAGGCTGAAGCCAAGTCTATTATCGATGCAGCAAGAATACAAGCTAAGGAAATTGAAGATGAAGCAAGAGCCGAAGCACATTCACTATCTTCAGAAATGCAAACTCGTGCCGAGAGAGAAAGTGCTCAACTTTCTGTAGAAGTTGTAGCCTCCGCCAAACAGGCTAATCAAAAACATCTTTTGATAGCACAGAGAGAGGAATTAGATGAAACATGGGATTCAATCAAGAAATCTGTTTCATCTCCGAATCTTGAAGGTCGTTCTGCTATTTTGAAGTCTCTTTTATCTGAAGCAAGTAAATCAGGTAAAGGCATGNTACTAAGGCCGGTTTCAACAGATCGGAAGGAATTAGAAAAGGGGAATTTTAGTTTAGGAGAAGATATCAAGGGCCTGGGCGGCTTCGTACTTGAATCCAAAGACGGTTCCATTGTACTTGACTATAGATTCGATAGCCGGTTAGAAAAAGCATGGCAAGAAAATTTAGGTTTGGTAAATAAGACTTTATTCGGTAATTAGGTGGTGTTTTAATGGTAAGAGTAGTTAGTGGCAGATCAAACATATATAATGCTGCAGCACGTGCTAAAGCACGCAAAGCATCTTTGATTGATCCTACCAGAATGCTACAATTACTTCAATTAGGTCCTGAATCAATAGGAGCAAGTATTGGGGAGTTNGGATATCGGAATGAAATGGATATTTATGCATCAAGAATGAGCGGTGCAGACGCCGTAGAAGCGGCTTTGGTACATAATTTAGACAATGATCTATCTGAAATTCTTAGATTTTGCCAAGGNCCACTGAAGTCCATTGTATCAATTTACATTGAGCGTTTCTCTTATGAAAAGGCAAAAACTGTACTTCGCTCGGTAAATGGAGGATGCTCAGATGAATTAATTGAATCTCAGATATTNCCTTCAGAAAATCCAATGAATACAGTTTGGCTCGATATTGTAAGAAATACCGAAACCGTCTTAGAGGCTGCTAACGCAATGGCAGGAACAGAATGGGGGAAGGAATTGTTGAAATTAGAAGGCACCAATCCATCACTTGAAGAGATGGAAGATGCTCTTGATAGACAATACTATGCCAATGCATTAAAAACATCCAAATCAAAAGATTCCAATATACAATTAATGAAATATATNAGAACTGAAATAGATCATCGTAACATAATTAATCAATTTCGTGAATTACGCCAGAATATTTCTCCAGAAAAGCGTACACAAATGATCATTCCAGGCGGTAGGATTCAACATTCCGTAATGGTACAAGCTTCACAGGCAATTACACAAGAATCTTTACTAGATATACTTAGGCGAAGTATTTATTTCGATGATGAAGGCTTTGATGAAGCATTAATTGAATCTAAAAATACTCAATCATTAGATTCAATTGCTTCTTTGCTCACTCATAAAAGGCATGCTATCTTGAAACGATTTGCTTATCTAAATCCTGTCTCTCCTTTCCCAGTAATATACTACATTGAAAGAAAAGTATTGGAAATACAAAATCTTCGTCTTCTAGTGCGCGGAAAGACGATTGGACTTACATCCGAGGTTTTAGAAGCGCATATGGATTTTTGAGGTGAATTATATGGAAATAGCAGTTGTTGGGTCTCTTGACTTCACCCTTGGATTCCAGTTAGCGGGAGTTTTGAGATTATATAATCCAAAAGATACCGAAGAGACGATTTCAATAATGAAGGATCTCTTAAATCAAAAAGAAATAGGAGTAATTGTCATTGACAACTCCGAGTTATTAGAACTCCCTGAAAGATTGCGAATACAACTTTCAGAGAGTATTACTCCCACAGTATTGGGAATAGGTACAGAAGAGGATAACACCCTCAGAGAGTCGATCAAATCGGCACTAGGAGTCGATTTGTGGAAATAAATCCTAGAAAAAAAATAAATGGAAGTGAATTAAAAATGAGTAAAGAAAAAGGAGTAATTTATCGTATTTCTGGTCCAGTNGTAACAGCAATAGGAATATCGCCAAGGATGTATGAGGTTGTACGAGTAGGAGATGAAGGTTTGATGGGAGAAGTAATTGAGTTGCATGGCGACCAATCTGTAATTCAAGTATATGAAGAAACTTCAGGAGTTAGGCCAGGAGAGCCTGTGATAAGGACAGGACAGACATTATCTGTTCAATTAGGACCTGGTCTATTGACTAAAATATATGATGGGATACAAAGGCCACTACCAGAACTTGAGAAAACAATGGGTGTTTTTATCACTAGAGGAGTAGATGCCGANGGTCTTGATTTGGAAAAAAATTGGCAGTTTAAACCCACTTTAAAAGATGGAGATAGTGTTTCTCCAGGAGATATAATAGGAACAGTGCAAGAAACTTCTACTATTGAACATAGGGTTATGATACCTCCTGGTATTTCAGGGAAAATAAAGGAAATCAAATCTGGTGAATTCAATGTCACCCAAACGATATGTACATTAGATGATGGAAATGAAATACAAATGATGCAAAAATGGCCAGTAAGAACTCCGCGACCATTCACAAAAAAGCATGCTCCAGAAGTTCCTTTACAAACAGGTCAAAGAATTCTTGATTTCCTTTTCCCATTGGCAAAAGGAGGTACTGCTGGTATCCCAGGTCCTTTTGGCTCAGGAAAAACAGTTACTCAACAACAATTAGCTAAATGGTCTGATGCTGATATTGTGGTATATATTGGATGCGGGGAGAGAGGTAATGAGATGACAGAAGTTCTTGATGAATTCCCTCATCTCATGGACCCAAAAACTGGAGAGGCTCTAATGAATCGTACTACAATGATCGCTAATACTTCTAATATGCCAGTTGCAGCCAGAGAAGCCTCAGTGTATACAGGAATAACTATCGCAGAGTATTTCCGAGATATGGGCTATGATGTTGCTCTTATGGCAGACTC
The DNA here is from genome assembly GCA_002719615.1 of Methanobacteriota archaeon. GTDB lineage: Archaea > Thermoplasmatota > Poseidoniia > Poseidoniales > Thalassarchaeaceae > MGIIb-O3. The sequence continues at coordinate 49,660 of PBHZ01000018.1, forward strand.
CACTAGTCGTTGGGCAGAAGCAATGAGAGAAATCTCATCCAGACTTGAAGAAATGCCTGGAGAGGAAGGATATCCTGCATACTTATCTAGTCGTTTAGCCGAATTCTATGAAAGAGCTGGCCGTGTAGAGACACTTTCCGGCGGAGATGGATCAGTTTCTGTTATTGGTGCAGTTTCTCCACCTGGTGGAGATATTTCTGAACCAGTCAGTCAAGGAACTCTAAGAATTGTAAAAGTATTCTGGGGTCTAGATGCAGGTCTTGCTCGACAACGCCATTTNCCTGCAATAAATTGGCTTAGTTCATATTCATTATATCCTCCGTCGTTAGATCAATGGTATAGGGATAACATTAAGGCTGATTTCCCGGAAGTAAGGACTCAAATAAGCTCACTTTTACAAGTAGAAGCAGAGTTACAAGAAATTGTTCAATTAGTTGGTTCTGACGCACTTCCAGTAGATCAACAACTAACTTTGGAAGTTGCTCGTATGATTAGAGAATTTTTCTTACAGCAAAATGCATTCCATGATGTAGATACCTACAGTGATCTAAAACTGCAATATACAATGGCTAAAGCTATTCTTTCATTCCAGGAAGAATCTAAGAAAGCACTCGCAGGTGGGTCAGCATTAGAAGATGTAGTAAATGTCCCTGCAAGGACGGATTTAATGAGAGGGAGATTTGAATCTGGTTATGAAGATCGAATAGAAGAAATGCTAGAAGAAATGACTAAACAAATTTCTAATACTATGGAGGCCAACTAAGGAGTGATAAAAATGACTGGAAAAGAATATAGAACAATTACTGATGTAAAAGGACCTTTAGTGTTCTTGAATAAGACTGAACCTGTTGCCTTTGGAGAAATCGTTGAACTACGTCTCTCCGATGGTACTATGAAAAATGGACAGGTTCTAGATACTTCTGATGATCAAGTTATTGTACAAGTTTTTGAAGGGACTGCTTCAATAGATAAACAAACAGGTATCAAGTTTCTTGGAGATGTATTCAAATTACCTGTCAGTAAGGATATGATAGGCAGAATTTTGGATGGAGCAGGAAGGCCTAGGGATGGCGGACCATCTATAGTTGCCGACGATATGGCAGATATTATCGGCGCTGCTATAAATCCCTACTCAAGACAAAGCCCATCTTCTTTTATCCAAACAGGGATATCGGCTATAGATGCTTGTACTTCACTGGTAAGGGGGCAAAAATTGCCTATATTCAGTGCATCGGGATTGCCGCATAATGATATTGCACTACAAATTGCTAGGCAGGCAAAATTAGTGGATAGTGATGATGATTTCGTAGTAGTATTCTGTGCAATGGGAATTACAGCAGAAGAATACAATTTCTTCGTCCATGATTTAGAAAGAACAGGGGCTCTTGAAAATGCATGTTTGTTCGTCAATCTTGCAGACGACCCTGCTGTTGAGAGATTAATCACTCCTAGGTTGGCATTAACCGCTGCAGAATATCTAGCATTTGAGCATGATTATCATGTTTTAGTCATATATACAGACATGACAAACTATTGTGAATCACTACGTCAAATTGGCGCAGCACGTGAAGAAGTTCCAGGTAGACGAGGATATCCAGGTTACATGTATACAGATCTAGCAATGCTATATGAGCGTGCAGGATTAGTTAAAGGTAAGAAAGGATCAATTACTCAATTCCCTATATTGACAATGCCGGGAGATGATATTACTCATCCAATACCAGACCTTTCAGGATATATTACTGAAGGACAAATAGTAATTTCTCGTGAATTACATCAAAAAGGAATTTATCCTCCAATAAATGTTCTACCATCTCTATCTAGATTGATGAATGCAGGTATTGGAGATGGAAAGACACGTGAAGACCATAAATCAGTCTCTGACCAATTATATGCAGCATATGCCCAAGGGAGGGAGTTAAGAGGTTTGGTTGCAATTGTAGGTGAAGACGCTTTGAATGAACGAGATCTGCAATTACTCAAGTTTGCTGATATTTTTGAAAATCAATTCCTTAGACAAAGTAGAGATGAAGATCGATCCATAGGAGAGGGTACACTTGATTATGCATGGGAGCTACTTTCTAATATAGACACCAAATATCTCGTCCGTCTAGATCAAAAATGGATTGATAAATATCATCCAAATGAGAAGAAAAAATAATTTTTTAAGAAATTTCGGAGATGAGATAGATGGCACTAGATATTAAGCCCACAAGATCGGAATTAATCAATTTGAAACGTAGGATAAAGCAAACTTCCAGTGGATATAATCTTCTAAAAATGAAAAGGGATGGTTTATTTTTTGAATTCAGGACTTTACTTGCTGAAATGATTGCTGCAAGGGAAGAACTCGTAGAAACATACAGAGACGCACTAAAATCAATTGCACTGGCATCCTCAATCGAAGGAGGTTTAGCCGTAAAAAGTGCTGCAATAGCTGCAACAAATGGGCCAGAGGTAATGGTATCCAGGAGAAATATAATGGGTGTTGTAGTCCCAAAGGTAGAAGGAACTAATCTAACTACTACTGTTGAAACGAGGCCTACTGGAATAATTGGGGGTTCTCCATATATCGATGAGTCAGCAGATTCCTATTCCATTTTAATAGCGAAAATTGTCAAAGCCGCAGAGATGGAAGCCACACTTAAGAGACTATTAGAAGAGATTGAAGCAACAAAGAGAAGAGTTAATGCTCTTGAATTTGTAGTAATTCCTGAGATGAAAGAAGCTCAGACCTTTATACAATTAAGATTAGAAGAAATGGAAAGGGAAGAAACCTTCAGACTAAAACGCTTTAAGAACAAGTGATTAAAAATGTGATTATTCTAGTGAGAGGTATCTTATCAGTCAACATTGGCGGAGGATATAAGGAGGTATCTCATAATGAAAGCTCAACAATCTATATATCTTGATACTGAGACGTGGAGTAATCAGGAATTCACTGAAGTTATTGCTTCAAGGTATTTTATATTGGGCCAGGAAACTAATCAACAATCTTCATGGGAAGTTAGAAGCCCAAACGATATGGAAATTGATGAATGTTTAATTCTTCTCAATAATCATTTGGAGTCATTAGGGTTAATAGGCATATTGAGTGGCGAGGGAATGCCTGTACTGAGTATAATTAATTTACCAATTTCTCCAAGTGTTTCAAGCTCATTTCAGCAATTTCTAATTTGGATACTCATGTCAATTTTTCTGACTATAGTTGGTGCTGAATGGCTTGGGTTGTATGATGTGGGCGATAGTATTCTCGATGGCAATACCATCCGTCAATCATTATTTTATTTCACATTTCCAATAATCTTTTCTTTGTTGTTATGCAGTAATTTAAGATACTGGATGGCTAAAAATTATGACATTGATAGTGGCCATATAATTCCCATAATATTTCCAATTCTTTATCCGACATGGCCTTTTGGTTTAACTGGTATTTTATCTCAAAAAAGAATAGATAAGATACCATTTCCAAATCGAAAAAAATTAGCCATTATTGAGTCTATACTACCAATATCTATATTTTTCTTGGGTGCTACTTTTACCATGATAGGACTCAGTATAACTTCGAATGAGCCGCCAGATTTAGAAGACTCCCCTATAATATTTGATCTTAATCCATTTACTCAAACCTTTGCTTCTTTAATGTTTGAAAATTATGAATTAAAATTACAATGGTTACACCCTATTGGAATAGCAGGAATAGGACTTTCTATGATTGGTTGGATTCTTTTATTACCTATTCCAGGTTTTCCTGGTGATAGATTATTATATTCGATTTTCGGAACTTCTGAAATGTCTAAGGGGAACCTACAAACTTCTTTATTTATCATATCTCTTGTAATTATGATGTTCACTTTTGCCTTTGTTAATTATTTACCTTGGCTATTCTTGATTGCTTTTTCTACTTGGCAGCGTTTTAGCCCCGAGAATAGTATTATTCCATTTATAGTAAACCAGAGTACTGAACTAAGTAACAACTTTAAATCCAAAATCACTATTCTACTAATTTCTGTGATGATTATTGGATTTCCAGGGCTTGCTCCCATCACAACTTTGGAAGAATACGATTCTGGATTATCAACAAGCAATTGGGAAACAGACTTGGAAATTCCTCAATTCGGAGAGGGAAATATTACTTTGGACCTCCGTCCAAAGGGAATTTTGCCTGTTTCTGGATTTTTACAATTTAGTATTGAAGGAAGTCATTCAGAGAATTGGGAAATAAACTCCACTTGTGAATTGTCCAATTTATGTCATTTCAGTAACATAACACAAAATAATAACCAATTAATAAAAATATTGATACATGCGCCGGATTATTCCTTCGAAGAAAAATTTTATCTTAGAATAATTATTGATGTAAATGGTTATGAAGAAGAACATATGGTTTTTTTATACAATAATTTATACTCAGGCCCAACAGATGTATTCTGGGAAATTTCTGAAAATACTAATAATCCTAAAATTTGCACAAAATTAAATATCATCTCAGGCGATCAAGGTAATTTGTCTTTGACAAATCCCTTTTGGAACTTCGTAAACTCTTCAATTGTTAATGAAGAATTCAGTGAGTTATGTTTAATCGGTCATGAGGGGGCTTTATTCTCTTCAAATGATGTTGATCAACAATTCCGTCGGTATGGCCCGACGATTCAATTTATTAGAGAAAATAATACTACACTTGAGTGGTTAATGCCAATAGAAAATACTGAACCTATTGTGTATGTTTCTGATGCTGAGTGGACAATTCCTTTTTGGCTAAATTCAGGAAATAATCAATACTCTATTATTTATGGTTCTGAGAATCCATCCTTTTGTAAGTCTAGTGATATAGTAACAGAAGTAGGTTCAAACTGGACTTTACCTTTGGAAGAATATACTCCAATAAAATTCTCAAAAGGTGAAATAGTTAATGGAACAATAATTATTCCTTCTTCTGGTTGGATAATGATATGTGATGGTATTATACCAATTCATAAGTATATCATTGAAGAAGGATTGGACGTTATAATCAATCCAGGCTCAATTAATAATAGAATTACTAATAAATCGTTTACGGCATATAATAGAGAAAATTTCTCAATCCCAGTCTCGGTAGAATTGTATGGCGATTCAGTTAATGTTGGTGCCTGGGAAGAATACTATGTGCCAAATAATATCGATCCTTTTGGTGAAATAGAGATAATATTGGATGAAGAATTTAATAATTCTTTGTTCTATGTATCATGGATTTCTATTGATAATAATAATTTGATAATACACAATTCTGTAAGGTGTCCAGTAAACGGGTGTTAATATTGAGGATTGCAATTTTAGGCATTGGTTCTATTGGTGGAATGTTGCTTGGAGCTCTAGCTGATTCAGATGCCGAATTAATAGCGGTATCTAGAGGCTATATGGCATCACAAATTTCAGAAAGAGGATTAACATTAAACACTCCAGAAGGGACAGTTGAGCATTTTCCTTCTGAATTATTTACAGTAATTGATAGCGAATCTGTCCCTATACCTATTCATTTGGCTAATTCTTGCGATTTCACATTAATTTGTGGGAAAAGCCACTCTACTCCCATACTTGCCCAACTAGCATCTGAATTATTATCCAAAAAAGGAATTGCCATAAGCCTACAAAATGGTCTCGGTCATTCTGAATATCTTTCAAAAAAAATTGGGCAAGGTAACGTATTGGGTTGTACTATAACTCATGGTGCTTGGAGAGATGTTAATTCTGTACATTGGGCAGGAAGGGGAAACATAATTCTTGGATCATTGGAAGGCAAATCCCCATCCCCTAAAATTAACGATTTTATTTCGTTGTTAGAATCCTCAAACCTCTCTCCAAGTTGGAGTGAAGATATCCACAAGGAAATTTGGATTAAGTTATTAATAAACATAGCAATAAATCCAATTTGTGCCATAACGAGTTTAAGAAACGGAGAAATTTTACTTCGAAATAATATTTGGGAACAATCTTGCTCAACTATGTTAGAAGCATCAATAATTGCTAACTCATTGGGAATTGATATAGATAGTGACGATTTAGTTTCTAAGTTAAAATCAGTTATTAAATCGACTAGAACAAATCGTTGTTCAATGTTACAAGATATAATGAATGGTAAAAAAACAGAAATCGATTCACTGTGTGGAGAAATAGTTTCTAAGGGAGAGTCTCTAGGAATCCCGACTCCTTTGAATACAATGCTATATGCGTTGATAAAGGGAATTGAGGATAACACAGAAGTCGAATAGTTTAATTTTATCATTTTTGACATTTTGGACAGAAAAATGTTGATCTATTTGACTGAATAATTCTTTTTATTATGCCATTACATGATTCCTTGAGACAGCCTTCTCCTTCTCTGCCATATGCCACAAATGAGTTAGGAAAATAGCCCAATGCATCATCCCCGTCAACTCCTCTAAAATCTTGTAGCGTCGAACCTCCTGCATCTATCGCTTCTATCATAACTGCATGAATTTCAAAAACTAATTTCTTTATTCTTTTATCTATTCCATTCTTCTTAACTAAAGTTTCAGCCTTTCTTTTTGGTGATATTCCTGCCCGGTTAAGTATCTCACAAACGTAAATATTTCCTAAACCTGCGATTATCTTCTGATCGAGTAAGGCATTTTTTATGGACATTTTTCTTTTTAATTTATCAGAAAGAATTTCAGGGGTCAGTGAATCAGGCATAGGCTCAGGTCCAATATTTTTCAATAATTTATGCTCATTTTGTTTTTTAGTGTCAAAAATATCCATAATCCCAAATCTTCTATGATCCGAATAAACTCCCTTTCCTCCATCATCAAGATGAATCACCACCCAATCATGAGGGCCTTCTCCACTACCTATTTCGGCTCCATAATTAAACCTTCCAGGAACTCCTTTTTTGCCATCTCCTAGTAGTGTCCATCTACCACTCATTCCTAAGTGACACAGCCAAGTTATTCCTTCTGAAAGCCTAATCAACAAATATTTCGCTCTTCTTTCAATTTTCAATATCTTCTTCCCTTTCATAATTTCGTCAAATCTATGAGGGAAAGGAAAACGTAAATCTTTTCTTCTTAACTCTACGTCGACTATGACTCTATCTTTCAAATGATTTTCAAGCCCTTTTCGCACAGTTTCGACTTCTGGCAACTCTGGCATATTTTGCCGTAATAGTACTACTCAATGATTATAACTGTTAATCAATGCACTTCATTTTACAATAAAATAATACATGTTGTTCTTCTAGGCCTTTCAAATCAATTTTTTCGATAACATTTAGATTAGAGTTCATTAGTATTTCTTCGGCCTTTTCAAATTTTATTTCCAGACTCCCGTCCGCTGCTCTTTCACTGGCTCCTTTGAGGCTAAGAAGACCAATCCCATTATTTTTTAGAAAACTTTCGGCTATTTTTACAAATGTTTTTGCTTGATCAGATATACTTAAGTCCTGATGTATCCAATCCACTTTTTTATATATGAAAGGTGATATTTGTGCGATATCTCTTGCATCTGCAAGGACAGGGACTATGCCGGGCCTTATTTCAGATAATTTCACCAGTTCTCTCATCATTCTCGAAGAGATGTCAACGGCTATTATTTGCCCTTTATGATGATTCCCAGATCCACACACGCAATCATGAATATGGCTAACTGTTCCTCCCGTTGAAGATCCTAGATAAAGACAATCATTACCAGGTTGTGGAATGATTTTTGCAGGATCAAATTTTGTTCTAAGTAAAGAAGCAGCAATTTTTGATTTAGTAGGATCCCAAATACGCCATTCATTTTTCCCATCTTTTTTTCGACGTTCCTTTCGTACCGAAATTCCTTTTACAGCGTTTCTAGTCCATATATTCCTCCCTTCTTTTCTCACACCCCATCCTAATGAGATAATTTTTCGCTTCATAATTTCATTTCCTTATGGGCGGTTTCGGAAACTTGCTGATTATTTTTTCAATATCACTGTTAATCTTGGAGATTTCTTTGTCTCCCCAGGGGATTCCTCCAAAATGGTCAATTCTAGTGGCAATACTTGCCTTTCCAGCAATAAATCTGGCTACCTTTCCTCTCACCCATCTTGGAGATTTTCCCACTTGAGGTAATGAAAATAATATCGATCCATGCTTAGGTGGAGATGCTCCCTTTCTATGCGCTGCCATCGCAGCATGTGCACCTAGTACCTGCAACGAACCTGATGGCATCCTAGCTAATCTCTCCCTACTTCCAGCCAAAACTAGTAACTTCGATGCATTCAAGGGGCCTATTAAAGATGAAAGAGTTGGCATATAATCTAGAGTAAGTATTCTTATCGCATCTTCATGTTGCCTCATTCTTTGTGTCAAATCAACCGCTAATTCGCAATGTTTTTTCAGTGATTTCCATTCAACTTCTGAAGGGGAAAATAATGGCTGAGTTGTTTCCATAAGATTTGCAGCCGAAGATATAGATTCCGATTTAACGATGGAGTTGATAATTTCTTTCCGATTAGTATCCAAATTTATTTCTGTCAAGAATAATCCAACCCATTCGATACATCTGGATTCACTCGTAGTCCAAGTAGATCTAATTTCATTTGCCGATGAAACCAACATGTCTAATCTTTTATCTAAATCTCCTGAAGATTCAGCAATCTTTAATTTTGTCATTTTGATGGCTGCTTCGTCAAACATTTTCTGTTGATCTTCATCATATGGAGGCCAATTAATATCATCTAAATGACCTTCTGGACAGACTTCAACATCATCAAATCTTTCATATAAAATTCTTGCCTCTGGACTCATTCTACCCTTTTGTAACAACAATAATCGTCTTACCAAATTTGGAACTGTTACATCTGATGTCCAATATATTTCATCAATAACCATCCCTTCATCATTAATTAGACGAGATAATCTCCAATCATAACTGATTCGCACATACCTCCGAGGAGTTATGTCGCTTGAACAGTACGGAAGAATCATGTTCACGAAGTAATGAATAATGAATACCAATTAGGCCAATTATGGATATTAAACTTGTTGGGATTGTAGCATGCGGTGGGGCATTAGGAGCTGTATTGAGATATTCAATTTCCTCCTTATTTCCAGGGTATTACGGAATTTCGAATACTATCGTAATCAATTTAATTGGTTCTTTATTCCTCGGTATCCTATTCGGTGCAATTTCAGCCGGTTTGGATATTAGTGAAGAAACAATACTTCTGATTGGAACAGGATTTTTAGGGGCTTTCACGACAATGTCGACCTTTGCTCTGGAAAGCATAGAGTTGATACAAGAAAATCAATTCATGGCTATTATGTATATATTTATTTCTGTTTTCGGGAGTATATTTCTCGCATGGGGCGGATATTCTGTAATCATTAATATTATGCAATAGACTACCAAAAATGGTACTTCTAATAGAATCATTGAATAGTAATCATATTGACCGATATATGGCCTTAGTAATATAAAGGAGTACAGATTTAGATGTTTTGTCCAATATGTGGTGCACTTTCATTTCCTGATTCAAAGAATAATATCAAATGCCCGGACTATAAATGTGGATATGAAGGACCATTATCTGGGCCTGATGGTAAAGGAGGTAAATTCATTGATCCAATGTCGGGGGAAGAAATTGACTTAACAAATGCAACTGCAAAAAATGCAACTAAATCACTCAAACATTTGACTGAAGTAGTTGAAGAAGAAGTAGCAAGGGGAACTTTGAGAATAGGGGATTATATATGCCCTAACCCCAAATGTCAGAAAAATAGAGTATATGTATGGATGCAACAAACGAGATCCTCGGATGAGCCTGAAACTAAAATGTGTACTTGTGAAAGCTGTGGTAAAAAATGGCGTGAATATCAGTGACTTTTTTATTAAAATATTACGAACCATCAATAACCTCCTACTACGACGTCATAAAGTAAGGTGCTATCATGCTAAGAGTAACTGCTAAACAACAACTAATGAGAGAGATTATTGAACTTCTCTCAGTTTTGACCGAAGAAGCAAAGCTATTATGGAACGAGAAAGGGTTGCATGTAACAGTAGTGGACGGTTCTCATGTTGCTCTTCTTTCTGCTACTATTGCCGATGAATGCTTTGAAACATACGAGGTAGAGAAAGTAGAAATAGGATTAGAATTAGGCAAAATGCGTGATTTATTAACTCTAGCCGGCCCCAATGATTTGATAGAACTAGATTATGATGAATCAGTAGGGGCAATAAACGTCAGAGTAGGAGAGGTACATAGAATACTCAGAGGAATAGATCCAGCGACTATGAATAATCCCAACATCCCCAATTTAGAATTCAATCACAAAGCTACTGTCGGCTCGGATAGACTTTCGAGATCGTTGAGGGCTGCTAAGTTCGTTGGAGAGATAGTAGATTTAAGTCTAGAAAAAACCCATTTGACAGTCTCAATAACAGTAGAAGCTGGAGAAGGGGTAAATGTTCGCTTCGAGTCTGGAGAATTAAGTGAATTAGTATGTCCTTCTCCTACTCAATCTTCATATTCTTTACAGTTTTTAGATCCGCTTACGAGGAAATTAGCTAGTGGGCTGACCGAGAATATATCTTTGGAATTTCAAGAAAAATATCCACTTAGGCTGACATGGAATAGCAATCAAGGCGGTGCAAGTTGGACGTATTTCTTGGCTCCTAGAGTTACCAATGACCCGTGAACTCATGAATGATAACGCCGTGCCAATCAAATATGGACTACACTACTTGTGTCATTATTCCTAGCGTAAGGAATCATGAGGAATTAGACATTGTACTTAAATGCCTGAAAAAACAGACATATGAGGGGCAAATAGAAACAGTAGTTGTCGGCCCGACAAATGACCCTGGACAAGATGTCTGTCTAGAGAATAATATAAGATTCATAGATGATGAAGGTTCAAGAACTAGAGCAGATGCATGTAACATAGCAATCAAATCTACAACTTCAGATTTGATACTATTCACAGATGATGATGTAATTGTACCAAAAGATTGGGTAAAGAAATTAGTCTCATGGTTTGAAAATGAAGAAGTCAGCGGAGTAGGAGGTCCTAATTTTGCCCCAGTTGATGAATCAACAATGTGGCAACAAGTAATTGATGTCGCATTCTGTAGCACAATATTCACTGCCGGAACTAATTACGGTAAAGTAGGTAAGAAAGAACTAGATGAAGTTAGCCAACTTCCTGGGGTTAATTGCGCATACAGGCGCTCAGTTCTAGAAGAAGTGGGAGGTTTTGATGAAGGCGCCATTGGAGCAGAAGATGTAATGCTTGATTACAGAATAAGGTTAACAGGAAAGAAATTGTGGACTGATAGAACTGCTATAATGTGGCATCGAAGAAGAGACCTATCAAGAGTTAAGAAACAAATTAGAAATTATGGACTAGTGAGAACTTTGGCTAGTCACCAATATCCTGAATTAAGAGCACCTACGCATACAGCAGTTGCATTTTTTCCTCCAATAGTTTTGGCAGCATTTGGATTTTTTTTCTGGGGTCTAGTAAATGGAGGAATAGCGTGGCCTGATTTTTGGGATATCCGATTGTCGACAGTACCTATGGGGCTTCCGAGATTAGGAGTTCATACACTACCGACACTCATTCTGTTGTACAATCTATTAGCTTGGTATGGATCTTGGAAGGGAAACTCCCCAAGTAAAACCAAGAAAACTATCTTTTTGTCTTCAATAGCAACTTACACATTACATTGGAACTATGGAATGGGAGTATTAACCGGCTGGATTAGAATATTAAGAGGGAAATCAGGCCTTCAGATAGATGATAGATCACGTTAAATTATTTTCATCTTACCGCAATTATTTCCAACCTTCCAAGATTTAGTCCTTGGTCTCCAAAATATAGCAGTAAATACTCCGATAAATAATCCGCCGAATACTAAATTCAGCCAGCCTTCTGAAATATATCCCGTGCTTGCATTAAAATATGCCCAAACAAATGATGGAATGATACCAATAACTATTGAAATTAATAACTCCTCAAATAATAACTTAGATTTATCAGGTGAAGAAGGTAACCTTGGAGCTAAAGTATTAAGATTTGTCTTTGGCCTTTTGACCAAGCGTAAATATTCACATTTCTCATCTTTAAGAATTGAATTGATTGAAGGTTTTCCAGAACTCCAAGACCGTGAAACTTTAATTAGCCAATCATCTTCTATGAATGGCCTCCCATCACAATATTTTGACCAGTAAGAACTACGGATTCTATCAGATAATTCTTCAACTTCATTTTTTCCAGAGATCAGTTTCTTTTCCATTGCGAGAGCCCATTCTGATTCTGAGGCAACATAACAACCTTCTCCTTGTAAAGCTACATTTGCAATTTCATGATTAATCGGTAAAAAAGATATTTCAAAATTATAATCTATTTTAACTTCATGCCTGGGTCCAATTCCTCCAAAAAGAACTGAGCGATTATCTGAACCGATGAACACTTTACCTGGTTCTACATCTACCCATTGAATTTCCAATCTCACACCACCTAGGGTTCAATTTCTCCAGTTTGTATTGACCACTGAGAAGCATATACACTATCGTTTTCCAGTAATTCTCCATGCTTTCCTCTTTCTACAATTGAACCATCAACCATTGATATTATTTCATCGGCATTTCTAATAGTAGCGAGTCTATGAGCTACTGCAATGGTAATTCTATTCTTCTTACCGTTGGAACCGTCAAAAAGGGACTGTTGTATCCTCTTTTCAGTTTCAGCATCTAATGCCGCACTTGCTTCATCTAAAATTAGAAGATCAGGATCATTCAATAGAGCCCTTGCCAGACTAATTCTAGCCCTCTGGCCGCCCGACAACATCACTCCTCTATCGCCAACCATTGATTCTAATCCATTTGTTAACTGAGAGATAAATTCCGATGCTCCTGCCATATCTAGAGCACTATGTATCTCTTCATCCGTAGATTCTCTCGCATAGGCAACATTTTCTTTAATAGTCCCGTAAAAAAGAAATGGGTCCTGAGACACAAAACCGATCTTAGATCTGACTGATTTTATTGAAAAATTATTGATATCAACGCCATTAATGAGAACTTGTCCGTTTTGTGGTTGATAGAATTTCTCTATTAACTTCAATATTGTACTCTTTCCAGCTCCAGTATGGCCCATAACTCCTAAAAATTCCCCAGATGAAATATCTATATTTATGTCGTTGAGAGCATTAGACTCCGAAGATGGATAAGAGAAAAATACATTTTTGAATGATAGGCTGGTAATTGGCTCTTCAAGTGGCAATGCGTCCACCTTATCGTAAATTGAAGGTTTAAGATCTATGACTGCAAAAACTCGACGTGAAGCAGCCTCTCCTTTCTGTAGTTGATTCAGTAACATCCCTAGAATCCATAATGGCATAGTCATACGAGTAGATATCAATAAGAATGTAACAAATTGTCCAACACTTATTTGTCCAGAATTCATTAACCAACCTCCGGCTGAAACTAAGAGGCCGAATGATATTCCAGCTACTATGTGGAATCCAGGAATAAACCGATTTCTGATAAAGGCCGCTTGTATAGCTTGATCTCTATAATTACCACTCTGCCTCTCAATTCTATTTCTCTCAAAATCGCTGGCATTGTATGCTTGAACTACTGTTATGCCAGATAATACATTTTCCAATATAGCTACTATTCCGCCGGTACTTTCTCTTTGTTGACGGTACTTTCTTTGCACTCTAGTGGAAAACCAGATGACCATAGGAACAATCATGAATAATGGTCCGAATAGAATCATACAAAGTGTAGGGGACATCCAGAAAAGAATAAAAAAGGCAGCACTAAGAGTTGTGAATATCCTAATTATACTAGTAGTAGAATCTGAAATTATATCCTCTAATTGTGCGACGTCGGCAGATAAAACAGACATCAAGTTACCAGTCTGCCTAGTTTCAAAGTATGATGCCTCCATATCCATCAAAGATTTTGTAGCATCCATCCGGATATCATGCTGAGCCTTGTAAGCTATTGATTGCCAAAGTTGATTGCTTAATCCTTGAGTTATTGCAAGACAGACGAATGATGAGAAAATAAGTAAGCCAAAGCCAAGTTCTGTAGAATCAATTGGCCCTAAATTTGGTATTATATCTAGTGTAACAAAACTCTCAACTCTTGAGTCGGTAAATTGAGATTTATCAGGATTATAATAATCAGCAGCCATTCCTATGGCAATCAAGGGAACAAGATCAAATATTCTGGCACCAATATTCGCTAGAAGGCCACCTATTGCTCTTTCCCAATATCTCGTAACATAAGGTAAAATTCTCCATATCTGCTTACCAACTATTTGCCTATCTTCACCAAGGTCAGATGCATCTTTACTTATCGATGATACTATGACGCCCTCGGCTGAGTCTGGAGAAATACCGTTCGACATATTCTTTCGGAAGGACAGAAGCGTTTCAATATGTGGTAATGATATCCTGCTAATATTGGTGCGCCCGCCGGGATTTGAACCCAGGACATGAGGTTGGAAACCTCAGGTGATAACCCCTTCACCACAGGCGCGATATGACACCGAGGACATGACCTTACAAAATCAATTCGGTCACATTTATTCAAATGCTAAAGCCATCTCGGTATATCAATGATGATTAGGCAAAGAGTAGGAATTTTATTGATGATAATTTTTCTTCCTATTAATGGGCCTTTAATTAGGATGATTTTAGGAGAATTAAATATCCAAATGCCCATTGGAGATTTTTATTTCTTTGCTCTTTGTATACTAATTTTTGTAATCGGAGGATTCATGACCTTCACTCCAAAATTAAAATTCGAATCTATTAATAAATCTCTTTAGGCCATTTTGAATGAATATTTTTCATAAGACTAATTATTTCATTATCTGAATAATCTAATTCCCACATTTTCCTACATAATTCTTGTGTTCTTTTTGGTACAGTTTTAGGGCCTAGAACTGCACCAGGCCTATTCAAATCATCCAAAAAATCAGTTTCCATGCCCCAAATTGAATCTGATTTTTCTAATGTCTTAATTATTGTCTCAATACTTCCCCTGCCTACACTAATTGATGAACTAATTCCATTCGTAAAATTTGAGTCTAAATTGGGGGGAGCAAAATGTCTTATCACTTTCTTTTTAACCATTTTTGACTTTTTACGTAATTCTTCTATCTCAGAATATGTTTTTTTACCATTATCTTCAACGTGTAATTGAATACTCGCCCCTTCCTCTGCAGAATTTTCCATAATCTGTAATAATAATTCATTTGCCTTATTCCATGTTTGATTATTTACTGGATAATGAGGCCTTCCAACTTCTCCAAGGCAAACCGCGTCGCCATCAGAGATATATTCTAATGCCAAATTAACTGCTTCTAGGTGTAATTCAGTAGATCTTTCATAACCCATGGTCTTAACTTGCTTTTCCCAAGAAACAGGGTGAGGGCCTAAAGTTATTACAACATCTATTTCAAATGTATTTCTGACCTCATTACCCATATTAATTGTATTTAGATAAGCTATTTTATAATCTTCAATTTTTCTTGGAAGATTATTAAAATCAGGTTTATGAACCAAGTTGATCGCTGTACCGCCAACATTTACAAATTCATTAATTGCATCTAGATAGCGATTTTTCCTATCTAGATGTATATGTTGATCCATTATTTCTCCATGCCAAAAACCATCTTCTAACATCTTTCTCAAGCCAATGTTCCTTCTCTTTCAAGTAAATCTTTCCAATAACTTATCGCCAACTCAACCACTCTCCTTGATTTTTGTCCGAGGACAATTCCCTTACCGTTACTGAATAATATTATTCGACATTCATGTCTTTTAGCATCTATTCTTAATGCATTAATATTATTATCTAGGATAACATCATTAAATCTGTCATTTGCCAATTCGAGTAAAACCGCCCTGCCCAATGAAAATTCTACTAATAATTCTCCTGTTTCAGATTTTATTCCTTCATCAGACATACCAATACTAAGAAGAAATCTTTGTGTAACTAATTTAGCAACCTCCAGTCTTGAGATATTATGAATAATTATTGATCCATTTTTATCTATAATTAATGTTGATTTTGGGTTTTCATTAACAATTATCGAATATTCTCCATCCTTAATCCCTCCTGCTAAATTTACTGCATCTTCATGCTTGACAGGCTCAGAAGGTGTAAATCTGAAGGTTTGTGTTTGTACCTTTAAAAAGTTAGATTCTCCTTCCATCTTTTCATCCTCTTTCTATCTTTTCTACTCTAACACTTTTATTTAATGAATCATATAATTGTTCAAGGTACGCTTGGTGGACGGGTACTAATAATGTGACGTCGGAATCATTACTTTCATTTAGTCTTCTATCTCTTAAATCATGCAGCGCACCCTTTATTCTTGCTGCAAATCTTTGATCACGTTCTTCAATCAACTCTTCAGTAAGGACTCTTTGTTCTTCGATCCACCATGATGCACCAGCAGCTGCAGCGGCACCTAAATCCGAATTCACTTTTTCAGAAATCTCCACTTTTTTTGAAGCCTTTAGACGATTTTTTACGTATCTTCTAGATGTACTTATAGTCTTCAAAAGATTAATTAATTTTACTTGATTATCTGCATATTTTGAATACCATGCTTCCCAGTTTTTATCAGTTATTTCTGGTATTATAGTATAAATCGGCTTCCCGCCAGTATTTTCAGCATGCTTCAATAATCTAATTGGCTCAGGGTCTGGAATACTTGGGCCATTAACATCCAAATTCTGGATATCTCTTAACAGTAAACTCATAGCTCCCCCCGATGCCATAACAGCATCCACATTGATTCCTGGACTTTTAATTTCATCCTTATGTTCTTGTTTTAATATTGTTATATCATCTTTAGAATATAATAGTGCCAAACCATCCCATTTCTTATATCTTAGAGAATTAGGCATAACTACACATGGAAGGTGTGGCCAAATCACTATCTTTCCTCCTTCTGGATCTTGATAAATGAGAGATTCCCACTTCAGACAGGGCAGTTCCATAACTCTGCGAAGGGTTATCATGATACAACTATACCTATCAAAACACTCATAATTGACAAATTTAGATGTAGCATTCAAGGATGATGACTTATCATCAGGGTTCGATAGTACATGGAGGCACCTTACTCTCTCGAACCCGTTGTAATCTTGAATGAAGTTTTTCCAGGTCATACTAATGCACTAAATACACTATTTGGAGGCCACTTAATTAGCATCATGGATACTAGTGCTGGAATGGTTGCTTCGAAATTTGCACATCGCGAATTTGTAACTATCTCAATAGACGCACTTAAATTCCGTAAGCCAGCATTCCAAGGCGATATTATTAGAACAACTGCCAAGGTTGTTTGGACTTCACCTCGTACTGCGGGGATACATGTTACTTCTTGTCGAATGTCCAGGTCAGAGTGGGAAGGCGATGAAATTTGCTCTGGGTTCTTTTTTATGGTGGCTATTGATGAATCTATGAATCCAATAAATATACCCCAATTCGAACCAATATCAATTGAAGAGAAAGAATTATGGAATCAAGCCCAATCTGCCAGAGATGCTATGAAATAGGTTCATAATGACCATTCATTTCAACAACCTAATCATTGTCGGATTCTTATGCCTGTTCTCAATGTTGCATTTATAGGCTCAGAAGACTTCGCGAGAAAATTAGCAAAAAAAGGTGATACAAGGGACATAGAATCCTACGTTTTTAAAGAAGGATCAGGTAGTAAAGCCCGAACTATATCTCTTCTGAGGCCACTTAAATATCCCGATAGCATAAGACCATTGCTATCGGTATTGAATGTTTCTAAAGTTGGGGTGATAGAGATATCGGCATTAGATTCTTCACTAGGAGAAATTTTAGTCTCATTCGCTAGTGCTGGAATAGAAAAAGGGATTGCGATAATCAATCCGGAAGAAGGAAATTGGATAGATGTAGAGCAAATAGAACTCATTTTCTCTCAATTAAAACTCGACTGGAAAATATATCAATCTATGCCAGAAAATCATGAAATTAGAGAATTGCTATTTGACATGATGGATCAAACAGATATAATTGGAACATCACTTATATTACCTGTAGATCAACATTTTGTAGTTCAAGGAATTGGATTAGTAGGAATTGGCTATGTCCAATCTGGACAAATTAAAAAACACGATACCATAGAAGTAATTTCATTAGGCGAGAAGGGAATTGTCAGAAGTTTGCAAGTAATGGATGAAGACGTTGAAGTAGCACATTCTGGAGATAGAGTTGGAGTAGCAATTAGAAATCTACGTGAAGAAGCATTGCATAAAGGGTGTATTATAGTTCACCCAAATTCCGAAGTAGTTGTGAAACACAATATTTCTTCCTTTATTTTGAATAAAGCACCTTTCCAGAAAAAAATAATAAAAAAAGATGATATCATTCATGTATCTGCAGATATGCAATTCGTTGTTGGCCGAGTTACAAGTATTTCTGAAAACAATATTAAAATTAAATGGGAAAATCCATTATGGGTAAGATCTGAACAAAATAATCAAATTATTTTGGCTCAATTAGATGCAAAACCTATGAGGATTATCGGGACTGCAAAAAGTATGGTGCCCGAATAATATTTTTTATACATAAATCTAAATCTTAACATCTATGACTACATTCATTTTATACCATATGAACTAGTCTGCCATAACTGGATGTATTCAGCTGGGCTAAATAGCCCAACTGGGGAGGGGGAAACCGAACTACTCGGTAATCTTTCTCTTGTTGGGGTGAAGGGGTCGTTTTGCGCAATACTATCCGACCGTGAATTGACTCTTGAAAGGAGTGACGGTAAAGGTTTGCGACTTTCTTTAGCAGCAGTTAATAGAACTAGACATCTAACAATTCCGCTTTTACCTAATGGCCTAGTTCCAATAGGAATTATTGCTATAATACTTGGTCTATCAACTATATCTTTTCCATATGGACTAATTCCAATATCATTGGGTTTTCTTGCCATCTCGTTTAATATTTTTTCGCGATATCCAATAATTTCTATTGATACCAATTCAGGCGATAGGCACTTAATCGCCGGGAGCGAAGGTTCGTTACTAAGGTTAGCAACCATGATTTCTAGATTAATACATGGCAGTAGTATGGTTGAGGCTAGAATAGGGTTAGAAAACCTGGAAAAAGAAATGCCGATATTTCCTGCATTTACTCATGCCGGAGGAAACTTTACCAAACATAGTAATAAGTTATTAATGAACAATAATAAAATACCAGAATTTTCTTCAGATATAAGAGAAAACACAATTCAAAAATCATACTCTCTTAATAATACGGATGAAAATTTAGAAAGAGAAGAAGTTAACTTCAATGGTATTCCTGTGGATGATACACTATCGGATGAAAAAATTTCACCAAAATCTGCTTATGAAAGTGCGTGGAATACTCCTCCTCCGCCATGGTATAAAGAAAAGCAGAGGACACATGAAAATAATGAAGATTTAACATTGAGTATCGATAAAAATGAAAATAGGATGGATTCTGTATTGTCTGAGGCGGCTGGACAATTAGAAATGTTTGGAGAAGGACTAGATATGTTTGGACAAGGTGGTTTATTTGACCAAAGTTTAGATTCTCATAATGGCGATACATTTCCTACTAAAGATATTGAAAATAAACATAATGTTGAAAATAAGCCGATTCAAATATCAAGTTCTCAAATGATGAAAAAAGCATATGAGACTTACGGTTCTCCAGATTTTGAGTATGAAAGGTCATATGAATTGCCCCGTCCAAATGAAGAGGCAGTAAGGGAGGAGTGTAAAACTGGAATTGTACAAGAAGCAAGAGCTAAACAAGAAATCAAAGGTAGGAATAGGGAATTACAATATTCCTACGAGTCGACAAATTTAGATAGTTATCCTTCATTAAAAAAATATGCAAACCAAGGAAATAATCATTTTTTCACAATCAAAAATAATCCAAATAGTATTTCTTCATCTTTACTGAATAGATTATTCAGACCATCATCTATTTCTTTTAAGAAAACACAATCAGATAGTCCGTCTGATAATAGATTCCAAACATCTCAACATCTGAGGTTGAGAAGTGATCAAGAACATCAGTCTAGTACTATTTCTCGCTCCAGAAGAAGAAATAAAAATATTGAAAATGATGATGCAATGAAAATTATAGATATGATAGTTTCCGGAGTCTCTAATGATGAGAAAAATCAAAGAAGATTAAATTTTAAAAATATGAGAAAGACGACTAATTCTTCTGAAAATAATAAATTACTAGGTATAAGAAAATTAGGCTAAACCAACAATTCTTCTATATTTATCTACTCTAGCATGATATTTTCCCTTTTGCAAATCAATCAGATTAGTAGAACCCAATCCACCTATTATGAATGAAGAAGTGATTGTAGCGTGAACTAACGAATTCCGCATAATTTCAATATCTCCTATCGCACCATTACATCCAACAATATTAGCCAACATTGCTCCTGCAAAAGCATCTCCGCATCCTGTCGGATCAATGACATTTTTTGTAGGATAGGAAGGTAGCGAAATAATTCCACAAGGCAAATATGCTAGAACACCTCCACTCCCTCTTTTGATTATCAAACTTCTAGGTCCTTTTCCTGCAGACAATCCTCCAAACAAGGCTTCCCCTGAGATTATCTTTTCAGCAGCAATTGTTACAATTTCTTCTCCTGAAATGGCACAAACCTCTTCCTCATTCAATATGGCTATGTCTACTTGCCTAAGTGCTTCAGATAATAACTTAAATTCTGTTTTTATCCATAACATAAATGTATCTAATACAGATATATTAGGACTAGATTCTCTCAGAATCTTTATTTGAGACGAGGGATGCATATTTGCACAGAATAAAATATCAACATTCTTCCAGGAACTAGGTATATCCGGGTTAAAATCTCCTAAAACATTAATTTCCGTAGATATGGTCTGAGCATCATCCATTGTTCCTTCATACCTTCCTGACCATCTGAATGTTTTCCCTGGGATTTTTGTAATCCCTTCTGTATTTATCCCTCTTTCATCTAACAATTGCAAATCTTCTTTTCTAAAATCATCTCCTATTGGTCCTATTGCTCCTACTCTAGGGAACATCCCAGGTTTCAAAGGAAGATGAAATGCTGCAGAAATAGATGCATGAACGGCCGAACCTCCTAATACATCGTAGCCGTGAACTTTTGGTGTTTGGATATGGTCGTAGCCTATACTCCCGACTATTACTAAATCCATCAAACCCCTCTCGCAATCAATTTTGGATGTTCTTCAAGATATTTAATCGTTATTTCTTTATTTTTGAAATCCTCTTCATTTAAGATTTTTTTATGAAGTGGAATTAGGGTTTCTAATCCAGTCAAAATCACTTCATCCAAAGTGGCAATCATCTTTTTTATGGCTTCTTTTCTAGTTGGAGACCATATGATTATTTTTGCAAGGAGAGAATCAAATGATGCTGGAACATCATATCCGGTATGAATATGGGAATCGATTCTAACTCCTTGGCCACCGGGCCAAATACATTCCCATACTCTTCCTGGTGATGGCTCTAGTGTCCAAGGATTTTCAGCATTAATTCTTACTTGAATAGCATGCCCTCTAATTTTTACTTCTTCCTGTGTTATCGTTAACTGTTTTCCGGCAGCAATTTTTATTCCTAATGCTACGAGATCTACTCCAGCTATCATTTCAGTAACTGTATGTTCAACCTGTACTCTTGGATTAACTTCCAAGAAATAAAAATTACCTTCTCCATCCCTTAAGAATTCAAAAGTTGCTAATCCTTCATAACCCACTAATTTAGCACCTTTAACTACAATTTCTCCAATTTCTTCTCTTACTTCGTCACTAAGCCACGGACCTTCTTCTATTATTTTTTGATGCCTTCTTTGAATTGAACAAAATCTTTCTCCAAAATGTACCGCCCTTTTGCCATCACTTAATACTTGAAATTCAATATGTTGGGCATCTTCGATGAATTTCTCTATGAAAACTCTCCCGTCTCCAAATGCAGATAATGCCCTACCTTGACAAAGATTTAGTGCGCTTTCAAAATCGTCATCATTATTCACTACTTGCATCCCTATCCCTCCTCCTCCAGCAGCAGCCTTTATGATTAATGGAAAACCTATTTCTTTAGCTATTTTCTTCGCTTCAATTGTATTTTTAATTGGTTCTTCGGAACCTTTGGCTATGGGTAATCCGGCCTTTGCCATTATTTCACGAGCCGAAATTTTATCTCCTAATATCTTTAATACATCAGAATTAGGGCCAATAAATTTTATTCCCTCTTCCTCCAACCTTCTTGCAAAAGTTGGATTTTCGGCCAAAAACCCATATCCTGGGTGTACAGCATCAACGCCAATATCTACAGCGGCCTTTACTATAGCCTCAATATCCAAATAAGATGCCAATGGGTCATTACGAGGAATAAATATTCCTTCATCTGCTAATCTAACTGGCAAAGATAAACGGTCCTCTTTACCATATATTATTGCCACTTCGATGCCAAGACAGCGCAGAGATCTCATTATCCTTAGAGCAATTTCGCCCCTATTGGCGATTAGAACACGGCGAAACATGATGTTACCTATATTTATTCCAATAACAGGTAGTCCTTAAAAATTCAGTATACATCTCTCAGATATCTTTTTTCAGTTTTCATCATTTGCGTCTCTACAAATTCAGTGGCTTGTTGTATATCCATATTACCATGTTCAGAACAAATTTTTATTAATGTTTTATGGACATCTTTAGCCATCCTTGACTTATCTCCACAAACATAGAAATAAGCCCCACCATCTATCCATTTCCATATTTCTTCTCCGTTTTTATCCATTAAATGTTGAACATAAACCTTTTCATTTCCTGTACGTGACCACGCTAAATCATGTTTATTTAGTACACCCTTTTTCTTCCAGTCTTCCATTTCTTCTTTATAGTAATATTCTCCTTCTTCGGTCCAATCACCGAAGAATAGCCAGTTCTTACCTGTTGCATTATCAATCTCTCTTTGTTCCAGAAATGCCCTGAAAGGAGCTATTCCCGTTCCAGGACCAACCATTATGACATCCTTTGTTTTATCTTCAGGTAAGACAAATGATCTAGTTGGAGACATAAATATTCCAATGCCTGTTTCTTCTACTTCACACATGTCTGATAAAAAACCTGTACATAATCCTGCTTTGTCTCTGCCATGATGAGAATATCTTACTATTCCAACAGTGAGGTGTACAGTTCCTGGCTCGAATTCTGGACTACTTGCAATAGAATATAGCCTGGGCTTCAATCTGTCCATTCCTTCTATAAATTGTTGTGCACTGAAATTTATATTACCAAAATCTCCTAATGCATCTATGTAATCTCTGGACCAAATATAATCTTCCATGGCTTCTCCATTGGAAGATAATTCATTCCATAATACAAGACTGGGGTCAGAAATTGAGCCCACTTCTTCATATCCGTACGGTAAATCGTCACCATCTCCGGTACCTTGCCAATCCAATAATATAGTCCCATTCTCTTCTGAAATTCTTTTTCTTCTAATTATCTTAATCTCAATTCCTTCCGAACCATTATTCAAATATTCTCCCAATCTCATAACCCATTTTTTCGATAGCCTATGTATTTCATAACGCTTTGTCAATGCTTCTCTTATTGTACATTCTCCTAAATGAGTATCCACTATTTCTTCGCCCGTGAAATTACACAATGATAAGATATTATTCACTAAATCTGGGTGACAAATGGGTATTACTCCTAACGCATCTCCTGCTTTGTATTCTAGGCCGGAGTCTCCTAAATCAAATACAATATGTCTAGTTTCCTTGCCAGATCCTTCTCCATTAAGTACGAAGTTTTGATTCAAATAAGAAGTGTATGGATTTTTAGCACTCCATTGTGATTTTGCAGATTTCTCTACCGTGATTTCTTTCTCGGTTTCAGTGGATTTAATTTCTATATTTTTTTCAATTTTAACACTTTCTATAGGTACAACTTCTTCCAATGGTTCAGAATCTTTCAAATCTTCAATAAGAGCCATTTTCTTAAGCACCGATTCGGACCATAATTGAGCTGGTTCTTCAAAATCTACATCGCAATCAACTCTATCGTGTATTCTTGTTGCACCCTTTGACTCAAACCAGTTATCCCATTCTTTCCCCGATTCACAAAACAAATCATATGATGAATCTCCTAAAGCGAGTACTGAGAAATGCATATTATCTAACGAATCAATGGTTTCGCTATTTGCAGCTTCCCATAAATCTTCAGCATTATCAGGTTGTTCCCCATCTCCCCAAGTACTACAACAAATAAGCACTCTTCTCTCCTTCATGATTTCATTTATTGTTATCTCATCCATCGCCCTTACAGTGGGATTCAGATTATGTTCAATGGCCGCTTGTCCTGTCTGAATAGCAATTTCTTCAGAATTTCCCGACTGAGAGCCATATATAATAAGAATTGAACGATCGGCAGACATAATAAAACCTCAACTTAAGCAACCCTCCGAGTCAAAACATGTTTATGAATAGATGCTGTCGAAGGTATGAAATTAATATGTATCGAAGTTATTAAGTCAGGTCTAGAATACGCAGTTGATAATTATGATTCGCATCGACTTCTTAGGAACTGGAAATGCCTTCGCCCCTCATGGTAGGCTTCATTCTCTTGCATTAATTGATGAAAAAATATTGATTGATACTCCTCCGACATTAATTCCTCAACTACGTCGGAAAGGAATCAATATTTCCAGTATAGAGCACGTATTATTTACTCATTGGCATGCAGATCACACATTTGGCTTCCCCTTCTTTTTGCTCGAAAGAAAATATATTTCTGACCGAAATCAAGAAAAAATACCAAGTATCTATCTAAGACCTGGTGGAAAGAAAATATTATCAAATCTTTGTAATGTTGGATTTCCGGGCAGCTTAGAAGATATTGACAAAACTGCTATTTGGATTGAAGATGAAGAAATAAATCTAATCGGAACTAATTGGAAATTTACAAGGTTTCCAGTTTGTCATACTCCTGAAACAGATCCTCATGGTTATGAATTAACACATAGTAGTGGACTAATGTTATTACATTGTGGCGACTCAGGGCCTTGTAAAGAAATAGAAAAAAGAGCCAAAAATGCTGACGTAGTTATTCTGGAAATGGGTATGCCTGACATTGGAAATTTCCCTCATCATTATACCCCAAATGATGTCAGAGCCTTTTCCGATAAATTTCCAGATACCTTTATTTTAGTAACACATAATTTTTCTAATTCTGGTAACGCCATTGGAGGTTTTGCGATGCCAGATTTACCAAAGGGAGTTTATCAATTAGAAGATGGAGATGTGTTAGAGATTTCAGCCGAAAGAGATTTTAAAATCAGTAACAATAATAAATAAATCGTCAATTTTTAAATCTATATTTTACTCCTATAACTTGAATCATATCTTCATGCTTTAAGACATACTTATTATCTTTGACTTACTCGCCAGAAGACATATGTTAGTGCGCTCTTAACTAGTAAGTTAAATATGTGCATCAATATATGTTTTTAGGACGTTGTGTGAAATATGGACGGGAATATTTTTGAGAAAATTCTTGGCCAAAAAAGTCTATTCATGAATAGGAAGATTTTCGATCATGGGTTTGAACCATCACGTTTACCTCACAGAGAAAATGAAATCAATTCTCTGGTTAAAAATCTTGTAGATGCATTACATGGGCACATCCCTTCAAACATGCTTCTTTATGGTGTCCCTGGTGCTGGAAAAACAGTTGTAACTAGATATGTACTACGTCAGTTAAGGGAAAAGGGTAGAGAATTGGGTAAAAAGGTACATGCCTACGAAATTAATTGTAGAAGTGTCGATACCAAGTATAGAGTAATTCAGCAAATCGCCTCTGAGCTCCAGGAACGTGGGGACATGACAGTTCCTTTCACTGGTTGGCCAACAGATAGAGTTTTAGAGACCTTAATTAATAGGATGGATAGGTCAGGAGGAGTGCATATTATCGTACTTGATGAGATAGACAATTTGGTCTCAAGAGCAGGCGATGGTCTTCTTTATAATTTAACAAATCTAAATACTAGTTTATCCAATTCTAGGTGTTGTATTATAGGCATAAGTAATGATTTGAATTTTACTCAGCAACTAGATCCTAGAGTAACTTCCAGACTAAGCCAAGAAGATATAGTATTCCATCCATATGGTTCAGCAGAAATAGAAAATATCCTTTCTAAGAGAGTCGAAGACGGACTAAAAAAGGGTATTTTACAAGAAGGTGTCATCAGCTTATGCGCGGCTTTAGCAGCCCAAGAGCATGGCGATGCTAGAAGGGCATTAGATTTACTTAGAATATCAGTCCAAAAGGCAGAGCATAATTCTCAAGAAATAGTAGAAACAAGACATGTTAAAATAGCCCAAAGTCAGTTAGAATATGACCAAGTTACGCCAGTCCTCAAAACCCTTCCTTTGCATCAAAAATTAGTTCTTTTATCTATATGCCTCAATGAAGGCAATGGCTTGAAAAATATTTCTACCGGCGATATTTATCGAACATATGCAGATGCTTGTATTTTAGTTAGTATAGAACCTCTTACTACTCGTAGAGTTTCTTCTCTCCTTAATGAATTAGATACATTAGGTCTTATAATTGCCAGAAATATAAGTAAAGGAAGGGGAGGGAGAACCAAACAAGTCAATTTAACTATCCCCAAAGCGGTAGATTGTATCTCTTTAATGAGTGAGAATGAACCATTAGTATCAGAAGCCGCTCTTGGCAAATATAAACTACAATCAAAACTATAGTCTTTCATGACTATTGATAATCATTATACGAAAAGGGTAATTCGCAGCAATTAATGAGTGACGATGCGCTAGAATGGAAAGGCTCTTTATTTAGGCCAAGTATGACACTATCACGTATTTTACTAGTTCTAGGGATATGGGGATTAATTCTAAATGTAGTTAATTTGACAATCGGAGCATATTCAGGAAAGAAGGCCCTGTGGTCAGGATTCTTCCTATCAGGGGCTTCAAATACCAACTCTACAGTTTTAGTTTTAGATGATTTAGTATTCTTATTTGTATCATTGTCATTTTGTTCTTTGGGTTTAATGGGTATGCGTAATGCATTAGGAGAAGAAAATGGATTATTGGAATCTATATCATCAGATATCAACTCCTTTACTGATAAGTTGTTTTCATTGAAAGATGATTATCTGTCCACTTTCGGCTCATGGCTAATTGTTTCCGGCATCACCTTCTACTTTTTTTGGAGTATTTTCAATGAAACATGGCTAGACCCTGGTGTTTACTCCGTTATGATATCTTTAATCTCATTTGGATATGGGATTTTGATATTCGCTGATTACGAATAATATGGTTAGGAATAAATAAATTTGGATAATATATCCTTGCATCTTTCTTTACTCTCTTCTTCGGTTTTTCTAACTACAACTCCTATCCCAGGTTGCCCATAAACTATTACTGTCCCCAAAGGAGCAACTAGATGAATTATCAAAGGAGCTAAATCTTCTTCTCCTTCTACGTCTATAATACTGGTTGATTTATCAATCAACCATTTTTCTATTGCTAGTTTGCAACTGTTAAGTAATGATTTAGTTAAACTTCCTGCAGGATTTACGCATTTGAAATAATTATCATATTTATCAATATCAATCTTTGTTGCTTGATTCCATATTTTTCTTTTTGTTTTTCCATCTATAAGGGATATATCTGCACAATGATTCAATTCTTGTAATGCTAAAGTTGTAACATCTCCAACAGTAATTAGTGGAATATTTTCACTTGAATATTTTTCCATAACAATTTTCATAGCATAAGTGTAATCATCTTCCTTTCCCTCTATTATAACTCCAAAGGGCTTCTTTAGCTTTTCTTCTGCGTATTCTGTCATCACTAGACTTTCTGCATCCTTATCATTATTTGAATAGTTGAAATACGGGCTTATCCAAGATTCTCCCTGTCTATTAATTTCGCCATTTCTTATTCTAGTACTTGATATTGGAAAACCATCCCATGCATTTTCATGTTCCACTTCAATTATTTCTAATTCATCTAGCCTTCCTTCACTCCTCATTTTATTTATCTCAACGCACATATTTACAGTCTCAGCAGTACATATAATTGCTGTTGCATCAGGATGTCTTGGAGCAGGGCCAAATTCATTTTCCAATATTCCAAATTTAATTTTATTTATTACACTCTTCTCCAAATTACCAATTATATCGTCTTTTCGATCTTCCCATTTCATTGTTAATGGATTATTTTTCTGAGCTATTTCATCAGATATAATCCAAATCTCAATTTTTTTACATCTTTCTAATGCATTATCTATTAATTTTTTGTGACCAGCATGAAATCTATCAAAAGTTCCACCAATAAGTCCCAAATTATGCATTTCAATCACTACGGATATTTGTCAATTATTATGTGCCCCGAGGTGTAACGGCTACCTTCACAGTATTACTCTGGCGCCTGACCCACCTCGGGACGTCTGTCGGACTGTGTGGTAGTCCCTTGATTCATTCCTTTCAGTCCTCAGGGGACCTATCACAATCCGGCCACTTGTTTTGCTCCATAATTCATTCCTAATAGGTCTTCATGGTCTTCGACAAATGGTTTCCCAAACGTGGTACCATGAATCATCCTAGTCCTCCGGCGTGGTGGTTTCGTCATCACGGTGTTGCCGCTCGGGCATTTAGTGCTCTACCTCCTACTTCAAGAACATCTCGGTTATAATCAAATAATTATTTTTCACTTTTTACATAATAGTAATCATACCCAGAAACCTTTTTTAATATTCTTTTTGTAATTTCAATATTGCCCTTCAATAACTCATCACTAGAGAAATAAGGCCATTTTTCTATCGGTTGTGCC
The DNA here is from genome assembly GCA_002719615.1 of Methanobacteriota archaeon. GTDB lineage: Archaea > Thermoplasmatota > Poseidoniia > Poseidoniales > Thalassarchaeaceae > MGIIb-O3. The sequence goes on from PBHZ01000018.1 coordinate 78,570, forward strand.
AACCAACCAACCAACTCATGTGTTCTTCCTGAAGTCGGAGATATTTGATTTATGGAATTATTTATTGAGTCATACAAGTCCATTATCGATTCACTCGTTGAATCATTTAGTATTCTTTCTATTTCATTATATATTGTGAAATCACATCCGGGATGTTTTTTTGCAGATAGTCCTGGAACTTCAATCTGCTCTCCTTTGGGCCTTAGTATGGTAGAGCACCATGGTGCGTTTTCCTTTAAAATCCATTTAAAACCATCTTCAGAACGGATTCCTCTAAGTAAAATGTTTTGAGATTCGACCGCCCACCAATCCGAAGGCATTTTTTCAACTATCATTCTTATTTCATTACCATCTAATTTTTTTTCATCCAATACCATGTCCAACATATTTGACCATATCTTTACCTCATTCATATCGTCCAATTTTTTATTTTTATTTTTTATTTTATACATTAATTCATCTATTTCTATCAAATTTTTATTCTCTTTTGTGAACAACCAATACACTCCTTTAATCGCATCAAGAGATTTCTTCGGAGGATTCCTCAACCATGCTTCAATTGACCATTCTAACATATCTAAATATGTATTTTCTGATAACCATGGTGCATTGGATAAAAATTGTGCTGCAATCCATGATACTCCTCTGGAAGCCTTTCTTGATTCCATAATAGGTCTCGTTCTTAAGAAAATATCAGAATCTTCTCTCAATTTGATTTTTAATTTATCTGAGAACATATTAAGAACTGAATCTGGGGCCTCATCAGATATTTCAACTAATTTTTCAATAGGCAAGAAATCAAGATTTAGTAGCGCCAACCATTCAGGATCTATGCGCTCCCTCAATCTTTGCCATCTAGGCCATCTACCATTATCCGGAGAAGCTATCCAAGCAGCCAATGGGTATCTCGCTTCCATTTGATTGGCCCAACTTTCATCTCCCAATGGATATTGGGAAATCGATGACATTATTACTGATAAATACTCTTCATCAAATTCTTCACTTACGAAGTCACTTTCTATTTTTAATCCTAAAAGACTCCAGGGATTTATATTTTTGTTAATATTTTCTCCCAGAGGACTTTCTTTATGCCCATCTTCAATTAATTTTAGAGGTAATGTTTCACCTCTTTTAGTGACAAATTCTAACCATGGCAAAGATCTTTTTTTATCTACCCTTAACATATCAAAATTTTTGAAAAAAATATCATTCTCTTTGATAATTAACAGTCTTAATTTGTCACAAAATGATAATTTTAGCATCGTTTCACTCGAAATCTTTTCAGTTAAATCTATTACTAATTGTAAATTATTATCCAATGACACACTCCATTGCACAATAGATTCTACAGCATTTTTACCCAATCCTCTAGTTTCCATTTCCTTGGAAAATGCCTCTTTATCAAATATTACATCATTCCAATCTTTCCTAAATTTCCTCCATGTAGAGTCTGAGGTTTTTATTCTTTTTTTTGTAGTAATCTTTTCTTTTAAAGCAACCAAACGCTTCCTCTTTTCTTGGTTCGAAATTCTTGGATGGGCAATTTCAATCCAGTAATCCAATACATCCAGAGGATAAACACTTTCTACAGATGTAACGCCTCTTAAATCACCGATTAATAATGCATTTTTTTTGGCTATTCTTAGTAACATAGATTTGTATAAATTATCATCCATTATTGCTACTATTGCATCTTTGGGCCTAATAATTGGAGAAAGCTGGTGACATGTTCCAAGAGACCACAAACCTCTATGATAAATATTCTCAGGCAATAGAGAATTAGATCTAAAATCAGGCTGCCCAAACCATTCTCCTGTTGATATAGATACAATATTCTCTCCCTGTATTAATTTCCCTCTTGCAATCCCAATTATTTGGCTGTTATCTCCGTATGATTCTATATTCTGAGGATCAAGTATTTCTGGCTCCTCCATGCTGATAGTTTTTTCATTCAAATCAAACCATCTCAAATCTGAATGATTCAATTTAGCCCAATTCCAAGACACCCCTTCATTTCCTTTGGAATCCGGCAATCTATCTGGGACCAATATTAACGTCTCTTCGGGTTGTCGTAAAAAAGCAAAAAGTATATCCGTTCCTTCTCTATAAAGTACACAGATTTTATCATTATCTTTGGGTATCGGTAAAGCCTCTTCTGCCTTATACCATTCATCCATTTGTAGTACTTTAATTCCTTCTTCTGTAAGTCTTATTTTTGCACCTCTGCTCCCTATTTCTAGATCACTAGAAACTAATTTTTCATCCCTCATTCTTTTTATTTCTGCCGATGCATGAGGCATTCTCAGGCCAACTGATTTAGCCAATTCACTCACAGTTTCTTGACTCTCGACTAGTCTGTTCATCAATCTAAGTCTGTACTTACTTCTTATTTTTTTAGGTGTAATTTTTGCACCCTTTTTTACTGACTTTTTGAAATCAAACGACACTAATGTACTCCTCTAAATTAATCTAATTAGATTATATGTATAAAATTATCTTTAATAATTACATTTAGTTACATATTTCTTGTGGAAAATATATCTTTATCTATGCTTATCTAATTTATTAACCATAATTGTATTAATTAATGAAACAATATGTAACCAAATATTACAATAACATACATAACCATTATATTACCCCCCGCTCTCCTCTTAAATATGCTTCGTTTATGCGGAGTCTGTGAGTACTAGGATGATAGATATGAGTGATAATAATTTACGTACTTCTATCAAAAAATACCTAACAAAGAAACCCAGAAATACTGCTGAAATATATTCCTGGCTGAGTAAAAAAAATATTTTGCCAAATTATGATGTAGCAGAGCTTTTGGAATCTGATGACTCTATTGTTAGGATTGGAGTTGTCCGGAAAAGTGGGATGATTGATAAAAAATATCCACTTTCAGAATGGGCGACAGAAGAATGGGTAAAGTATCATGAAAGATCAATAAAATAGAAAAGAGGTAAAAGATATGAGAACTACAAGATTAAGGCAAAAAATAAAGAAATTTTTAGATTTAAAAGGTGAAGCAAATACTACGGAAATATTGGAACATGTTAATTCAACTATGAGACATGGAACTACTCCTCAGCAACTAGGCAATGTCCTATCAAAAGATAAAGATATATTGAAAATTTCTACTACTAAAAGAGGAGGCGCATTATCTGGAAGATATGAGATATGTGTTTGGCAACTCAGGCCCGGTACATTAGATGGTGAAAATTAATCAAAATAATTAGTTTTCTAATTTGATATCCCATTCTCCATATCTGGCCTTATGATTCATCTCCGCTCTTTTGAGGAATTCTAATTGACTTGACTCTGGCGATCCTTTAGCCCACTCCTTCAATGCTGATGCCTGTAAAGCTCTACCATATGAATAAGATAATTCCCATGGATGTTTTTTGTTCATTTTATTCATGATATTCAAATGGGCCGTTGCATCTTCATCACTTTGTCCTCCTGATAAAAAAACTATCCCTGGGACTTCAGTTGGGACATTTTCACTCAAACATCTAACTGTCATCTCAGCAACTTGTTTTCTAGTAATTTGTTCATCATTCATATTTCCTGAAATTATCATATTAGGTTTCAGTAAAACTCCTGGCAAATATACATCATTTATTTCACACTCAGAAAATGTTTTCGCCAATACCCTTGATGTAACTTCTAAACATCTCTCGGCACTGTGCAATCCATCCATTAGAACTTCGGGTTCGATAATAGGAACTAATCCGCATTCTTGACAAATTCTTGCATATTTTGCTAATAATTGAGCATTTTCACTCACACAAGAGTCACTTGGTTTCTCACCATCTATGGAAATAACTGCTCTCCATTTAGTAAATCTTGCACCCATTTCAAAATATTCCTGACATCTTTCTTTCAAGCCATCCAAGCCTTCTGTTACTTTTTCTCCCTCATGCCCTTCAAAATCTATTGTGCCTGTATCAACTTTAATGCCAGGATAAATTCCTCTATTTATCATTGCTTGCGGTATATCAGTACCATCATCCATCTTTTGTCTTATTGTTTCATCATATAAAATGACTCCACTTATCGCCTTTTCATAATTCTCTGATGAGAACAAATTTACTCTATATTTTCTTCTATTCTCTTCTGAAGGATCTATTCCAACGGCCTCTAAACGTTTTGACATAGTTCCATTACTTTCATCCGCCGCCAAAATTCCCTTTCCGGGCGCAACTAAATCATTCGCTATTTTTTCTAGACTGTTTGTATCCATACTCTTCCCTACTACTCCGAGAACGATAAAGAAAATGAAACCATCGTTTATTTCTTCAAATTATTCTTTCCGAAGTAATGAATTTGTGCTCCTTGTTAATTACATCAATTATTTCTGAATGTACGTTGAAAACCCCTTCATTTGTCTTTTCTACTCCCTTCGTTCTACCATTACATACTCCTGTCCCAATAAAAATAGAGTCTTCAGAAGAACATAATTCATCTCTTTTCCATAATCTCTCAATATCGCCCTCTATCATCTCTTCAGCTCTTTCTCTATGTCCGCGATTCTTAAAGATTAATCTTCCCTCAAATGGTGCATCTAATCCTCTCAATGCGGTAGCAGTTATTACTCCTTCAGGAGCAGCTCCTATTCCCATCAACATATCAATATTTGATTTAGGGTCAGCTGCATCTAACGCTGCTGATATGTCTCCATCTCCGATTTTTATGACATTGACCTTGTACTCATTTAATTCACTAATCAATCCCTTATGCCTCGGCCTATCCATGACTACTACTTTTAATTCATTTGATTTTTTATCCAATACCGCACAAGCAGCTTCAACATTATATGCAACTCCTGCATCTAAACTAATCTCTCCATTCAATTCTTTGGGTCCTGAAATTTTATCCATATAACAATCAGGCGCATGTAATAAAGAACCCCTTGGGGCTGCCGCCAATACGGCCATGGCATTAGGTAAATCCGAAGCTACATGATTTGTACATTCTAATGGATCGACAGCAATATCTATTTTTAAAGCCTCTAAATCTCCTTGCATTGACCCTAAAGATTCACCTATCCAAAGCATTGGGGCATCATCGCGCTCACCTTCACCTATCGCTACTCTTCCATCAAAAGGGACATTATCAAATACATTTCTCATAGCTTCAACCGCTGCACCATCTGCAGATTTACCATCTCCTAATCCTATCCATGCTGCGGCTGCTATTGCAGCAGATTCTGTAGCATCTAGAAAATATCTCTCTAAACTGTTGGTCGCCATGTACTCCGCAAAGCATGTAGGAATTCAATTATGTGGTCAATATTTAATTTTTTCAACCACTCTTATGTCAGTTATTTTAGTTTCGGGATATTGGCCTTCTGAATCCTTTTCTATGTATTTCAGCATGTCCAAGACACATAACAAACCATTACTTACGCCGCATAAAGCCTCCATTTCTACTCCTGTATTCCAATTCGTAATCACCGAAACAGTACATCTCAATCCCTTTTCTTCAATCGTCCAATCTACTTTTGAACCTTCTATGGGGATATTGTGACAATGCGGAATCATTCTTGAGGTTTCTTTTATTCCTTGGATGGATGCTATAGTAGAGGCTTCCAAAACATCTCCCTTTTCCGTTTTACCTTCATTTATTTTATTCAAAGATTCCTTACTTAATAATACTAGTCCAGTTGCAACTGCTTTTCTTTTAATTTTGGGTTTATTACTGATGTCTACTATAGCATCCATGATATCACTCTTGTATCGCGACTAACATCTTACTATTTGATTAATTACACCTAAATTGAAAATAAATTGAAAAGAATTAGCCCAGTCCTTTTTTCCAATGGATTCCATCTTCTCTTATTTCTTTTTTCCAAAGAGGGGCTTGCCTTTTTAACTCATCAATAAGCCAACTACATGCAGAAAAACCCTCTCTCCTATGCGCAGAAGAAACATGGATGCTCACAATCGGCTCCATTGGTTTAACTGATCCAATACGATGCGCTATTGAAACAGATTTCACTCCAAATTTTTTTATTGATTCTTCTCCAATTTTTCTTAGTACCATTGGTAATTTTTTTTCCCATGAGTCGAAAATCAATTCTTGTACTTTTATTGCTTCTTCATTTCCTCTCACAATTCCTGTAAATGAAACTATACTACCACAATTTTCTTTATCGATTTTTTCAAGTAATTTTTCAGGCTTCAATTCTTCAGACTCAACTGATATGAAGACTTCAGACATATACCTTGGATAAGGCCATACATCTTGAATACAACGGAAATAACCCAATGTTGAAATTATATATAATACTCCGAAATATATGGCCGACAAACCTATACACATTTTAGGTGCTGGTTTATCTGGCCTTTCTGCGGCTATTCTACTTGCAAATGCAGGCAAAGAAGTACATGTTTATGATGTCAGAAAAGATAGTGGAGCACGCTTTGATGGAGATTTTCAAGGAATAGAAAATTGGACATCTTCTCCAGATTTTTTTGATGAGATGAGAGATTGGGGGATAGATCCAGATTCATTCAAATCAGATGCATTCAATATTGTCGATTTAGCTCATCCCGATGACATCATAACTCAACCCAAGACTGAAGAAATTGCATTCAGAGTAGTTGAAAGAGGTACTGATAATCACTGTATAGATCAAGGTCTAAAAAAACTTGCATTGGAAGCAGGTGCCAATATACATTACGGTACACGAAAAGAACCTCAAGAATGCGACATAATTGCTGCAGGTCCAAAAGACTCTAGCGCAATTGCTTTTGGAGAGATATTTCATACAGACCACCCCAATCATGTTACTTTACAACTCAACGATAAATTGGCTCCTGGCGCTTATTCATATCTAATTATTATCGACGGCATTGGGTTAATTTGTACCTGTCTTTGGCGCAAACAAAAGCGAAGTAGTCGTTATCTGAATGAAACTATAGCTTGGTATGAACAAAATTATGAATTAAACAGGAAACCAATAAAAAGAGTAGGTGGTAAAGGAGATTTTTCATTACCAGAGAAATATATACATGAAGGACGTTATTATGTTGGTGAAGCTGGTGGTTTACAAGATTTCATGTGGGGTTTTGGAATGAGGTATGCAATAACAAGTGGCGTACTAGCAGCCCAAAGTATATTGGGAGAATGTGATTATGAAGTTGAAGTTCGTAAAAGACTTGTTCCTTTGGTAAAATCGAGTGCAATAAACCGTTTTTTACTCAATAGAGTTGGAGACAGAGGATTCAAATTAGCAGCCAGATATTGGATGTGGGATCAGAAACGTAAGGGAGATGGTTTAGCTTTCATGCGATGGCTTTACGCACCAAGTATATTTCGTAATTTATTATGGCCAATTGTTAAGTTAGGTATGTTGAGACGTAAAAGGTTGAATGATGGAAGATTTGTGAGTAGGATGCCATTCAGAAAAGCATTAAAAAGAGATAATTGGAATCCAAGTATCGAAGCAATAGAAATAGGTAAGCAATGGGATAAAGTTAGGAAATCCGGTGCACACGCCTCTTTCACAGAATCAGATACTTAGATGTTAGTCACTAACTTCCGTTTGATTGAAATAACCAATCATTATGCCAACAACATGTCTTCTTGGCCGGAACTTAAATCAATGCCTAATAATTTGGTAAACTATGGAGTTACTGATAATGGAATAGCCATTATTGAACTTATATCTGATACTGATGGGAAACCTCTCACTGATGGTCGAACTTCTGTTAATACATACACTAGGGAGATGTGGGAAGATATAGATCAAGCCATTCTCAGTGCTCGTTTCGATGGAGATGTCTCAGTTATACTTTTGACTGGTCATGGCGAAAAATTCTTCTCCGCAGGTGCTAGTATAAACTATCTCAATACTCTATCACCTAGATACAAATATTTCTTCTGCCTTCATGCTAATGAAACTCTATCTAGGTTAGAACAAACTCCCAAACTAGTAATAGCAGCATTGAACGGTCACACTGTTGGAGGTGGATTAGAAATCGCTATGGCAGCAGATATCAGAATAGCACATAAAGGTAATTTCCAAATAGGTTTGCCAGAAGTTTCCCTTGGAGTATTAGCAGGAACTGGAGGTACAGCACGTCTCGCTCGCCTAGTCGGAAAGGCAAGGGCAATGGAAATAATGGTTACAGGCCGAAAATTTTCTTTTGAGGAAGCGCGAGATATGGACCTAATTCACGATATATATGACAGCGTTGGCCTGGAAGACTTTAGAACAGATGTTCTTGATTACGCTGGCCAATTTACATTACCATTAGCAGCCGCTAAAGCAATTGGTAACATCAAACGCAGCGTTCAAAGTGGAATTGAAATACCATTAGAATATCATCTAGCATTAGAAAGAGAATTACAGTCAGATTTATTTCAATCTGAAGATGCTAAAGAAGGCATTGCATCTTATGTTGAAAGGAGAACGCCAAGATTCAAAGGTGAGTAATTTTTTCAATATTCTTATTCTGACATACATTTATTCATATAGTAATTATGTATCCGCATTTTTATGGCAGATACAGAAATCGTAGAGAAATATACTCCCAACTTTGAAGCATGGGTTCAAGACTTCACCGAATGGCAAACGAGAATAGGATTCGACCCCTCATGGTTGGGTGATTACAGATTTGATATCAAGTTCGACTGGGATACGGCTGGAGAAAAAATAGAATTTGGAGATTTCGAAGGTATGCCGAAATGGGAAAGAAGAATGCAAATACCCCAACAAAATATCAGAGACGCCATAATCAGTATGATTAGCGTACAAGGAGATACAGAATTTGCTAGTGTGGAACAGCAAAACCATTTGCTTGCTACTGCCCCAACAGAATATGATATGAAATCAGCACTGAGAATAATGTGTGAAGAACAAAGGCATGGCTGGCAAATGGCATATGTCCTGTGTACGTATTTTGGAGAACAGGGAGTTAGAGAAGCTTCAAAACTTCTTGAAAGGAATGCTCAAGATGGAACCAGAATTCTAGGATCTTTTAATGCTCCAATTGATCATTGGCTAGACTTCTTCTGTTTCACTCACTTTATTGATAGAGATGGAAAATATCAACTAAAAATGTTGAGTACCTCTTCATTCAAGCCTTTGGCAGCCTCCATGGGTCCTATGTTAAAAGAAGAATCATTCCATCTTGGAACCGGAGCAAACGGACTAAGAAGAATAGTAAAACAAGGTGTAATTCCTTGTGAATTATTACAAAAATATCTGAATAAGTGGATTAGTACAGGATTAGATCTTTTCGGTACTGATGACTCTACAAGCGCACAATGGGCTTATGTTTACGGAGTAAAGGGTAGATACGATGAGAGAGAAAGTGATGTCGAAGCAGATCGTGCACATCTAAACGAGGCAAGTAGAGAATTATATTTCCAAGAATTAAGGGAAGAAATGAGGAGAATAAGCGCGGTTAGAAAAGAGGGAGAGCCAGAATTATTCATACCCTCTGATAAATTCAACCGTGGCATAGGAATGTACGCGGGGAAGAATTACACAATAACCGGTGAAAAATTTGACGGTAGTGATGAAGAATATCAAGATTATTTAGTTAGTGTCCTGCCAACTGATGAAGATGAAGATAAATTAATGAATGATTATATGAAAAAAGAATGGATTCAATACCGTGAATGGAAAGGGAAAAAATAAGGAAGGAATTAATATGCAACATGTATCCCTACTCGCTTTCGATAAAAAGAAATGTGAACCATTTTTTAATAGACTGACAGAATTATTTTATGAACATCATCATTCCGACTCTCAAAAACCAGATGAATATGAACGCTTACTGTATATGGTAAAGCGACCATACGATGATAAAATGTTGGATATGATAGATGATTGGATGGAAATTGGTAAAAGAGAGTGGAAGGAAGAAACTACTCGTGAGGTGAAATTAGCTCTATATGCAATAAAATATCCAGATACATTACTTATTGATAGTTTCACCGAAAAAGCGAGATCTGATTTAAAGCGACTATCTAGTTATCTTCATTTTACTCATCACACCTACGCGATTTGGGATGAAGATACAAGAAAAGGATTATCTAAATTAGGAATCGACATTCCTCAAACAGATGTCGCCGATCCATTCATCTACGGTGCATATGTCAGCGCAATAGAACTTTTGAAAGATGTTGCACCATTTACTTGTTTTTTAGAACATGATGTACCTCGTCAAAGATTATTTCAAGCTGCACTTGCATCTTATGGGCGTGAAGATTGAGTAAATCATATGGACTAGGCATACAACCTACTAACATGAAAGTCAATGTTGTCGCAGTTATAGGTGCTGGCACGATGGGTGCAGGAATAGCTCAGATATGTGCACAAAGAGGTTGGAGGACAAAAATCTTTGATACTTCTGAGAAGAGCCTCCAAACCTCTCTAAAAAGTATCAATTCGTTCTGGGAGAAAGGAATATTACGTGGAAAAACTACTAGAGAACAATTAATTTCATGGTCTGAAAATTTGGAAACTCATACTGATATGGCAAAAGCAGTTTCAAATGCCGATATTGTTATTGAAGCTGTTCCTGAGATATTATCATTGAAGAAGGAAATTTTCTCCAAATTAGATAATATTCTACCTGAGAAGACAATATTGGTTACTAATACTTCTAGCTTATCTATTTCGGAGATAGCAAATTCAACTAATAGGCCAGACAGAGTTATAGGGATGCACTTCTTCAATCCTGTTCCTATAATGAAATTAATTGAAATAGTTAGGCATGAAAAATGTTCAAAAGAAACGATAAAAATAGCAGAATGTGTAGGTTTAGAACTTAATAAAAAAACAATTCTTGTACATGATTATCCCGGTTTTGCAACAAGCAGATTAGGCGTAATTTTAGGAAATGAAGCCATAAAAATGCTATCGGAAGGCGTTGCATCTGCCAGTGATATCGATACTGCAATGGTGCTTGGTTACAAACATCCTATAGGGCCATTAGAATTAACAGATTTAGTAGGTTTGGATGTTAGAAGAGACATTCTAAATAATCTTGCAAATTCTTTTTCTGATGATTCGTATCTTCCCCATCCTCTTTTAGAAAAATTAGTGGAGAATGGAAATCTTGGAATAAAAACAAATAAGGGAATATACAATTGGAATAATGGTGTAAAACAAGATCGAGACGATTTATGAGGTTTTTTTTGTCATTAAGTATTGAGTTAATAGGTTTATTTGCGGGTTTTTTGGGCGTAATAGCATGGATTCCTCAAATCAAGGAAGTATGGATTCAGAAATCTCATGAGGGAATATCTCTCCCCACATTTTTTCTTGTTGCATCGGCTTTAATTTTATGGCTAATTTATGGAATATTAATCGTTTCTTATTCTATTATTATAGCTAATATAGCCGCCCTGATTTGTATTTTACTAGTTATTTTCGGCGTATTAAGAATACGCCATTCTGAGAATTAATATCATATTTTCGTTAATATTCTATGAAAATGATGAACTCCTATTTCCATGGTGGGAGAATATCTGCCCCTATCATATGAAGAACTACTTACTCCAATTTGTACTCCTTCTACTATTTCTTGATCTTCTCTTTCAACTTTATCCAAATCTCCTCCAGCTCCTTCTCCAATTAATGAAGCGTCAGCAATATATCTCTGATAAATTATTTCAGTTTTATTAACTGAAGTGGGAACTACTAGATTTACTGATAATCCCCACGGATAGAAATTCAGCATTAATCCGGGAAAAATCCAGAAGTAATATGCAGCAATTTTCTTTCCATAATCCTTCGATATTTCAGGTAAATCAAAGGAGTCTTCGCCATCCTTTGCAATTCCTATTTGCAANACTCCATCCTCAAATATTTCTGTTTCATAGTCGTCATAACTTAATACTTTATTTAAATCTGAATGAACATAAGGTATATGAAAACCTTCAAGATAGTTATCAACATATAAGGCCCAATTTGCATTTATATTATATGATTTATAATATTCAACATCATGAACGAAGGATTCTATATTTAGCCAACCCATTCTATCTTCTAAAAATTCAATCCACCGAGGAGTATTTGTTTTTTTTAAAGATGTAAATAAAAGTCCCTTCCATCTTATAGTAGAGAAACATTTCAGGTTATCGGACTCATTAGGAAAATCTACAATATTATCAAATTTTGGCATATTTTTTATGCATCCTTTCAAATCAAAAGTTCTACCATGATATTTACATTTTAATACATTTGATTTAGTCGATTCAGTGTTTATTATCATGCCTCTATGCGTGCATACATTTGAAAGAGATCTAATCACTTGGTCTCTAGTTAAAATAATAGATTCATTCATCACTTTTTTTGAGTGTTTTATTGGTACTATATTTTTTTGTGATAATTGATTTTCATGAGCCGAGAAGTGCCACATAAGAGAAATTTTATTCTTAATATCTCTAAATATTTTTTCATCTAAATAATACTTTGAAGGTAATGTTTTGGCTAATTCAATTTTCTCATGTATCAGGCCTTCCATAATATTCTATTCGGCGTAGGTACACTTAGATGTAGATATTTCCGTTTCTAGCATAAAGTTGGTGAACGAAACTACTCTATCGTCATTTACGCCCAAATCACTTATCCCAAGCCTAGATTTAGAATAAACATACATGACTACTTCTTCGTCTTCACAGTGTAAGTTAACCAGAAAATCATCTGGAAATTTCCAAAATTTCGTTTTAAAGACAGCATGAGTATGATTTGGCCATTCTTGTAATATTTCTCCGGAATTAATTTTAATCCATTTATCTACTTCTACCATGACATTACTAATGTTTGATTCAAATCGTATTTCAGAAATATTATTCCCTCTGTGAGGAATTGGTCCAATCATTGTACAGTTCTTTGACTCATCCGGACAAGAATTAGGAAAATCCTCTGGTTTTATTACTTCATTCGGTGCAATAATTTGAATTGATGATACTATAAAGATGTAAACAACTAATAGAGCTAATANAATTTGTAGTAAGTTATTTTTGTAAACATTCTTTTCCAATAAATCAACCCTCGTAAACAATTACTTTTGCAGCACGTAACACTCTATCATGTAATTTATATCCGTCCTCGATAACTTGGACTATTTTTCCTGGCTCTTCTCCTTCAGGACATGGTATTGATGCAATTGCTTCCATGATAGTGGGATCAAAAGAATTTTCTACAATTTCTATTTTCTCAATTCCTTCATTAATTAACGCTAAAGTAATATTTTCCGATATCAATTTTACTCCTTCAACTATGGAATCAGAATTTTTATCGTTCTCACTACTTTCTATGGCTCTAGTGAGACTATCAATGATTGGAATNATTTTACTTGCTAAATTAGCACTACCATATTTCAAAGCTTCATTTTTATCCCTCATCAATCTTTGTCTCGTATTGACAATTTCAGCTGCTGAATATTGTAATTCTTTTTCTAATTCTAATATCCGCTCCTCTAGGGATTCTTTGGAATCTTCTTCCTTTCCTTCGTCTATATCTTCTTCAACAGGGACATCAACCTCCGGGTCTTCAGACATGTCGCGGCGTCACCTGCATCCTTCAAGAATCCAATGGATATTATTCAACATAGAAGTATTCTCCTTCTATTTTTTGTTCCCTATCTTTCCTACTACCCGGTTTATTTATTCTAGGCCTGTGAGAATCGTGATCTCTTCTGAATGTTACGTCAACGCTAGAAAGAAATTTATTCATCCCTTTTCTTAGATTCAAAGGCCCTGTTGCATTGCCGCTTTTACCTCCTTCTCCATCAAAAACCAATAAAGAATCACTAACTATATCGATAAAATAAATATCATGGTCTATAACAAGTGCCGCTTTTTCATTACTTTCCATNGTTCTTCTTATGGCCTTAGCTGTTTCCATTCTTGCATTAGCATCTAAGTGTGCACTAGGTTCATCTAGCAAATATAAGTCTGCTTCTTTGCCCAAACAAATTGCAATACTCACAGCCTGTAATTCTCCTCCTGATAGCCTTTTAGCTTGTAATTCTAATAATTGGTCAACTTGCAGGGGCCTTATTACTTGGGTATGAAATTCTCCACTTCTCCACTTCATGCCCAGTTCTGAATCAAGCCAATTCTGGACATTTCCATCAAAGTCAGTATTTACATGTTGTTGTTTATATGATATTTTTGCGTCCATTGTACACCAACCAGAATCTGGTTCAAATTCTCCGGCAATCATCTTTACCATGGTTGTTTTTCCGGTAGCGTTAGGGCCAACTACTCCTACTACTTCTGCACTTCTTACCTGCCCTTCGCCAGTTTTTAGGTGAAAATTTCCAATTCTTTTCTCCATATCTCCCCAAGATAAGATTGGTGCACCAACTTCTTCTCCTCGTACTCTTCCTCTAAGGAACTGTATTGGCTTGTCACGTATTCTAACATTCTCTTCTGGCAAGTAACCGTCTAGGTAAGCATTTATTGCAGTTCTTGTATTTCTAGGTTGAGTAAAAATACCATACGCAGCTCTTTCTCCATACACAATTTGTAATAAATCGCACATAACATCAAGTATTGCTAAATCATGTTCAACAACTAATATTCTTTTTCCTCTTTCTACCAATCCTTGAATAATTCTAACAATCCTCATTCTCTCATAAATATCAAGATAAGATGAAGGCTCATCAAAAAAATAAACATCAGCCTCTTTGAGTAGAGTTGCGGCCATTGCAACACGTTGTAACTCACCTCCCGATAATTTGTCCAGGGTACGATTTAAAACACCTCCAATGTCGAGAAGTTTTGCATATTGTTCAATCTCTCCTCTATCATCAACTCGTTCGAGTAATTCATTCACTTTGCCTCGGAATATTTTTGGNAGTTTATCTATATATTGTGGTTTAACGGCAATTTTGACTCCTTCTTCTGCAACGGTAGTTAGATAATCTCGTAATTCCCCTCTTGGAAATGACTCAATTATTTCATCCCATTCTTTTAATTCAAGATCCCATTCTCCAAGATTAGGCCTTAATGAACCAGATAGAATATTTATTGCTGTAGATTTTCCCATGCCATTAGGGCCTAGAATGCCAATGACTTGTTCCTCTCTTGGCGCTGGTAATCGAAACAGACCAAACCCATTTTCATCGTACCGATGAGTTAAGTCAGCATCAAGCTCCTTTGGAAGATTTATTATTTTAACAGCATCTCCTGGGCATAATTTAGCACGAGTAAAACAAACAGGACAAGCAGTTTCTAGGATTCGAAACTTATTTTCTTCAAATTGAATACATTCCGCACCACATGAACCAGCATATTTTAGTAAATAATTGAATGCTGGGCTATTAGGTTTACAACGCTCTTCTAATAGTACTGCTACTCTCATAACGTCTCCTCCTTAAATACGTCATACATCTGTTATATTTAAGAGAGACTCTAATTTATAATATCATACTGCTAAGAATCTATACCTTATGTAGACATACCCTGCAAGTAGAATTTTTTCAGTCTTAGATAATTGAATTCTTTCTGAAAATACATCACCATCATTTTTCTTAATCTTCTTCAGTATTGAACTGTAGAATGCTGCCATAGCCGCNGGAGAATATCTAGACGATTTGTCGAGTAAAGGCAATAATTTGAAGGCTTTATCTCTATACTCATTGGCTCTTTGGATATAACTTTCTACAAATGGTTTCCAACCCGGGTGTTTATTAATTTCATTATTATTTAGTATATCTTCTTCTGTGATTCCATATTTTCTTAGATCTTCTAATGGTAAGTATATTCTATTTCTTTCTGCATCTTCTTTGACATCTCTTAAGATATTTACAAGTTGCATGAAAATACCCCAAGACTCAGCATATTCCTTTGCTTTGATATTATCATAACCATAAATCTCAATACATACTAATCCAACTGTAGAGGCAACTCTGTAGCAATAGGCATAAAGATCCTCGAAAGTATCATATCTATTACTATGGAAATCATCTTCCATCCCACTAACCATGTCGTCAAGTAGTTGTTTTGGTATGCCAAAATTATTCACAGTATCTTTAATTGCCATNAAAATAGGATCTGTAGAAGTCACATCTTCATATGCTGTAGATAATTTCTTTCTGTAGTAAAATAGTTGAGACATTTTTTCATTATATGAAACTCTGTCTAAAACAGTATTTCCATTACTCAATTTTAGTATGTTATCTCTGTATTCTATTGATTCTGGATCGTCGGAAGAACCTCCTGGGAAAATATCGATAAAATCACCGTCTGCTATATCATCTGCTCTTCTGCAAAATGCATAATATGCACAAATAGCTTTTCTTTCATAATCTGGTAAATATTTAAACGAATGATAGAAATTTCCTGCTTCTCTACGAGTCAACTCTTCACAATAATCATATGCTGTAGAAATCATATGAGTAGGAACTTGTGTTTCTTCCCATATCGGGGCGTCTATGTATCTGAACGGATTTGTTAATTCTCCTCTTGAGCCAATAACTCCCATGAAGATAGCACCTTCTCGAATAGTTTCAAGGGCTGTAATGCTAATCGCCCGTGTAGCATCTTTTGTCATTTTTACGGCCGACCGAACCAATTGAATTCTTTTTACTGCATATTCTGAATCCACTAATGAAATACTATCATTATCTTGAAAATTTCGTTCGAAGACGAAATCTGAAATCTGGTCTTCGCTCATAGTTTTCATGTTAAGCGAGAACCATGCTTTCTTGAAGTTCACTATGGGGTGTGCCAAAAAATATCGTCATCTTTTGAAAAATGCATCATCTTGTCTAATCAGTTTTGAAGTTCTATTTTTTGTTAATGAAGCAAATAATGACTTCCTAAATATAGATTTAATTTCCTTTCTAGATACCTTTATTCTATTTTTATTATCTAAAACATTATTGTTGCTTAACATTTTCAGAGTACTTTGTCCTATTAGTATGGGGAGAATACATGAAAATCTCAGCCTATACTGATTTTTAGGTAATAAATTAACCCATTTAATTGCACAATTTAGGTGATCATATGCCTCTGAGATATATGAATCAAAAAGAGGCCTAAATTTATCCATATTATTGAAATCTAACAAATCCTTTGGTTTCAAATCATATTGTAATAATTTATCCATTGGTATGTAACATCGCCCCATCGCAATATCTTCAGGAATATCTCTAAGGATATTAATCAATTGTAACGATTTACCGAATCTAATGCCATTTTCAAATAAGCTATTAGATATCTCATTATTTACCACAAATTGATGATCTAAGACCATATGAGTCCAGAATTCTCCAACAGAACCGGCAACTGAGTATGTATATTCATCTAGTTCATTTTCACTATTCAAGGCTATTATTTCTTGATCGGGAGATGCACTGAATCTTTCCAAATCAAGTGTCTGCCCTCTAATTATAATTTCTAAACATTCTCTAATTCTCCTTCTATCGCTTTCACTAAAAATATCAGATTCTTCCAAATATTTTATTGGTAGTATTACATTTTGCAATAATTCCTGTTCTGCAGAATCTTCCTGAAGTAAAGATAAATCCATTAAGTCAGGGATTTTTCCAGATCTTTTCTGCACTCTATCATTATATTGACCAATTAAACGGATGAGTACATCCTTTTCTCCCACTTTCGAGTCAGCAATAGTATCAGAAAGCCTTGCCAATAGATAAAGTAGACCTATCTGTTTACGAATCTTCTTCGGGAGAAAATTTAATGTCAAATAAAATGATCTAGAAGTACCTTTGAGCAAAATATCGATTCTTTTATCGATTTTTTCCACTATCACAACACTCCTTTCGCTATTTTATTCCTGATTCTTTTAAGGCNCTAATTAGAACATTTCCTATTTCTGAAGGATCTCTTGCAACATAAATACCCGCTTTTTCAAATGCAGCAAATTTTTCTTCTGCAGTGCCTTTTCCTCCTGAAATAATTGCTCCAGCATGACCCATTCTTTTACCTGGAGGCGCTGTTGAACCTGCAACAAAACCAACTATTGGTTTACTCATATTCTTTGATGCCCATTCAGCAGCTTCTTCTTCTGCTGTCCCTCCAATTTCTCCAATTAATACTATTGCTTCCGTCTGATTATCATTTTCAAATGCCTGTAAACAGTCAATAAATCCTGTCCCGTTTACTGGGTCTCCTCCAATTCCTACGCACGTAGATTGCCCTTCTCCAACACTCATTGTTTGTGCAACTGCTTCATAAGTTAACGTACCACTTTTCGAAACAATTCCTATTCTACCCTTTGCGTGAATAAAACCAGGCATAATACCAACTTTACAACCTCCATTTTCTCTTGGTGTTATTATCCCGGGACAATTCGGTCCTATTAATCGCACATCAGGACATTTCTTCACGGTAGCTACTGCAGTTACCATATCAAGAATAGGGATTCCTTCAGTTATACATACTATCAATCCACCACCATTTTCTTGGAAAGCATCAGCAGCCTCTACTATCGCTGCAGATGCAAAACGTGCAGGAACGTAGATTACACTCACATCAGCTCCAGTTTTTGCTATTGCTTCTTGCATAGAATCATAAACTGTAATTTCCCTTCCTGAGAAGTTTAATTTCTGCCCTCCTTTTCCGGGTGTTACTCCTCCAACTACATTAGTATCATATTCAATCATTCTTGTTCCATGAAATNTTCCTTGCTTTCCTGTGATGCCTTGAATCAAAATNTTACTATTTTCATCAACCCAAATAGACATTAGTTTNCCCTCCTNGTTANATTAACTATTTTTTCAGCACCTTCTGCGAGAGTAGTTGCAGTATNCACATTTAAATCACTTTTATTCAATATTTCAGTTCCCTCAACATGGTTCGTACCCGAGAATCTCACTACAAGAGGGACATCTAATCCTATTTCTTTTGATGCTTCAATTACACTGTTTGCTACCATGTCGCATTGAATTATTCCTCCAAAAATATTCACTAATATGCCTTCTACATTTTTATCCTCGAGAATTATTTCAAATGCTGCTGTAATAGACTCACGCGTTGCGCCTCCTCCTATGTCCAAGAAATTAGCTGGCTCACTTCCATAGAGTTTTATGACATCCATTGAAGCCATAGCCAATCCTGCACCATTCACCAAACATCCAATATTACCATCCAATTTTACATAAGATAGTCCATAATTATTGGCTCTTATTTCTATCTCTTCTTCTTCTGTCAAATCTCTTAAATCATTTCTCCATGGATGTCTGAAATCAGCATTATCATCAAAACTAACTTTTCCATCCAGTGCTATTATTTCTCCTGATTCGCTCCGTACAAGTGGATTTATTTCTATCATCGAGCAATCTCTTTCCAAAAACATGGNGTATAATGCATTCACCATTTCAACCAATTCATTTTTTGATTCTCCCTCAAGTCCTAGTGATTCAGCAAACACTACTACATCTTCAGTTACCAAGCCTTCTAATGGGTCTGCCCAAATCTTATGAATCGCTTCTGGTTTTTTTTCTGCTACCTCCTCTATATCAACTCCACCTTCGGTTGAACCCATTATTAGTACTGATTTAGCTTCACGATCNATTAATAATGCTAAATAATATTCATGTGAAATATTACATCCTGATTCTATGTATAAATTATTTACTATTTTTCCTTCTTTGCCGGTTTGTTTAGTCACTAATTTTTTACCAATTATTGATGAAGCATATAGCCNTACTTCTTCTTTGGAAAATGCTATTTTCACTCCTCCTTCCATAATTAGTTCATTAGTTATTGGATCATAAAGAACTCCCTTCCCTCTGCCTCCAGCATGTATCTGGCTTTTCACAGCAACGATATCAGAATTTAATTCGTCATATGCATTTAAGGCTTGTTCCACATTATTACAATGAATTCCTTTAACCACTTTAACTCCAGAGTCATTAAAAATAGCCTTTGCCTGATATTCGTGAATATTCATGTTGCGCCCACCCCCTCATCATCTTTGAAAGATACTGTAGATAGTATTGTTAAAGACTAATCAAACGAAGAACTCAAAGCGTAACTAGTACACCATAAAACATGGAAGTTATAGTACTTGTTGGAGGATTTGGAACTCGATTACGCCCTTGGACAGAAGAAAGAGCTAAGCCTTTACTTCCCATACTTGACAAAACACTCTTGGAACGCGTTATTGAAGTTGTTCCTGAAGACTTGATTTCAAGAGTCATTATTGCTGCTGGCCATGGCGTTGATCAAATTGAGAATTTTTTCTCAAAAAATAAAACTAGTTATGAAGTTCTAATTTCAATAGAGGAAGAAGCCCTTGGAACTGGAGGGGCTGTTGGCCTAGCTGCAAAAAAACTTAATGGCACAGGCCCGGTATTAATTTTGAATGGAGATTTAATTTCAAGCGTAAATGTTCATGATTTATTAAAACATCATAATAATACTGGTGCTAAAGCAACATTATCTCTTTGGGAAGTGGAAGATCCAAGCCGCTTCGGAGTTTGTGATTTAGATGAATCAGGGATGATAAGAAGATTCCAAGAAAAACCAGATCCAGGGACAGAATTTTCGAATTTAATTAATGCAGGATGTGTTATAGTAAGCAGAGATTTAATCAATCAATTTTCCAGTGAGAAGCATAGTATGGAAAGAGTAGTTTTCCCTCCTGTTGCAGAATCAGGAGAAATGGCTGGACTTGTTTTTTCAGGATACTTCGTCGATGCTGGAACTCCTAATTCATTCATAGAAGCAGCACAAACTTGCATTGAAAATAATAGATTTATGTCAGGAAAAAAAATAGCTAATTCATGGTATGGAGAAGGTATTTCTAATACTTCCTCATCCATGGGTTGCTCAATAGGTAAAAATGTTCGAATTCATAAAACATCTTCTTTATTAGATTGTGTTGTTCTTAAGGATGCGGTTATAGGTAAAGATGTTAAATTAGAGAGATGTTTAGTGGGCGAAGGCTCAATTATATCTGACAATACAGTTTTATCAGATACTGTAATAAATCATCATACGACTTTCTGATGGTTTATTGCGACATTGTAAAATTCATTGTCCTTTTCGGAAGTATCATGGGTCAAAAACTTGTAGTTGTGAATTTTAAAACTTATGAGACTGCACATGGACTTTCTGCAGAAAAATTAGCAAGGGTCATGGGGAGTTTGGAAAGTGATGCTCGTATTGTCGCTGTAGTNTCTGCATTCGATCTTTCATCAGTGGTTAAAATAGCTCCAAACTTAGAGGTTTGGACTCAACACCTAGATCCAATCCAATTCGGCTCAAACACGGGTTGGTTGAATCCTGCTACTGCTATAGAAAGGGGCGCCAAAGGTACTTTGATAAATCATGCAGAACATAAGGTTAGCATAGAGCATATTGCAATGTTATTGGATCAAGTACCGGAAAATTTCACAGTTTGTGCGTGTGCTGCTAATATCGATGAAGCAGAAGCATTAGCAGCGTTGAAGCCTACTTTTGTTGCAGTAGAGCCACCGGAATTGATAGGTGGAGAAATCTCTGTCACATCTGCTGATCCAAAAATTGTAACTGGGACAGTAGATGCTGTCAGAGACATCTCTACAGATGTTGGTATATTATGTGGTGCAGGAGTAAAAAACGGTTCTGATGTTTTTATGGCACTTGAACTCGGCACTTCAGGAGTATTACTTGCTAGTGGAGTAACTAAATCTCCAAATCCAATCGAGGCATTAAACGATTTAATCTCAAAGATATAATTTTNTTAAGATATTTTTTACTCTAATTTATAGTGTTTAAACCGCAGCCCTTTTGTTTAACTCATTAATCCGTTGTTGATTATAATGTCCGACGATGCGGTATCTGAAATTCAGAAAGTAAAAAAGAAAGAATATCAAAAAGAGCTTTTTAGACTACAATTAGAATTGATTAAATTACAAGAATGGGTTAAGGCAAAAGGACTGAAAGTAGTTGTGATATTCGAAGGTCGTGATGCAGCAGGGAAAGGAGGAGTGATAAAGAGGATAACTCAGTATCTCAATCCGAGGGTCGTTAAAGTTGCAGCATTGCCTGCCCCCACCGAGAGAGAGAAAACAGAATGGTATTTTCAACGATATGTTGATCACCTGCCTGCAGCGGGAGAAATAGTTCTCTTTGATAGAAGTTGGTATAATCGCGCAGGCGTAGAGCGTGTTATGGGATTTTGTACGGACAAAGAGTATGAAGGATTTTTACGAGCATGCCCCACATTCGAAAGAATGTTAATTCGTTCAGATACTATTCTGATAAAATACTGGTTCTCAGTATCGGACGAAGAACAATTAAAGAGATTCAAGGCCAGATTAGCGGAACCTCATAAGAGATGGAAACTAAGTCCTATGGACCTCGAATCACTTACTAGATGGGAGGAATATTCAGAAGCAAAAGACAACATGTTTGCATACACAGATACGAAGAAATCTCCTTGGTATGTAGTCAATTCAGATGTCAAAAGACATGCCCATATAAATTGTATAAGTCATTTTTTGTCTCAAATACCTTATGAAGATTTGACTCCAAAGGAAATAAAACTTCCCGAAAGGACAAAATCTAAAGGATACATTCGCCCTCCAGAAGATGAGCAAACTTTTGTCCCCGATTATCATCTTGAGTTATTATGATAGTATCGTTGATGTATATTTTATTGATGAATAAATATCATAAAGCAGATTATCTATTGTCTTATCCGGGGTATCATGCAAAGGTGTGGTGCACAAGAGGTTTCTGAAGCATTTTCTAACAATGAGGATATAACCTTAATCCTTACTCTAAGGGGTTCAAAAAATCCAGATGTATTACGTCTAACTGATATTGCAAAAAATAAGTCAATCCCTATTAAAGAAGGTTCTGAGAGGGATATTTGGAGGATGGCCCGAGATAATAAATTCGATAAAAAACCAGAAATTCTAGCTCTAGTCGGTAGAAACCCATATGCTTCAATAGATGAAATTCTTGAATTAGATGGAATAATATGGTTACTAGCAGGAGCAAAATATCCAGTCAATATAGGATTCACTATAAGAACGGCTGAAGTGAGCGGTGCAAATGCAGTATTTGTCGATAGTGTACTAAATAATAACGATCGAAAAGGTGCTAAAAGAGCTTCTATGAAATCACATCGCTTCATTCCTCTGCATTGGGTTGACGGGAATTCAATAGTTGACAAGGCAAAATTATCTGGATATAGGATAATTTCGATAGAAGATATTGGTTCAAAAACTCCTTGGGAAGCAGATTTAACAGGAAAAATCATGCTAATAATTGGAGGAGAGAGAGAAGGTATTTCCAAATCCATACTTGATAAATCAGATGAAATATTGAGAATTCCTATGACAGGTTTCGTACCTTCATTCAATTTACAAGCACCAATGGCAATTGTTGCAGCCGAAGCACAAAGACAAAGAATGCCTTGACATTATTCTTACCCCTAATTTGATGACCCTTGACCCAATCCTAAGTACATGGAAGTACCTGATGAACTTTTATCTATGCTCCATGGCAAACAAGGACCAACTAAACAGAAAGCTGCTAGACTTGTAATTGATTTAGCCTCAACAGCGGGTTCTGAGAAATTCATCCGATGCGACAATTCACATGTTTCTGGAGTTAGTGTGATAACCGGAGGGCATGGTTTACGACGTTTTCTTGCCGATTTATCCGGAGATCCTCAAGGTAAGGTAGTTATCCCCACAACTCTTAATTCTGCTGGTTGCGATTTGGAGAAAATAGCTGAAATGGATATAGAATATCCAGATTTTCTTAAATATCAATTTGAAATCGTTCAAGCGTATTCTGAATTAGGAATAGATGCCACATTGTCCTGTACNCCATATGATAGAGGAATCGCCTCAGTCAATGGTATTGGCTCATGGGCTGAGTCAAACGCTGTTTGTTTTTCTAATTCTTATACATCATTAATTACAAATCGAGAATCAGGATTATCAGCCCTTGCTACTTCCCTTACGGGATGGGCTCCTTACTGGGGCTTACATATTCCTGAAAATAGAGTTCCAAATATACTTGTGAAGATTGAGTGTGAAATGTCTGACCCAACAGATTGGAGTGTATTGGGCGATTGGATAGGTAAACAAATCAGACCAGAGTGGAAACTTCCCTGGGGGCCAATGCCATATCTTGTGGGTTTACCCGATCAAATTTCATTTGAGATGCGTAAAGCATTGGCGGCTTCAGCTGCAAATTATGGTTGTCCAATGTTGTGGATCGATGAAGACTCGGAACGATCTCCAAATACGGTCAAATATCAGGGAGAGCTGGTATTTACTGCTGATGAATTATACCATAGATATAATGAACTTTCCCCCCAAGGTAAAGTAGATTTAGTTGTTATAGGTTGCCCCCAAGCAAGCATAGGTGAAGCAAGAGCAACAGCCGCTGCAGCACGTGCAAGGATGGAACTTGGTGAAAAAATCATTGATAAGAGACTTTGGCTTTTTACTAGTGGATATAATTATGATATATTAGATGCCGATGGAACTATTGATATTTTAGAGGACTCGGGAGCATTGATACTAAGAGATACTTGTCCCGAAGTAACTCCTTATAATAGGAAAAAATATAATCATATATTGACAAATTCACTGAAAGCAGAACATTATTTGACGAGCGGCCTTAATCGTATGCCAACCAGCGTTTCAACAATAAGTGAATGTGTAGCACATGCGTTCGATGATAAACTAGTCAAAGGTCCTAGGCCTACTCTAGCATCTAGAAAATCAAAGCCTATAATCTCTAAAAAGACTAAACAGACATCCAAAATTAATATTTTTGGAAAAGGTATACCAAGTCAATCAGAGTGGAAAATATCAGGTAAAGCTCTAGTTACCGACGTTCCTATAACATATCTTGGATATGTCAATAGAGATACAGGAGTAATAGAAGAACCCGGCCATCCTTTGGATGGCACTAAAATCAAAGATACAATTTTTATCTATCCAAAAGGATCCGGCTCAACGGTTGCGCCATTTGTACTGATGGGTTTGATATACACAAAACAAGGCCCTAAGGCAATAGTTAACACAGATGTGTGTCCACTTACCATTCCTGCAGTATCTTTGCTAAATCTCCCCTATGCTCATGGATTTAGTGAAGATCCTACTATTGTCGTCAACTCGGGCGACGAGGTTGAAATGTTTCTTAAAGATGGTATTACGTGTCTAAAAATTATCAATAGAAATAGCGAGGATTGATGACTCCACACCCTCGCAGACANCATATGAGCACGCGCCCAAACTCTCAACCCTGTCAAACTCATGACCTGGGGAGATTTGAAATTTTGACCAGAGATGGTGCCGCCCGTATAGGTCGTTTACATACCAATCATGGGACATTAAACACCCCAATGCTTCTTCCCGTGGTTAATCCCAATATAATGACAATAGAACCTAGAGAAATGTGGGAAGAATATGGCATAGAAGGGTTGATAACAAATTCATACATAATATGGAAGCATCAGAAACTGAAAGAAGAGGCTTTATCTAATGGTATACACAATCTGTTAGATTTNCCGGGGATTATAGTTACTGATTCAGGTACTTTCCAATCATATGTATACGGTGATGTTGAAGTGGGAGTCAGAGAAATTATAGAATTCCAGAGAAATATAGGAGTCGATATTGGGACTATGTTGGACGTTTTTGGACGTCCAGATATGTCACTTGATGAACTTGAATATGCAGTAGAGGAGACCGCCAGGAGGGCATCTGAATCATTAGAGATAGCAGGAAAGAATTTATTATTAAATGGCCCAATACAAGGAGGAATTAATGATAATTTACGTGCTAGGTCAGGATACCTAATGTCTTCAATTAAGGGACAGTACCATAATTTTGCTATTCACCCCATTGGAGGAATAGTTCCACTGATGGAGAAACAAATGTATAGAGAACTATTTCAAATATTATTAGCCTCCAAATCTACTATACCTCCAAATCGCCCAATCCACTTATTTGGTTGTGGCCATCCTTTACTTTTTCCTTTATCAATAGCCTTAGGTGTTGATATTTTTGACAGTGCTGCATATGTTCTTTTTGCACGTGATGATAGATTTTTTACTCCTACTGGTACTGTAAAACTAAAAGATATCAGAGAATGGCCAATAAGTTCACGCGCTTTATTTGGATTTTCTCCCGAAGAAGTTAAGAAAATGGATAAAAAGGATAGAACAATGCTATTATCTCGTCATAATTTAGAAATTACTCAGGCAGAATTAGCCAGATGTAGAGAAGCCATACGCAATGGTAAAATCTGGGAACTCGCAGAAGAAAGAAGCCACAGTTCACCTCAACTTAGGGGCGCCTTTCTTTGGGTTCTAGATCAACTTTCATTTCCTGATGAAGGACCAATAGGGGAGAGTGTTATGGACATTGTAGCATCTACTAATCCAGTAAGGAAAGGTGGCGAAAGTATGAGTCACGATATAGAAATACGTCCACACATATTACATTTACAAGCACTTATTGCTACTAGGTGGAGAACTCCGGGATCATGGTGGGACGGTTCGAAAAATAATGTGAAAAATATCATTATAATCGAAAAAACTGCCCCTCCATGGAGAATTAACTCATTAAACTCTATCATCACAAATCTCATTGAAACTCCAAATAGTATACCATTAATTATTACGCCCCTTGGAATTATTCCTTTTTCGCTTGAAGACTTATCTCCATGGTGTCATTTAGACGGTTCTAATGATATGTGGAAAATACATTACGATGATGAAGAAATTATAGAATTTCTTTCGGATTATGGATTAGAAAATACACCATTCATCAGAATCACACCCGATCCAAAACTAGTTGTAAAATCCAAACTTAATCAAAAAGTTAGAGATTGGCTAGACAGATGTTCAATTGTAGATAAATTATCCGTACTATGTTTTATTAATCCTAATGATGGTTGTAAACTTACTAATTCAATGTCTTGCCGTAAATCAACAACGGACAGGATGGTAAATGTATATTCTGNAAATTCCCATATTTTGTCTCCAAGATTGAACGATGGCGGTATTTCATTAACTTTGGAAGGCGCAAAAAAACTATGTGATACTAGATTTCCTATTACTTTTGATGAAAATGATGTAGATTCTGAATTTTTAGGGTTGCCAAAGGTATGTATTATTGATGATGCAATACCATTTGTAGGCAAGGGCAGGAATGTAATGCATGGATATATTTTAGGTGCGGATAATCATTTAATACCAGGGCAACCTTGTTTAATTGTTGATTCCAAGGGCGATTTAGTTGCTCATGGAATACCAATAACAACATCAAGAGAAATGAAATTTTTCAAAAAAGGAATAGCAGTAAGAGTTAGAGGAGGAGTCTTAAAAAATTCTTCTTAGTATCTNTACATGAAGGGGATTAATTGAAAAGATTAACATGAAACAATGATTATTAGAAGTTATAGAGAGGCGATATGGTGATGGAAATTGAAAACAATGATTTTGTAATAGAGACAAATAATCTCTGCAAAATGTATGGGCCCCATTTAGCATTAGACAATATTAATTTGAAAATCAAAAGTGGGGCAATTGGAGTGCTCGGTCCAAATGGAGCAGGAAAATCAACACTGTTTAAGTGCATTTTAGGATTAATCCAAACAACTTCTGGATCGGGTAAAGTATTGAATCATGATATTAAAACCGAAGGTGAATTAATACGCTCTAAAATAGGATACATGCCTGAATATGATGCTTTAGATCCAGGTTTGACAGCAATAGATCAAGTTAGATACTCAGGAGAGATATTGGGAATGAATACAGACGTTGCCACTCAAAGGGCACATGAAGTACTGGAATACGTCGGATTAAAAGATCAAAGATATAGAAAAATTGAGACCTTTAGTACTGGGATGAAACAAGCGACTAAATTAGCTTGTGCAATTATTCATGACCCTTTAATATTAATTTGCGATGAACCAACTAATGGTTTGGATAAAAGAGCCAGAAAATTTATGCTAGATACACTCAGGCGCACCGCTGTCGAAGGAAAACGTACAGTTTTGATGAGTAGCCATGTCATGGAAGATGTACANGAAGTATGTGAAAGTATATTGATGATTTACAAAGGTAAAGTTGTGATTCAGAAAAGCTTAGATGAATTAGTTGGCCAAGTGGATAAAGAAATAGAAATCACCATTTGGGGTGGTGCTTCAAAATTACATAAGGAATTGGAAAAAAGGAACTTTTCTGTACGTCGCCTGGGCAGGATTTTAAGAATTACTTTAATTGATGAAAACACAATTACTGAAATCATCAAAGCTGCAGCTGATTGTAAAGTACAAGTGAGACAATTAAAAGAATACACTCCAGATTTAGAAGATATTTTCCTTCTTATAATGGATAAGTTGGGTGCTGAAATAAAGGGAACTTCGGAACTGATGACTTCAGATCATACTGGGGGGTTCTAGTGTGTCGAGATCGGAAATAGATATCAAAGGTAAACAGACTAGGATGGAAGTTGCATATGGCTCTGGGGATGGCGACGAAGAGTTGACCGCAGTAGTTGCAAAAAAAGAAGCAACATTGGGCACAATTTTCAATCAATCATACAAACAATGGGACGGTATTTTAGGACCAAGATGGATGAGGAATTATTCAATATACAGGCATCACGTTTACGGAATTTTTACAAGTAAAGGACATAGGTATTATCACCCATTTGTAAGGCTTACAATACTAGTTATTTTTCTGGCTTCTTTAGCCCCCATACCTATGCTATTCTTTTCTTCTCTATTACCTGGTCAAGATGGCGATTTTTTATCTAAGATGTGGGGGATAAATAGATACAATTTATGGGGTCAGATTTTAGGATATTTCCCTCGAAATCTCTGTATGTGGCCTCTTTTGACCGCTTTAGTTGTTGGTGGGATGATTTCTGATGATCGAAAAAATGGAACCAGTGCGTTATATTTTTCNAGACCCGTTAACCGTTTCGATTACACTATTATGAAATATCTAAGTGTATCCGTGATATTGGGTTTTGTAATTGTATTTTCATACTTTGCNTATTATACCAGTGCAATAGTTTTCAGAGGCGAAAGTTGGGCTTACTTAGTTGATACATTACCAATTTTTCTTAGTGGAATTGTCGCTGGAATTATCTTAGTAATAACATATACATCTCTGGGTCTTGCACTATCTAGTATAAGCCAAAGTAGATTTTTCGCAGCAATAGGGTTTTTGAGTATAATTTATGGTACCAAAATAATCGCTCTCCTTATAGAAATGCAATTTGATACAACAATCATGTATATTCTAAGTCCTTATGATTGCCTTGCCCACTTCGGTCAGTTTTTATTGGGCTTGGATCTTAACTATGATCATCCTCTCGGTTTTTCTATAATTTCCTTAATTTTTATGAATATTTTTTCAGTAGGCATATTAGTTTCAAGAATTAGTTCCATGGAGGTTACCAGAGAATGAAAGAAATAAGTAGTAAACTTCCAGCAGTAATGCTAGATCATGTATCCAAGTGGTACGGAGAAGTTATAGGAATTAATGACATTTCTCTGGCCATAGATGGAGGAGTTACTGGAATTCTTGGCCCTAATGGTGCAGGAAAATCTACACTTTTCAAAATACTCATGGGGCGTTTAAAGCCTAGTAAGGGCACTGTTCGTCTATTTGGCATAAATCCTTGGAAAAGTACCACTCCCTATCGTCGAATCGGTTATGTTAGTGAATCAGAGAGAATGTATGACTGGATGACATCTCTTGATTTCATATCGACCTTAGCCAGATTACATGGAATGTCTAGGGACGAAGCCATCGAACGTTCCAAACATGTATTAAACTTCGTAGGACTTGAAGATGTTTACCACAAAGAGATAGGCAAGTATAGTAAAGGAATGAGACAACGTGTCAAAATAGCTCATGCATTGGTCCATAATCCTGATTTAATTATTCTTGATGAACCTTTACATGGATGCGATCCAATTGCAAGAACAAGTATAATGAATGTAATTAGAGAATTAGGTTCACAGGGCAAAACTGTTTTAGTTTCTAGT
Source organism: Methanobacteriota archaeon (assembly GCA_002719615.1). Lineage (GTDB taxonomy): Archaea > Thermoplasmatota > Poseidoniia > Poseidoniales > Thalassarchaeaceae > MGIIb-O3. Next base: position 108,546 of record PBHZ01000018.1, read on the forward strand.
CATATTTTAGAAGAAATTGAAAGAATAACTGAACAGATTGTTATATTACACAATGGTAAATTATTAGCTATTGGAAATTTACATGCGATAAGAGATTTACTAGATCAGCATCCTCATAGAATTTTAATTAATTGTGAAAACCCTAGAGATTTAGCGGGTTTGTTTATTTCTTCAGAGCCAGTTTATGGCGTCAGATTCCCTGATAAAGGACAGTTAGAAATTCATACAAATAATTTATCTGCTGCNCATGATGTCCTCCCATCTCTTATAGTAAAATCAGAACAAAAAATAACATCTATAGAGAATCCTGATGATAATTTGGATTCTTTAATCGGTTATTTGATTGGAGGAGTAAATCATGGATGATAAAGGACTTTCTCTCAAGGATTCTGTATGGTCCCAACTCGATCGTAAAGCTGGTGCAATAATTGAACTGACCATTAGACAATTAAGGCACAGATTATCTACATGGGTAGTATTAGGAGTGGGTTTCCTCATCATGCTACTTTTACTTGCTTTTTATGTAGATTCAGTCAGAGATGGCTTCGAATCAATAGATAATGATGGAGATTCTGTAGATGAAGATGAAGATGGATATCCACTTGGTCAAGAAATGAAATACGGACACAGTGACCTAGATTCTAGTCAATATCCTGGAGTAGGAAAATATGTCTTTGCCGGAGAAATTGATTATAATGACCTTTTTAGAAATATTTCTGGAAATTATACCTGGTTTGGAAAAGGGATATTAGATCCTGTTTGGATAAATGTGAATTATTCAAATAATTCGGAGCAATGGACAGGAAAAATAAATTGGCAAGATGAAATAACCTCTTGTCCAGATGGTGAAGCATTTGTTGATTGGGATTTCAATAACTATGGATCTGCTTGTGATTATGGTGACGGAAAATATGTATTCTGGGGAGAATTCCAAGCTGAAGGTTATATCGAAGTACCAATTTACGAAACATTATACTGGGGCTTCTATACTGGTTCATTCTACGTAGAACCAGATCCTGTATCAATGTATATTGATGAAGATGATATTAATTGGGATGATAATTTATTACAATCAAGCCAGGGTTTTGATGACGATGGAGACTGTATCAGAGAAAATTGGTCTGAAGATTCTAACTGGATTTATTTAGATGATGAGGGTGAAGAATTTGATAATGACAAGAATGACAATGGAATTATTTGTGATGTTCAATGGATAGTGGATGGAGATGGCAATGTCATTGTTATAAATAAAGATTCTAATGTAGACGAAGATCCAATCGACGAGAAATTTATGGGCGAATCTAGTCATAGAACATTCATAATTGGAGTGGGAAAGATGGCTTTTGTCATATTACTTGGTTTGTTCCTTCCTCTCTTTTTATCTCTAGGGTTAATTAGAGATGAAACAGAAAATGGAACTTTACATTATTTATTATCAAAACCTATTCATCGTGGAGAATTCATCATTTACAGATTACTCGGATATCTTACAGTTACTGGGATTTACATAATATCTTTATCACTTTTTATGGGCATTATTAGTTCATTACTGGGGCCAGGAGAAAGTATAATTAGATTATCAGATTTACCAATATGGCTTGGAATAGGATTTGCTACAATTCTAGTTTTATGTGCTTATGGTGCATTATTCAATACTTTAGCACTTATAACACCTAAATATGGGATATATGTCTGTATCTTTATCGGTGTCTGGGAATTTGTTATGGGGATATTAACTATAGCAAACCCTAATTGGACAATATCTGCCATTTCAATAAATCATTGGGCACTGCAAATAATCGACTCAATAGTTTTAATCGCATGGCCAGATACACTACAATTACAACAAATGTCATTAGCGTTTAATTTAGAAACTGGTCTCGATTTATTTTGGAAACCACCTGCACATACTCTTGGTACTTCCAATCCATTGGTATCAATTGTTGTCAGTATTGTCATGCTATTTTTATTTACAATTTCAATGTTAGGAATCGGACAATCAATATTCAAAAATAGGGAAATTATGTGAGGCAATAATGTTTGATGATATGAAGAAATTTAAAGGCGACTTCACTTCTCTATGGAAGCTTGATGTTTTGCCACCAATACCGAGGCTTTCTTGGTGGTGGTGGTGGGTAATAATATATATCCCGGATCAACAAAATTCTGGTCGTTCCAAACAACTAATGACTCTTTGGTCTACTAAAGAAACTCCAGCAATCAGAATGACTGGACATTGGTGGTTACCTGGTTCTAGAATGCATATAGACGATGAAGGAGGCTTAGTCTTCCCAGGAATGATATGCTCTTGGTGGTTCGATGGCAAAAAAATGTATGAACCATTAGTTATGAAAGAATGTAGGATGGCGGCAATCAACGATCAACACTCATTATGGCCACAACCAGGTTCGGGAGAAGGAGCAGGTGCAGTAATACCCCTGCTTCAAGAAGACATGTCATTTGGTATGAGCCCAGGTAATGATAAATTTTGGATGAACCTTGTTTCAGATAAAGAAGCTGTCAAAAGAGGTGCACCATTAAATTTCAAAGCCGAGCTTACTCCTTGGTCTGGTCCACCAAGTACTCTTACTTACAGGAATAACGTTATGGCGATGAATATGGGTTATGATATTTTAAGGCTTCAAGGCACTAAATGTAAATTAAATGTCGATGGAGAAGAAATGCGAGGAACTGCATATTTTCAGAAGGTTTCTGTTCAAGCACCCACTGTACCTTGGTTCTGGGGTATGTTACACTTCGATGATGGATCATATCTAGATTGGTTTCTTCCACATATATCTTTTTCCACCTCTTCTTTGGATTCTTCACCATGGAGGCTTAGGGATGCATTTCGTATTCCTTTGAGTGGTACTGGAATTTTTCATGATGCAAAAAGAGGCAGATCGGAAAATTTTGCAAGTTGTGAAGTTGAATTATCAAAATCAGATTCGAATTTAAAAGATGATGATAATAATCCATTACCGAGATTCAGAATCAGATTGTGGAATGAACGAACTCAAATTTCGATTGATGTAAGTGCCGTTAGTAGGGCAAAATGGGTTTTTGATCAACCCACTAGGGCAGGAATGATCAGCCATCTTACATATAATGAGTATCCACTGGAAGTCATAAGAATAGCTATTTCGGACGAGCAAGGACTTCGATCTCTTGATGATTATTCGTGGATTCACGGTAATGCCGAACACACTTGGGGGTTATTACATTAATTCTCATTATTTTTGCATCATAGAACCCATATATTCAGTAAGTATTATGTTCGCGGGAAGTTGAAAGTAATGTCAGACTACATCCAAGATTTCAAATCAAGAATTGATCCACATTCAGTTAAATCTGTTTTTCCTGAAATTACAGATTCAGAAATACCAATTTGGCAGGGATCTCCATCCTTTTTTTCTATGGCTGATAAATATATCTTAGCAATTTTAGTTTTCTTAATTCATGCGGTTTTCTTTGCCGCAGAACAATTTAACTCACCAGAAGGCGATGGTCAAATGTATTTCATACTATCATTAATTAGGTCTTTAATTGATATCTCTGGAACTATGGGATTTGTATTGACGTTGTTAATTGTAGCCAAATTAAATCATTATGCAAATTTTTCGACCTCTGGAAAATGGACAACGTCTTGGATTATCATTTCGGCATTAATACCATTTGTCTGGTATTTAGCTGATATTTTTTCTGCTCTTTCTGGATTAGTTGGTTCTAATTTTGAAAATCCGTTGCCGCATTGGAATTATTTTTGGTTCTTACCTTTGGGAATATTCTCAAGCCTAGTCATGATTCTTTTGACATTTATCTATCAGAATGCATTCCACTACGCTATTACTGATAAGCGAATACATTTACGTAAAAACTTTCTATTCTTCGATACAAGCGTCCATGGGATTTCTTTTGAAAAAATAGAAAATCTAAAGGCTAACCCTCCGATTATTGGTAGAATTTTGGGCTATGGCAATGTTCACATCTTGACAGCATCCGGATTAGGAATTCAACAAGAATCTGTAGATACAGGACTAGGTATGCCTGAAGAAATAGTTACCAATAAAGGTAAAAAAACATCTTTATCAGTTTTTGGCTGGATTTCTAAACAACGCCGTAGAAACTATGTCGCCCAAGAACCTTCAGATTGTCTTTATGGTATTAGGGGGCCAATGAAGATATATCGATTAATCAATGAATTGATGGATGCAAATAACAATTTACCGGGAAATAATTCTGATTTAATTTAAATAACAAACGTATCTTTCATAACCCAATGGCTTCTGACGCGTCTCGTAGGTGACTATAATGTCCGAAGAAGATATATTAACTAACGCAGCACAAAGTATTACATCAGGAAATTTTATGGGGGCAATGGAAATTTTTGAATCTTATATTTCTGCAAACCCTAATGATCCTGCTGGCTATCATGGATGGGCTGAGGCAGCAATGTTTGAAATTCAGGAAAACGGAAATATGGATGACAAAGGAAATGACATAATTAATGAAGGTAAAATACAATCTTATCTTAGAAAAGCCGCAGGACTAGATTCAGATAACGCAGAATATCTAGCATCTTACGCTAATGCTTTAATTGAATTTGATAGAGTCCCAATGGCAATCAGAGAGTTTCAAAAACTAAGAGCTTTAGGAGAAAAATCAGAAGAAGTAGATGTTTCATTCCATCTTTACGAGGCAGCAAGAATGTTAATAGATTCAATAAATTTGAAGACAAATTTTGATAGAAGTGAAAAATTCGCTCAACAATATACTCCAATAGCTATAGAATTTGCTATCATTGGATTGGGTTTTTCTTCTGTAGAAGAAGCCATGGAATATATGGCAACTGAGGAATAAAGGAGGTAGTTAACTTGCCTAACGGCAGGGGAATGGTTGCTTTTGGCTATCATGGTGATTGTTTCCATGGCTCCCAAATACAACCAGAGATTAGAACCGTTGAAGGCTCACTCCAAAAAGCATTGAAAAAATTAACTTGGTGGTCGGAAGGATGTTTGGAGATTTGTAGCAGAACAGATGCAGGCGTTAGTGTACGTATGAATTTAGCATGTATTACTTTACCAAAGTCATTAATCGAGCAAGTATCTCCTAAATCTATGTTGAGGGCAATAAATGATAATCTACCTGTAGGCATGGTAATGTGGTACGTTCAAGAAGTGCCTTCCAATACAAGGGCTAGGAAAGCTAACTACAGGCATTATCTATATCGATTAGAAGCAATAGAAGATTGGCCATCTTTTCCAGATAGATTACTTATGGAAAAAGCATGTTCCGTTATCCAGGGGGAGCATAATTTTACTAATTTGTGTAAAATTGAAGGCGATATAAATCCGATTAGAGTTATTGATGAATGTTCTCCATGGCTAGATTATAATGGTAAAATTATAGGAATTTCAGTAAAAGCTAGAGCGTTCTTATGGAATCAAGTAAGAAGAATAGCTTCTGCAGTATCAGGAGTAGTATCTGGAAGAATAACTCTTGAAGATCTAGTATCCGCTCTAGAAAATCCAGATATCCCTGTAGATTTAGGTAGGGCAAATTCAGATGGATTGATACTTTGGTCAATCTCTCATGATGAAATAGATGAGGCGATATATTCTATAGTTCCTGAAATAAATTTCACTAAAAGGCCAGAAGATGCTCGTGAATATATGCGCTGGCTTTCACTATTGAGGCATGAAATGGCCGTATTTCTTGAAAAGGAATGGTTAGTAAGAATCAAGATAGAGTAATGAAAACTTTATCTCCATTATCGCAGGGCATTATCTCTCTTAGAAAGTATTTAGAAATTATCTCTGCTGTTTTTACATGTCTAGTCAAATCTGGAATTAGTATAGCGCAATCTATCCAATTTTTATTATCTTTCGAGATTTTTGCTCTGAAAGCTGTTGCTCCTCCAAATGATTTCCCTTCCCTCTCAAATCCCTGAATCCTCAAAGCTTTGCTAGAATCAGATTCTTCTCCTTCATCTAATCCTGAAATTATTCTTAATTTATTATAATTTTCAACATAATTATCAAATAAATCTACATTCAATGTACCTGGCCANGCNCTACTCTCNANTATTTTTTTAAATTGATCCTGATAATGCCTNTGAGCCATGAAAATATGNGCTCGTCCAAGNCCACTTGATATCGCGCCTTGCAGNTNCATGNNCNNGTCNGGAAAACCTNGTTCATAAGGTTCGGCATTTNCNNTTACAGTGTAAATACCNGTCCATCGTTTGCTATCTNCCATCCTAANCNNTNNACAATTTTCCTTTCTTTTGAATCTGTGTTCGCCACCGGGTTAGAGTGATTTAGATGAAAAAATAATATTTCAGGATCATTATCNCCTTTTCTACCTAACATTTCTATCGTTTCGGATATAGAGGGATGAGGAATTTTTTGCATCTCCCTCTCTGGCAACTCCTGAGAATTCCAAAATGTTCCATCTATCAAAGCGTAATTAATTTCCAAATCAGAAAACCATTCTCTAATGGTTTTCTTGTTGTATTCTTCTAGAGTCTCCTTCCAATAATCATGATCAGGTAAAAACAATAATGATTTATTCGGTCCATGAATCAATATGGCATATGTATCTCCCTCTTCATCCCGATGAGGTACTTTGATAAATTCTAATTTAAAGCCGCATCCAACGCTTGGTGAAATTTTTTCTCCACTTTTAATAATTTTATATCTAAATGGAGAAATGGCTTTTCTCTTTTCCAATATTTTCATATTCTTTCTACTGATGAATAATGGTAAATCATTAAAGTTCATTACTTCTTTTCCAAACTGTCCTAAACCATCAATATGCCCCAAGTGTAAATGTGTTATAGATACNGTTTCTGGTTTTTTTATTTCGTCCATATTCATTTTATCTGACCATAATTTTAGTTGTTCAGAAAGTCTTCTACCCGCCTCAATTAAATGAAAACTACCGTCAACACCTTTTATTCCACAACACACAGGATTTCTTTTCATCTTTGAATCATTATGGGCGCTGATACAATTGTTACAAGAACAACCAGCCTGTGGAAGGCCTCCATCTTGTGCAGTCCCTAGAATTACCACTTCTACTTCTTGACTGGACATATTGTTTGCAGAAATAATCCTAGAATTAAGTATATGCATTATTTTTCTTAAAAATGTCCGATGTATCAATGAACTATAACCTTTAGTGAAGTACATGGCAACTGACATGTCGTGGATGCGCGAAAGATATGAATACTTACAATCACAAGGTTTAGAGTGGAATCCTCCAACTTTGNAATCAGCAAGTGAACCNCGATGTATTATGGATGGAAAAGAGGTAATAATGCTTTCTTCTAATAATTATCTCAATTTAACTACTCATCCAAAAGTNATCCAAGCATCCATTGAAGCAATAGAAAAGTATGGTGCNGGCTCAGGCTCTGTTAGAGCAATTGCAGGNACNTTGGATATCCATNTACAGGCTGAAAAAATATGTGCAGAATTTAAAGAAGTTGAAGCAGCATTGATATATTCTTCAGGGTATGCTGTTAATGTTGGTTTAATACCTACTCTTGTTAAAGGGCACAATGATGTTATAATTTCTGATGAATTAAATCACGGCTCAATAATTGATGGAGTCCGATTAACAAAAGCTTCTAGGTCAGTATATTCACACAATGACATGGGAGAGCTTGAAAATATCCTCAATAACCATAAAAACTCTGATAGAAAATTAATCATAACCGATGGTGTTTTTAGTATGGATGGGGACATTGCACCTCTAGATGAAATAACCAGACTAGCTGAAGAACATGATGCAATGATATTCGTCGACGATTGCCATGGTGAAGGCGTTCTCGGAGAAGGAAAAGGAATAGTTTCCCATTTCGGATTACAAGGAAGGGTGAATTTTGAAGTAGGATCATATTCTAAAGCATTAGGAGTACAAGGTGGAATCCTTGCAGGCAGTGATGAAGTCAGAAGGCATGCCCTTAATCACAGCCGCTCATGGCTACTCTCTGGTAGCCAGCCTCCTGCTGTGGCAGCTGCACAAAAGGCATCTATAGAAGTCCTAATGAGTGAGCCAGAACATGTTCAGAAGTTATGGAATAATACAAATTATTTCAGAGAAAATCTCCAATCTCTTGGCTTTGATACTGGAGCTAGTGAAACGCCAATTATCCCTGTGATATGTGGAGAAAGTAAGAAAGCCCAAGCAATGTCTAGAGAATTGAGAAATGAAGGCGTAATGGTTGGCGCTATTGTATTTCCAATGGTCGCAGCCGATAAAGCTAGAGTTCGTGCACAAATGTCTGCTGGATTAAGTCGTGAAGATATAGATATAGTTCTATCTGCGTTTGAAAAATGTGGTAAAAAAATAGGATTAATATAGTCTATTTTATATTTTTAAATAACCAATAAATGTATTATTAAGCGGAGAGATTATCACTGCCTCTCTCTCACATATGATTCTGAGATTACATGTCCGAGGAAGAGGAACTNTTTACAATTACTACCAAACACCTCAATTCAGGCATGAGAGGAATACCAGTAGGTACTTGTCAAACATCATACGTAGATCCTCTTGAGGGAGTTCATTATGTCGGATACCCTGTTGGTGACTTAGCAAATATGGAAGAAGAAGATGTAATCTTTCTTTTACTCTACAAGCATCTACCTTCTGCTGAAGAATCAATTACTTTCCGCAAAGAACTTGCTCATAGGGCAGAAGAAATGCCAACTGGTGCATTGAGGGTACTGGAATCTTTGACTCCTGGAAGTGGACATCCTATGGATTGGCTTTCAATGGGAATTATGGCTTTAGGCGCCGCTGAGACTACAGGCGATGTCCGAATAGACTCTATGAATTTAATAGCCAGAATGCCAGAACTTATGGCACGAATTCTCTTGCTTAGAGGAGGTACACAAGAATCACTAAGGCCTCGTAAACCAGAATTAGGATTGGTTGAAAACTTTGTTCATATGCTTGGAAAAGATGGAGAAGAAGCTGAAAAGATGACCCGTGTCATAAAATTCTTTTTCATTCTTCATATGGATCATGGCGGAGGCAATCTGTCAACGTTCTCTGGTAAAGCAGTGGCTTCTGGCAGAGCATCGGTTTATGCCTCTTTAGCAAGCGCAATGAATGCTTTGTCCGGGCCTTTACATGGGAGGGCTAACCAATCTTGTTTGGAATTTGTTCAACGCATCGGTACTTCAGATCATTCCGAGATTGAAAAATTTGTTCGTTCAGAATTGGCTGCACGTAGGCCAATTTACGGATTTGGCCATGGAGTACTCAGGGCCGAAGATCCTCGTGCCCGACTTTTAATTGAATTAGGGCAACAAGTTTGCCCAGATGATTCAAATTTCAAAATAGCCAAAGCACTTAGGGAAGTTGTTCCTGAAATTTTAAAAGAAATACCAAAAATTAGTAATCCATATCCTAACGTAGATTTAGCAAGTGGTAGTTTATTACATTCAGTAGGTTTTAGGAAACCAGATTACTATACTACTTTTTTTGGTTGGGCACGCGTAGCCGGTATTTGTGCTCAGATAATGGATGAACGAAAATCTAGAGACGGCAGAGGAACACCAATATATAGGCCTAAGTACATAGCCGAAAATCAGCCAAAAAAGAGACTTTAAAATTACTTACTATGTGTTTTTCCGGTTCCTCTATGGCCAATTATTCTTGATACTTCCCATGGCATATTAGTATCACTAGTTTCTTTTAATATAGTATCCATACTCCTCTCCCATGACCATTTTTTACTCCAATTAGTAATAAAAACCCTTCTTTCATTATCTGTTAGTTCATGCCATGGGGTTATTTCTTTACTATATTCTGAGATTATATTCCGATGATCTATTTTTGGAGTATTGTCTAATTCCTGTTTTTTCTCTTTCGTNAGGGGTTGTGTCGATGGTTTTGTCCAACGCGCATGTCCAGTTTCTAAAGTTACTACTTCCGGNGATAAATGATCAGTTATTCCAGTGAGTCCTGCATCCAACAGTAATCTTTCATATTTAGATTCACAAGGCCAAACATAAATTGGATAACCTCTTCTATATTTATTCAATCTTTCAAGTTTTTTACCTTTTAGGCCCACGGTTATTCCAAAATTAATCCTACTTTCAATACCTTTTAGATATTGCATCGAACAAGGTAGCATTGGTGAACCCTCTTTTCTTTGCTTATTCATCAATCTAGGAAGTGAATTAGATAAAAATGATGGAGCAGCAGCTATTCTTTGTGTTTTCCAAGTTCCCCATTGCCTAAGATAAGGTCGAATTCTACTAAATTTAAGTTTACTTTGTGTCTTTTTTGCCGCAGAAATAATTTTCGGCTCAAACGAGTATACTATTTTCCCACTTACTCCTAAATCAATTGACTTCAATGACTCTTCTAAATTCTCTATCATTTTAATCATGTGCAGTTCCCTTGCATTACCTCCAATCCAACCACCACCTTTGCCACTGGAAGGATGCGGTGGTTTGAGTTCTATACAAGAAAAAGCCCCTTCTTCTGTCCACCTTCTTACAAAATTTTTATCCTTCAATAAGTCATCAAATGGTTCAACATACTCTGGAAGCTCATCCATCAGCATTGCTTCCGGATAGTCTCCAAATTCAGTTTTTGAATCATGNTGGAGGATTAGTCGCTCATCTTCTGTTAACCTGAGATCAAACTCTACTCCATCACTGACTTGCATGCCATAAGATATCGCTTCTATCGTATTCTCCCGCGGTTGTACCCATTCCGCCGAAGTTACCATGTTCACTCCAAATTGTGTTTGTACATAACTCTCATCATTAATTCTTATGATTCGCCCCAATGATAAAACCTTAGAACATCTCCGAGAGGATAGGTATTGACATGTCAGAGACAGTAGAATTAGACCGAGAATCAAATCCACAAGCAGTTAGAGGCTATGCATATTTTGACTGGGCCAAATCATCATTTGAGACGAGTGTCACTGTTGCAGTACTTCCTATATGGTTTGCTTATTTATTCTTAAAAGCGAATGGTTTGACTACTACCATAGGATCTATTGACTTTACGGGGGATGCTATTTGGTCATTTTCTGTTTCCGGTGCAGCATTATTAGTAGCACTAGTAAGCCCTTCTTTTGGAGTAATTGCCGATCGTCGGGCAATTAAGATGTGGTGGTTAAGGATATTGACATATGTAGGAGCTGGTTCAACTGTATTATTAGCAATTGCACCACTTCTCCCGATCAGCACTCAATGGATTTGGCTAATGGTTATGTTTGTAATTGCTAATGTCGGTTTAAATGGTGCTAGCGTATTTTACAACTCATTATTACCTCATATGGGAACAGACGATGAAATGGATGCAATTTCCAATAAAGCATTCGCTTACGGTTACTTTGGAGGGGGAATATTATTACTCATTCATTTAGTAATGACATTAGTACTTGTTGATTCAGAAGGAGAGATGTATTCATGGGTAATACCCTCAATAATGGCCTCATCTGGATTATGGTGGTATGGCTTCGCATTATTGACATTCAAGTGGGTTCCCGAGCCCCCTATAGAAAATGAAATGGATGCATTATCTATTTTAGACTCTGCAAAATTAGCCTTTTCAGAGATTAGGAAAACTCTCAGTGAAGTACCAAAATTTAGGACACTATTTATCTACATGCTGGCATATTTCTTCTTTATTGATGGAATAAACACCGTTACAGCATTAGGTGGAATATATGGGCCCGTAGTGCTTGGAATTACAACTACTTTTTTGATGGTTGCTATTCTGATGGTTCAAATTGTTGCAGCACCCTCGGCTCTCGCTTTTACGAGACTTGCTGAAAAAATAGGTACAAAAAAAGCCCTNACAACTTCACTAGTTGGTTGGATATTACTTTGTTTTGCTGCACTAGCTTTTGCACCACTGGAATTGGACTCTCACGATCAGCATGACATAATGTACGAGTGGGACGAGTCACAAAATAACTACACAGTCACTGTCTCCAGTTCAGCTCCTAGTTTAGCACAAAAAATTGAATTCTCAGATTCCGAATTCGATGAACAAGAGTGGGTGAAAAATTGGGTAGATTACTTCCCTCTAAAACAAGATAAATATGTAACGGAATATATTTTATTTGACTGGCAATGGCCTGCCGAAGGAGAAAAATTTGTAAAATCAATTAACATTACTTCTACAGAATTGATAAATTCTGGAATATTGGCCAGTTTTGACAATACTAGATTCAGTGTTAGCATATTACATGAAGATGGCTCCAAATATACTTCAAACGTAGGCATAGATCATCCTACCAACCTTGGCGATGGTGTATTGGATTTTGTACCAGAAAATGCCCGTAAATTTGTCTGGGATCCTTTGGGGCTGAGTGTTGGAATTCAATTCATAATACTTGGNGCAGCCATGGGTTCTGTTCTAGGAGGTTCACAAGGCCTTGCTAGAAGCTTATTTGGTCAGATGGTTCCTGAAACGAGAAGTGCAGAATTCTTTGGTTTCTTTGGTTTCTTTGGTAAAGTAGCGGCTTTACTAGGGCCACTTATTTATGGAATTATGACAGTAATGTTCGATAGTAGAGTCGGAATCCTTAGTATTGCGATTCTTATTTTAGTTGGTGCAATAATTCTGAGGACTGTCGATGTTGAACAGGGNAGGATGGATGCACAGGAAGAAGACGCACGCAATCGCGGTTTGAATTAATTTGAAGATTGTTTGGTAAATACCATTTTATCCATTATCAAGGATATCTCAAGCAGGATTAACATTGGACCTCCTACTAAGAACAATGAAAGTGGATCAGGTGGAGAAATTAATGCGCCAAATAAAAGTGCTGCAAACCACAAAATCCTTCTATTTTCTATAATAGTTTCCCTTTTGACAAATTTTACTCTAATCAATAATATTGTCACTAAAGGTATTTGGAAGCCTATTATCGAGGAAAAATATAGACCAGTTATGAAAGTTATCCATGATTTTAAACGCCAAGTTGAAGATAATCCCGAAGACGTTGCATCTCGAGATAAATAGTCCAACAACATTGGGATTAATATTTCATGAGAGTAAATTATCCCTGCCATAGCCAAAAATAAAGAGATAATTATTATTGGTATAATTCTTTTAATTTTCCAATCAATATTATATTTACTCTTTATTTTGGTTCTTTTAATTATTTTATGACTATTGGCAGCAATATCTATTATAAATATAAAAATTAGTAGTAAAAAACCTATTTGGGTCCCCATTTGAAGTTGCAATAATATCACTTCCATTGGTTGTAAAATGATTATTTCGACATTATTCGGTTTGTACCCTTCAGAATTAAGTAACCACTCAATTATTACTTCACTAATTGGATAACCGATCAGAAAACCTACAATAAATACAACCGTGAAAGCATAGGATCTATTTTGTAAATGTTGAATAAATTCTCTCATTTCAGCGCGAGGAATAATATCTCTATATTTTTTATCCGAAGTTATTCTCTCACAACCCTTTATTTTCTTATAATTATTGATAATACATCTCCATCTTTTAGAATATGCTCTAGGCCAACTCTTTGCCAATCGAATTTTGCACTCGGACCCCTAACTCTTGCGTATCTAAATTTCCTTACAAAATCTCTATGTAATTTTACACAAACATCTCTTACAGTCGATGTATCCTTTACTATCAATGGCTCGATCATATCTGCTTCTTGGCCCTGGGGCTTAAGATATATCGACATGAAGTGTAAATTATCATAAATGAAATCTTTCATATCTTCAATACCAAAACCAGTTTTTGCTGAAACTTCCAGTACTGGCCATCCATCAGGCAAACTATCTCTTGCACTTTGTAAGTCCCTTTCATTAGCTAAATCAACTTTATTTAGAACAACTACTGCTTTACTATAAATTCTATTACCTGCCAATGTGTCTACTATATTGTCATCTGTAACGTTAGTCCTGAGAGTTACAGTTGCCGAAACAATTCCAAAACTTCTTACAATGTCTTGTATTTCTTCATCCGAAAGATTAGTTTGTTTAACAGTTGATCTTACTACAACTCCTCCTCTATTGGTTCTTGTTATGAAAACTTGAGGTACCAGTTGATTTAGTCTTAAACCCCCTCTCCACAATTCATAATCTAAAATATTGAAGTGAGACTCCTGAAATGGGTCTACTACATATAGAACCATATCTGCTCCTCTTATTACGTTCAATATTTCTCTCCCTCTACCTTTTCCTTCTGCAGCCCCTTTAATCAGTCCGGGAAGGTCTAAAATCTGTATTTTAGCACCTTTATGTTCCATTAGTCCAGGGATACAAGTCAATGTTGTAAATGCAAAATTNCCAACATCTGACTCTACTTCGGTAAGTTGCGAGATAAGACTGGACTTACCGACACTAGGAAAACCAACCAAAGCCACCGATGCATCTCCTGATTTTTTAACTTCAAATCCGGGACCTCCTCCACTGGCTTTTGCATGTGCTTGTGCTTTCTCTTTCCTCTCTCTTAAAGCAGCAATTTTAGCTTTCAATTTACCAAGATGGCCCTGAGTAGCTTTATTCGACTTTGTCTTAGTAATTTCATCTTCCAATAGCTTGATTTGTTCTTCAATGGTTGCCATTGTCTACTCTCTCCCTACTAGGCTTGTCTGATTTCTTTTAGTTTACATGCTTCACGCTGAGGCACATGTTATTGAATCCGGTGGCTAATCATGTAGTTCTCACAGTGAGTAAGGCTTATTCTACTTACGCGAAGAGCAATATACAGATGGCAGATGTAATCCTCTATCTGGTGAATCGCGATTCCTTAGATTCTATATTGAATTATACTGTATCCAGTCTAATCGACTCAATAAATGAAAAAGAATTAACCAATATAAGACCAAAAAACTTCCCTGATTTTCACCGAGATTTCGATGTAGACATCGAGGGAGAAATTTTAGATATTTTCGATAAACATGAATCTTTATTGGAGGGTAATGAAATAATATCCAATATTAANTATGAATTCAGAAATGATTTAATTTTATTACTCGCTAAATGGTCTTCTGTGGCTCAATGGACTTGTTGGGATGCAAGATTATTCCTTTATGTTGAACCATTTTTGGAAAAAAAAGTAATCAATATAGAGGATTTTTTAAAGCCTGAAATATGGGAAAATTTCCATAATCAGATTTCTATTTTGGATCAGCGTTTTTTTACAGAATCGATTGTAATGGATTGGATGAATCGAAGGGAAAAATTAGGTGAAACGATGGAACCATCCGAAGATCCTAAGATTTTACCTACTATGAATTCACACAATGAATTAAGTAAATTATTATTTAATTTTATCATAAAAATATCGTATCCGGAATTAGATTTAATGATAGGTCGAGATTTCTTAGACTCTGAATTATGGTATTTAGGTAAGAATAATATTGGAAGTTATTGAGGTAAAAATATGGAAGAATACTCGTTAAAACCCCTCCCTCCAAATGATGTTATTGATTCTTGTATAGTTGTTTTAGGTCGTTTCCAACCTCTCCATTTAGGTCATACTTCACTTATTGAAGCTGCAGAAAAATGGCGTTTAGAAAATTCTGCAGAGTCACAACTCGTGTTGTGCATAGGCTCGTCAAATAAGCCTGAATCAATGACAAATCCTTGGAATTATAATGAAAGAGAAGAAATGATTAGATTATGGTTACAAAATCAACAAGGTTTTGCCAATGTGAAAATAGTTAGCATACCTGATATTGATAATCCTCCTATGTGGGTATCTCATGCAGAAAAATATCATGGTAAGGATGGATCATTTTTTACAAGTGACAGTTTTTCTGCAGAACTTTATAAAAAAGCAGGTTGGAATGTTGTCATATCTCCTCTAGAAAAAAGAGACCAATATGAGGGATGGAGAGTTAGAGCAACGGCACTAATGCTATCAACAATTAATGATGATGAAGCTATTAGAACTGTACTATCATTATCATTGCCAAAATCTACAGTCGACTATCTTATCAAGATTGATGGTTTTAGAAGGTTGGCTTTTTTGGTTGAGGGAGGAGAGCCTGTAGGTTGAGAAAATTATTTCACCATATAATAGCATTAGCTCCCCATGCCAAACCTCCTCCAAAACCTACTGTAATTATCAAATCTCCTTGCTTTATTTTTCCTACTTTTACTGATTCTGCCAAAGCAATTGGGACACTTGCAGCAGCTGTGTTGCCATATTTGTCTAAATTTGTAAATACTTTATCCATGGATAATCCAAGATTCTCCATTCCAGCCTTAATTATATTGTAATTGGCTTGATGCGGTATTATCATATCAATATCTTCTATTTCCATATTAATCTGATTTAATACTTCTTTTACCGCTTGTGGAAAAGCTTCAATAGCAAAATTCCAAACTGCTCTTCCATCCATAT
This sequence comes from Methanobacteriota archaeon, assembly GCA_002719615.1. Lineage (GTDB taxonomy): Archaea > Thermoplasmatota > Poseidoniia > Poseidoniales > Thalassarchaeaceae > MGIIb-O3. Next base: position 124,926 of record PBHZ01000018.1, read on the forward strand.
GGAAATATTGTTCACCATCTATAAAACTCTCGGAAAATATGTTTTTTCTAACTCCTCCAGCAGGTATCTGTATTACATCTGCGCCCGAACCATCAGATTTTAACCAACTACCTATTATCCCTTTACCATCCTCTATTTTTTGTAATACGGCTGCGCCAGCACCATCGCCAAATAGTACACAAGTTGCTCTATCTTCCCAATTAACGATTCTACTATAAACTTCTGACCCAATTACTAACACATTATTATAGTTTGAATCAATAACAAATTTTGCTCCTATTTCTAGAGCATGAACCCAACCTGAACAAACAGCATTTATGTCAAATGAACCAGCATTACTACAACCAAGTTTGTGTTGAACAATACTTGCAGTTGATGAAAGTGGTACATCCGGACTACTGGTGGCAAGTATGATTAAATCAACTTCCTCAGGTTGAATGTTTGCTGCGCTCATGGCTTCCAATGATGCTAAAACTGCTAAATCACTAGTACAGACATCTTCATTCGCTATTCTTCTCTCTTTTATGCCGGTTTTAGTAGTAATCCATTCATCACTTGTATCTACTATGCCTGCCCAATCATCATTTGTCATAATCTTTGGAGGAACATAATATCCCAAACCAACAATACCTGCCGCAACCATATTATTTATATTCGCAAGTCACTAGACTTTCACAGTTACTGTATTATTCATGCTTAACGCACACATTCATGGCTTCTGAGAAAAATCCTAAACTCCATTTGCCCCCTTCTCTTCCAACACCGCTATCTTTCACTCCTCCAAAAGGAACTCTCAAATCTCTGTGTAACCAGGTATTAATCCAAATCATACCTGTTTCGATGGACTCAGAAAGTCTTCTTCCTTTATCTAAATCCTTTGTCCAAATACTCCCTGCAAGACCATATCTTGTATTATTTACCATTTTTATTAATTCAGACTCCTCTTTGAATATGTGTAATGTTACCATCGGCCCAAATATTTCTTCTTTCGAGCATCTTGATTCCGGACTTAAACCTTCAACTATTATTGGAGCCATCCAATTACCATTTTCAAAGGCTTTTGGTAAACATGGAACTCCACCAGTCAACAATGTCCCTCCTTCTTCTATGGCTAAATTGGCATAATATTCTATTTTACTGAGATGTTCTTTTGAAATTAATGCTCCCAAATCAGTTTCTTCATCAAGTGGATCTCCTATTTTCATTTCTTCTACAGCATTTATTAGTCTATTTTTGAAATCCTCATATATTTCTTCTTCGATAAAAATCCGCGATCCGCATAAACAAATCTGTCCTTGGTTTAAGAAACCCGATCGGACTACTCCGGCTATAGTTTTTTCAAAATCACAATCTGCAAAAACTATACTTGAATTTTTACCTCCTAGCTCGAGACTAAGCTTCTTGAAAGTTGATGCTGCAGATGAAGCTACTTTTGATCCAGTAACAGTTCCTCCCGTGAATGAAACAAAGTCAATATCTGAATCTTCTACTAGTAAACTACCCGTTTCTATACCATTTCCATGAACTAAATTTATTACTCCCGCTGGTAATCCAATTTCATCTACAGCACGCATAAGTAAATCTGCAGTCATAGGAGTTAGTTCACTAGGTTTACAGACGACCGTATTTCCCATTCCTATGGCCGGTGCGACTTTCCAAGACAATAGATAAAGCGGTAAATTCCATGGAGTAATCAATGCTCCAATTCCATTTGGTTTCTGAATTACATAATTTGTAGCATCTTTCATTTCGAATTCTTCTATTTCCATGCCCCTAATCAATTCAGAAAAAAATCTAAAATTAGCAACAGATCTATTGGCATCAACATTTCTTGATAATGAGATTGGTTTACCAGTATCCATACTTTCTAGTTGTGCTATTTCTTCAAACATTTCTTCTAATTTATCTGCTATTTTATCCAACCAAATAGCTCTCTCATGAGGAGTATATTTACTCCAATTAGGATAAGCGTTCTTGGCCGAATTTATTGCTTCTTTGACATCCTTGGAATTTGATATAGGGACTTTACAAATCTCCTCTCCTGTCGCAGGATTCAAGTTAGTAATCCATTTTCCACTTGTTTGTGGGCAAAAATTTCCATTAATATAATTCATTAACTGCACTTCAAAGTCCCTCTAAACCTTCATTCCCAAAAGGGTCTAACCTAGTAGCATTTGCAGCATATTCTTTCCAATCTAGCGAAAAACTATCTTGATTGGGATCCCATTCATCCCATGTAACTACTTCTTCGAGGTTTTCAAGATATTTCGGATGAACTATTCCTGGAACAATAAATGCCTTTTGTCTATGTAACGGGTAAGGATTCCTTAATTCTATCCCCAATACTCCCAACACTGCTCTTGTTACATACCAAGTAGCTTGAGAATTCCATCCATGCGCTATCTTGATTACGATACCAAGTCCTTTTGGCCATTCAGGATGAATTACCGACAAACCAAGTAATCCATCAGCACCTTCTTTGGCTATTAGAGTACCTTTTCCGGCCTTGATACATGTTGAATCTAACCTATTGAAACCTCCAATTAAATCGGGATTTTTATTCATTGCTTCCCATATCCAATCATTATCCTTTTCTGATGCTAGACCTGCAAACATTACTGCTAATTCATCTACCGTATTCGATACAGTTGGTAGGCCGCATCCATCTTTTGCAACTCTAATTGGCTCCCAATTTGGTTTATTCATCAATCTTCTTAATACATTTAAGAACTCTGGAAACCACTCTGAACTAGGTAATGTGTACCCTGCTCTACTCATGCCCATTCTACGCATTCCTCTTAGCATGGCAGAGTGTTCTCCTGAGCAAGTATGAAACCATCTCCTGGGCCTCCTTACTTGCCTACCAAATTGTATCAAAGGAACATCCAATGGGCATTGCATCAATCCCCATTCTGACTCAGTTAGTAGGGACTGAGCAGCAGCAACATGCTCTGTATCTCCATTATGTGAAGAACATGCTATAGCTTTCTGCTCCCATGTAATTTTCTCATCCTCTAAAGCATTGACAAAAGTTTTCATCATTAGTGGTTTCATCATGGATCTCCCATATACCAAAACGTTCCCTCCAAATGAATGTACTATTTCATCTCCATGTGCCCATGCAATAGCTCCATGAATGGTATTCTCAGATACATCCATTCTTCTAAAATCAACTAACGGTTCCCATTCTACATCCCTCCCGGTCGCAATACCAGAGAATTTTTCTCCAAGCGGCGTTGTAGGATAAATTTCAGAACCAGGTCTGCCAGGAGATACACTAGAAGGCCTATGTTTAAATTCTTCAGTCATACTATTTTACCTCATTTATTATTGGAACGACTTTATTCATAAAAGCATTCATATTCCTTTTAACTCGCTCACTGTCGTGATTAAAGAAATCAAACCAGCACATCAATCTGTCGTCCTTATCAAATCTATCCAATATTTGTTTTGTAACCTGCTCAACATTACCAATGACTGCATTATCGGTAGCCTTTTCCAATTTATTCGGGTCTATTGTCCCTTCCAGTGCATTCCAATATATCGACAATGCATTTCTAGCTTCTTCTTTTGCTGCTATACTCCTTTCTTCGATTGATAAACCTTCTTCATCGTTAATGAATACCATTATTGTTCGTGGCATCATACTTCTTTTCCATGCCCCTCCATCTTGATGATAATACTTTGAAAATCTTTGATGCGTTTCCTCAATTATGTGCGGAGGAGTTATACTTAGATTGAATACTTGAACTGGTCTCCATTTGTTTGCTTCAATTTGTAGTCTCCTGTCGTGACTTCCAATTACAATATTCAATAATTCACTTCTCCAATCTTGAGGTATAGTTTTTATCTGTTCAAATTGATATCTTCTGGGTATTTCTATTTCTTTAGGTCGAGATTTTAGTGCATATGTGTGTTTTGCTACTTCCTGAACTTTTCTCCAATCTTCTTCAGTGTAAAAATTATTTCTGGTTAATATTGTTTTTCTGATATCTTTACTAGAAATTACTTCACCATTTAATAGCCTTAGAAATATTTCACTCGCTTCGGCAAAAATCTGACCCCTCAAAGCCGGCCAAGCAACCTCTTCTATTTCATTTCTGGGAACTATTCCATATGGTCTAGCCATGAATTCAAATCTACCTGCAGAATAACCGATATGTAAACGCCTTTTTTCACTTTCTTCCATCCCATGTAATGTCAGAAATGCACCAATTCTTTCAGCATGAGCAATTGGGCCTCCACTGGCAAGTATGCTCATTACAGCACTACCCACTTCCATTTTTTCTGTTCTTAAGAACATTTCACGAGCAATTTGTACAAAATCGGTGCAAAGTCCCACTTCTCCGGGATAATGAGGGACAACTGGTTTTTTATTCATTTTTTGAACTTCAGTTGAAAGATGGGCCTGAGCGACCCACCCTATTCCAAAACCCAGTTTATCTGCTAATTCTACCTGATCAAAGAAACTTTTGAACATTTCTTGTTCTGTCGGAATATACCCAGATGAGTCTGGTGTTTGAGAAATTGAAAAGAATATGTCAAATTCCATAATATCACTCAAATAGAACGCATTCTTCCGCCATCAACAGCCAAACTAACTCCCCTTATTGCCCCACTACTTGGTAAACTTAACCAAGTTATTGCATTCGCAGTTTCTAATGGATCAATTAATCTTTGAATGGGGACACTATTCATCCATTCACTTCGAACTTCATCTACTTTCTTCCCAGTTTTTTTAGAAATTGATTCAGAAAGTGAAGACAACCTATCAGTATCAGTAAAACCTGGTAATATATTATTTATTGTAATAAAAGGACTCAATTCTCTACTTAGTGATTTAGACCATGAACCCATTGCGCCTCTCAATGTATTTGAAAGTCCGATATTGTCTATAGGTTCTCTGACTGATGTAGAAATTATATTTATTATCCTACCCATCTGTTTTTTTTCCATTCCAGGAATTAATAATTTTGTTACGATATGGGACGCATACAAATGTCTCTTGAAAGGACCATCAAAGTCAGTAATATCATTCTCAATCAATGGGCCACCGGGAGGTCCTCCTGAATTATTTATTAATATCTGAATATCTCCAACTTCGTTTAGTAATGCCAAAATCTTTTCTTCGATTGATTCAATTTTCTCTAAATCTATTGTCAATGAAACATGACCACTGCCATGAAGCCCAGAAACAACATTATCCAATTCAACCTCATCTCTTGCACAGACCACCACTCTTGCACCGGCTCTAGCAAGCATTTGAGCTGTGGCCTTTCCTATTCCTCTAGACGCGCCACACACGAGGGCTGTATATCCTTCTAGTATTTTTTCTGCAAATGAAAACTCTTTTTCTAATAATTTATTCATACTCTCACCTTAGTCAATATAATGTGCATAAGTTTGATCCCGTAATTTTTGTCTGACAACTTGTAAAATTTCTTCAGGCGCATTGCGGAATGTAGGATTTTCACTTTCTCCTTGCGGCCTTTTTAGTTCGCTCCATCTTCCTTCATCATAAGCCATCAAAGCTTCTTTCATCAAAATTCCTGATAATAATAAAGTTTCGAAACATAAATCCTCATAAGTCATCCCTCTTTTTACTAATACTTCTCTTCTAATTAGTAAATTCCCGGTATCTATTCCATTGTCGCAAAAATGAGTTGATGACCCTATTGGAATATCATGATAAACTGACCAAGCAGGAGACGCAGAACCTCTGCATTCTGGTAAAAGTCCCGGATGTGAATTAATCACTCCATCCTTGGGGAAGTCTAGTATCTCTCCTCTTATTATTCGTGTGCCTCCAAAAACAATCAAGTCTAATTCTCTATCTTCAATTAAAGGCATTACGTGTTCGGAATTATGTATCGGTACTGAGATAACTTCTGTATTCAACTCACTTAATTGTTCTATAACAGGAGGGGCTACAGGATTACCTTCAATCCTCTTCAAGAATTTATCCCTTTCTAAGTCTGCTATTTCCGAGTCTTCTTCAATAATAATTTCGGGAACAAAGTTTTCTGAAAGAATTTGCCTTAACATCTCGCGTCCATATGGATGGTCTTTCAACAGCAGGAATGCAAACTTTGGCTTTACCATATTATCGTCTCTCGGAAGGGGTTCCCATACCCGTTCTTTTCGGTCAAAAGATGTTAAATCAAGGTGTGACGCGATTCCTGTCTCGAGGGAATAGCACAACTTCTCTAACATTTCCTGCTCCAGTAAGAACCATCAAGAGTCTTGCAACACCTAATCCCCAACCTGCATGAGGAGGTGCACCATATCTGAAACCATCAGTATAGAATGTAAAATCATCAGGATTAAGTCCCATATTTCTTAGATTTTGTTCTAAAACTTCTACCCGATGTTCTCTTTGCCCTCCAGAGGTCATTTCATCTCTCCCATAGTTAAGATCAAAACCTCTACTCAATTGTCCTCCTGTTTTTCCTTTCTCATCTTCTCTGTGATGTATATAGAATGGCTTCATTGACATCGGCCATCTTGGTATAAAATGAAATCCTGGATATTTAGCCGCAATAATATCGCAATGATGGCTTTCTATATCATCCCCCCATTCAATTTCCCCTCCTCCAAGTTTTACAATTTCTATTGCTTCGCAATATGATATTCTGGGAAATGGTAATTTAGGTATCTCAACTGCAATTATTTCATTCCCTTGACTTCTTCTGTATTCATTAATAACATCTATTAAATTCTGATCATTGTCAGCGATATTACTCCAAATATGATGTATCATTCTTTCTTGAACTCCCATTACATCCTCATCATCCATCCATGCACCTTCTATATCAAAAGAAATAAATTCATTTAGATGACGATATGTATCATGTTTTTCTGCTCTAAATGCCGGGCCTATTTCAAAAACTCTTTCCAAACCTCCTAAAACAGCAAGTTGTTTGTACAATTGTGGAGATTGACTCAAAAAAGCAGGAGTATCAAAATACATCATTGGAAAAAGATTCGTCCCTCCTTCAGAGGCACTAGCAATAATTTTTGGACTATTCATTTCCATAAATCCTTCTTTAATCAAATGCTCTCTTCCATATTCTAGGACTTTACTGCGAAGTTGGAACATAGCATTAATATGTGATCTTCGTAAATCTAAATGCCTATTATCCAACCTAACATCTAATCCTACATGAACATCATCTGTAACTCCGACTGGCAATGGTGCGATAGCATTTGCAAGAATCATACCAAATTTAACATTTATTTCATATTCTGGAGGTGGCACAGGTTCTCCTTCAGCAGTTTTGGGGGGTCTCTTTTGTGCAACTATTCCTTTAAGTTGAACTGTTGATTCACGAGTTGAATTTTGTATCAAATTGAATAAATCTTCATTCATATTATCCTTTTTCAAGAAAGCTTGTATTTTTCCGGTTCCATCTCTCAACATTAAGAAGCAAATTGCTCCTCTTCCCCTTATTGTTTCCGCATATCCTGCTATCTCAACTTCTTTTCCTAAGAGTTCAGGACCATTTTCTATAATCTGTCCGATTGTATGCGTTCTGTAAGCAGTTGACTCCCAATGGCTACTGTCTCTCATATCAGTACCGAGTGACTCTATAGTTAAGAAAGATATTACAAAGATTAACACTTGTACTATTTTTCTTATTCAACTTTAGAAATTTTTGCACTTAAGATGAGGAATGCAGTGTGCCCTATTGCAGTATTACCTGGCCTAACTCCGCCTTTACTTGCCTTTGACCATTGCCTCTCGATTACTTCACCTGCCCATTCTACTACCATTCCAGAATTTTCGATAGCTTCCCATGATCTTTCGAGTTGAATTGTTGTAGGGCAATAGCATGCTAATTTACCACCAGGTCTTAGAAATTTCTCAACTATGGCGACTATTTCCCATGGCTCAGCAATGTCTATTATTGCAGCATCTATTGAATCACAAATATTTTCTATAAAATCTTCTGAATCCTTAAAATCGCCTTCAAATAAGTACCAATCTGGAAATTCAGGTAAAATCTCCCTCAAACGTTCCATATTTTCTTTACCTACAGTTGCGTGTTCAACTCTTGACTCTATTGAGATTAATTTTCCTTTTTCGCCCATTACATTTGCCAAATGCATCGCTAGTCCAGCAGAGCCATGCCCTCCTTCTAAAACTCTTGAACCAACTCCAATTCCCATCCATGAGATTAAAAATCCAGAATCTTTTATCCCAATGACCTGTGCCCTCCTTGACATATTTCTTCTAGCTTCTACAAGTGTTGGTTTTACTATGGTTAATGATTTTTGACCAACCGTTATTCTATCGCCGATCGTATAACCATCGAGTAATTGGTTAGAATCAAATCTCCCTAATCCCTTTATTTTCACTTCACCAGGAGTTTTCTGAAGTAAATATGCTCTTCCATCATCTTCTCTCAGTGCAACCCATTCTCCTGGGTCTATTGCATTCATGACCCTCCCGAGTTCTTTTCATGTTTCAATACCTTCTATTAAATTAAAACAATGTTATTAACAACAAACTCCTATATTGTTAAATCATATTACCACTCCGTCTTTTCTGTGAATTCTCGGAATAATTCAAAATCTACCGTCGCTGGATTGATGATTTTGATGATATTTACAATGTCATTTTCTGGTATTTTATATTCTGAAAAAGTAAATAATATTGAGGTTCAATTGACTGAAGAAGAAACCAAATTTTTTGCAACTAGTCCAGGGCATAGTGTATTTGGAGAATATGTAGGAGCAGAATGGTGTGGCCCGTGTATGAGTAGTGCTTCTCCCTCTTTGAGCAATCTTAAAACCTCGAATTCTGAGGACTTTACTTTCGTTTCCTTTTTTCAGGCCAACGGCAATTATCCTGATGTAAGTCCTTTAGATCGTATAAATCATATTTCTGGTTCAGCCTCTGGTATTCCAGTCTTTTCCTTTGCAGATCGTCAAAGTGGGTCATGTTTCAAAGTAGGTGCTGCTGGAGTTAATTACTATGACTCCGACTATTCGAATGGAGGATGTATGGATTCAGATTCTAATGATTACAGTATGGAAATACATATGAGTTTAAATGAATCATCTCAACAAGTTACAACTTCATTAGATATAAATTATTTAGGATCATCTTCTTCAGTCACTGTATATGTTTATGGCGCAATTACAGAAAAAGTAGGCGCAGATGCCTATAATAATGGGAACAGGCCACATCATAATTTCAGACAGTGGTTATTAAATGATGATGACGATGGTTTTACAGAATTAACATTATCGCCAAATAACATTCAAACATTAACATGGGAAACTCCATTGAGTGCCGTTAGGGCTGCTCCTGGATATTCCCAATATGAGAATTTTTGGCCAGTATTCGCCTTAATGGACGGTCCACATGATACATATAATTCAGTGATTACGGCTGTTGATTTAGATATGATTCCACTCATAGATGTAGGTATTTCTGAATTTTCTGTAACGAATGAGGATGGAGGATTAGGATTCTTAGCAGGAGATTTACTAGATTTAAATGTAGTAATATCAAATAATGGCGCAGATACTTATTCCGATAGTGGTCTTATTTCTATATTTTTACTTGAAGGATCAGAAGAATTTTTCATCGAGAGTACTGATATAAATACATTGGAAATATCTGAAAATCAAGAATATTCTACTCAGTTTGACACATCAGAAATTTCATTGAATCCTTCAGATTCATCAGCATTTAGAGTTATTTTATCAGATCTAGAAGGAGATAGATTCTCACCTAATAATTATATGGATGCCTTTGGTTTTCATGACCTTCCTCCTGTTGCTAACAGACCCATTTCTTTAGGGCAAACAGTACTTGAAAGAGGAGATATGATACAATTCGAATCTTCTGCATTACCGAATGACTTAGTTGATGATATGTCTACAATGCAACCTTATTTCGAATACTCAAAATCTTCTCTATCAAATTGGGATGACTCATGGGTTATAGATGTCCAAACGGTAGGAGGAGGCCAAAACATAGAATTTATCCATACATTACAAACAGATATTAATGCAGATACTGGAAATTATGACATTAGAATAAAGTGGGTAGATTCTTCTGGCCAGTATAGTGATTGGTTTGTTGTTGAAGAAATGTTTGAGCTACGTAATTCGATACCAAGAGTTCTAGATACTGATGATCCTGAGTATATGGGAATGCCTGTAGTAAAAGTTGAGATGATGGAAAAAATTTCGCTGATTGAATGGCCTCTTATATTTGATTCCGAATCTCATTTGTCTGACTTAGTAATAGAAAGTGATGATCCAGAATTCTATGGTTGGAATCCATTAACACTTGAGATGTCTGTAAAATTTGATAGAGTAGTGTGGGATAATGGCAATCCAGTGCCACAAGGAATCTTCATTTCTATTTCAGATGGCGAAGATACTAACAATGGCATGATAATGTTCAACGTCGTTGAAAATGGCGCTCCACGATGGTCTCCAATACCTTCACAATCAATTAATGAAGGTACTTCTTTTAGTATGGGCCTATCTGAATACTTATCGGATACTGATTCTGACGGTAATTTCGTTTCACCTTCTAATTTAATCATCTCTATTTTGTCTAATTCTAATGATTCATTAGTAGATACTTCAATATCTGGACAATCTATTACTGTTTCAACACTCGATTTCGACTCCTTTGGTGTCGCCGAAGTTATGCTACGCGCTTCTGATGGAGTACAATTCTCGGATACTAGTATCGCTTTTCATATTCTCAATATAAATGACCCACCTACCATAGATTTATCAGAATTCAGTCATTCTCAAGTTAAATTAAATGAGATAACAGTTTTTGATTTCACTGAATTCTTGTCAGACGTAGACGATCCTGTTGATGAAATATGGACTTCAGTATCTAGTGACCCAATTGGTGCTGTTACACTTGATCCACTATCTCATGAATTATCTATCATATATGACGAAGCTGGAACTAAAACTATCACTTTATCTGCTACAGATAGACATGGAGCATCTACTACAAATTCATTCTACATATCAGTCATGTCTAACAAAATTCTTACATGGGACGATGAATATAATGAGGGTGATTTGACCGTTTCCTTTGATTCTCTTGGTTATGGTTCAGAACCAATTTTTGAAGTCAATAATATTGGAGATGTACAATTATCGTCAATTAAAATCACTTGGAATATTTGTAATGGTGTTACTGGGATTTGTCACTCTTATGGTACAGTAAGTAATTTAGATCCCTTTTCAATTGTTCCTCAGAGTGGAAGCGGACTAGTAAATGGTGACTACATCACATTAGATGTCGATGCAGTAGATTCAGAAGGTTGGATTAGAGAAACTATTGAAAAAGCAAAATTTTATGCAAATAAAGATGCCAATCAAAACTCTGATAATATTGACACTGATGGAGATGGAGTCATAGATTCCTTAGATGCCTTCCCCAATGATCCTACTGAGACAGAAGATATGGATGGAAACGGTATTGGAGATAATGCACAATATAGGGCAGGACAATCTATACTGCCGGGATTTTCTTCATTATTGGGCATAGTATCGCTATTAGGTGCTGCAATTTCTATTTCCGGAAGAAAAAATAACTAATCAATCAAGATATATCTTTTGTAATATTTCTTAAAAATTAATTTTTATGTTACATCACTGTAGTAACACACCTTCAAGAAGGTCATGTGCTTAGGACTAATCGCGAGGGCTTGGTATGAGTACTGAAAAACCACAAGAAAGTCAGGTTGAAAATCCTGTAGATCCTCTTGATTCATGGTCCGAAGGCGCTGCTTTCGGTGTTTCAGAAGATAAAGATGAGATATGCGACATTCCCGTGGAAGAATGGATTAAAGATATCAAGATGGGATCTACTGCCGATGTACCTATTCCAACAAAATTAGTTGATAGAGTAATAGGACAAGAGGCAGCAGCAATTGTTATTCGTAAAGCGGCCGAACAGAGAAGGCATGTAATAATGGTTGGCGAACCAGGAACTGGGAAATCCATGCTTGCAAGGTCTATGACAGAATTTCTTCCAAAGGAACACCTAGAAGATATTTTAGTATATAGAAATATAGATGATGAAAATGAACCTCGAGTACGTACTGTTCCTGCAGGAAGAGGATCCAGGATACTTTCAGAGAGAAAGGCTCAGGTCAGAATCCAAAAAGAAAAAACAAATCGAACCTTGTTATTCATAGCCCTTGTTGTCGGTTCAGCATTATTATTAGCAACCATTAGTTCTGGAGATATTTTAACTTTCATTTTTGGATCCTTTCTACTAATATTTGGCTACTTCTTTTTGAGGACTAGGCTGACAGCCGGAGAGGAAGCAAATATGCCTAAATTATTAATCAAACATGAAATGAATGAAGAACCTCCATTTATAGATGCAACCGGAACTCTCGCAGGTGCTTTGTTAGGGGACGTGCGCCACGATCCATTTCAATCAGGAGCAGATCTTGCTACACCTGCTCATGAGAGAGTAGAGCCGGGCGCAGTTCACAGGGCCAACAAAGGAGTACTCTACATAGATGAAATACGTATGCTGAGAATGGAAGAGCAGCAAGCTCTTCTCGTAGCAATGCAAGAAAGAAAACTATCAATCAGTGGTCGTTCTGAAAGATCCTCGGGAGCTTTGACCAAATCCGAACCTGTTCCTAGTGACTTCATATTAATTGCTGCTGGTAATTTAGATGGCATTCAACAAATGCATCCCGCGTTAAGAAGCCGAATACGTGGATATGGATATGAAGTGTATGTTAATACTGATATGAAAGATACTGTGCGTAATAGAAGACGTTTAATTCGTTTTGTAGCCCAAGAAATAAATAATGAACAATCCAAATCTTCTGGTAAATCCATTCCGCATTTTGATGCAGAATCTACTTCGTTGATACTAAAAGAGGCTCAGAGGCGAAGTGGTCGTCGAGGAAAACTCTCTCTTAGATTACGTGAATTAGGAGGTTTAGTCAGAATAGCAGGAGATCTGGCTGCTGAGGAGGGCGCTCCACTTACTCGCGCTGAACATGTAGTCAGAGCTCGAATGATAGCAAAACCACTAGAACAGCAAGTTGCGGATAGATATATAGAAAGACAATCTGATTATTCAATGCTAGTAAACAGTGGAAATCGCATAGGCAGAGTAAACGGCCTAGCAGTTCTTGGGGCCGATAGCGGATTGTCTGATTACTCTGGAATTGTTCTCCCTGTGGAGGCTATGGTGACTCCTTCTCAAGGACGTTCCGGTCACGTCATTGCGACTGGTGGACTATCAGATTTAGCCAAAGAAAGTGTAGTAAATATTAGTGCAGTGGTAAAAAAGTTAACCGGTAAAGATATCAAAGATTTCGATATTCATGTTCAATTCCCTGGGACTCATAATGTAGATGGCGACAGTGCTTCAATAACCATGGCGACTGCAATCATTAGTGCATTTGAAGGAATTCCCATAGACCAAAATCTCGCTATGACAGGTTCTCTTTCTGTTAGGGGAGAAGTATTACCTATCGGCGGAGTTACTGCCAAGATTGAAGCTGCAGCAAAATCAGGTATTCACAGAATAATTATTCCTCGATCAAACCTGCAAGATGTCTTAATTGATGAAAAATGGGAGAATGTAGTCAAAGTAATTCCGGTAGATTCTCTAGATGAAGTGCTTCATCATGCCTTGGTTGGCTCTGAAGAAAAGATAAGTCTAGTAGAAAGGCTCGCTCATGTAGTAGATACAATTTCTACAGGTAAAGATGTCCAACCATCAGCATAAGTCTTTACAACTCTTGATAATAAATCCTCACGTCGGAGAGTTGTTAATCTATGAAAGGCAATCAACGCTCGCCAATGTTTATTCTATTTCTGGTAGTTTTTATTGACATGATAGGATTCACCATTGTTATACCTTTCTTGACTTATTTTGTACAGGATTTGGCTACATCTGAAGGAATAATTGATACAGGTAAGAGAGATTTATGGGTGGGCATAATAATTTCTGTATACTCATTTGCCCAATTTATATTTACTCCAATTCTAGGTTCATTAAGTGATAGATTGGGTAGAAGACCAATACTATTATTCGGCCTGTTTATGAATACTATATTCTTCACTGTTTTTGGTCTATCTGGAAGTTTGATGATGGCTCTTGTTGCCAGGTTCTTAGCTGGAGCAGGGAATGGGAATATAGCAGTTGCTAGGGCATATATTGGAGATATTAGTAGTCCAGATATGGTAGCTAGCAGAATGGGTGCAATTGGAGCAGCCTTCGGTCTTGGATTTATGATTGGGCCTTTCATAGGAGGTTTACTTTCTAATCCTGCTAGTGGAATAGGTGGGCCTTTTGATACTACATTTTGGAAACAATATCCATATTTACTCCCTTGTCTTTTATCTAGTGTATTATCTTTATTATCATTATTTTTAGCTTTCATAAAATTACCAGAAAGTCTAGAAATAAAATCAAAAACAAAAGAAGAAGATATTTTTATTGGCTTATATGATACTTTAAAGAATATTACAAAAATAATACGACTACCCATTATCTCAACTTTGGTTTTTACTAATTTTTTATTTATTATGGGATTTAGTATGATACATGGAATATTTATTCTATTTACAGCAATGAATATCGAAGATGGAGGTTTGGGTTTTGATGCTATGGAGAATGGTTGGGTTTTCGCATACATAGGACTACTAGGAGTCATTGTTCAAGGTGGGCTTATTGGAAAACTAACAAAGATATTTGATTTAAGTAAATTGATGATTTTTGGTACAGTAATTTGTGGCATAGGAATTGCTAGTATTCCATATGTCCCTGGCCACATAAGTTGGCTAATTTTTATTTCATCAACATTTATTGCCATAGGCAATGGCCTGTTTTCTCCAACCCAGTCGTCACTACTTACTTTCGAATCATCAAAAAGAGGTTATGAATTAGGCATGGTAATGGGAGCACAAGAAGGATACGGGGCGTTAGCTAGAATTTTTGGCCCATTATTGGCTGCATATTTATGGTCATTAACTGTCGAGGGAAGTGGTTTTTGGACATATCACACTTCTTTCAGAGTAGCTGGTATAATATTTATAATCGCTTTAATATTACAATTAAAATTACTCAATAATCTCAAAATATCAATAAACCTTCCAAAGGAGGGTTAGAGTTATGGCGATACCTGCAGTTGTTGCTCACGGAGGGGCAGGGCCAGGACCAGAAAGAAGTGAAAATGTAGAAATAGCCGTCAGAGAGGCAGCAAGAATCTTGGAATCGGGGGGATCTGCTATAGATGCCGCCATCGAGGCTTGTGTTATTCTAGAGAATGATCCTGTATTCAATGCGGGCACTGGAGGAGTATTCAGAACTGACGGTTCAGTACTTCTTGATGCCTCGATTCAAACCTGTGATGGTAGATTAGGTTTTGTGATTGCTATACACGATACCCCAAATCCAATCCGAGTAGCTGCAGCATTATTGGATGAAGAAATTAATGGATTAACTGGCCAAGGAGCAAGAGATTGGGCTGATAAGAGGGGTTTTACTAATGTCAAGGTAGAGGGACGCCATCCTGTGGAAGATATCGGAGATACTGTTGGTGTAATAACTAGAGATAAAAATGGCCTTTTCGCGTGTGCTACAAGTACAGGAGGGTGTTCCTTTCGTCCTCCAGGAAGAGTTGGAGATGTCCCACTCCCCGGCTCGGGTTTTTGGACTCAAACAGGAGTCGCAGTAGCTGCAACGGGAAATGGTGAAGAAATAACAAATAATTTGTTGAGTTACAGAGTTTTAGATAAGTTCGTACAATCTAGTGATACATTAAAAGAAGCACTTTCATGGGGTTTAAAAGAATTTATTGATGACTCAATATCAGTTGGTATGATTGCTCTAAGCGATAAAGGAGAAGGTGTGGGAATTGCTAATACTGATATGCCATGGTCAACATGGATTGGCACTTGAAGTTGTAATAAATAGGGATGCTCTTAAGGATGAATCTATGTTCGGATGCTTGGAGATGATGTCATGTCAGAGCTCGAAACTCGCATCCAACAGATTGCACAAGTATTAGGACAACTGGATGATACTCAGGTCCCTAGGAATATCCGTTCTTCTGCTAAAGAAGCGATAGATAAGTGGTTATTGAATAAGAATAAGGATATGGATATAAGACTAGGAATGACTGCTTCAACACTAGATGATATATTTAATGATCCTAATTTACCCGGTCATTACGGGCCATTATGTTTGCAAATCCAAACTGCACTAGAATCTCTTCTTAATGAAGTTAGATAAAATATATTAAATCATTTTCTTAGTTATTTCCATTCTTAGAATAAGTATGGAGATATAATAAAAAAAGAAACAGTGAACATTATTGCTGCTATTGACAAGTCAATTATTTGCCATGATTTTGGATTATTCAAAATAGGAGACATAAATTTAGCACCATAGCCTATAGAAAAGAAAAACAAAAAAGATGCTGATGCAGCACCAGCACCAAATGCTAACTTTTCATCACCCAAATACCTACTTGAAGTACCTCCAATCAAGAGTAGTGTATCTACATATACATGAGGATTAAGGAATGTAAAGGCCAATGCAGAAAAAACTGTCGCATTAATACTGTTGGATGAATCTCCTTCTACATTTATTGATTCAGGATTCAATGATGATTTAATTCTTAGAATTCCGTAAGTTGTAAGAAAAATAGTTGCCATTATTGACATCCACATTGCAATTTCATCAATTGAAGAGAGAAATGTACCTAAGCCCAAAACTCCCACTCCTATGAGAAAAGCATCGGAAACCGAGCAGATAAGACATGTTATGAATACATGTTCTTTCATCAATCCCTGCCTTAATACAAAAACATTCTGCGGACCGATGGCAAATATCAAAGCGATACTTATAACAAATCCTTCGAGCCAAATAGACTCTATTGACAATCAACTCGCCCTTCTTTCTGCTGCCTTAGGCCTTAGTTTGGTGTAGCCGCATTTGCGACAAGATCTTGGCTTTGAACCTCTATGGGTGGCTGAACAATTCATACAAATCCATTTCTTCAGAAGTCTTGCCTCTGCGACAGGATGCCTAGTAGCCATATATTCCACCCGGACTAACTATCATTCATAACCACTTCCCAAAATAATCATCCATTTAATTGTAAACAATTGGTAAGAAAGCATTAGCCGCATCTTCACAGGCATTTGCCACATCATCCAATCTCTGTAAAACTCTGTACATATGTACTGCAGCTAGAGGGTCATCACTTCCCGAACTAAATACGAATCCAGCAGCTCTACTTTCTGCCATATCTGCTTCGTGCTCTGAAACATTAACATCATGAATTAATTTTTTTAATTCTTCTTTATCTGCTTTGGTGTGCCCAGAAAGTGTCAATTTTCTCAAATGCAATACCGTATCTTCATAAATCGATGCAGTCTTTTTGACTGATTCTGCCATCTCCATTACCAATTTTCTGGCTTCTTTATTGTCATATAATTCTCTGAAGGATAACTGTTCAGCCACATTTTGCGCATAATCAGCAATTCTATCTTGACGGCCAAGCATGTAGATAAATTCATCACTATTTATCAATAATTTCCATTCACTAGATCCAACCCTTTCTCGTAGAACATTCTTTAATTCATCTGCTTTCAATTCCGATGCAATTGTCGCTTGTATTTCTTCGGAAGGATCTTCTCCTTGGGTTGCTTTAGAAACAGCAGTAAGCATGTGTTCTACAGTTTCTTCAACAATTTCTGCATGAGAATGGAATAGTTCGAAAACAGTAGGCATTGTTTTGCCATCTCCTCCAGCATCTGCTAATGCATCTTCGACGAATATTTCATCACCGCTCGTTTTCCACATTACATATGCTACTGCTAGGAAGGCTATGGGCAATACCACAATTAATTTCAAAGGATCTGATCCCATCGCCATGTAAATAGTTACAGCGCCAAATGCAGCGGCTGGTAAACTAGCAACCCACGATGCCGCAATCTTTCCGAAAACTCTGAAATCAACATTCTTAGCACCTCCAGCTAGCCCAACGCCTACAACCGAGCCGACCAGTGTGTGAGTTGTTGAAACTGGAACTGCAAGGAAAGGCATTGAAAAAATCAATATGGTTGTTGCTGCTCCAAATTCGGCTGCGAAACCGCGGGTTGGAGTGATATCAGTAATCTTTGTACCTATTGTTTCCATTACTCTCCATCCCCATGTCATAACACCTATAGCTATCCCTGCCGAACCAAGTAAAACAAGCCACAATGGAACGTCTACTTGTTCTGCTAAATCTCCTCCGCTGGAGAGAATATCATATACTGCAGCCATTGGTCCAATCGCATTGGATCTATCATTCGCTCCATGAGCAAATGCAACATATGCTGCAGTGATTATTTGGAGCCAAACAAATATTTTTTCTACACCTTGAAATCCATCACTTTTCTTATTAAATTCATAATTTCTCAGAACATACCAAAGAGCTATTGAGGCAATTAATCCAATTAATGCTGCTAATATCAATGAATTAATTGGAAACCATGGATTATCTGCCATTGGGTTAAAACTACCATTTTCACTTGCTGGTAACCAGTCATATTTATCATCAATCCCAAACCATCCATTAGAAGCAGCTCTTGTGATAAATCCTTTTAGAGCTTTGAATTGTAGAGCCAATCCCAATGTAAAAAAAGTCGGGAATGCTAAGATAGGCGCTAACCATTTTGATCTTTCTATAGGATTTTCTGCTTCTAATATTGTTAACCTTATTATATAAAATGTCAAGAATGCCAGAATACCTCCCATCAAAGGACTTGCAACCCAGGACATTACAACCGTTCTAACAACTCCCCAATCAATTAGTGTAATGCTATGTTGAATTTCAAGTACCAACCCTATGCCTAAAATTCCTCCAATTATGGAATGTGTTGTGGAAACAGGTAAACCAAACCTTGTTGCAATAGTTAGCCAAACAGCTGCAGCCATCATTGCAGAGATGAATCCATACATCAAATCATTCGCGAAATCATCTGTTACGGTTTCAAAATCAACCGTCAATATTCCTTTCCTTACGGTGTCTGTAACGGCATCTCCAGCAAAAAAAGCACCACAGAATTCAAAGACTGCTGCAATAATTACTGCCTGTCTCAAAGTTAAGGCTTTAGATCCAACTGATGTACCCATTGCATTAGCAACATCATTAGCTCCTATGTTCCATGCCATATAAGCACAAACCATCACAGAAAGAATTAGGACAACAGTCATTATTGGTTCCATAATCTATACTCGGTATATATCTGGTTTATCAATTTATAATTATATAATCTATATAGTTTAATTCAAAAATGAGTTACTGCGAGAAATATATAATTATATATATTACTATATCTTCGTGC
The DNA here is from genome assembly GCA_002719615.1 of Methanobacteriota archaeon. Classification (GTDB taxonomy): domain Archaea; phylum Thermoplasmatota; class Poseidoniia; order Poseidoniales; family Thalassarchaeaceae; genus MGIIb-O3. Next base: position 144,300 of record PBHZ01000018.1, read on the forward strand.
TATTTATGTCAGTTAAGGGAGGTTCAAATTCTGAGGTAAGGAAAATTCAGCTTACTGGAGGTTCAACCTACATTGTCAGTCTTCCTAAAAAATGGATTACTGAGCATGGATTGGATGCCAGAGATCAAGTAAGAATTGAATGGCGTCCATCAGGTACTCTAAGGGTTATTGCAGATGCATCAAAAGTTGTTAGAAACAGGATAGTTGAAATAAATTGTAAAGAAATACCTGATCATATGATTTTCGATCATTTAGTCGCCGCTTATTTATCCGGTGCAAATAAGATTATAATAAACTCAAAAAATGATTTTTCCAGAAAACAGAGTAAAATCTTTCGTAATTTCGTCAAGTCAACCAGAGGTTTAGAGATTGCGAATGACCAAGGAAATAAGCTTGAAATGATTTGTTTATTGAATCCTTCAGAAATGCCATTATATTCAAGTATAAATAGAATGTATTTATTGATTTCGAGACTAGTAATGGATTTTTCAGACGTACTAATTGGAGGCGATTTAGAAATTTTAGAAGATTCATCAGAAAGGGAAGCTGAAGTTGATGCATTAAGACTTCTTTTGGAAAGGCAGGTAGGTCAAATTCTAGAGTCTTCCACTATTGAAGATTCACTCGGTACCTCAAGATGGGAGGCTTCTGAATTATGTAAGTTGGTTAGGACTCTAGAAAGAATGGGTGATCATAGTTTTGCTTTATGTGATTTAGCTCATTCTTACAAGATCCCTAGTACAATAAGCATGACTTCTTTACCTATTTCTGTAATTCCTATTTGGCAAATGTCAATAAAGTTACTGATTTCCAATCTAAGAAAAAGGAAGATTTCAGAAATACATACAGCAAAAACTCAACTCATTTCTGCACAACAAGATTTATTGCATTACGAAGAAGAACTGAGATCTAGTGAAATCGATATCCAAGATGCATTATTTTTAGACAGAATGTCTGAGTCACTAAGAAGAATTTGTGCTTATTCAGTCAATATGGCTGAAATTTTAATGAACATCCAAACTCATAGAGATTTCAAACAAACATACTCATAATCAAAATTAATCCTAATTTTTTTTTTAAAAAAACCACAACATAATATGCAATGCGGTTCAGGGTTATATATCCATTAATTGATGTCTGGTTGGAGTTTAATATGTCAAAATCTGGAATATTGATTGCTGTTGAAGGAATGGATGGCTCTGGAAAGAGTACACAAGCAAAACTACTTTATCACTGGCTACGAGCAAAAGGACTTCCAGTTTATCATACCGAATGGAACTCTAGTAAGATAGTCAAAGCCGCAACAAAACTAGGAAAACAGAATAAAAGACTCCTTCCTATGACATTCCATTTAATTCATGCAGCAGATTTTGCCGATCGGTGGGCAAAGCAAATTGAGCCTGTACTAAAAATAGGTGGAATAGTAATATGTGATCGTTACAAATACACTGCGATGGCTAGGGACGGTTCTAGAGATGTTTCCCTAGAGACAATAGAACAAACATATTCTTTTGCTCGGGAACCTGATTTGACTATATATTTTGATGTACCTGGAGATATTGGTTATGAAAGAATAACCAAAGGTAGGCCCTCACTAAAATACTATGAAGCGGGAATGGATATGGGCTGGTCCGATGATCCCTTTGAATCATATAGAATTTTTCAATCAAAAGTTTCAGATATTTATTCTATGTTAGTACAAGAGGGCAGAATAATTCGTTTAGATGCAACAGGTTCTGTTCCGGAGGTACAAAAAAGAATGCGTACTTTATTTAATGAGAATATCGATATCTCAGAAATGACAATTATAGATCCTTCTGATCGCCTGGCTCAAAATTTAAGTCAGTCAGAATTTGATTGGTTAAGTTATACAGAAGGAGGAACTTAAGTAAATGTATCAAGGTAAATTAATTGTACTGGAAGGACCAGATCAAGTAGGCCGAAGTTTACATGCAAGATTATTATCTGCAAGACTTGAAGCCCATGGTGTGGCAACTTTTACCATAGGACTTGCTCGTTCTACACTAATGGGTGAATTGTTAAAATCACACACTCATCATATTCACCAATTAAACTGGCGAACTAGAGCTCTTCTTTATGCAACAGATCTACATGATCAAATATTAAATGGAATAGAGCCACTTTTGGATGCAGGATTCGTTGTGATTTCCGATAGGTACGATTTAACTCCAAAGATAAGAGAATCCGTTAGGGGAGGTGATCCTGATTGGATTAAATCTCTCTATTCAGAAATTCCAAAGCCTGACTCTGTTATCATATTACATTGCGGTCCTAGAAGATTATTGAATAGAATAATGTTTGGTGAAAAACTAGAATCTCTGAATAATTTTGAGTCAGGAATGGATATGGGGATATCAACTTCTATTACGTCTTCATTCCTAAAATATCAGAAATTATTAAGAGATGAATTCACAAAAGCAGGTAAAGAAATTGATGCAACTTTGATACCGACGAGAGACAGTGTTGAAATCGTACACAATAAAATTTGGGAAAGTCTACAGCCAATAGTTGGAGATCTCATCCAACCGATTAATGATTCTTAGTTCATACTTGAAGCTATAAAATCAGTCTGTGTCAAATAAAATAAGAGTCCAATACCAGCAAAAATCATCATCCATGACCCTGTCGCCTTAACAATTCCAGTATATCTCTTCAATATCTGTATTACTGATTTTCTACCTGAACTAACTAAAACTGTGACGATTATCATTAGAGACATTACTGATAGTACCAATCCAAACATTCCGGAGATGACTGCTGGCTCTCCTATGGTGATAAGCCAGGCCAAGAATGGAAATACGGCAGCAGCAGTACAATCTACGGATGCTGCAGAATACCCAATTCCCCAGATGTACATATTTCTCCTAGGCGTAAATATATCATCTTGTTCAGAATTTTGATATTTAGTAAGGATATTCTGAATCTTTCCAAGGAAATGTGAAGTCCAACCCAATAGCATCAATGCCCCTAATACAATCAATATCAATGAAATTATAATTGCAATCTCGCTTAGAATTTCAGAAAGATTGAGTATTCCATTCAAACCAAATAATAAAAGTCCAATAATAGTAAAGAATGTTAATTGCCCTAAAGCCGCATAACCTCCAATTTCAAAGGAATTAGGAATTTTCCCAATTAGTTTTCCTGTTTCTCTTAACTCATCTTCTCGCATTCCTAAATTTAGATAGTAAGTTATGTATGAAGGTAGGACAGGAAATGCACATGGACTAAAATAAACTAGTATCCCAATAACGAGGCCAATGAAGAATACTCCTAGAACAGAATTATCAATTTTAGAAATTCCATATCTTAAATCCTCTGTATCTCCCTGGTTCGCCCTTTCAATAACAGAATCGAAAAACTTCCAATTATCAAGAGGGAAACCACTGTTTTCTTTTGCAACAGCATATCCTTCATGATCTATTATCATTATTTGAGGTATATTTATTACATTATAATATTCAAGCATATCTCCTCTTCCCTCATCTAATAGTATTACATCTGAACCTCCATTAGCAACAGTCCATCGCATGTATTTATCTGATTCAATATCCCCAAAAGTAGAATTAATCGATTCAAAAGTTTCTAAATCATACCACGATGCAATAGAAATAACTATCACAGGATAATCTCCTTCCAGATTATTCCAGTTATCCAAGTTTTGTTCTATGTGTTTTTGAACAAGATGGCAATTACTACAATCTATAGCCATAAAATCCAAAACAACCGTATAGCCACGTAATTCAGACATTTTTATTGAACCATCTAGATCAAAATCGGCCAAATCATCAATCCCGGTTCTATTCATAGTAGGTACAATAAAATCTGGAACCTCATTAATTTCATCAGAAGTTCCATAAATAGAACTTGATAGATCAAATAATGTAAGAGATGAATAACCAATCACACAAAATAAAACTATACTAATTACAAATGCTTTCCAAGTATCTCTTTCGATTAAGACATTGAAGTCTATCGTACTTTCCACGTTAATGGCGTCTCGTTACTACTTTTTATTACACTGCTAAATATCTCATTCCCAGCCTAATTCTTCTATGACCTTTGAAGAGCCCTTTTCCGAAATCATTTTCAATACTGGTTTGTAAATTTCCCATGCAAGGATGGCTACTACCAAGCCAGAGAATAAATCGAACATATAATGCTGTTTCGTAGTAAGTATGCTAATACATAATAATACCCATTCTATCCACAATATAACCAAGAAATAATTAGTCCACTTTCTTTCAGAATAATTATTTTTCAACCAATAAGTAATTATTCTTGCAAGGCAGTATGAATGGACAATATGTAAACTAGGCCAAGCATTCCAAGGCTTATCTGATGTATGTATGAATTCAAATAGAATTGTCTCAACTGCATTCATAGATTCCCAGTCAATAGCATCTCTCATATCAACTTCTGCTGGAAATAAAAGAAAGAAAATTACACAAAAGAGAGTTACAAGTATTAGCATTTGCATGGCAGAAATTAGTTCTAATCTACCTTTGTCATTTCTTGGTGCGAGAATTAGAGTAGCAGGATAAAAAAGGTATAATGCTGCATACGGAATAATCATCCAATTTATCACAGGTACTGAACGATCATACGAGTTCTCAGGAAATACTGCAAAAGCATCATCGAGATAAAAATTAGCTATATTATTAGAGCCAAAATATGGTATTGCAATAAATATTAATCCAAAAACAAAAACTTCGAAAGAAAACCATTTTCCATTCAACTTCTCACGTCTTTTCCAACTACTGGCCCAAAATCGCTTCCAAGGAATTATCAATTTAGAAGGAAATGCATCAGCCTTCATGAACATAACCAAACAATTAATGCATATGAAGTTAACATTTTCAAAGCAATATTTTATTCTCAGGACTATTCATATCTTCTGCCTCCTCATCAGGAAGAATTACTGATATCAATACAGTCATTGCCGAAGATCCGAGTAGTGCAGATAGAAATACTTCTAAATTTGCCAAACCATCATCATTAGTTGGAGAAAATAAATAATCTATTCCAGCAGAAAAATCTTCTGTTAGCGTCCCATAAATAATTACAGATAAAATTCCTGAAACAGCGCCAATCAGAGTTCCTTTTGCTGATACTCTATCCCATAAGGTCAGAAGAATTGGACCAATAGTGGCCGCAGCATATAAATCAGCTCTCAGAAAAATTTCGAATACTCCTCCACTGTCTAAAGTAAATCCAAAAATTGTAGGCTCAGTGGCCAAATAAATTGCAAAAGGAATCATTGCAATAGTTAGAAACTTAGAAACATTAAAACTAATTTTCTCATCCAAGATATCCCTAGAAAAAGATGCTATAATTGCATTTTGTAATGTGTCTGCACTGGAACAAACCAATGCAATAGATAATATTACAAACGCTATTATTAGGATTGTACTTATGTCTTCAATCAAATAGAAGAAAGAAACTGCTGGATCTTCAACAGCGCCTTGTCCCGCTACTGCTGTCCCTAGAAAACCCATAATAAATACCAAAGGAAAAACAATTAGTGAAGCGCCAATCGCCCCTTTTCTTAATGCGTTTTCATTTTCGCTTGCCCAAGCTCTTTGCCAATTGCCTTGTGAAAACATCTCGGCAGCAGTAATCGCGACCACAAGTGCAAACCCTGATTTAAATGTCGAAGTATCACTTATACTTCCATGATACCATTCCCATTCAATATCTTCGGGAGTATATGACTTGGCATCAGCAATCAAACTATTTATGTCTAAAACAAATAGTATCATCAGTAAAGATGTAATTAAAATCATTATTGACCAAGCTTGAATTTTATCTGTTTCAAGAGATGCAGGTAGTCCACCATATGCAGTATATCCTGCAGTAACAATGCCTACTGCAATCATAGGAAATAAAGGGTTCATTCCAACTAAAATTTCCATCACTTTGCCAATAGCGATGAATTCTGCAAAAAGGAATGTGAACATATACAAAATTGAAATTAATCCAACATAAATTTGCATTGGCCTTCCAGCACGAGATTTGGCATAATCAGCAAGAGTAACGCCATTAGGTATTTTTTCTCTGATAATTGGTCCTACGTAGGCGAGTAGGAGAAAAGGAGTTGATGCCGATAAAGCATAACCAAAAACATCCCAGAATCCTCCATAATAACCTACTTCCGAAGGCCCCAAAAGAATCCAAATACCCATTCCTGATGCAAAAAGACTCAGAGTAATACTCATGGTAGATTGAGTTCCTCTAGCAGATAAATATTCATCATTATTAATTTCTCTTTTTGATGCCGCTTTGTATCCTATATATCCAAAGAGTCCCAGTGTNATTATCATCAATATGTATGCTATTTCTATGTCCATTTCTCATTCCTCCGCTGGAATTACCCAGATCAGGTTCATGGGTCGTTACTTTCGCAACCTCTCAGCTATTGCTCCCCAAAAAAATGGAAGTCGCGTTTGTTATTCAATGTTACTAACTAATTACTCCGATCTCATAAATGGATAATCCCATTCTTGTGGCACTTCTAGTGTTCTTTTTATTGAACGGGGACTTATCCATCTGAGTAGGTTTAATGGTCCGCCCGCTTTATCATTAGTACCGCTTGCTCTAGCTCCTCCAAATGGTTGTTGAGCAACTACTGCACCTGTTGGTTTATCATTAATGTAAAAATTTCCTGCGGTAAATCTTAGTGCTTTGAATGCCTTTTCAATATCTATCTCATCATTAGCGAAAATTGAGCCAGTTAGTGCGTAAGGAGAGGATTTATCACAAATTTGGAGTATCTCTTCAAACGATTCATTATCATAGACATACACTGTTAAAACAGGACCAAATATTTCCTCTACCATCGTCTCAGAATCAGGATCATTAGTTACTATGATTGTCGGTTCTATATACCATCCCACTGAACCATCATAATTTCCTCCAACTACTACTTCACACGATTGATTTTTCTTTGCTCTATCTATGTATCCAGAAATTTTATCAAACGATCTTTTATCTATCACTGCAGTCATGAAATTTGTGAAATCTCTCGCATCTCCCATCTTGATTTTTCTTATTTCATTAAATAATTCATCAGAAATATTGTCCCACACTGATTTAGGTATGTATGCTCTACTCGATGCAGAACATTTCTGTCCCTGATATTCAAATGAACCTCTGAGTAAAGCGACCAATAATCCTCTATGATCACAATTTTCATGAGCCACGATGAAATCTTTACCTCCTGTTTCCCCAACAATTCTCGGATAGGAACGTAATTTCGGTAGTGCATTACCTATTTCTTGCCATAGTCCTTGGAAAGTTGATGTTGAACCAGTAAAATGTAAACCAGCAAAATCAGGGTTAGATAATGCAACTTTAGTAATTTCAGCCCCAGATCCAGGAAGGAAATTAATCACTCCATCTGGTAATCCAGCTTCCATCATTAATTGCATCAATAGGTAATTCGAGTAATATGAATTACGACTGGGTTTCCAAACAGAAGTACAACCTACTATCGCGGGAGCACTGGGGAGATTTGCAGCAATACTTGTGAAATTGAATGGCGTTATTGAAAGTACAAAACCCTCAAGTGGCCTTATTTCAGTAGAATTTTCTACGCCTTTGGGGGAGACTAAAGGCTGAAAATCTTTATGAAAACCACGAGCGTAATAACAATTAAACCGCCAGAAATCAATTAATTCGCATGCAGAATCAATTTCAGCTTGAAAAACGGTTTTTGATTGATTTAGCATGGTCGCTGCGTTTATTTTCATACGCCATTCCCCCGCTAATAGATCTGCACATTTCTCAAAAATCTTACATCTCTCTTCTAATCCTAAATCTATCCAAGCCTCCTGTGACCTAACGGCAGATCTACATGCTTCTTCCATTTCTTTTTTTGATGCTAAATGAACCCTAGCTATGACATGTTTATGGTTATGAGGAATTAGTTGTTCGGCGATGTTGCCCGTAAAGATTTCTTTTCCATTTATTATACAGGGTATGTCAATAATTTCACTCATTTGTTTATCTAATTCATCTTGAATCTTTACACGTTCTTCAGAACCTGGCGCATATCCAAGTATTTCTTCATTGACTGGCTGTACATTCATGACCATCCGTATGAGCATATCTTCTATATTGTTACGCATTACTATTCAACTAAGACCAAGAGTCTGGCTCGTCTTTCTTATGTTTCTTACCTATTCTGTAACAAGACTTGCACAAAGCTACTCTTCTAGATTCACTGGAAAGGCCGGAGTCTCCCCAAACATCTACTGCCCAATCATATGCCTTTTTCCTTCCTCCAATTTTTTTATCTGCCCAGTTGTCGCAACCGGCAACATCACATTTTATTTCTCCAACATACTCTTTTTTATCAACATCTGATTTTCCTGATGTTGAATCATTAGCTTTTCTCCTTTTGCGGGCATTAGCCTTGAATCCCATGTTTTATCCCTCAACATAAATTATTTAGAACATTTCCTTCTATCCTATATATCAAATGGTCCACCGATTGAAGCAATGGATGCATCCCTATCAGGGCCGACACCTATACTAACAATGGGTATTCCTGATAATTTTTCTATTCGCCTTACATAATTTAGCATATCTTGTGTTAAAGCACCAAAACCAGTATTGTCTGCCCTAGACTTATTTGCCATTTCTATCCATTCAGTTTCTGTCATGGCTTCAAAACCCGGATGAGTTTCATAAATAGGTTCACATTTGGCCAANTCTACACTTGTTGTTGGCATCATGTGCAGTAGTTTACCTTCCTTTTCATATCCGATACATATTTTAATTTCATCTAAACCTCCTAATACGTCTAATTTTGTTAGTACTAGGCCCGAATAACCATTTAATCTATTACTTTCTTTCAACGCAACAATATCCAACCAACCTGTTCTACGCGGCCTTCCAGTAGTTGTTCCGAATTCATTCCCAACTTTGGCCATGTGCATTCCTGGACCTTCTTCCAAAGAAAGTTCTGAAGGAAATGGTCCATTACCTACTCTTGTTGTGTATGCTTTGGTTATTCCAAAACATTGCTCAACATGGCCGGAGTGAATCCCGGCTCCATGTGTGGCGTTGGCTCTGCATGTGACTGAAGAGGTTACATATGGATATGTACCTTGGTCTATATCTAACATCGCTCCTTGCGCACCTTCAAGTAAAATATTTTCATCATTCTTTAATGCAAAATCTATCATCAAGCCAGTTGGTTTAATGGAATCTGAATATCTTTCTAAAATCCATTTAAGGTCTGATTGTAATTTTTCCCATTCTATGCTAGGATTAACTCCCACCGATTCAAGTTGTCCATTCATTCTTTTAGTAGTATTTTTTAAATATTCTACATCATCAACTATATTGTTGATATCTGCAAATCTTATTCCTACTCTTTCGATACGGTCACGGTATGCTGGACCTATTCCTCTCCCTGTTGTACCTACGACTTTGTCTGCACTNTCATACAGCCTATGGAAAGGAAGAATTACTGATGCACGTTCACTTATGAACAACCTCTTTCCTTCTGGACGCTCTCCCGATAGTTGATGCCATTTGTCTAATTCTTCCTCTAAAACCCAAGGATCAATAACCATTCCATCTCCTAGCACCATGGAACAATGCTGTGAAGAAATACCAGATGGTATCTGATGTAATTTTAGTGTTGTATCGCCATAAACTACAGTATGTCCAGCATTATTCCCTCCTTGGAATCTAACTGCCCATGTCGAATTAGCCGCTAGTTGGTCAATNGCTTTACCTTTTCCTTCATCTCCCCATTGGGCTCCAAGTATTACAGTGGCAGGCACATTCCGTCTCCCAGCGCTGAAGGTGTTTGAATACTTTGTACGGATTGTAATAAAATCAATTTATATTTTCATAATTTTTATATTTCTCTTCGAATCCTCTCATAAATGTTACAAGATTGATTACGCTATCTACAGAGATATAATTATACAAACTCGCCCTTATTCCTCCTACACTGCGATGGCCTTTGAGCCCCCCCAATTGATTTTCTAATGCTTCTTTCAAAAAAACGTCCTCTAGTGATTTATTCTTTAGTCTCCAAGTTACATTCATTTTAGACCTAGAATCTATTGCCGCATGTGGTTCCCAAAAATCAGTCCTATCTAATTCTCCATATAGTAACCTAGCCTTTTCTTCATTTCTTTTAATTGCGCCTTTCATGCCTCCATTTCTCTCCAACCATGAGAATACACGCCCTAGAACAAATATTCCAAACGTGTTCGGTGTGTTGAACATAGATCCTTTCTCGATATGAGTATTGTAATCAAGCATTGTAGGTATATCATCTCTGATCCGAGAAACTGCCCATGGAGAGAGAATTACTAGAGTTACCCCACTTGGTCCAAGGTTTTTCTGTGCACCAGCATAGACAATATCATGTCTCGAAATATCGATATCTACTCCAGTAATGTCTGAACTTGCATCTACAATTAGTGGTTTCCCACTACTTTTTGGGAGATGATGATACTGAGTACCGTATAGGGTATTGTTGGAAGTATAATGCAAGTATACTGAATCTTCTCTAATCTCGTAGTCTCCATTCTGTGGAATATTCTTGAATCCATTAACTTCATCTCCCCATATCTCCTTTGCATCTCCTATTCGTTTTGCTTCTTTTAGAGCTTTTTTTGACCATCCTCCTGTAATTAGATAGTCGGCCTTTTCGCCTTCTCTAAGTATATTTAATGCAGTCATATAAAATTGAAGAGATGCTCCCCCTTGTAAAAATAGTACTTCATATTCATCAGGTATCTCCAAGACTCTTCTTACACACTCTCTTGCATCATCTATAACCTTTTGAAAAACTTCACTTCTGTGAGAAATTTCTAGTAACCCAAAACCACTATCATTTAAATTGGGTAGCGATTCTATTACTTCTCTAATGACTTCTAAAGGTAATCCTGCAGGTCCAGCGCCAAAATTATGTATCCGCCCATCACCATTCATAGAACTATGAAGACGCAATAGGTCTTTGACTACATCGGAAAAATCTCTCATTATAGGGTGAAGTTCATTTCCATAATACTTGACCGAAGAACGTGATTTGTGTCGGACTTGTTATGTTACAGGGCGCTAGGCATGTACATATTTCGTCTCTGAATAAGGCTTCGAGAGAATGTAAAATTCCCATAAAGATAGTTGAATTACGTACGTCTTTAGAATTACTAAATCAAGATATTGATGCTTTAATTATTCCGGGAGGGGAATCAACAACTATGCGCCTTACTGGTAATTCGCCTAGTTCTCTTCTTCTGCCTAATCTCTTAGATTGGTTAAGGAATAATTCAAACATACCTGTTCTTGGGACTTGTGCAGGAGCAATACTACTAGCCGATCCTCAAGATGGGAAAGGACCTTTAATTAATGCCTCTATTGACAGGAATGCGTATGGAAGGCAAATCAATTCTTTTCAAGCAGAAGTAATGACTAAATTATTTGATAGGACTTTTCCAGGGATTTTCATCCGTGCACCAAGATTTAATTCTGATGTACCTTCTGAAAATATTGTTGCAACCTGTGGAGACGAAGTAGTAGGCGTAAGGAAAGATAACAAAATAGCTCTGACTTTCCATCCTGAACTTTCTGGTGATGTTGCTTTTCATCGTTGGTTAATAGAACAAGCAAAAACTATCATGGAGGGTTAAAATGTCAATTAATCTTAATCTCCCTCAGATCCCTAACTTATATGAAGCACCAGAAAAATCCGATGCTGAAGGTTGTATCCAATGTCAAATGGGCAGCAAACTCGTTTTATTTATTACAGGACATTGTCATTGGCAATGCGATTATTGTCCTCTTTCTGAAAATCGTAGAGAAATAGATTGGATGTATGCCAATGAAAGGAAGTGTGAGAATTTTGAACAAGTAATAGAGGAGGCNNATGCAATGCGTGCAACTGGTGCTGGAATAACTGGAGGAGATCCTCTAATGGCTAAAAATCGAACTCTTGAAGGTATAAAGCGTTTGAAGGAAGAGTTTGGCTCTCAATTCCATATTCATATGTATACTAGCATACCATTCCGTCCTGAATGGGCGAAAGATTTTGCAGAAGCCGGCTTAGATGAAATCAGATTTCATTTTTTAAATCTAGAATCTGGAAAATACAAAGAAACAATAGCAGCTTGTTCAAAGGCAGGAATATTCACAGGAGTCGAAATTCCCTGTGAGCCAGATAAAGAAATGGAATTATTCTCTTTAATAGAAGAACTAAGAGATTTCCAGATATATTTTATTAATATAAATGAACTAGAAATAACAGTTGGAAATCATGATAATATGGAATTAAGAGGTTTTAATTTATCTACAGAGATAACTGCCGGAGCTAATGGTTCAGCCGAACTAGCAATTTCTCTTAAAGAAAGAGTTAGTGCAGCAGAATTAGGAATCCCAGATATTTTGGATGGTGAAATAAAAGAGCCATACGGGTTTAATGTTAAATTTTGTACTGCAGTTTACAAAGATGCTGGTCAACTACGTAGAAGGTTTCTTCGAAGGGGTGAAGCGACAATAGCGCCTCATGAAAATCTAACCGAAGATGGTACNATAGTCTTTGGTGCAATTTCTTCATCTGAAGAAGAACAAGATAAGTGGATATCAGAAATAATGAAAGAAACAAATCTCCCTCGAAGATTCTTATATTGGGATTCAGAATATCAAAGGATTGAATTGCCATTAGTGGTTGCTGAATCAATTGCAAATGTTATAGACGCACCCGTATCATTAGTGGAGGTATTGCCCACATTCGAAAGATTAGAAATGACTGTAATATGGTTAAATTAATCAATAAATTATATTTATTTTGAACACATTCATAGAGTTTATTATAACTGGTATGTTCGTGCCTGTCAGAAGATTAGATTTGAGTAATCTGAAAATTAATCCATTTCGCCGTCTTTCTGCATCTCAAGTTATAGCATGGAAAAATTGTCCAAGGCTTTGGTATTATGGCTGGAGGGAACGGCTCAAAACCCCACTCCCTCCTCAAATAATTAGAGGTAACGCTGTTGAAGAGTGTATTTGTAGAGTTCTTCGTGATTCTCCTCTTTATATCGGACCAGAGACAAATCAAGATATGATATCGCCAATCGATGAAAATGGCTCNCCAGATTTAGATAAAGTCGAGGGATGGCCCGGTCCTTCTCTGGAATTAAGAGATAAGGGTGTNTGGCCCAAGGATCGTCGTGAATTAGAAAACTGGGCTATTGAGAGAATAAAATATCATTTTCAAGGATGTTGGGAAAGAGCCGTTGAGGATTGGGAATCAAACCCTAACCGTACAGGGGATTCTACAGATATTAGTATCGATGAGGGATTAAATATGACTATTGCAGGTATAAGAATGCATATTGATGAATTACAAAGATGTATCGAATCTGGTGAAAATAAAAATTTAAAACTTTGGAGAGAAGGGAAATTTAGGGAGCATTGGCCGTCTCCGGATGGCTTCCCGCGAAATTGGAAAAAAATAAATCCAGCCGCTTCAGAAGGTNAAATTACTTGGGTAGAATCATGGGAATATGCTAGGCCATGGTTTGTCGATCCCGATGCCTCTCCTTTTTCTCAAACTACATCACACCCAGATGGTTGGTTTCAAGGTGAATATGATTTAGTCTATAGATGGTCAGGAAAATCAACTATAATCGACTTGAAAGCATCTTTAGGAAAAGGCGATCGCTCTGCAGGTTATGTAGAGCAATTAAAATTGTATGCTTGGTTATGGTGGGAAACTCATGACCGTATTAATCAAGTAGAAGGTTTGGAAATATGGTATTTGGGAACTGAAACATCAAAACATGTCTCTGTCCCAGATAAAGATACTATGACTAAATTAAATATTGAATTACTAGAAATTTACAATTTAATTCATGCCCGTGACCCAGATATTTCTGATTGCCCTCCTCTCCCTTCGCCACTTAAAATATTTAAAAAAGGAGGGATACCAGCAAATCCACCAATAGATGATGATCCCAAATCACGCTGTAGGGTTTGTGAATTACGTGCTATTTGTGAAAATAGTGATTATGAAACAGAACTCCCTTCAATGAATAGAATAGAAAGATTTGGACACTCTTGGCCGGTAACTCCTCTCGGAAAAATAAAAACTAGATTTTCAGTNACCGGTGAAGTAATTCATCTAAACGGNCCAGAGATATCNGATAAAAATGATATTGAATTAGATTTCACATTACAGCACGGTTATGATCGTGCCAAAGTCAGAAATCATCGAAATGGAGGTTTCAAAAATATATCACGATCAATTTCTGAAGGCTCCCAAATCAGAATAGATAATGCCCTATCTTCATTATGGAAAGGTCAATTAGTGATAGATTTAGATGATAAATCGAAAATAAGTATACTAAATGACTCATTTGATGCTCCTATTGTGGATGTAGAAACAAGAATTAGTGTTGTTGGAAGAGTATGGTCTATTGATGCCTTTCCCGATGCAAAAGGAATTAGGAGATGGTCGATAACCCTAGTGGATAAGTCTGGATCAGGAGGAAGTGTTGCATTTAAGCAATTTATTCCTAATTCTGCCGCTGCAATTGTGAGGGGCGATGAAATAGCTATACTTAACGGAGAATCTGGGGAATTTGCGGGGAGGCCTCAGATAAAAATTGGCCCAGGTTCCAGAGTTGTTATTCTTAGGGATGCGGAAGATATCACACCTTTCTAATTATTTTGGCGCCGAGAGAGGGATTTGAACCCCCGAATCCAAGGATAATGGATTTCGAATCCATCGCAATACCGGGCTATGCGATCTCGGCTTTTCCACTCCCAAACTTGGATTAGAAATAAGTCTGACTAGTATGTCCGAAGGCCATGCACGTNGAAGTCGAGAGTCAAGGAGAAGTATTTACAATAGAATCCAAAACTCCTTTATCTATTAACCAAATCTTAAATAAATTGGAAATTCCTCCTTCTACTGTACTTGCAGTTTATGATGGGACTATTCTCCCACATACTTCTGTAATTGAATCTGATATAAAATTGGAACTCGTCATAGTCTCCTCCGGTGGCTGATAAATAATTCCTATCATATTTCAATCTAAAGTAAAATAATATAATCAATTTTCTCTAATATTATTTTACTCTCAACATTTACTCANCGCCACTATTCTAGTAAAATCACTTTAGGGTGTAAAATTGATATGGTTGTATACTAGAAAAATCACTGTTTAGCGCGCTTACGAGAGGCTTTTCTTCTTCGAAGCTTCTTCTTTCTCCATTTCCAACGCTGTTGCCCCCGCTTCTTCCATGCACGAGAGCCACGCTTCATTCGAGCCGCCGACCTACTGCCCATATATGAGCGATTCGTGTGTACTTGTTTTTCTGTGGTGGGCAATACAGGATTCGAACCCGTGTCACCGGCTTAGAAGGCCAGCATGATATCCAGACTACACCAATCGCCCGTTAGGCCTACGCGGTAGCCTCTCTTTGATGAACTTAACACATGAGCCAGTCTACTTCAATTGGTTTTGAAAAACTTAGCACATTTGGGACATCTTGTCGGAGCACTTACTCTTTTTCTCTCCCACGTATGACCACAATCTCCACATATCCATTGCCTTTCTGGTAAATTCTCCAAAACTTGTTGTCTTAATTCTCTTAATATTTCTGAATCTTTTAATTTTGGTGCTGGAGCAATTTTACTAACAAGTGAACTGTGTTCATTATCATGTTCAGTAAGTCCTGCTGCATGTATCAATTCATGTACCAAGGTGTGTAAGTATAATTTTTCATCTCTGATAAGAATTGGATTAAGTGCAATTGTAATTTGGCCAGGAGATAATCTCAACCTTCTTCTTCTAAATAGCACATTATGATCGCATTCAAATCTTGTAAATCCTAGCCGATTCTCTCCCTTTTCTGTCCAGATTAATTTCACTTCCTTATTCAAATAATTTAGAAAAGGGGCATTTTTTCCTTTAAGAAGAGATTTTATTTCTTCAATAAGGCCATCAGGAATACTCGGTGTTTTTGGAATACTTGCCATCTTCCCTCTCCTGCCTGTAACCTCGTATTCCATTCTCCTTAAATGGTCACCGTCAAACGGATAATCAAAGGGCGTGTGGCGCAGCTTGGAAGCGCGCTTCCTTGGCATGGAAGAGGCCCCGAGTTCAAATCTCGGCACGTCCACCATAAATAAGTAAAACTATTAATTTAGGATTTTACTAAATTTAAGTAATAATCATTTGTTCAAATAATTATAAATTCTAAGTTAATGATATATTCAATTGATAAATTATTTAGTATTTTTATTGTCATTTGTATCACTTTATTTATATTTATTGTTAAATTAAATATTTTAGATAAAATAATCTTTTCGAACGAACAAATAATAAACCTAATGATAAGTCGCTACTTCATGATAGACAAAGCGAAATTAGAATACATATGGCTAGACGGTTATGAACCAACTCAGAATATGAGAAGTAAGACACTAATTAGGAATAATTTTTCAGGTAGTATTGGAGAATGTCCGATGTGGTCTTTTGACGGATCTTCTACTAAGCAAGCAGAAGGAGGAAGTTCAGACTGTTTATTGAAACCCGTAACTATTTTCCCTGATCCACAAAGAATTGATGGCTTTCTTGTAATGTGTGAAGTTTTGAATGCGGACGGTACTCCGCATCCAAGCAATGGAAGGGCGACAATTGAAGAAGATGATGATGACTTTTGGTTTGGTTATGAGCAAGAATATTTCATCATGGACGTTGATACCCAACTTCCTTTGGGTTTCCCTGTCGGAGGTTATCCTGGTCCACAAGGACTCTACTATTGTTCAGTCGGAGGAAAGAATACGCACGGGAGAGGACTTGTTGAAGAGCATGCAGACATGTGCTTAGAAGCTGGCATAAATTTTGAAGGCATAAATCAAGAAGTTGCCTGTGGACAATGGGAATTCCAGATTTTCGCCAAGGGGGCAAAAAGAGCAGGAGATGAGTTATGGGTTGCACGTTATCTTTTGGATAGATTGACTGAGAAATATGGATATTATATAGAGTATCATCCTAAACCAATTAAAGGAGACTGGAATGGTTCTGGGATGCACGTAAATTTCAGCGATGGAAGAATGAGAGATGAAGGTGGAGAGCAACTTTTTACAAATATCTGTGAAGCCTTTGGTAAAAATATTGATGCGCATATGTCCGTTTATGGGGCCCATAATGAACAAAGATTGACTGGACTACATGAAACTCAATCGATAGATCAATTTTCTTATGGTGTTTCTGATCGTGGTGCATCAATCCGTATACCGATTGGTACAATAGAAGATGGCTGGAAAGGTAGGCTAGAAGATAGAAGACCTGCATCGAATGGCGACCCATATAAAATCGGGGCAGTAGTTATTAATACTACTAAGTCATCATATTGATTTTTACAATATTAGCCACTTCATCTGCACATCCCCATGAGAGAGTTACCCCCGCTCCTCCATGGCCGTAATTGTGGATTACTTTTTTTCCTTTGATTAGCTCAAATTCAAGTCTAAGCTCGTACCTAGAAGGTCTTAAACCCACGGCTGTACCTATGATATTTCTTCTGTCTAATTCAGGCCACAGTAATTCACACTTTGAAAGTATACTTTCATTATCTTCTTCTCTGATTTTTTCATCCCAATCGCCTATTTGAGCAGTCCCTCCAAGAACGGTTACATCTCTACGCGGTATCGTGTAGGTCAAACTTTCAGGTTGTTGATCATATCGGCCAAATTCTGGATCTTGTTTGATGTAAATAACTTGCCCTCTTACAGGAATTACATCCTCATCATTTGATAGAGTCCTTGCTCCCAGTCCTGAACAATTTACAATTATTTCACCTGGTACTTCCTCAATTTTTTCAAATTCATTAACTTCTATTAATCCACCTAATTTTTTGAATTTAGATAGTAACCAAGGCATATAAAGGTGCATTTCTATGACTGGGGCCTCTAATTCCCATCCAAAATTGTAATTTTCTATTATTTCATTGGATTCAAGAATTCTGAAGTGGGGGATATCTCTACTCCAACCAGGTGGTTCGGTTTCTTCCTCCAAGTACTCTCTTCCTAGTCGCATAGTAATAAATTCTAAGCCTTCATTTTTCAACCTTAAGAACTCAATAAAAGACTCCGATGACCATTTATTTGTTTTTTCAATTGGCTCTACAAGGAATGGATACCACCATGCCGCAGCCACATCTGAAACTGTATTTGGACTATATTCCTTGGAAATTATTTTTACATTGTATCCTTGTTCTAATAATCTTATTCCAGTTGATAAGCCAGTAACTCCTGCACCAACTACTGTAATTTGCATGCTTTGTGATGTAGGTGAGGTAAATTATCCCGTCGGTATCATAAATTTTGTATTGAACTTTTATTTTAATAGATTAGAATTAATGAGAAGTATCTTCAATAAATGCCCCTCTGCGGTGTATGGTGATTAGTTGCCTAAAGTGAAGAGGCCAAAAAAAGGATGGTATAGAGTTACCAAGAAAAGACCTTTTCGAGGCCCTCCAATTAAGCCTAGTGAAAGAGGATTACCTCCATGTCCCGCTTGTGGCCAATGGACGATGCAAAAGGATAACAAACGAAATGAATTATTTTGCGGTCTATGTGGAGCAATAATGTAAGTGTGCGAAATCCAATATGCTCATACCTTCTCGGAGGTATGCCACTGTGATGAAAAACCGCACCGGATGCTTTGTACATCAAGAGTGATGGGCGATCTGAGTGGCACTAGGATTTGTTAAAAATGAGTAATGAGAAAATCATTGTAGATTCTCAAAATAGAAAATTCAGAATTCCTAATCCAACTAGGCTAACAAAAGCCCCCGATGATATCAGAATAGCCAGAAAAAGTAGTCCATGGAAAATTTATTTTAGTATGATAGGTACTGTTCTTCCTGCCTTTTTTTTATTATATACTTCTCTTTTCATTATTGTTGGAATTATGGACAGAAACCCAATAATGACATTATCGGGTAGCCTTTGTAGTCTGCCTCTTCTTTTTATTATATTACGCCTGTACAGACCTCGATTAATACATGTTAAATTAGCTTCTCCAAGTGTGAAAGGACAATATCTCCATCCTCTACCTTCCGGCGGTTCATTGCAAACAGATATGAAGACAGAATTAAAAAGATACATAATAAGGGATGATTCTGTACTTGATTTACCGCCCACGAATCAATTATGGTTCGTTTTTATATCAGTAGTTCTGACTGGAATTATTGTTTCAGTCTTATTTTTCTCTCAATCCACTGAATTCTTTGGAGTATTATTATTTGTAATCATTGCAATTCCATTGTGGTTAATTGGATTTTCTTTACCTGTACTTGCTTGGTGGGGAACTTCTACACAATCACTAGGCTTACCAACAAAGAGAAGAGATGCTGAGTCATGGTTACTAGCAGGCATGGCCTCTGCATTTCCAGCATTTATCTTCAATAGTTTTTTTGCACCTGCAATCATCCCTTCTACATTCCCTTTATGGGCTAGTGATTTGTGTTTACTTGCAATCAGTGCTCCATTTTGTGAAGAAATTTTCAAAGGAATCGCAGTTGCGCTATTTTTACCATCTATAAAAGGACCAAAACAAGGCTTTCAAGTAGGCTTTACAGTAGGCTTAGGCTTTGCTTTGATAGAAAATTTTCAATATATTGGAATCTCATTAATGGGCGGACCCTTGGGGATAACCATTACAATCTTGATTAGGGGAATTGGATCTATTCCAGGTCATGCAGTATGGGCTGCAGTAACTGGTACTGCATTGGGTTGGTTAGTAAAAGAAACAGATTTCAAGACTAAGTTAGAACGGTATGCCAATTCCTGGTCACAAGATGCTGTTGATTTTATTGAAGGTGTAGGCATTGATTTTGATGGAGATGGAGATTTATCTGGCTATGATAGTTCGGATATATCTACTAATTCAAATCTAGGAAAAAATAATTCAGACTCAGTAAAACCTAATTCTCCTTGGTTATTGTTAGACAGTTCTGGCAAAATATTTAATCAATTTGAGATTGAAAACTCCCCAAAATCAACCAATTTATCTAAAGATGGATTATCTACGACATCTAGTTCGGTTTTACCTTCTGGTATAATACCACCAAAGTCAATATCTGTGGCAATAGTGCTAGCTATCCTTGGACATTCATTTTGGAATGCCACTTCTTATCTATCTTACTTCCTTCCAGAATCTTACGGATTGGGCGAAACTTATTCTTCATTGATATCAATAATCTGGACATTAATATTGATTTTATCCATATTATTCATAGCCACTCAATTATTGAAAGGCATAAAAATTCTTGATTCAAATAACATTAATGATTAAATCAATAAAATAGGATAATAGGGGAATGCTTCTTGATAACATATACTAACAGCAACATGGGGTCTGAATGGAAGTGACAACTGAACTATTGATTTCACTAGTATTAGTGGGAATACTATTATTCATATCTAAATTCTATGATTTCCTAGATTTGGGTGGTCTTTTGGCTGCTTTAACAGTTGGACTATTAATATCTTTACTTGGTCATTGGACTTGGCTAATAGTTTTGATGTCTTTTTTAATAATGTCATCTGTAGTTACTAAATGGAAGTATGAAGAAAAATCATTACTTTCAGTTGAGGAATCTAATGAGGGTAAGAGAGGTTGGAAAAATGTTCTTGCTAATGGGGGAGGGGCTTCATTAATTGCCATAATTAATTTTCTTTTAGGAGGTCATGATTATGCTTATGCAGCCTTTTGTGCGTGTGTAGCAGTTGCTTCTTCAGACACTCTAGCATCTGAAATAGGAAGTCTAGATCCCAGAACCAGAATAATTACGACTTTAGCTGCCGTTCCTGCAGGAACTAATGGCGGAATGTCTCCCACTGGGACTGTAGCTGCCTTTTATGGAGGGCTGATAGTTGCAATAATTTCTACTCTTTTGGGGGCTTTGAATGGAGACTTAAATCCTCCATTTTTCCTTTTCTTATGTATCACAGTAATAGGTTGGCTTGGTTGCCAATTAGATTCTTTACTGGGAGCATTATTTGAGAATCGTGGCTACCTAGGAAAACATAGTGTAAACTTCATATCAACAATTTCCGGGGCAGTTGCTGCGATATGGGCGATTCAATTTTTTCTTTGAACTTCAAAATAAATGGGTATTATCATGTCTTCAAAAAGATACAATTATCATCAAATATTAATATTATTTTTTATCACATTTTTGTTTATTTCTTCATTTTCAAGTGCTCAAACAGTTGAGGAAAACAATGGCCCAGGAATTTCCTATGATTATCCAGACAATCATATGCTTTTCATTAAAGGGGATGAAGAATCGCCATTTTTGGATAGAAATTGGTCAGTTTTGACTGGATTTCCTCAAGGCAGCGTTTCTTTTAGTAGAACCAGTTCAACTTTAAATCCAAATATATTAAATGTTCAATCCTCTCCTATAGAAGAGCCTTTTAGATTTGAAGGTAATATTTCTGTAACTTTGTTTGCTTCTTTAGAAGGCGGCAGTAGTAATTCCTGTGAGGCTTCTGATTTTTTACCCAGCCCAGTTGGTTCTGAGACTCAATTCGAAATCTCTTTGTTAATGGGCGGAGTTGCTGTTATTTCTAATCAATATACAGAATCTATTTCAATGTCTGAAGGCTACACTTCTCCTCATGAGTTTTCAGTACAAGGGGGGCAAATTAATGTTAGTTTAAATAAAGGCGATACTATAGATTTGTCAATAAATGTCAGACATGAATGCGTAGAATCGGGGGCACTTTTATGGGGGAATTATGACGTAACCTCTGGGATAATGTTTGAAGGACAAATATTAGATATCAAAATTGAAGCATTAGTTGATGCAAATCGGATGGTTAGGGTAGAGATGACTCCAATTTCTCCATGGGGGTTAGATGATTTTTCTCATCAAATTTTTGAGATTGTTGGGCCGACCGAATGGAGTAGTATGTATCATGGAAAATGGGATAATGAAGATTTAAGGCAGTATCATTTCGAGAACCCTCAAGGAATTAGGGTTGCAGAAGATAATAGAACAACTTACACATGGTCTTCAGATAAACCGTTGAAACCAGGTAATTACATGGTTGATATGTGCATAGACCTCTCTGACCAAGATCCAGTTAATGACTGCAATATAATTATTATTTTACGTTTCATTGTACCTGATGATTCACAATCTCTGGTCAATGGAACATGGGCAGCAATTATCATCCCAATAGGTATTTTTGGATGGATATTTATTTCACTAAAGGAAGCAATGTTACCTCTCCCTGCATACGGCGTAATTATACTACTTGCTTTTGCTAGCCTTGGCCCTGCAATTGAATTACCTGATATTGATTCTGAACCGTTCAGGGACAATGGTGCTGTGCCACCATTTATGTTGATTTCCCATAATCCCGATACAAATTCTATGACACTTTCTGACATAATGGAGGATTCAGACATCGTCGTTCTTGGTATGTTCCAACACGGATCTCCGAATGCATTACTTCAATATGATGATTTTTCTAAATCATTAAGGAATTCTGAATTAGATATTTCATATGTTCAGATAGCGACTGGTGAAGGTTTGGAAGCAAGTTATTTAGATTCTTATTCAGAAAAACTGAATAATTCTTGGCCACTTTTAATAGATGAATATGACTCTAGAATGGGCCTATCTCTGCCAAATAAAGCTTCTGATGCTGTTTTAGTTATTGATTCTGCGGGATTCATTACGGAATGGAAGCCAGGCTCAATGTCTTCATCAGAAATCGAAGAAGCATCAATGAAAGCCTCATTTGGATCTGGTAACAATCCAATTCAGATTATTTCATTAGTTTTTTCGACAGCATTTCTACCGCTAATTGTTTTGGCAATGCCCAGGGAGAGACAATTCAAATTCCCTGAAGAGCCTTTGTTACCTGGTGCGGGTAGTCTCTTAATACTGTATTCTTCAGTGGTTGGATTTGCATATTGGGCATTACCTGTTGCTTTATTTTCTTCTTTAGGCCTAGGATTCTTTTGGATATGGATTGAACTTTTCTTAGCCTGTTTACTCACTTATCATGGTATTTCTATTTTGAAATTGGGTAAAATAACAGAAATTGAATTCTTAGCCAATTTAGCATATAATAAACTACCAGATAGTTATCGTTCTTGGAAATCTAAAGAAAGTTTTAGTGAAGATACATATCTTGGACTTTGGCTTGCTTGGCTTTTATGGTTAAGGATTCCAGAAATGATATCCCAAGGAATAGGTGGAATTGCTAGATCAGGTTTATTCGGCCCATTAATGGCTATTTTTTTCTTTATTTTGTTTATTTTTTGTGCAGGTTTTTCAATAATTATTTTACGTAATTTAGCTTTAATTCTTGGCCCAATTTCAAGAATTTTTGGTGAAATGAGTATAGGATTAAGGCCTAGGGCATGGGGTATCGCTTCGACTATATTCGGATTGTGGATATTGTTCAGTATTATTTTTGGCCCTTTATCATAAATTTATCATTTATTCTATGATTATGACCGAGACCATCATAAGAGTAGGGTTTCTCGGAATGATATCCCTATGGGGGTATAGTATAACCTGGTAGTACAGCGGGCTCCAGTTGCACGGGAATGACGACGAGATGGTTTTCTGATGGTTTTGATGACCAACTGGAGCACCGACCTGTCGCAACCCGAGAGCGTGCGCCTGCCGGGTGCACGCTAGGCGGAAGACACCTGCTGATCTGGGTTCAAATCCCAGTGCCCCCACCACTTTTTATGACATTATTTAGCATATGTCAGTTTATTTGAATAAACATTCCCATTTCGCGTACACATGAGAGATGGAAAAGTTGCAGTTCTCCTCATATTCATTTTAACAACTTCACTCATGGGAAGCATTTATTCAACGTCAGATAATGTCGAAAAAACATCTCAAAATTATAAATCATCCATTGAGAGTTTTGAATTCATGCCTCAGAAAGATGTTACATGGCTAAATCCAGATCCATGGTGGATGACAACTTCTTTGGATTCAGATAGAAACGGGATTCATGATTCTATTCAAAATGCAACCGGTCTTGTAAATATTGGAATTTCCTTCTCACGAGAAATAACTGAGGAGGATAAAACAAAATTGACGAATTTGGGATTTGAAATACGTATGGAATTAAAGTCGGTAAATGCTCTTTTGTTAGGTCCTGTTGAGAGGCAACAAGCTACAGATTTAATTAATTTCGAAGATGTAGTTATGGTTGAAAGATATGGTTCAGTTATTTTTTACGGAGACATCCAAACTCCTTCTGTAAAAGCTAGTAATTCAAGTATTTATCCCGGAGCATGGGATTTAGGGGTTACTGGCAAAGGAGTGAACATCGCACTTACTGATACAGGAGTTGATAATGAACACCCTGGATTGATGGAAAAATTTGTTGCAGGCTATGATGCGGTTTGCTACAATCCTTCTGATCCTAATTGTGTTTTAGCAGGTTTTGGCCAAAGACCAACTGACGGTACTTTTGATCCTGATGATGCAAATCAACACGGTACTGCGTGCATGGGTATGGCCAGCGCAACAGGAGTTGAGGCCGATGGGAGCGTCTCTAATTTTACTGGCGCTGCACCAGATGCCAAACTAATCGATGTTAGGATAGGTACTGATGTTGGGGCAGGACCATTTGAGAATTATTTACTTGAACAAGAGTTCTATGAATCTGCAATGAATGGTATTCAATGGATTATTGATCACAAGGATGATGCTTGGCAAGGAGCACAAGAAGAAGATTATGGTATTGATATAATCTCCTTGTCTTGGGGAATAACAAGTCATGAAAATGGGGGTTCAGATGGCACAGACATGCATAGTAGAATATTAGATGAAGCAATGCTAGCTGGAATATCTGTTTCGGTAGCGGCAGGAAATGATGGCCCAGATAATGACGGTTTATCTGGGATGGGCTCATCATCATTATCTATTACAGTGGGAGCAACTGATGATCAGAATACTATAGACAGGAGCGATGATACTGTAGCAAGTTATTCTAGCAGAGGTCAAAGAAAAGATAATGGTAATGGTAATCCATTAGATGAATTAAAGCCTGAAATTAGTGCACCCGGATCAAATATAATTCAAGCAGAAGCCTGCATTACTAGTGGAGGTTGCAATAATTTCATTGGAGGAGATGCATCAGAGAATACCTACACAAACAGAGGTAGCGGTACGTCATATGCAACACCTTCTGTTTCTGGCATAATTGCGTTATTAATAGAAGCGAATGAAGATTTGACCCCAATACAAATTAAAGAAGTACTCAAACAAACATCCGAAAGAAAAGGGGAGCCAAGTGCCCCCGATATAGATCCTTACTGGAATAGAGATTTTGGTTACGGCATGGTTGATGCATTTGCAGCGGTATCTCTTGCAATTCATCTCAAAGAAACTAATCAGACTATCTCCATGAATCCATATATTCAAAATCATCTACTTTCTGTGAATTATGAAAATACTTCTTCTTGCTTAGATTGCGTGGAGATAATAGGCCATACTTGGGGGCAAATGGGGAGTGTCGAGGGTATGCAGTATCGTGTAGATGATGGGCCTTGGACTTTTTTTAATCCCAATCAATTAGAAAATAACAATTCATCTTCTGTAGTGGGCTCCTTAACTCCACTAATTTGGAATCTACCTATTTATCATAGTCAGCTATCTGGTAATTATCATGAAATAGAAGTAAGATCTACCTCAGGAGATCAGCATTCGCTTCCAGTACTGATTGATGTATATGTATCTCCGAGTAGTATTCAAGATCAACCATTTTCTATTATTAATCTTCTAATTATATGCTTATTTGTTTTTGTTGCAGGTTACTCAATTATTTCACAGAGGAAAAATGATGCTGCTTTCAGTATCTCTAAAAAATTCCATGTCGGTTTTTTTAATTCTTCCAGAGTTGATGATACTCAGAAATTAGATTCTGATACTGCATTAGATGCACAATTAATTCATGAGTGATGCTTGAATGCTATTTTGATGATTTTTATCAATTCTTCTTAAAACCTTTAGCCATCCCTCGGCAGCCCATGGCAAGGTTCTCCGACCGAGCAAACAGCATACGTCCTACAGGAGTAAGACGTATGTTCGATATGGCAGGAGATGATACAGTACAATTTGGTCTTGGAGAACCAGATTTTCAACCTCCAGAATTAGCTATCGAGGCTTTTAATCTTGCAATGCAACAGGGCAAAAATAAGTATACCACTACTGCGGGTTTGCCACAATTAAGAGAAAAAATAGCTAACGAATGGTCTCATTTATCTCCTAATTTAGACCAATCAAATGTATGTATAACAATGAGTGGAACAAATGCACTTTTGGATGTGTTCCTGGCTATAGTAAATCCAGGAGATAACGTCTTAATCCCTGAACCATATTTTCCACTGTATCCTCAACATGCGGTGATATGTGGTGGTGAGCCAAATTTCTATCCTTGTGATTTCGATAATGGTTTCGTACCAACAATAGCGGATTTAGAATCGAGAATCAATGAAAAAACAGTGGCAATATTAGTTAATTTTCCCAGTAATCCAACAGGTGCAACTGTTTCTAAAAATCAACGCGATAATTTGGTTGAGTTTGCTAAAAAGAATGATATATGGATAATTACGGATGAAGTTTATGATCGAATAATTTACAATGAAGAACATGTATCTTTTTTGGGTGCTGGTCACGATAAATTATTTTTAATTAATTCATTCTCAAAAACATTTGCAATGACAGGATGGAGAATTGGATATGTACTTTCTCCCGATTCTGACGCCATGGTAGAAATAAATAAAATGCAGTATTATGTTACTGCTTGTAGCAATGATGCAATGCAATATGCAGTATTAGAAGCCATGAATAAGGCTTCTGATTATCCGTCATTAATGTGTGCTGAATTTAAATCAAGAAGAGATTTGATATGTAACAGGCTTAATGCAATGCCAGGCGTTTCATGCCACGTTCCAGATGGAGCTTTCTACGTCTTTCCAAAGGTTCATGTTGATGGATATAACAGTGAGCAGTTAGCCATAGCTATTCTAGAAAAGGGAGGGGTTCTTTGCTCCCCAGGGTCTGCTTTTGGAAAAGCAGGTGAAGGGCACCTAAGATTTGCTTACACACTAGATGAAGAAGGAATATCTAAAGGAATGGATCGACTTGAAGAAGTACTTTCTGAATTAAGAGGAGAGTAACTTGTTACATTTAATTCTGAATATTCTATACTTTTCAATAGGATTTGCCATTCCATTATCTTTGGACTTAATTAATTATTATATAAGTAAAGGAAAACAACTCATATTTCTTCTATCAATACTCTTATTTTCTGGATTATTTTTATTCCTAAATGGTCCGAACATAATCGTCTTTGGACTATTTTTAGGGTCAGGTTGGAAATTATTAAATTTCACTTTAGATTATTTCTTGTAATTAATCATCGTTAAAAAAACCAAAAGGATCATCACTATTTTCCTCCTTTTCGTTAGATAATTCCAGGGAATTTATATTCACATTTTTTAATTTTTCTTCTTGACCCAACATCCATTCTGGCATTTCTTTCATTCCACTTAATACTGAGAAAGTAGTAAATGTGGCCATAGGCAGAACTGAAATTGCGACAATTGAGTCCAATAAGGCCTTTTCTGGAATTACAGCTTCATCTACCACAGTTTTTATCACTATTTTTTCTAACTGCATTTCATGCCATTGTTCATAATCAATACCCAACCAACCTAATGACAATGCTAGAAAAAATCTTGCAAATACCCAATAAAGAATCAAAGGCATCGTCCATGATATTCTCCCAAATCTTCCTAAAATGTTCCTTAACAAATATGCAAAACCAATTAATCTAGAAGAAATCAATGGATGTATTCTAATTGCTGCCCATAATGCAATAAGATAGCCTATTATTCCCAATTGAAATGCAGAGTCAGATTTAATCAAATTTTCCGGTACGCCTTCCATTATTATCAGAGGAACAGCGATTAGGATTACTTGCAAAGGTATTGCCAACAATTGCAAACCACCATGAACTGTCATTATATCAAAATTTTCTCTTTTTATTTTAATATACACTAACCTACTCATTGCTCCATGTGGGGTTTTATATGCATTCAATCTAGCTCTATCAATTAATTCAGGATCATTAATTCTCCTACTTAATCCAGTAATAGCAATCCAACCTCCTTTATTTGAAACATAAAAAGGAGTATATCCGCTCATTATTAATGCAAGTCCAAGAGAAATAACTCCATATGTTATTCCTGCTATGACAATCCAACTAATCATTTCTGTCCTTAGTCCTACACTTGCATTTTCAACATCTAGATCTATTAGATACGCAATTGAGAATAGAAAGGTTGGAACAATTGTCACTTGACAGATAATTATAATCAATAAGTGAAACCGTTTTAGTAAATTTCCGCCTACACTCATACGCTCACGTCACATTCAACAGAGATAAGGTCTTCATACACTGCTCATCTAAGAGTTATCATTTCAACACATTTTTTGAAATTCCAAATTTTCTACTCACTGAACTTCCACCCCATACTTTCATAGATAAAAGTTCATCCCAAATACTTGTACATGCGTAGTCTCTATTCTTATGTAATCGTTATCACCTTTCTTTTAGTTAGTGCTTATCCTGTGTTAATATCTACAAATTTTGATGACCCTAATTACTCTAAGGTAAGTCCTAGGTCCGATGCTGTAGATTTTAAAGCTCTTGACATAGAATTAGGAAATTCTTCCGGAACTCCAATGCAATGGATACAACCTAATTCTACAGTCCAGGAATATTTGATTAAAGGTACTCCGATACAAATTAATGTGACATTCATTCAATTAGGTTTCCAACCCACTCAAGTAACTGCAAATGCCACTCTTCAAATTTGGCATCCTATCGGTTTTATGATAAAAGAGTGGAGTTTCAATGTTACTTTATCTAGCTCACAATCCGAAAGATTGGCCTTTGTTTGGACACCTGACACTGCTCATAGTATGCTAAATGATGATGGTTTATTGACGGGGGGAATGGTCATAGTCGGGACTGTTGATGCTGGTTTGCAAGATGGTAATAATGGTAATGATAGGGTAGAGCGAGAAGTCCCAGTGGCGGCTTGGTCTGATGATATGGAGAATGGCAATTGTGGCGATGAAGGTAATGAAGGTAAGTATTGTACCAACATGCCGCAAGGTTATGGAAGGCCAACATGGTTTGGAGCTGGCTATGAACAAAATGGGTTAACCTTGGATGGAGATTTCCCCACTGGGACTTGGAGAATGGAAAATAATAACAGTGCAAATGGAGATTGGCACTGGAAAGTTTCAGGAGATGACAGCAATAGATATGCATCGAATAGGTATGATAGATTACATTGGGCTTGGGTGACAACCAGTAATCAAGATGGCTGCTCCGACGGCATTTGGGGGGACGGTTATGAACATGGATTGGGACAAGGTAGTTTCACTTCGGCCATGTCTTCACTTTATTCTCAATATATTTGTAAGGTCAAAATAAAAAGTCCAAATTATTATTCAATGCAAATTGTAACCAAAGCATGGGGGCAAACGGATATTGGTGATTCTATACTATTAGAAACTGATTCTGGATATGAAACACATTACTATAACTACACCGAACAAAATTTGTCTACCAATGAAGGCGATTGGTCTAGGCTAATATGGAATGTATCGGATTTACATCAGAACGACGGCTTTACTCTCTCTCTTTTGTTCCTATCAGATGGGTCCGATGCTAATGAAGGGATTCATCTCGATTCATTCTTAATTTTTGGAATTGAGAGATATCCTGAATACACATTAGACGCACAATGTAATGATCCCTTGCCCAATTCATATATTGTTTTAGCAGCTGATCCTAATCCTCCCTCACTTCATTGTAGGATAATGAACAAAGGATATATTGATATTACGCTGAGGTATTTCACTGTTCTATCTAATCAGTCTTGGATGTATAAATATCCATTGAGAATAGATTCCAATAATCTAGTTGATCATGATAATTATGTAGTTAGTAAGGTCATTAAAGCAAGAACTGTTACAGATGTTTGGTTTAATTTATCAATACCAGATGGAACTTTGGTTCAAGAAATAGATTGGATAGTTGATATAAATGATGGAATTCAAAATAATTCAAAATTTGCATTAGTCATACCTGTTAAAGTTGAACCTACATATTCAATCACTTTATCTCCAGATAAATTATCTAACCCTGCAGCAACACTTTTGCCCGGCGATAAAGCTAACATAACAATGAACATGAAGAATAATGGTAATCAGATTGCTACGTGGAATTTAGGAGGTTCTTTTGATACAAATGAATGGTCTTCAGAATACATAAAATGGTATGATGCTTCCACTGGTGAAATAATATCATTACTTAACTCTTCAATAAATGAAGAATTTATTCTAAATGCAGAAATTACCGTTCCTGAAGGACTAGCACCTGGGATTTACACCCTAACATTAGTTGCAAATGGTAGATCTCCTGCTATATTCCAGGCAGAAACTGTTCTCTACATTGAAGTCCCAGTCTATCATGACTTAGTCGTGGCACCAATTAAAAGTGAGTTATTTGCTCCTGCCAATGGTTTTGGAAAAGTTGTAGAGATATTTTTAATCAATAATGGGAACACTGAAGAATCATTTGATATCTCTGTATCGACCGATTATTGGCAATTACTGCCGGCCACTAGTACAGAGTTAACATCTGGAATACCTCCAAACGGTGGAGATATCACAATCTCACTTCTTCTGCCTATGAATAAAGGAGTTGAAAACGGAACGTATGAAGTTAAAGTAACTGCAACTAGTAAGATTGATCCCGCTTATTCATTCAGTGCAGATATCTATGTAACTGTGCCAGTCACTTATCTTGTTGAAATTCCTGATTTAGATATGACGGAAGAGATATTCGGTGCGGGTAGCGATGACAGAACCCTTCGTTGGGAAATATGGAATAGAGGAAATACTGTTGATGCCTTTGATATATCATTTTCTCATGTTTCTGATGTATTTACCTCAGCTTCAGGGCTAAATAATGGTAGAACTCCATACATACAAGCAGGTACATCTTATAATTTATCTGTAAGTTATTCATTTGGTGCAGATGCTGACGGCTCTAGGAAAATAACTTTAGAAGCTACAAGCGTTGAATCTTCTAGAAATGATGTATCAGTGATGGGTAGTGGAGAGGCTCTTTTCAATGTAGGGACAGTAGGATGGCTACGTACTGCTCCTCCTTCACAGTTCTCCGATGCCATGGAAATTTCTGAAGCAGGAGATTATTATTCTCTTTCTTTCGTTATCGAAAGTATGCATCCAACTGAAGATCAACAAGTAAGAACCGAGGTTGAACTCGAGAATCAATACACAATCTACAGAGCTTGGTTGGATGAAGAAGATGGTAATTTTGTCCTTAAAGCACTAGAGGAAAGAGAAGTAACAATATATTTTGATGTAAGATCCGAAGATCTTGAGAATCTCCTAACTAATGAAGTAGATTTCGATGTTTCATTAGTAGTTAGCAGTGAGTTAGATGTTTCTACTAGAACTGTATCTATTAATTTGATCAAACCAGAACCAATAGAAACTGGGCCAGATGCAGAAAATATTGCTTGGATTACGGGCAACGTTTTAGTAATGATTGTTGGATTTGTAGCATTTATTGGAATATCTTCAATTTCAATGCGTATTATTAGAAAAGCCAATGCACCATTGGAAGAAATCTCCACTTTGGATGGCTATAATATGAGTATAGATGGATGGGATGGACAAAAAACTGCTCCCAATTTAGAATTACCATCTTCAGATCAAATTGCTAATTCAATGTTTGGAGGTTCTGAGGAAATATTCCAACAGCCTCCTCCAATTACTTCTGAAATGCCGAATATGCCCCCTCTCCCCGAAAATGGATTGCCTGAAGGTTGGACGATGGAACAATGGGCTCATTATGGCCAAGAATGGTTGGATGAAAATAAAAATGAATAATTTTCAAAATAATATATTGTGCGAGGGCTTATGACTAACAATACAGTGGCAGATGTAAGAATATAACGGAAGTGCTTCAATGTATAACGGACAACAACCAATTTTTATTATGAAAGAAGGAACACAAAGGACTAGTGGCCGTACTGCCCAGAGTAACAATATAGCCGCTGCAAAGGCCGTAGCAGATGCAGTACGTTCTACTCTCGGTCCAAAAGGAATGGATAAAATGCTAGTTGATAGCATGGGTGACGTAGTAATCACAAATGATGGCGCCACAATTCTAAAAGAAATGGACATAGAACACCCAGCAGCAAAAATGATCATAGAAATAGCAAAAACTCAGGAACAACATTGTTATGATGGAACTACAAGTGCTGTGGTAATAGCAGGAGAGTTATTGAAAAGAAGCGAAGATCTTGTTGAGCAAAATGTTCACCCAACAGTAATTTGTGAAGGCTTTAGATTGGCATCTGACAAAGCTGCCGAATTAATAGAAAATCATGCTATTGAAGTATCGCCTAAAACATTAGAAGAAGTAGCAAAAACAGCATTAACTGGAAAAAGTGCGGGCGCTGTAAAAGAATTCTTGGCAGATATAAGTGTACGTGCAGTCTTAGCCGTTTCTCAAGAGGTTGATGAAATAACAATCGTAGATTTAGATGATGTTAAGGTCGAAAAGAAACAAGGAGGCTCGATAAGAGACAGTTCTCTTATAGACGGCATTATTTTAGATAAAGAGAGAGTTCATTCCGGCATGCCTAGAATAGTATCCAAAGCGAAAATAGCCTTAATCAATTCTGCGATAGAAGTAAAGAAGACAGAAGTTGATGCAAAAATACAAATTACAGATCCTAATATGTTATCGAAGTTCATGGCCGAGGAAGAAAATTATCTAAAATCATTAGTTGATAAAATATCTTCGGTTGGTGCAAATGTAATCATTTGTCAAAAAGGAATAGATGACTTAGCACAACATCATATGGCTAAGTCAGGTATTTTCGCTGTAAGAAGGGCTAAGAAGAGTGATATGGAAGCATTATCGAAGGCGACTGGAGGAAATATAATTACTAATGTAGACGATTTATCAGTTAATGATTTAGGAGTTGCTGCGAAAGTAGAAGAAAAGAAAATAGGGGATTCTGATATGGTTTTCATTACAGGATGCCCCGAAGCAAAGAGCGTTTCTGTTTTACTCAGAGGAGGTACTGAACACGTGGTGGATGAAATTCGAAGGGCTTTCGATGACTCCATTGGAGTTGTTGCAGTTGCACACGAAGATGGTGCCGTATTAACAGGTGGTGGGTCTGTTTTAGCAGCAATAAGCAGAGACTTACGATCTTATGCTGAAGGTATCGGAGGAAGGGAGCAGATGGCCATTGAAGCATTTTCTGGGGCACTTGAAGTAATACCACGTACTCTTGCTGAGAATGCTGGATTAGATCCGGTCAATACTATCATAGATTTACGGAAAGCACATTCTGAGGGCAAATCTACTTTCGGGGTTAATGTATATGAAGGAGGCGTTGCAGATATGGATAAGGCTATGGTTTTTGAGCCTAGCAGAGTAGTTGAACAGGCGATACAAAGCGCCTCCGAAACCGCTGTAATGATTCTTAGGATTGACGATGTAATCTCCAGTAAGAGCACTGGTCCGATGGAAGGTGGCGAATTCGATGGAATGGGGATGTAATTAACCAACTTTTTACATTACATTTGAAATTTAAAAAACGAGACTTATAATAATCGACTACTAGTGGAACAGGTTGTATAACAGGTGTTACGATGTCCGACTCTTTACCGCTTCTAATTTTATATGGTTCACAATCCGGTAACTCCGAAGAGATAGCAGTTCAAGCAGGTAAAGCAGCCGCTTCACACGGTTTGGCTGCAACTGTAAAAGGGATGGATGAAACCTCAGCTACAGAAATTTCCACTAGTAACAGAGTTCTGATTTGTTGTAGTACATGGGGCGATGGAGAACAACCAGATAATGCCGAAGAATTATGGGAGGCAGTTAATGCTGATGAAAATCTTTCTTTGGAAGGAGTAAGTTATTCTGTACTGGCCTTNGGCGATACTTCATATGATTTATTTTGTGAATCTGGTAAAGAATGGGATAATTTCTTTGAATCTAGAGGGGCAAAAAGGATTTACCAGCGAGTTGACTGTGATGTAGATTACGAAGAATCAGCGAAAATTTGGATTGATTCTACTTTGCCACTCATGGCTGCTGTGGAAAGTAGTTCAGTTGAAATAACTGCTAACGATTCCACTTCAGAATCTGAGTCAAAACTTGATGAGGTATCGAGCAGCTCTAATGATGAAAATATGGATAATAGTTCTGATATGGCAATAGATTCCTATTTAGAGGCTGGAGATCGAAGTCTTTCTGTATTATTTGGTTCCCAGTCGGGAAATTCTGAAGAATTAGCATCAAAAATTGTCAAAGAATCATCTAAATATGGACTCTTGGGAACAGTTTACGATATGGATGGTTTTGATTTTAACTCTCTTTCAAATCACAAAAGAGTGTTAATAGTATGTTCAACATGGGGTGAAGGAGAAATGCCAGACAACGCTGAAGAGCTTTGGAAAAAGGCCAATTCAGAAGAAAATCCTATACTGAAAGGAGTAAATTTTTCTGTTCTTTCGTTAGGGGACTCTAGTTATGAATTATTTTGTCAATCAGGAAAGGATTGGGATCGCAGATTCGAAGAGTTAGGAGGCAATAGACTTGTTACAAGAGTAGATTGCGATGTAGATTACGACTCTTTAGCAACTCAATGGACAATAGAGTCATTAATCCATATGTCTGCAGTAGATGGAACTGGTAATTTCCAAGAAGATAAAATAGATTTGATACGTAATTATGTTGATGGCTCTGATGCTGTTGGAGCAACCGGGGACGACGGTTTCAATATACCATCTTTAATTTCAGATTATTTACAAGTAGAAATTTCAATTTTCAGATATGATCCTGAATCTAAGTCCAGAGGTAAAGATACATGGCTTTGCTCTTTACCGGGACATATGTCTGTATTGGAAATTCTTAGAACTCTAAAATCCTCACATGATGGAAGATTGACATTTAGAGATGGGCATTGTGAAGACCCAAATACGGCTATTTCAATAAACGGAAGATTAGTTTTACCAGGTACACTACGTCTAGATACACTTCCATTGAATGATGATGGAACGATACGATTGAGACTAGCACCTTTGCCTTGTTTTGACGTAGTTAGAGATTTACTTGTTGATACTTGGAAGCTGGAAAGAAAGCGCGAATCCAGTAAACCATGGATGGTTGCTGCTACTAGAGAAGGTAAAGATACTTCTCAAGGGCCTATTGGTGTCATGACAAAATCTACAGCATTACATTTACACTCGATTAAGAATTTCTCAAGTTTCCCTCTTTTGCATGCATGCTCTGATGCCACTCCCTTCTCAGAAAATTATATTGGACCATCCTTGGTTGTTAGCGCGTGGGCTAGAAGAAATGATCCTCGTACTTCGATAAATAAAAAGTCGGAAATTGATACTTATTTATCCTCTTCAACTGGTATCAAGGCTGAAACAGATTTATCTCCTATACGACGCCAAAGCGCTATTTTTGACTCTATCTCTGATGCATTATTAGATGCCAAGACTTCTGCCCTGAATAGAGATTCATTTAATGGAAGACATGGAAAGCATGTTTGGTGGTATACTTGGTCAGTTAAAAGTAGTGGTAAAGTAAATGATACAGTTATATTTAGACAAGTCCTAGGTCCTTTGGGATTACTTAGTAATTTATTTTCTGGAGTTACGGCTAGAATGTTACTTGGTTTTACAAGAACAGGTGGAAACATGATAAATGACGGCTTAGGAATGGTACTGCCTCCTGCGGGAATAGGAAAAATGCCGAGACAATTCAATTCTTCTGTAGGGAATCACCATGAAGTAGTAGCAATATTTAATGAATTGGATGGTAGATTTTAGTGCCCTTGAAATATGCATATCATCCTGGTAATGTCTCACATAGTAGTGCACCAGAAGTTAGAGATACTATGTTTCCAATAGCCAGATCCTTGAATATTGAACTGGTATCATTAGATGGTGCAACTAGTTGTGGAGCAGGAATAATGCGTCAGGCAAACAAAAGACTGCAATTAACTTTGAATGCACGTACATTCGCAATGGCTGAGAATCATGGTTTAGATATAATCACCCCTTGCGCTACTACATCTGGAAATTTAAATGAAGATTTAAAAACTCTAAATAACGATCCAATATTACTTGCAGAAGTAAATAAGATATTGGACAAAACTTGTGGTTTACAATTCAATGGCTCTATCAAAGTTCATCATTTACTACATGTCTTAGTCGACGAAGTCGGTCTAGAAAAAGTATCTTCAATGGTTAAAAATCCTATAGATTTCAATATTGCAGGTTATTATGGACCTAACATGCAACAATTAGGAATGTGCGGTGGAGATAATCCTTACGATCCCTCATATCTTGAAAAATTAATAAAATCAGTAGGTGGTAGACCCGTAGATTGGGATAGTCGAACTCAAAGTGTTGGTGCTCCCGGTTTACTATCTGAGGAACCTACGGTACTGAAACAATCTGCTAATGTTATTATGGATGCTAAAGATGAAGGGGCAGAAATTATTGTCAGTGCCTGTAACCTTTCTCATACAGTTCTTGATGTCTATCAAGGTAAGGCATCTAGACAAGTTAATTATCCAATTAATATGCCCATAATCCACATGACAGAAATGTTAGATTTTGCCTTTGGACATCACAATACCAGACTTGCTCAGTTAAAGACTAGGATTGCAGTAATTGGTAATTAATTTAATCGAACTCGTCTAAACCTCTTTGGCCGGAAGAACGAAATTTATCCAACTTAACTCTATTAATCGTCTCTTTTTTCATCTTAACCTTATTTTCATCAAATTTAACTACCTCAGGACCGGTTGAATCTTTTTCTCTCTGGAGAAATTCTGATGCATCCATTATTTTACCATCGCTCTTGATTTTAAAATTCTTTAATTTATTATCGCCGATATGATTCGATAGAGACAATTTCCTCTTGATTCTTTGAACAGCTTTATGCATATTCCTTTCTCTCTTTAGTGCTGCAGATCTAGCATTTTCATCTCTTGTTCCTTCGGCAATCAATACGATAATCTCTCCCTCTCTCTGTCTCCCAGTTCTACCTCTTCTTTGGATCGTTCTCGTTTCACTAGAAACCGGTTCATAAAATATCACCAAATCTGCTGTTGGAATATCTAATCCTTCTTCACCTACCGATGTAGAAATAAGAACATTCCCAGAACCATTCCTAAACTCTTCTAACCTTTTTATCTGCTCTTTGGGTTTCAAACCATCGCCACTAGATCTATTGGCCTGACCTATGAATTGTATGGCTCGAACATCTTTTAAATCTCTCATTGCTTCCTCCAATACAATAATGGTATCTCTAAAACTTGCAAAAATTATTATTTTACTATCTAGATTTCTTCTCAACCTCTCTCTAACTAACCTTCTCACTGCGCCCACTTTTGAGTGAATTTCATTCTTATTTTTAATTTCTATAAGAAGTTTTTGAATCCTATTATCACGCATGAAATTTCTGACGGATTTATTACTATTCTCTTTTTCTAACCTATTTAAAAATTCTCTTGAAGCAGCAGTTCCTTGACAAAGCATATGATTGATTAGATGATGCAATCTCATTGCAATACCAATCTGGGATATTGAAGAATACGCACTTTTTTTCCCTTTATTGATTGCCCTTTTCGCCCTATCCATTGCNTTAGACAGTCCTATATGATTAATTTCTCCGGGCATTATGTATATTCCTAACCTTCTTTCCCGATCCACAATTCCTTTTTGCCATAGTATCAATGGATTAGTAAGTAACAGTATTTCTTCAGGAACATTGACTTTTATTTCTTGAACTTCTAAATTTGATAAATATCCAGATATCATTGGATCGTCAGGAGTCCTGAGATGTATTCTTTCTAAATTTAGATTTTTACATATTTCTTCAACTTGTGAAATATTTGATCCAGGACTGGCTGTCATGCCAAGTATCAATGGATTTTGAGATTTTGAATTGTATAATCTTCCAACCTGAGCCATAGCATGATCTCCTGTACAATGATGGGCTTCATCTAAAATGACCAATGAATATTCTTCAATTCTAAGGATCCCACTAATTATATCATTTCTTACTACTTGAGGAGTAGCTATCACTATTCTAGAGGATATCCACAACTCTTCCCTTTTATTTGCCATATTTTGTCCTGTTATTGAAATGGGTTCAATTTCCTTCAATGCTAGAATTTTAATTATCCCCTTTAATTGTTGATTCACTAGGGCAACAGTAGGGGCAATTAGTAGAATTTTTCCTTCTTTCTCAATCAATTTTTCTGCTATTAACATCCATGCTACTGCAGTCTTCCCAGCAGCAGTTGGAAGAACTAACAACATTGATCCAGCCAACGATTCATTAACAGCATCTAATTGATAAGCACGAGCCTCAATTACATCCGATACCAAGTTAACATGCTGTATCGTGGAGTGCATGAGTTGACATGTTAAGAGACATAGTTCAAAATACTTGCACTTGTAAAATGTTAAAATCATTACATTACTATAATGTTTAACTCCCGATTTATTCAAATAGGGTATGTTAGTCGGAAGGCCGCTCACAACGTGAGATACCAGACACCTTGGGCTCTGTAAAACATCCCAATTGTCAGTTTTACACTCGTAAAACTGAGAAAAGTGTCACGGTATCTCCCTAACGTATTGAGCCCATTTACCTCCTCGTGAGATAAATTGGTTAAAAAAGGAGAAATGCATTATGGCGGACAAAAGTAAACCTCGCAGAGGTAGTATGGGTTACAGCCCTAGGAAACGTGCTGTTAGGCAATTTCCTCGTATATCTTCATGGCCAAATTCTGAATCATCCGAAATTAAGGTTCAAGGCTTCGCTGGTTGGAAAGCTGGTATGACTCATATCTTGATGAGAGATAATAATCCTAACTCAACGTCTTCAGGACAAGAGATAAGGAAAGCAGTAACTGTAGTAGAAACACCTCCAATGAAAGTTCTCGCAGTACGAGGTTACCGTAATACTCCTTATGGTATGCAAACAGCTGGAGAGGTTTGGTCAAATACTTCAGAGTCGATGCCTGATGGATTAATGCCAAGATTAGCAAATGATACNCGTGGTAGGAGAGATATTGATGAAGGAAG
The DNA here is from genome assembly GCA_002719615.1 of Methanobacteriota archaeon. Classification (GTDB taxonomy): domain Archaea; phylum Thermoplasmatota; class Poseidoniia; order Poseidoniales; family Thalassarchaeaceae; genus MGIIb-O3. Next base: position 183,615 of record PBHZ01000018.1, read on the forward strand.
AAAACCAGCAAAAAGAGCTGGTCGCATCCCTTTAAGAAATGGCGATAATTTAGAACAATCCTTCAATGCATTGAAAGATAAGTCTAGTAATCTCTGTGAAATTAGACTAATCGTTGCTACTCAACCAGCTTTGGTAAAGAGCATTCCAAGCAAAACTCCTGAAATTATGGAAGTTGGTCTTGTTGGAGGAGATATTAATGATAAATTAGATTGGGCAAAAGAAAGGCTTGGAGGTCTCATTAGTGTTGAAGATGTTTTCGAGGTAGGAAAAGCNATTGATGTCGTCGGAGTNACAAAAGGCAAAGGTTGGCAAGGNTCAATCAAAAGATGGGGCATAAAACTTCTCAGTCACAAAAATAGTAAACGCCGAAGACAAGGTGGAAACATGGGAGATTTCGGTACAGCTTACGTACGAAAAACTATCAGACAAGCCGGTCAAGTAGGATACCATAAAAGAACAGAATTGAATAAGAGAATTCTTAGGATTTCCAANCCTGAAGAATCAGAGATTACACCAGCTGGAGGATTTTTACATTATGGAGAAGTAAATAACCCATATGTGATATTTCAAGGTAGTTTACCCGGACCAGCAAAAAGGATGTTAAGATTCAGAGACTCCATACGTCCAAAATCAGATCAACCTGAGATAGAGATTACATATCTCAGTACTTCGAGTAAACAAGGTGTGTGATTATTATGAAGATTAAAGCATACAATTTGGTTAACTCTGTAATCCAAGAAGAATTAGACGCAGGATTATTNGCCGAATCATANGAAGTTTCAGTAAAAGATGGCAAGAACATCACTCTCCCTGATGTTTTCAATACAGAAATTCGCCATGACTTAGTCAAATCTGCAGTCCATGCTTCTAGAGCAAATAGAAGGCAACCATATGGTCATCGAGAACATGATGGCAAGAGATCTCCACAACCTGGGATGAAGCATTCTGTAGAATGGTGGGGCAAAGGGAGAGGTGTTTCACGTATAATGAGGAAAACCGGTCAAAGGACTGCAGCTCAAAATCCGCATACAAGAGGGGGACGAAGAGCCCATGGGCCAATGGTAGCTAAAAACTGGTCTCAAAAGTTTAATTCCAAACAAAAAATTATGGCTAGGAATTCTGCAATTAGTGCTTCTGTGGATAAATCAATTGTTTCTGCTAGAGGTCATAAATTTAGTGATGAAGTCAGATTTCCCATAATTATAGGAGATTATATGGAATCACGAAATGGTACAGATGAGAAATATGATTTGGAAAGTATACCTTTGCAATATTCTACTCGAAAATTCGTTGCTATGATGGAAGGTTTGGGCTTAGGCGACGATCTTGTCCGTGCCAAAGAAGGACGTAAAATTAGGGCTGGTAAGGCTACAATGCGAGGTCGTAAATATAGGACTCCAAAGAGTATACTACTGGTCGTTTCAAAGAAAGAAGGCCTGCATAAAGCAGCCAAAAACGTCCCAGGAGTGGATGTAATAGCAACTAAAGATTTATCCGCTGAAGATTTGGCCCCTGGTGGAGATNTTGGAAGACTTACAGTTTGGACTAAGTCTGCAATAGAGGAGTTGGAGTGATTTTAATGGTTGACCCGTACAGTATAATATTGATGCCATGGATCACTGAGAAAACTCTAGAGGCACGAAGAGTGGCAGACTTTGACGGACCATACAAAGAAAATAATAATCGAATAGAGTTTATTGTAAGGCGTGAAGCCACAAAACCACAAATACGTGAAGCAGTAGAAAAACTTCTTGATGTAAAGGTATCTAAGGTGAATACAAAAATAACTCGTTCAGGAAAACATGCTAGTATACGTTTAGCAGAAGGCTATGACGCAGAAGAGGCTGCGCTCAAATTAGGAGCATTTTAGTTAGGTGATATTATGGGTAAAAGAACACGTTCACAACGTCAGGGGTCAAGTCCAAAGAATAAAGTAAGCTCTCATCGTTTCCCTGCAAATAACAAACTTCCTCGCAAATTTGACGAAGTCGGCGAAATTGTGGATTTAATCCATAGTCCAGCACATACAGCTCCTCTTGCAAAAATCAAGTTCGAAGATGGCACTGTAAGCCATTTTGCCGCTCCAGAAGGAGTTTCTGTCGGTCAAAATATCGCTTTTGGTGAAAATGTAACATTGAGACCTGGAAATGTAACGACCTTAGATAGAATACCTGAAGGAACACCTGTTTGTAATGTAGAATCAAGACCAGGAGATGGTGGTAAATTTGCTAGATCTGGTGGTAATTCAGCTATCTTAGAGACTCGTATGGATGACACTGTAAGGGTTCGCCTTCCAAGTGGGAGTCTGAAGGAATTACCTTCTAAGTGCCGTGCAACTATTGGAGTTTTAGGAGGTCATGGAAGGACTGACAAACCATTGATGAAAGCAGGCGCAGCTCACCACAGAGCCAAAGCAAGAGGAAAATTATATCCATCAGTTAGTGGAGTTGCTATGAATCCAGTTGATCACCCTCATGGTGGAGGTAACCATCAGGCAGTTCACGGTCCAAACTCTGTTAGCCGCAACGCACCGCCTGGACAAAAAGTAGGTAATATAGCGCCTAGCAGGACAGGTAGAGGAAGAAGAAAGGAGTAGATTATAGATGGCACGTAAATCCAAAAAAATGTTCCGTTCGCCAAAGCTTGCAAGGCGTCAAGCAAGAAAAAGACGATCAAAGATTAGTGAACGGAGGAAAAAAGAATTTCTGTGGAGAGGTTATACACTTGAGGAATTATTGAATCTTCCATTATATCCTCCAATTGATAGTCCAGATTCTGACAGCATCGCAACTCTTATGCCTTCCCGTGCTAAGCGTTCTTTAGCCAGAGGACTCAGCCTAGAATGTGAAAAACTTCTGTTAAAGGTGAGAGAAAATAAAGATCAAAAAATAATTAGAACACACTGCAGAGGCATGTATGTACTGCCAGAGATGGTTGGTACAACCATCGGAATTCACAATGGCCATATGTTTGTCAATGTGGAAATAATACCTGAGATGATTGGGCACGCATTAGGAGAATTTGCCAGGACAAGAAATTCAGTTACACACACAGGACCGGGCGTAGGTGCTACCCGTTCATCACAGCACGTTTCGTTAAAGTGAGGTTAATTATATGAGTAGAGAAGTAGGTAAACCCCAGTCAGGATATACTCAACTTTTAGATGGATCTTATTTGGCAACTGCAAGAGCAGTTAACATTAATTGCCACCATAAACACTGTTATCACATAGCTAAGGCACTAAGAGGAATGAACGCATCCAATGCACTTCTTTATTTGGATGATGTTATCAACAAGAAAAAAGCTATTCCATATACTCGCCGTTCAAGAAAAGGACGAGGCGGAAATACCATGGCTGGCCATAGAAAGGGCAAGATAGGACCAGGTAAATACCCTAACAAAGCTTCAAAAGAATTTTCAAAATTAATTTCAAGTGCAATGGACAATGCTCGTCAGAGATATGATACTATAGATCCGGATGACATGATAATAACTCACATTGCTGCACATAGAGGGCAAGTTGCTACTAATTGGCGTCCAAGGGCGCAAGGAAGAGCAACGCCAAGCAATCACTATCAAGTGAATCTAGAAATATTCTTGGAATTCTTTGGTGATGAAGAAGAAGAGGATGAATTCTGAGGTGAAATTTATGGGACAAAATACGATTAGGGCATTACTCAATAGAAACGTTGAACGCCAATTAGTTCGTGAATATCTGCTAAAAGAAACCGAAAAGGCTGGTTTTGGTGGTTTAACATTCAATCGTACTCCTGAAGGGACAAAAGTTACTCTAAAAGCTGAGCAAGTTGGTAGGGTAATAGGTCGCAGAGGAAAAGTAATCCATGAATTACAAAGACGACTCCAAGAAGATTTCAATTTACATGAACCTCAATTAGAGGTTGATGAGATAGAAGAATCAAGATTAAATGCACAAGTCATGGCTAGCCGATTAGCCAGTTCTCTGGAAAGGGGTTGGTTTTTCCGTCGTGCAGGACATAGTACTGCTCAGAATATTATGGATGCTGGTGCAAGGGGGTGCTTGGTAATACTCAGTGGTAAAATCACCGGTGCTAGACACAGGGTTGAGAAATTTCAACAAGGGCATATCAAATTCTGTGGTGAAACAGCCTTAGAGTTCATGGATACCGGCTTTTCAACAGCAGTAAAGAAACTCGGAACAATAGGTTGTACTGTTAAGATAATGAGAAAAGGAATTAAACTCCCTCATGAAGTTACATTGCTAGAACGTCATGAGGCTGGTTTGCCTGCTCTGGAACAAGTAGCAATGATAAAACCTGAAAAAGATTCAGATTTATCAGAAAATAATGATTTTAGGGAGGAAGAGTGAAGATGTCACATGTTAAATCTAGAGATATAGATTCTATGAATCTGGAACAGCGCGAACGCCGTCTTGTTGAACTCAAAGAAGAATTGTTACAATTACGCTCGCAACAAGCCCTTGGAGGATCTTCAGCAGATTCAGGCGCTTACAAACAAACTCGTAGGTCTATAGCCCGCCTAATAACAAAAATGAATCAAGGGCAAAAGGAGTAGAAATAAATGGCAGGTATATGTAATCTATGTGGATTGCCCGATGAATTATGCATATGCCAAGAAATAGCAAAAGAACAACAGAAAGCAATAATATCAGTGGTTAAGAGGAGGTATGGAAAAATGGTTACTATGATAGAGGGAATAGATGATACTGCTATCGATATAAATCAGCTAGCAAAGATACTGAAGAGTGCTTGTGCAAGTGGCGGAACAGTCAAAGATCGTACAATTGAATTACAAGGAGATCACAAAAAAAGAGCGTCTAAAGTTCTTGAAAAAAATGGTTACAGAGTGGAGGTTCGCTAAATGATGAATATTATTAATATGCCTTGGATTTCTCGAACTATACGCATAACTAATTCATCAGATCCAACTCTAGAAGGAGTGANTGGAATAGTATTGAATGAGACAAAAAAGACAATATTGATAGAATCTAAAGGAAAAGATTTGTTATTAGCTAAAAATACAATCCATTTTACTCTTGATGATAATGGTGATGAGATTGATGGTAAATTAGTGTCTCAACGTCCCGAGGATAGGATTAATAAGAAATATAGGAGGAATTGATATGTCAGAAATTAGAGATATTGGAGTAGATGTAAGGCCTCCTCAAGGCGAATGGGATGGAAATATGAATTGCCCATTCTATGGAAATTTAAGGGTAAGGGGGCAAATAATCGAAGGTATAGTTTCTACTTCTTCTATGACCGATGCAATTGTTGTTGAGAGGAGGATGGANAGATATATGAAAAAGTATGAAAGATATGAAAAACGTACACGTCGTTATTCTGCTCATCTTCCTTCATGCATCGGTGATCTGAATCCTGGTGATAAAGTGCGAATAATGGAGTGCAGACCATTATCAAAAACTATCAAATTCTGTGTTATTGAGTCGGAGGAGCGTAAATGAAAGGAATAGCAGGAAATGTAACTACTGGTTTGCCAACGCAAGCTAAACTAGATTGTGCAGATAATACTGGGGCTAAAATCGTTCAGGTGATTAACGTTCCAAGAAAGGGTGGCGTAGCAAGAAGATATCCTGCTGCAGGCGTTGGTGATATGATACGTGTTACCGTTCGTAGAGGAACTCCTGAGACACGAAGGCAAATATTCACAGCGGTTGTTATTAGGCAGACAAGGCCATTCAGAAGAGTTGATGGTACATGGGTACGCTTTGAAGATAATGCATGTGTATTAACCAACGAAAGAGGCGACATCCAAGGTTCAGATATCAAGGGACCCGTTAGTCGTGAAGCAGCTGAAAGATGGCCAAGAATAGCCGCAACTGCAAAGCAAATTGTATGAGGTGTAAATATATGGTAAGTAAAAAACCCGGAAAACAACGCCAAGAGCAGAGAAAATCGCCACTCCACATAAAACGCAAAAGAATGAGGNCTAGGTTAGTTTCAGATGATCCAGATCTCATATATGTCCGCACCGTCACCGTCCGTGTAGGTGATGAAGTAGAAGTTTTAAGGGGAGATTTCAGTCACCCAAATAGCGTAAAAAGTGAATCAAGAGGTAAAAGACTCGGACAAGCTAGAGGTAGAGCAGGCGTCAAGTCTAAAGTAGTAGGAATAGATTCGAAAAATGATCGCGTTTTCATCGAAGGCCTCACACAAAATACCGCAGACGGTAAAGAAGAAGCAGTTCCAATCCGCCCTTCTAATATAATAGTCACAAAATTGTATGAAGGTGACCCATTAAGAATTAAAAGAATCACAGAACGATCATCTCCCGGAGGTTCAGTAGAATGAGTAGTAGTCACATAAAGAGACTAATGATGCCCAGAAGTTGGCCTTTGCCAAGAAAAACAAATGTATGGGTGCAAAAACCAAATCCATGCGGTCACAGTATAGAGAACTGCATGCCCATGACTCTTATTCTTCGTGACATCATGAGTCTTGCCCATACCAAAAGAGAAGCAAAAAGAATATTGCATTCAAGGAAAATTATGGTCGACGGTAAAATAGAAACANATCCCGGTAGAGGAGTAGGATTGATGGATGTTTTAACTATAGGGGATGATAATTATCGATGTATTTTGGATACAAATGGTAAACTTCGATATAGGCCAATAAGTAAAAAGGCTGCGGATTCAAAAATATGTAGAATAACAGGTAAGAGTACCGTAAAAGGGGGAATAACTCAATTGCATTTACATGATGGCCGAAATATATTATTAGACGCTGACTCTGTTTACAAGACTGGCGATTCAATAGTTATTTCTCTTCCGGATCAGAAAATCAAAAGCCACCTACCAATCAAAGAAGGTGCTCTGGCATATCTCACCGGAGGAAGCCACATCGGAGAAACAGCACAAGTTCGTGAAACAATTGTAAAACGTTCTTCTAAAGCAAATGAGACAATTTTTGATGATTTTGGCACAGTTTCTGAGTATGTTTTCGTTATAGGAAAAGAAAAAGACCTACCATTGGGGGATGAAAAATGAGTCAATCTACAAATCCAATGCAACAACCGCGTGCAACCAAAGTTACTGTAAATATAGGTGTAGGAGAAGCTGGACAAAGGTTACAACTGGCTGAACAAGTTTTGGAAATCCTAACTGGTCTTAAACCTGTCAGGACTCTTTCTACTCAAACTAATAGAGATTTAGGTACACGTGAAGGGGCACCTATTGGTTGTAAGGTAACTATAAGAGGTGAACAAAAAATAGACTCATTTTTGAAAGATGCTTTTTGGGTCAGAGAGAATACTTTGCCATCCTATAACTTTGATAATCAAGGTAATTTATCATTTGGAATATCTGATTATACTGACTTTCCTAATCAAAAATACGATCCAGAAATCGGTATTTTTGGAATGGACATAAATGTATTATTGGAAAGACCTGGTCATCGTATCAAACACCGCCGAAGGCGTAGTTCAAGGGTTTCAACTCAACATCGGGTTTATCGCGAGGAATCAAAATTATGGTTTCAAGAACGTTTTGGGATAAATATAGTGGAGGAGTGATTGATATGGCAAGAGATCACGGAGAAGAAATAGGTAGAACGACTGGTTGCCGTAGATGTGGCCGTAGAAGAGGCCTGATACGAAGACATGGCCTACATCTCTGTCGACAATGTTTTCGAGATGTAGCNACAGATATAGGATTTAAGAAATATTCATGAGGTGATAAAAAGATGCAATTTGACCCCCTAAGTGACGCTTTTACACGTATATATAATGCTGAGCAAGCAGGACACTATGAAGTGTCTGTTAAACCAGCAAGTAAACTTCTAGGTAGCATGCTGTCCATTATGCAAACATCTGGATATATCGGAGAATATGAAAAAATAGAAAATGGCCGTGGAGGCGGTTTTAGAATAGAATTAATAGGTGCAATAAACAGATGTGGAGTTATTAAGCCAAGATATTCGGTTCAAAGACTTGATTATGATAAGTGGGAGTCTAGATATCTTCCTGCCCGTGACTTCGGTCTTTTAATTCTGACAACTAACCAAGGAATCATGAATCATTATGATGCAAAGAAGGAGAGAGTAGGCGGTCGGTTGCTTGCATATATTTTCTAGGGGGATTAAGTATGGTAAAAGTAGATCACATAGCACATGATTTAGTACTCCCAGAAGGAGTTAATGCAACATTTTCGGGAACGGTTTTGAGAGTAACAAAAGGCAGTAATTCAATAGAAAGAGATTTTATTCATCCCAAAATAGAAGTTAGAAATTCTGATGATAAAATAACAGTTTTTTGTAATTTACCTCGTAGAGTTGAGAAGGCATTAGCCGGTACTTGGGCTGCACATATTTCTAACATGATTTACGGTGTTGATACAGGTTTCGAATATCACTTGAAAGCTGTATATAGCCACTTTCCTATGACTTTAAAAGTCCAAGGAAATCAAATGACAGTTACTAATTTGTTTGGAGAAAAAGTCCCTAGGGTAGCAAAATTACCTTGGACGCCTACTGAGGTCGAAGTTAAGGTAATGAATAAAACTGATGTCATTGTAAAAGGCATTGACAAAGAAAAAGTTGGCCAAACAGCAGCAAACATAGAACGCTCNTGCAGAATAAGAAATAGAGATAGAAGAGTTTTCCAAGATGGAATATATATAACTTCAAAGGGCATGTAAAGGGGGAATATAGATGGAATACGATAAAATGACTGTTGCACAATTAAAAGATTTACTCCGTGAAAATGATTTACCGGTTTCAGGAAAAAAATCAGAATTAGTTGAACGTTTATCTTCAATTTCTTCAGAAAAAGAAACCCCAAAAGAAGAATTATCCGAGGAAGAAATTATTGACACAGAAGAAGATTCTATTGAAGAAGAATCTTTTTCTGAAGACTTTTTTGAAGAGGATGAAGATTTTTATGATGACTTTGGAGGGATACATACTGCTAGGCAGAAACCAATCTTGGATGAGGAAACAAAAACTATGTTAAAGTTTAGAGCTGCACAGAAAAAGAAACAACCAGCATTCCGTAGACAAGAATGGTTTAGATACAAACGATTATCTCATTCTGGTTGGAGAAAACCCAAAGGTTACCAATCTAAACAAAGACTGAACATGAAATATCGTACTCCCATGGCAAGAATAGGGTTCGGTAAGATATCTGCAGTAAGAGGACTTCACTCTTCCGGATTTGAAGAAGTTTTAATACATAAAATTGAAGATTTAGAATCGCTAAATCCAGAGAAACAAGCCATCAGAATAGGTTCTTCAGTAGGAAATAGAAAGCGTTTATCAATCCACGATCGCGCTGACGATTTGGGGCTAAGAGTGCTTAATCGTCGCAGAATTGATCGTAGGGGGGACTTACAATGATGATAACTAATCAGAAGAGAATGGCTGCACAAATTCTCTCAAAGAAAGAAGGCCGAGAAGTTGGAATCCACAGAGTATGGGTCCATCCCGATTATTTGGAAGAAGTTACTAGTGCAGTACAAAAAGATGATGTCCGGCAACTAATTGATGAAGGAATAATTAAAGCAAAACCGATTATTGGAATTAGTCGTTCTAGAGCACGAAAAGCAGCTATACAGAAATCTAAAGGACGACGCAAGGGACACGGCTCTAGAAAAGGAACATTTAANTCGAGAGCCCCTAAAAAGGAGCGTTGGATGGGAATTATTAGATCTCAAAGAAAAATACTGAAGGAATTTAGAAATGACGAAACATTAACACCCTCAAAATATAGATATTATTATCGTAAAGCAAAGGGTGGTTCTTATCGTTCTGTCGCTGATATGAAGAGAAATATGGAAATAGATGGGATTTCATTTGGAGGTGAAAATTAATGGCACATGGTAAGAATCAAAGACTACGATTTAAGAGACGCCGCAATGGTCAAACAGATTATAGAAGAAGAATGAAATTACTTCGAGGAGGCAACCTAAGAGCTGTAGTTAGAGTATCTAATACTCAAGTAATTTGTCAATTAGTTGAATTCGGTATGGAAGGTGACAAAATACTAGATTCAATTTCTGGTCAAACTCTCGTTGATAATTACAAATGGCCCAGTAACGCTTCTAGAAAATCTATTCCTGCTTCATATTTAGTGGGCTTTTCGCTAGGAATGAGAGCAGTTGATGCTGGACATAAGGAAGCAATATTAGATATCGGACTAGCCGCTTCATCTACAGGAAGTAGAGTATTTGCAGCATTAAAAGGTATGATTGATGCTGGATTAGAACTGCCACATGGCGAATCAGTACTTCCCAGTGATGATAGGATAAATGGAGTCCACATAAATGATGACATTGCTAAATCAGTAGCAACTACAAAGAAAGCAATAGAGGGGGCAAAGAAATGAGTGAAGAAAATGAAGTTACCGAGGAAGAAAATGTAACATTAGCCCCTGGTTTGTCAATGGCCTTATATCCCTCAGAATCAGAAGAACCTGTTAGACGTAGAGGGCCAGACCCATTGGCTGGACTTAGGATGTGGGAACCGAGGACCAGACTCGGAAGGATGGTTAGAGAAGGAAAGATTTTGACTTATGAAGAAGCATTAGAGACGGGTTATCCAATCAGAGAAGTAGAGGTAGTTGATGCTTTACTTCCGGATCTAACTGATGATGTGTTGGGCGTTAACATGATACAGAGAATGACAGATTCTGGACGCCGTGTTAGATTCAACGTACTATGTGTTGTTGGCAATGGAGATGGATATGTCGGATTAGCCGTTTGTAAAGGAAAAGAAGTTTCAAGTACTATCAAGAAAGCCATAGACAGTGCAAAATTAAATCTAATACCTGTTATGAGAGGTAATGGTTCGTGGGAATCATCTGAAGGACCAGGAAACAGTGTTCCATTCAAAGTTACAGGTAGATCCGGATCTACTAGAATTACACTATTGCCTGCACCTTCTGGAAAAGGTTTAGTCATAGGAGATTACGGTAGACGTGTACTAACCCTTGCAGGAATAACCGATGTTTGGTCTCGCTCCAAGGGCCAAACACGCTCTACTATCAATTTCGCAAAGGCTACTTTTAATGCTTTAGAAGAACTAAATAAAACACGTATCCATGATTCCGATCGCGACCGTTTGCACATGAAGTCAGGGAGGGAACTTTGATGGTTTTTTTAGTTATTAGGGCACGTAGTGATCGTGGAGTTACCGTTAAGATAAGAGATACCATGGCAATGTTGAACTTAACTAGAGTTAATCATGCTACTATTCTTCCTGATGCTCCTTCATATGTTGGAATGTTGAATAAAGCCAAAGATTACATTACATGGGGCGAAGTCGATTCTGAGTTAATAGTCAACTTATTAAAGGAAAGAGGCAGGATGGTTGGTGATAAACCTGTTACTGATGAATCAATCAAGGAAAATAGTCAATTTTCTTCTATACAAAAATTCGCCCAAGCTCTTTCATCAGGTCAAGCAACATTGAAAGATGTTAATAATCTAAAACCAGTTCTACGCTTACATCCACCTAGAGGATCAAAAGGTTGGGGAGGAATAAAGAGAAGCTACAATGTTGGTGGAGCATTAGGATTTCGTGGTCAAGCAATTGAGGATTTAGTTTCTAGAATGATATGAGGTGTTATTATGGTATCAAGAACAAATAAATTTCGAGGGAGCAGATATCATGGCAGAGGTAAAAAATCTGGTCGTGGCGCAGGAAAAAGAGGAGGAAGGGGAAATGCTGGTATTAACAAGCATCGTCTACTTACAAGATTGAAATATATGCCAAGACACTGGGGTATGCATGGATTTAACAGACATCCAAGTCTCAGAAAAGTAAATATTTCTATAAATTTGCAAGAATTACAAGATATGGTAGAAGGAGATAATGTAAATCTAGGCGAATTGGGTTATGACAAACTTTTAGGTAAAGGAAAAATGAACCGTGGAATGAATATTACCGTTGCAAAGGCTAGTGCTCGTGCAGTTTCAAAAGTTGAGGCTGCAGGCGGCTCTGTTACAATAGAAGATTGATAAAAATAAGAATAAAACGGAGGAATCATATGGTAAATCGTAGGCCAAATGTCATAGGTCTAGTAATACTATCTGCATTATACTGGGGAGCACTTTATTATTGGCTTAGAGCCGATTTACATTCTGATATCAGAGATGTTCAAATAGACGCTCTAATCTTATTTTCATTATCAATTCCTTATGTTGCATTTGTTATGTGGGGTGCAATGACAGATTTGCCTGAATCTATTGCAAATATTCCTTACATAGGAAAGTACTTTAAAGCAGAAATTTGGGCAATAATTCTAATCTCTTTTGCAGTATGGGCTTGGATAGATCCTAGTCTTGTTGGTATTCTTTTTGTTGGAATAGCTTTACTTGGTCTACCAGTTGGATTATCCTTAGCATGTTTTCTATATACAGGAGAAGGCGGAAGTAGATTATATGGCNTAAAAAGATTAGTTGATGTTTATCCAAGTATAACAAAACCAGAAGGGCATGTAAGATTTAATCAAAAACTATGGACTACTACCTTAGTTTTAATAATTTATTTCGCGATGACCAACGTAATGATTTATGGACTATCTGATTCAACATTGGATATATTCTCCTCTTTTCGGTCAATTATGGCTGGAGCATCAGGTTCGATAATGCATCTTGGAATAGGCCCAATAGTCACAGGTTCTATTATCATGCAATTATTTTCTGGTGCAAAAATAATCCAGTTAGACTTACAAGATTCTGCTGATAAACAATTATATCAAGGAGTTCAGAAGATTTTAGTTTTAATTATGATACCCATTGAATCAATTCCCCAAGTTTATGGTTTCTTAGATCCATCTGAAACGGTGATATTGGATTATGGCGTAGGTTGGGCTAATACATTAATAGTTTCTCAATTGTTCATTGGTTCTTTACTCGTCTTCCTTCTCGATGAACTTGTAAGTAAATGGGGTATTGGAAGTGGAATTTCTCTATTCATCGCTGCTGGTGTTGCCCAATCTACATTCGTAGGTACTTTATCTCCTCTCCCAACTGTCGAAGGAGCAGCCCTTTCCATAGAAAACCCTCCATCGGGAACCCTACCTATGATATTTTATGTACTAAGAACTGCCTCTAATCAAGATTTAGTTTCTGATAATGGCTTCGAACTTATGTTACTTAATCATGCTAATCCTATTGCCGCGCTAATTTCTTCAATTATTGTTTTCGTGGTNGTTGGTTATGCTGAATCAAGTAAATTGGAATTACCACTAACTCATGGTAAAGTTAGAGGGCATAGAGGTCAATATCCGATTCGTTTAGTTTATGCTAGTAATATTCCTGTTATTTTGATGGCCGCTCTATTGGCTAACTTGAATATGTTTACATTATTATTTTGGAGTCATCCGGTACTATCTACAACTCCGATAATTGGTAGGAATGGTTGGGGCAGTAAGGCAGAATGGTTTGGAGCATACAAACCAGGAGCTACAACTCCACATGACGGATTCGCTTGGTATGCTTCTATGGTAAATGGCGTCGGCGACTGGTTGTTGCCATTACTAAATCAAACTGGAGATGTGTATGGCCATAGTTTAACTCAAATCATGATTCACGTCTTAACGTATCTATTCTTCATGACTGCGGGATCAATGGTATTTGCTAAGTTTTGGATAGAAACAACAAACATGGGCGCAAAAGATGTTGCAAAACAAATTGAAAGAACAGGCATGCAAATTCCTGGATTCCGTAAAAATCCGGTAGTTCTAGAAAGAATATTAGAGAGATACATTCCTCCTGTAACATTATTTTCTGGTGCGTTTGTGGGTCTTTTGGCAGCTGGTGCTGATCTTTTAGGTACTGTTGGTAATGCTACTGGTACTGGACTTCTATTGGCAGTAGGAATTATACTGAGGACATATGAACAAATNCAAAAGGAACAAGCAATGGAAATGCATCCAGTACTGAGGGAATTCTTTGGCGCCGATTGATATTTATTAACCCCATATAGCAATCATATCTATATCATTCATTAAACGGTATTTCTTACCAAATAATCATTTATCCCAACTAGTCATATTGATAAACTAAAGTCCGGTCGTCCGGCCGCTGCGTTACACTGGCGTTGAAGATTGAGTACCTAGTACTATGATTTCTTCATTCAGGTTTAACGTGGCCGAGGAAGTGCGGCCACGAACTTGGTTCGTGGTTTAGGAGGTTAACCATAATTATGACTTGGCCCTTGAAATAGGGGTGCAAGACAAAGCAGATTATTTTCATTCAATTCAAAATGATGGTGATTCTGCGCCAATAACCAATAAGTGACAATTTTGTGATCATTAAATAACACAAACTTCCGAAAGGATTAGTGATTTTGCTCACGCGAAATCCGGTTGATCCTGCCGGAGGCTACCGCTATTGGAGTTCGATTAAGCCATGCGAGTCCAGAGCTTTCGGAGCTCGGCGTACCGCTCAGTAACACGTGGGTAACCTAACCTATGCAGGGGAATAACCTCGGGAAACTGAGTATAATGCCCCATAGTCCACTACGCCTGGAACGGTGAGTGGATAAAAGCTCAGGCGGCATAGGATGGGCCTGCGGCGTATCAGGTCGTAGGGGGTGTAAAGTACCCTCTAGCCATCTACGCGTACGGGTGTTGGGAGACATAGCCCGGAGATGGATTCTGAGACACGAATCCAGACCCTACGGGGTGCAGCAGGCGCGAAAACTTGACAATGCGAGCAATCGTGATCAGGGAACTCCAAGTGGCTGGGGTAAGACCCAGTCTTTTCATAACTCTTCAAAGGTTGTAGAATAAGGGGTGGGTAAGGACGGTGCCAGCCGCCGCGGTAATACCGGCGCCTCAAGTGGTAGTCGCTTTTATTGGGCCTAAAACGTCCGTAGCCGGTTTGGTACATTCGTGGGTAAATCAGCTCGCTTAACGAGTTGAATTCTGCGAGGACGGCCAGACTAGGGACCGGGAGAGGTGTGGGGTACTCTCAGGGTAGGGGTAAAATCCTGTCATCCTGAGAGGACCACCTGTTGCGAAGGCTCCACACTAGAA
>PBHZ01000019.1 GCA_002719615.1 Methanobacteriota archaeon
TGATTTACTTGCACCTGAAGGTTATGGTGAGATAATAGGAGGAGGAGAAAGAACTTGGTCTGAAGATGAAATATTGGAAAGAATAGATGAGGAAGGAACACCTCGTGAGCCCTATGAATTTTATATTGATACTCGCAGATATGGAGGTGTCCCTCATGGAGGTTTTGGCCTAGGAGTAGATAGAGTATGTGCTTGGTTGGCAGGTGCAGACCATATCCGTGAAGTAATTCCTTTTCCTCGAGATTCAAGACGAGTAACGCCATAAAAAAACATTAGTATATATCTGATTGCTTTTTCTTATATCTATGGAGAACAATGATGTATCTTCTTTGATGCCTGTTATTGGCATCTCCGCAATAACAGCCAGTCTATGTTGTTTACCTTCGGTTATTTGGGTATTATTCGCTGGCTCGTCTGCAATAGTAGCTGCTAATTCATTATCGGAGACTTTATACTATTCGCCCTTCAGGTATTTCCTTTATTTGATTTCATTCTTTATGATTTCAATTGGTTTGATAATTCATTTTAGAAAAAGAGGAATTTGCACATTAAATGATGCAAAAAAGAATCAAAGAAGAGTTATCAACACTAGTTTAGCTGTTTTCACATTATCAATTATCTTTTACCTAATATGGAATTACGTAATTTTAGAAATTGTAGGTATTGCAATAGGGCTCCCATGGGAAGAATCAGCATTCTGGAATTAATATCTCGTCGAATATCTCATAGGATAGCGCCCTGTGGCAAGTACATGGCAGATGACTGGCGAGGACTTGACATTGGAAATCCGACACAAGAACATTCTATGCTTAGGGAAATGGTGCGTGATTTTGTAAGAGAAGAAGTTGAACCTCAGGCTTTGGAACATGATAAACATGAAAAATTTAATATCAATTTATTTCGTAAATTAGGAGAATATGGCCTCCTTGGCATTTCTGTACCTGAAAAATATGGGGGAGCGGGAATGGATGCCACAGCTGTTGCCATTGTAAATGAAGAATTGTCATATTCTGACCCAGCATTTTGTCTGGCGTATTTAGCGCATGCACAACTTATGGTTAACAATCTTGCACAAAATGGTTCTGAAGAGCAAAAATCTCGCATTCTCCCCAAAGTATGTAGTGGGGAGTGGATAGGTTGTATGGCAATGAGCGAGCCTGGATATGGGACCGATGTACTTGGTATGCAAACTAATGCTGTGGAAAAGGAAAATGGTAATTGGTTAATTAATGGTAATAAAATGTGGATTACAAACGGAGCAGTTGATGATCAAGGTACTCCTGCAGATATTGTTTGGCTTTATGCAAGAACAGGAGAAGATGAGAAAGGCCGTATACAAATTAGTACCTTTCTGGTTGAAAAAGGCATGGAAGGATATCAAGTAGGTCAGAAAATATATGATAAAAGTGGCATGAGGGCTAGTAACACAGCTGAATTAGTTTTTGATAATTGCTTAGTTCCAAGGGAAAATATAGTTGGTAATGTCGGAGAATCGATGGTTCATATGATGAGAAATCTAGAAATCGAACGGATTGGTCTTGCTGCAATGGCATTAGGAATCGCCCGACGTAGTCTGTCTGCAATGAACAAATATGCTAGTGAGAGGGAAGCCTTTGGACATCAAATAAGAGATTTTGGCCAAATACAAAGACATATTGGGGAATCTTGGGCTGAGTATAGGGCTATTAGAGCATATGTATATGACACAGCGGCAAATACAAATCTAGAATCAGCGGGAAATCGCCTAGATTCTGATGGAGTCAAATTATTTGCAACCACNGCCGCAAAAAATATCTCAGATAGAGCAATACAAGTGATGGGAGGATATGGTTACGTTGGAGAATATGTTGTAGAGAGACTTTGGAGGGACTCAAAGTTACTTGAAATTGGTGGCGGAACATTAGAAAGCCATCAAAAGAATATAACGCGTGATTTAGTCAAAGATCCAGATGCAATAGAACGTTAATTTTGGTAGTCCCGCCCGGATTCGAACCAGGGTCCCCAGGACCAAAACCTGAGATGATGGACCACTACACTACGGGACTTCGCGCCCATCCGTGACACTACTTCAATTTGTATTTGACGGGACATAGTTGCGGTACCATCAAGGCATATGCATTTTTCGCAAAACCCGTGAAGGCGCTAAACTCTATCTTTTTGGTTGCGTTAATTGTATGTTGCCCACTATCTTCTTTTTCTTCAGCAATGAATGATGAAAGTAATGAAACTACTCTTAATGTTCAAACTAATGATATCATACAAAATTTGATACCAGAAACTATTCCTTGGATAGATTCAAGTATATATGATCGAATATACTCAGGTAGTACTGAAGTACGTATTACAGCAATAACTTGGTCAATCAAAAATTTAAATGATTGGCAACAAAAAAATAATATTTTTGAAAAACAAGCACCAGCCTCAGAAGGTGAAAAATTAGTATTCAATGAACCAAAAGATGGCCAAATAAATCATAGAACTTTTTGGATAAATTCTAGTTTATTTCACAAATTATTCTCTATTGAGGGAATCATAGCACTGATAGATGCAGAACGTAATCCTGAACCATATGACATTAATCCAACCGAAAAACCCATTGACTTCGGTCCCGAATCAGTGAGATCAGGTTTGATCCATGGAGCTAATGAAGCTTGGGAAAGAGGATACACTGGCGAAGGTATGGTTGTAGCAGTAGCCGATACTGGTATTGATTTTGGCCATCCGGATTTGAATGGTACACAAGCCAGGGTTGAGTATGAAGATTCAAATTATTCTGGATGGCCTTTGATGTTTGATCATAATAGCATGTATTATTGGTTGGTNGATGGTAATTCTTATCCACAAACAAATACATGGTACGCCAACACTTCATTGGTTGATTTTGATAATAATAGCGACGGTTTTTTAGATGAAACAGGATATAATATTACCGGAATCAATGCTTCACTATCGGGAATTTATCACTTAGGGGAGCATCCAGATCCAACTTTAAGAAACAAAGTTGGTGGTGTTGTTCCTATTTTGGTTGTTGATGATATTACATTAGGTCTTTACGAAACTGTTTATCCTGATATTGACAGAGATGGTTGGTTTGGAAATGAAACTCCTATGAGGCCCGGTGAAGAAACATCAGGTAAAGATATCAATGGTGATGGATTATGGGATATTTCTGCAGGTTTGGTTTATTGGGTTGCAGATGGTCAAAATGGAGCACCATACGCAGAAACCTACGCAGCAAGGCATGGATATTCTAACAGAATACCTGGTTCGGGTAACCTCACACTTTTTATGCTTGAATCTGGAAATCATGGTACATTATGTGCGAGTGCTAT
This sequence comes from Methanobacteriota archaeon, assembly GCA_002719615.1. Taxonomy (GTDB): domain Archaea; phylum Thermoplasmatota; class Poseidoniia; order Poseidoniales; family Thalassarchaeaceae; genus MGIIb-O3. Next base: position 3,333 of record PBHZ01000019.1, read on the forward strand.
AGCTGCACAAGGTATAGTATCAGATGGTGCAATAAAAGGCATGGCTCCCAATGCCACTATCTCTTCAATTGGCAATCATTATTCTGGAGGCCATGCATTAGATGGTTGGAGATTTATAGCTGAAGGATATGATGGCAATCCAGATACACCAGACCAACCAAATATCGGGTCTTTTTCATTTGGCTATTCCTCTGTCGATGATTCTGGCTCAGATGGTTATTCTTTGTACTTGGATTGGCTTACTAGAATTTACAATCAAAATACTTCTTATGCAGTTGCTATAGGAAACGGAGGCCATGGTTTTGGGACTACCAAAGTTCCAGGCGCTGCTCATGGAATTTTTTCAGTTGGTGCATTCAGTAGTCGTTCTAGTGATTCTTATGGGCAAAATGCACCCTGGTCGAATAGAGGGCCAAACGTTGTCGGCCGCATGGATCCAGATATCGTTTCTGTTGGCTGGTCGGCGACTGGAGATATGCCACTAAATTCGTACGATAATGCAAATTCTGCCTGGACTACATGGGGAGGGACTAGTTTAGCAACTCCCATAGCAGCGGGATTACTTGCCCTAGTAAGTGAGGCTTGGCTGGAGAACAATCAAAAATATCCAAAATCTCAAGAATTAAGGGATTTTGTACTTTCAACTTCGGATGATAGAGGTTATGAGCCTTTTATTCAAGGAGGTGGATGGTTCAATGCTTCAAGAGCAGTTACTACTTTAGATGGCCAAAATGGTACTTGGTGGGCTAGTCCTGCACAATGGAATAGTGGTACTTTTCAAGGGCAACACAGAGATGCCAATATTAATTTATTGAAAAGGGGAGAATATCAAAATGTAGATATAAATTTCGCTAACACAGGTCAGTCTGACATATTGTTAAAATATACTCCAACTAAGTTTGCCCCACTAGAACACAACGTAATGGTATGGAACAGCATAGGCAATGGCAGTGAAGAGGGTGCTAATGATACCTGGAACGGATATCAATCTGATGAACCAGATTTATTAATTCCATTACACATTAGAAATAATTCCACAATACAATTACATGAAGATACAACCCAACTTCGTGCTAGAGCTACTATCGATTATGCTGCCTTTGATCCCAATAAAGAAAGAACAACTCATGAACGAGTGTATTTACAGATTTANAGGTGGACAGACTATGATTCTGATGGCATATTCCATAATGATTCAGATAATGATGGAATGGTTGATTCAGGAGAATGGACAGAACCTACTGAAATGGAGGAGGTGACTTATTGGAGGTCAAATGGTCCTCAAGCAGAAGTTAGAGTTGGTTTGCCATTTGAAGATTCAAGAGATGGCTTAATATTAGGTGTTTGGAGACATGTCGATGAATTTTCCGATGAAGATCCGGTCAGAATAGAAATTGATTGGACTACATTTGGTAAGGTCAAAGATGATTGGATAGATATTCAAAATGAATCTTTAATCTCNGGAGGAAAGAATGAATCTGTTATTGTTAATATTTCTGTACCAGAAAATGCTACTCCAGGTCTGTATCAGCATGGCTTATTTATAGAGACACTTTCAAAAGATTTAATGGGAAATTTCACTATTTCTGAATATAATTGGAGTTTTCCAATAGTCACCAATGTTCCTTGGGAAGGTCCTTTCTCACTTCATGCTAACGAACTTGACGGTAATGTTTCAAATCAAACATTATATTCTGAATCATGGATCAGTGGTGCTACAAGATGGAATTGGCGCGCCGAGAGTGGTGACTGGAGGTTTCTGACGATTGATTGGCCATCTGAATTAGATACAGGAGGTATGGCTATTTTGGATGTCAATTGGGATGACAATCCTTACACTGATATTGATGTTCTCTGGCTATCTGAAATGCAACACGGATATCATGANGAATCAACAGATGCGTATGGAAATTCTACATTTTATATTGAATCTCGTTCAACAAATAATCATGTAGGAGGCGGCCAACATAACTGGGGCACTTTCACCGGTACTTCTCAAGAAGTATTCGCTGTCCCTGTGTCCGAAGGAGTACATCAAATGGTTCTTCACACTGCACTACATGGNGTAGAGACTAATGANAATCCACTGAATATTTCAGTTGGCTATATTGTTCCAAATAATTCGGGACTTAAAAAAACAGTTAATGATTGGTCAGAAGGTAGCGGNAATGATTCTCTTTACTTGCTATCTACTATACCTCTTCCANTAGATTCAGTGGAAGCTNATGGGTGGAATAAAGAGATAAATTTTGATAATGAAACCGCCTATCATGANGGATCGAATAAAATGGATGCATCATGGTGGCATAATTTTTCAATAAGTAATGCTTCTGAAATTTCTATCAATATGAACGCTTATGGAGATTCAGATTTAGATCTATATTTATTCAGAGATTCCAACAATGACGGTAACTTTAGTTCAAATGAAGAAATTGCAAGGTCTTGGAGTAGTTCTTCTTCCGAATCAATTTCTATAAATGATCCAGAAGAGGGAAATTATTCTATTGCCGTGTTAGGTTGGTCTGTTCCAGGCGATTCTGTACAATTTTGGCTCAAAGGAGAAATAATTGGTGGAAATCAATTACGAATACTAAATAATTCCTTATTGTCTAACGAACTTATATCTCAACTATGGCCAGAAGGGGCTACAGAATTAGGGGGGCAAATACCTGATAGTGTTTTACAGGTTGATGTGGATTTTGACATACCTGATGGAAAAGGAAATTGGACAGGCTTCATTGATATAATTCTAGAAGGAGAAATAAATTTTAGATTACCATATTCCTTTGAATTAATCGATTCTCCTCCAACTGTCTCTTTTTTAACTCCTACCAATATGACATATACAAATGAATTAATTGATATACAGTTGCATGCANNTGATATCGGAGATGGTTTTTATTTAGAAAATTTAGAATTTCATAATCTTAGTNATAATTCAGGATTATTACATGCCAGCACTGCATATGGGCTAAGTTCAAATGGTAGTATTTTTAATTTCACTGATTCTTGGAACAATCAAAATTATTCAAATTTTTCTTCAATTACATTTAGAGAGGCTTGGATAAACTCAACCATACCTGAAATAGAACAATGGCACGATTACGAAGTAATATTGTCTGATACTTACGGAAATACTGATAGTGCATTTTTATCAGTTTCATACGATATCACGTCTCCAAATCTATTCATTACTGGTATTCCATCGATAACCAATCAACAGAATCTCATAATAGATATTTTTACGGAACCAAACTCAATTTTGAGTATAGATGGCGAAAATATAAATGTAGATCAAAACGGTTCTGCTCAGTATAGTTTAAGCCTTACCAATTCTCAATCCGGACAATATGTTGTTCAGGGCGAATATGTATCATTCTACTATCTGGATGATCAAAATATCTTCTCTATAAAATCTTCAGATCTTTCTGGAAATTATAAAGAACGCTCATTTCAAGTAATTTTTGATAATTATTCTCCCGAATTTGAAATAATCCAAGTGCTCGATCAAGGGGGATTTGATTATGATCTATCAAATTTACTTGGCCCAACAAATATTACCAATGCCCAAATTTGGCTGAATATACCTTCTGATTCTAAAGAATGGTGTTTAAGATTAATGGGCATTGATTCGAATGAAAATTTTGAACAATGCGATGAAAATACATTACATCCTCAGATTTTTAATGCATCCACAGGCTTCCCAATTAATGGAATTTCTGAATATGAAGAATATTTCAATACAGTATTAGAAATAAATTTGGAAAATCTAGCCAATGGAGACTATGAAATGATTTTNGAGGTATCCGATTGGTCAAATAATTCTATAACCGAAATTTGGAAAATATCCTTTGATACTATTTCGCCAGTTATTTCATGGTATTCTAGTCCATCAGAAGATTTTTCACTGAATAGCCATATGCAAAATCTAACATGGTCAACTTCCGAGAATGTTACAATAAATTATACCATAGATGGAAATTCAATATTATCTAAAAACACATCTTATCAAGGTTACTTAAATTATGAATTAAATAATACAGGATTATACTCAATATGCTTCGAAGCTGTGGACCGGACATCATGGCATGAAAATTATAATTCTTTCAAAGATTGTAAATTAATGTTTTTAGATCCTACAATTTACGATACGCAAGTATCAGCATTTACCAATGAAGGCCTAGTTTCTTCAGATACATTACAAGTAATTCTACAAAGAGAATCTACGCAGGAAATACGTTGGTATCGTATCGGCTCTGAAAACGTAAATGTTATCTCCGAAGGTGATGAAGTTATAGTTTTGAATATAGATTTAATAGAAGGCAATAATGATTTTATAATTGAAATATTATCCCTCGATGAAATTGATAACTATTCTATTTCATTGATTAAAGATTCTATTGCACCTATTTTTTCTTTTTCTGAATATAATTTTAGAAATTCACCTTTGAATACTATGAAAACTATAGAAGGAATTTGTGAAACTGGTCTTCCGGTTTCGATAAGTAGTGATTTAGAAAATCACGATTTCATTTGCCCTGACGGCGGAAATTTTACTATCGATATATCCATTCCTTCACAATCTGGTACGTATGAAATTATTGGTTACACTACTGATTATGCTGGAAACAGAGCAGATTATTCTATTAATGTCGATAAACAAGATTGGAGAGAATGGGCCTTAGAAGATATCAAAGATCAAGGGCCAATATATTTTTGGAGCATTTCTTTATGCTTATTTTTGTCATTGGTAATGTTAACTAATTTCATAGTCATACGTAGAAAAAAACTCCAGTAATTTAATTATTTAATGCGAAGACTAATTTCTCAATCTTTCTTCGCATGGTCATGGAGATACACCACATCGGCGTGATAGGNGCTGGACAAATGGGTAATGGAATAGCACAGGTCGCTGCCTGTGCCGGATTTCGAGTATCTATGATAGATATCAAACAAGAGTACCTAGACAGGGCAATGGCTAATATTGGAAAATCTTTGGAAAAGTTAGTTAGTAAAGATAGACTAAGTCAGTTAGAATCTTCAAATGCTCTATCTAGGATAAATTTTAGCACATCCATGATCGAGGTTTCAGATGCCGATCTTGTAATAGAAGCAGTCCCAGAAATATTGGAATTGAAGAATTCAATATTTTCAAAACTCGATGATATTTGTAAACCTAGCACGATATTAGCTTCAAATACTTCCAGTATTAGTATAGATAAAATTGCAAACTCAACTAAAAGACCAGAACTAGTAATAGGTATGCATTTTATGAATCCTGTTCCTTTGATGAAGTTAGTTGAAATAATTAATGGTTCTGAAACCTCAACAGAAGTAAATAATATGGTAGTTAGTGCTGCTACAAAGATGGGTAAAGTTGCCCTATCTTGCAATGATTCTCCTGGTTTTGTTAGTAACAGAATACTTTGTCCAATGTTAAATGAGGCTATACTTACTTTGGAAGAGGGTGTGGCAGAGCCAGAGGCGATAGATGGTATAATGAAATTAGGAATGAATCATCCTATCGGTCCACTTGCATTAGCAGATTTAATAGGTTTAGATACCTTGTTACATATTTTGGGTGTTTTACATGATGGATTTGGTGATGATAAATACAAACCAGCTCAGTTACTGATAGAAATGGTTGAAAATGGTCAACTTGGGCGAAAATCAGGAAAAGGATTCTATAATTATTGATTACCTTAAGAATACTCATGTTATTAATTTTAATTATTGAGTCTTAATCTTGCCAAAGTTGAAATTAAGAAGGTTACTAGAGACAGCGATGGCAAACAGAGCAAAAGTGNGTATAGTTAGTATTTTACTCCTATTTAGTTTATTCACGGGAGTAGTTCAAGGCAATGACGCTGGAACCGGAGGGGATGCTGGTAATTCCTTTTCAACTGCTACTAATCTCAACTCTTTCAGTTCGACATATTATGGAAATCTAAGCTCTACCAATGATACTAATGATTACTATTCAATAAATATGTCGAATGATACAGGAATACACGTTGCAGTCAATTTCGATACCACGAATAACGATTTTGATTTATATTTNTATTCTTCAACTCAAAGTACTATTGACTCTAGTTATTCATACTCAAGTAATGAATCTGTAACTTCAAATGGCACTAGTGTTGGAGGAACTACGGTATTCTTGAGAGTCNNAGCCTACTCCGGATCAGGAGATTATACTATGATTATTTCTATATTCTCAGTTTATACAGGAGCACAAAATGATGCAAACACTGGAGGAGACGCTTCTGATTTACAATCCAGTCCCACTGTATTAAATCCATNTAATGCAACATATTTTGGATATATAGATAATAACGTAGACGAATATGATTGGTATGGTTTCAGTATTCCAAATAATTATTCCATATCTGCTAGTTTAAGTTGGAATAACACTTCTTCTCTCATAGATTTAGACTTACATCTCTTTGACTCGAATAGTACTTATCTAGATTATTCATATGACAATAATCCTGAAAATGTGTCAAGTGGGAGTGCTTCAATAGGAGGAACTACAGTAACTCTACTAGTAAGGGCTTGGAGTGGTGCTGAAAATTATACACTGCAGGTAAATTTTGAAAACATATCTAATTCTCAAGTTTTTAATCAAAATGATGCCAATTCAGGAGGAGATGTAAGTGGTGATTTTTCATCTGCATACAATTTAACAGGGAATAATACCTATTATGGATGGATTTCTGATTCTGGAGATATAAATGATATTTATGCAGTTTATGTCCCTCCTCTATTTGCAATCGAAGCAACTATGTTTTGGAATAATTCNGGTGATGATTATGATTTAGGTTTGTTCGATGAAAATGAGACTCTAATTGATTCTAGTTTATACAGTAATCCTGAGTTCGTTGAAAGTGGAGGAATAAATGTAAGCGATTCAGTAGTGTTTGTCGTAATTCAAGCCGGATCAGGAGAGGGAAATTATTCTGTCAACATATCACTAGTAAATCAAACATCCTTACCAGTTTTTAATCAGGATGATGCTTATAGCGGTGGAGATGCAGGGAATGATTTTTCTAATTTAACTTCAATAAATGCTAGTTCTGGAACTTCCTACTGGCCAGGATACATAGATGACTCAACTGATGAATATGACTTTTATTCTGTTTTTATTCCTGCTGATCATGGAATTACAACTAGTTTGTCATATTCTCAAGGTTGGTTAGGAATTTATCTTTATGACTCATCNAATAGTCAAATCAATTATTCTCTATCACAACAACAACCTNTGGTCGTTTCNACAAATAATACTGGCTCTTACGTNGGTGATTCAAACATAATTATTGAAATNTGGGGNTATTCCGGNTCNGGNGAATATAATNTNACAATATCAATTTTTACTCTAGATGCAGATGGTGATGGTTATTATGATGATGTTGAGAATTCTTGCGGTTCTGATGCTTATGATTCTCTTAGCACTCCATTAGATACAGATGCAGATGGGATATGTGATACATTGGACAACGACGATGATGGCGACGGAGTTGATGATACCAACGATAGCTTTCCTACTGACCCATCTGAAAATTCTGATATAGACAATGATGGAATAGGAGATAATTCAGATGATGATGACGATGGCGATGGTTGGTCTGATAATGATGAATTAGATTGTAACACTGATCCAAATGATTATTCCAGTATTCCACTAGANACTGACAATGATGGCTATTGTAATGTTGGTGACAATGATGACGATGGGGACGGTTATCCAGATAGTACTGATGCCTTCCCTCTCGATTATGAAGAATGGTTAGATACGGATTATGATGGAATAGGTAATAATGCCGATACCGATGATGATGGAGATAGTTATGATGACGAACTTGAGACAAACTGCCTTTCAAATCCTCTTTTATCATCCTCAATTCCTCTAGATACCGATGACGATGGAGAATGTGATGAATTAGATGATGATATAGATGGAGATGGAGTTACNAATGATGTTGATGCTTCTCCGCTTGATTCTACAGAGCAATTAGATACAGACGGGGATGGAATAGGAGACAATGCAGACTCAGATGATGATGGCGACGGATATCCCGATGATGTCGANGAATTCCCACTAGATGTCACGGAGTGGGAAGATTTCGATTCTGATGGAGTAGGTGATAATTCTGATTCAGATGATGATGGCGATGGTTGGTTGGATGATATAGAAATTTTTTGCGATTCGAATCCGTTTTCATTTACATCAAGACCAGCCGATTTTGATGGAGATTCATCTTGTGACAAGATGGACACTGATGATGATGATGATGGAGTTCTAGATGAATCTGATATATTCCCATACGACGAGTTAGAATGGTCTGATTTAGACTTAGATGGTATTGGAGATAGACAAGATACAGATGATGATGGTGACGGTTGGAGTGATACAGATGAGCCAATTTGTGGCTCAGATCCATTAGACGGTAAGTCAATACCNCTNGACTACGATTCAGATAATATATGCGACGATATGGATTTAGATGATGATGATGACTCAGTTCCGGATTTTATTGATGAATTCCCCTTCAATCCTTCTGAATCATCAGATATAGATAGAGATGGAATTGGAGATAATGCAGATACTGATGCTGATGGGGATCTGTGGCCTGATTCTGCAGAATTAATCTGTTTATCCGATCCATTGGATGCTTCTTCAATACCAATTGACACTGATTCAGATATGACTTGTGACTTAATTGATCCGGATGATGATGGTGATGGCATCATCGATATCAATGATTTATTTCCTAAAGATAGTACTGAATGGGAAGATTTGAACGGAGATGGTTTAGGGGACAATAAATATCCACTCACTCTTTTGGATAAGATTAAACTAAATTCTAATATTATAATGCCAATTGTAGTTGTTATTATTACAATAATAGCCATAATATCATTTATTTTATCTAGAAAAACTAATAATACAGAAGAACTACAAGAAGAAATAGAAAAATATGATGACTTTAATATTGATTTTGGATTAGATAAAACAAATAAATTAAATGATAATATAATGGATAGGAGAGAGGACATAGATTTGAATAATCTAAGTGAAGAGAAAACGCCTTTAGAAAAATTTGATGAATATCCTGGATGGTTATGGGATTCTACGAATGAAGAATGGATTCCTGAAGAATAATATCTCAGCCGATATTTGTTTTCAACTCTATTAATATAATAAATTTTAACCGCTAAAATAACGATAATAAATTTCAGTGTATTTTTTACACTTCATTTATTTTTTTTATCTATTTTTTCGTAACTTGTGATTAAATTCAATTACCGTATTAGTGTAATTATTATTATATATTTTTCTATTTTTCGGACATATATTCCGGAATAATGAATAAAAGGTATTTTTTTCGTAGTATACCGGAAACTACCTTAAGATGAGCATCTATGAGTAACTTTATAGCAAATACAAGGTCTCATGTAAGTTAGTGACGCCCATGAACAAACAAACCACCCGTTCGTTAAGCCTAGCCCTACTAATGATTGCCGCAGCTTTCCTGCCTCTGCTGAGTGCTCAAATTGATCCAGCAGAACTTCAAGAGAATCGCGATTCTGCTTATGCTCCTCCAAGCCCTTGTCTTGGAGCCGACGCTTGTAGAGGATATGACTCCGGAGTAAGTCCCGCGGATCAAATAAATTTGACTGAAGATTTTGATTGGATTGATGGTCCAGAAACAAATTCTTATACTGGTGAAATTAATGCTTCTGGATATGCATATAGCACCGAAGACGGTACTGATGTCTATAAAATCGACATGAAACCTGGTTATGGAGTTACCATGGAACTATCTTGGTATAATGGTTCTGCTTTNTCTTTCATGGGTTCGATAGGATATCTGGGTGAGGTAACTGCAAGTTGGAGCTCAGGTTCTATGTACGGATACAATTCACAATCTAATGGAAATCCAGATTCTATTACATTTTCAACCTCCGCAGATCCTGGTTGTGATATGGGATATACATATGGCGATTGTGATACAAATATGGATTTGATGGGAGAAGTAATATCTTTGGGTGTCTCTTGTTATTACTGTTCTTCTACATTGGCCAATAATCCTGATTATATTATGAATATTACTGTATTCCCAGCAGATGGTGGAGCTGCAGGAGATACAGAAACTCCTATGATGAATCCTTTATTATCAATGCCTGATGAACCATCATCATGGAGTTATCAAACTGATACCTTTACTCTAGATGGTTCTCAAACAGCACTAGTGGAAATTACATCATGTGATTACTGGTGTCCTCAAGAATCAGAGGTTGACATCACTTTACCAGATGGTACAGTAGAGAATTATGGCTTCTGGGCTAATGGATTCTCAGGTATAATAGCTAACTACAGCGATGCTGGAGAATATACAGTAGAAAAAATTGATAGTTACGGAGATGGTGGTTTCGGCCTAGATGTCGGAATTTCAATCGGTAACTTCTCTGGTTTCTTGACTGGTGATATGTTCAATCTTGAAGATGCAGCTTCAGGTCATGTGAATCAAACTGATACCATGGATGTATATGCTGTATCAGTACCAGAAAATTTCTATTCTAACATAACAGTAAGTTGGGATGCAGATGCAGATTTAGATGTATGGCTATACTCTGATGCTGAATTAACCACTTTGTTTGATTATTCTGCATCTTATGATAATCCAGAATTTATTGATAATGGACAAACTCAAGGNGGACAGATGTTCTTCGTTGCAGTTCAATATTATTCAGCATCAACAGCATCACATGCAGGATATTTGATAGAATTAGGCCTAGAACCCGGATCTCCTCCTCCATGTTGGTTCCAAGATGATGCATGGTCTGGTATTGATGCTGGCGACTCATCCTCAGATGCACTAAACGTTGATGGAACTGGAGTGACTACATTCAGTGGAATGGTTTGTCAAGGCTATGATGATGTTGATTATTTCGAAATAACAGTACCAGCATATCATGGTCTTTGGGCTGTATTGGATTGGGGATATGACAATGAATCTATGAAAGAAGATGGTCAACTAATGCTATACCAATACATGGATATGGGATACTCAGCATTTGTATCCTCGAGTACTGGTGNTTGGGGCATGCAAGCAGTTGCAACAAACGAATCTTATTCTTGGAATAATGAGTTATCCAGTGATTCTACAATTTGGCTGGGTGTAATGGTTTCAAGCCTGCCAGAAGATTATGAAATGAATTATACAATTTCATACTCNATATATAATGCAACTGAAGAGCCAATGGACAGTCAATATCAAAATGATGGTTTATTCGATGATTTCATGGATGCTGGTGATGACTATGCTACAGCAATGGAATTAATACCAATGAATCAAACTTTCGAGGGATATGGGCATGACAGCTTTGATAGTTATGATTATTATAAAATATATATGCCTAATAATTATGCAATGCAAGTTTCAGTCAGCTTCCCAGAATGGAATGATATAGACATAGCACTATTGTATCAAAACCCTAACTGGGGCTGGTACTCTACTATATCTTCGTCATACAATGATAACCCAGAAGTAGTTTCTGCGAATTACGATTATGCTGATTCTGATGTATACCTAAGAGTACAAACTGATAGAGGTAGCGGAAATTATGAAGTCTCAATTAATATGTGGACGCCAGGTTTAGATCCTGGATCGGCACAAGATGACTGTGGAACTGGCATGGATATGGACGCCCCGTACTATGCTGGTGGGACAAATGGAAATGAAGGCTCATGGGCTAATGAAAGTACATCAGCAGGGCTCAATCCAGATGATCCTACAAACCACACAGGCGGGGTTTGTGAAGGATGGATAGATACTGGATGGGATAGATATGATGTTTATCACATACCTGTGCCAGTAGGTAGCTATGTTATGCTCAACCTTACTGTATTAACACCTGGAACTTATGTTTATGCTTACTTAACCATGTGTCAAGTCCAGCACGAAGATTGTAGCGGTACAAATCCAATGTACTATGCNGGTCCTTTGTGTGGATACACAACATATGATGGAGGTGTTTGTGAATCTAATTCTGGTTTATGGCCTGTTGGACAAACCAACATTAATGGACAAAATGGCTGGATTAGTATGCTTGTATACACATATTCTGCCAATGTAAGTTATGAAATGGACATTTCATTCCCTCCTCTATCTGAATTAGAAGGTGGAGTACAAAATGATGCTAACTCGGGACAAGATGCCGGACCAGGTATTTTCACCGCAGTACATGTTAATGATTTCTTGAATGCTTCACAAACAGATATGCTAACCAATGATAGTGTATTAGAATGGGAAGGATGGAGTATGGCTGGTCTAGATTCCACTGACAGATATTCATTTGATGTACCCGCAAATTCAGGTGTGGATATATTCTTAGATTGTGGTTATGATATCCCAGATCGCTGGTGCATACTAGATGTTTTCAATAGTGCTGGTGGACAAATTGCTGGAAGTTACTACACAAGTGGTTACCAACAATACAACACTACGTCTCAGGCTTCTAATCTTGATACAACTTTAATGGTTAATATGAGGAATTGGGGAACATATGATGATGTAGGAACAAACTACACCTTCACAGTAACTTTCTACACTCTAGATTCCGATGGCGATGGCTGGTGGGACGGAGTTGAGAATGATTGTGGAACAGATCCAAATGATAGTAACAGTACACCTTCCGATTATGATGGTGATGGACTCTGTGATTCACTAGATGACGATATTGATAATGATGGAGTTCCAAACAATGAAGACGCTATGGATTTCGACAATAGTTCCTCCGAAGATATGGATGGAGATGGAGTGTCAGATCAAGATGATGATGATATCGATGGCGATGGATGGACAAACTACCAAGAACAACTTTGTCTCGGTGATTCCTACAATGGAACAGATAATCCAGAAGCTTGGGAAGATGCAAATATCATGCCTAATGATACTGATGGCGATACTCTTTGTGATTTGATTGAAGGAGTATCAGTATGGGATAATGATCCATTAGGATATGTAGATACAGATAGCGATAATGATGGAGTCAACGATCTTGATGCTAATGGGGATATGCTAGATCAATTCCCTCTAGATGATACAGAATGGGATGATACAGATGGTGACAGAATTGGAAACAATGCTGATCTAGATGATGATAATGATGGATACAATGATACAGTAGAAATTGAGTGTCTTTCTGACCCATTAATGTCTACAAGTCAACCTGTAGATAGTGATGGTGATGATATTTGCAACCCATTAGATGATGATAATGATAATGATGGATACAATAACTCCATTGATTGGGATGAATTCAATCCACTAGAGTGGATGGACAGCGATGGTGACGGATATGGTGACAACGCTGATATGGATGATGATAATGATGGATGGTGGGATTCCTGTGAGGAAATAGATTGGATGAATGCAAGTGCTTTACAATTAATCTATAACTTTGATAATAATGCAACAATGCCTAGCAATTGTCCTGGACAAGTAGATGCATTCCCATATGATTCCACAGAGTGGATAGATACTGATGGAGATGGTGAAGGAGACAACATGGATTCCAACGATGACGGAGATGCATGGTCTGACGCTGAAGAACTAGCATGCGGTAGTAACGGACTGGAAGCTACATCAGTACCAGATGATGCTGATGGCGATGGAATATGTGATGTTGTTGACAATGATGATGATGGTGATGGAATTGACGATGTTGATGATGCATTCCCATTCGACGACGCTGAACAAGATGATTTAGATGGTGACGGAATAGGCGATAATGCCGATNCAGATATGGACGGTGACGGTTGGTTAAATGATGACGAAACTGGTTGTTTGACTGACCCAATGGATGCGTTTGATGTTCCATCAGATAACGATGGTGATTACTCTGTATTAGGAGTCCAAGCATGTGATATCAACGACCCAGATGATGATAATGATTTGGTGCCAGATCCATTAGACCCGGCAAACCCTCAATTTGGTGAAGATTTCTTCCCGCTTGATAGAAATGAGGCCAAGGATACAGATGGAGATGGAATTGGAGATTTTGCAGATAATGATGACGATGGTGACGGCTGGTTAGATATAACCGAAAAACTCTGTGCTGCTAATGGTGGACGTGGAGACTCTTTGAAAGCATCAGAGATGCCTGAAGATAGTGATTGGAATCCAGGAGCCGATGGAGAACACGGTACAGATGATGACTTTGCACAAGGTGATGGAATATGCGATGCACTAGATCCAGATACCGATGGAGATGGATATCCTAATCCATTGAACCCATTAGCACCAGAAGCATGGGAAGATCATTTCCCAAATGATAATACTGAGTGGTATGATGCAAACAACGATGGAAAGGGAGATAATGCTGTAAAACCAACAATCCTAGATGACGTTTCTGCTGAACCATTACCATTCGTAGGAGTATTAGTGGCTATTGTTGCACTAGGAGTTGGATTAACACGAATGGCCAATACCGGATCAAAAGACGAAGATATTGAAGGAGATTACACTGATGAATTCGAAGACTTTGACTTTGAAGATGATGATTTAGATATGGAAGAATCAGAGGATGGCGATGATGACGCTGATGACTTTGATGATGAAGAAGAAATGGAGGACTGATATAATGAATGAAAAAATAGTAGAAAAAGCAAGAACCTTGCTGCTCTGTGCCATAATGGTAACAGCAGCTATGATGCCTATGCTCTCTGGAGCTACTGATGAACAACTAAGAGACGGAGAGTCTGTAAAGTATACAATATCTACTAGTGGAGATGTTTATTTCGATGAAGGAGAATCTGCAGAATATGAAATATGTGTTGAAGAAACACCTGATGGTATTTTAATTATAACACCATCCTCTGATAATTCAAATGTAATGATTGAACCTGCTTATGTCAAATTTTCAAAATTACATAGTAGTGATTGGTATGGAAATTGTGAATACTTCGAAGTAATGGTTGATGGTGATGATGANACTACTGATACTACTGCAACCATATCTCATTCAATGAGTGGAACTACAACAGTTTTCAGTAATGTGAGTATTGCTGATATAATGGTTTCAGCTTTTGACATGGATTCAGATATTGATGGAGATGATATTCCAGATGATCTTGATGATGATATGGATGGAGATGGTGTAAACAATACAGATGATGCCTTCCCTGAAGATTCAACAGATTCAGTAGATTTCGATGGAGATGGCATTGGCGATAATGCTGATGTCGATGACGATAATGATGGAGTCAATGACACTGATGATTGGGCTCCTATGGATGATTCTGAACAATATGATTCTGATGGNGATGGAACCGGCGATAACNCTGATGNNTTCCCTAATGATGCCAATGAAACAACAGATTCAGATGGTGACGGTGTTGGCGATAACTCTGATGTATTCCCTACTGATGGTAATGAAACAACAGATTCAGATGGTGACGGTGTTGGAGATAACTCTGATGTATTCCCTACTGATGTTAATGAAACATCAGATTCAGATGGTGACGGAGTTGGCGATAACTCCGATGCATTCCCTGCCGACGCTTCAGAATCTTCTGATTCTGACGGTGACGGTGTTGGAGATAACTCTGATGTATTCCCCACTGATGGTAATGAAACCATAGACACAGATGGTGATGGAGTAGGAGATAATGGCGATACTGATGCAGATAATGATACTGTATTAGATGTTGATGAAGACTCTAATAGCACTTTAGACTGTCAATTATTAGTCGATTGTGATGGAGATGGATTTGATGATGCTGATGATGCATTCGACTTAGATCCAGAAGCTTGGGACGATCTTGATGGAGATGGATTAGCAGATTCCTTCCCGAATCTACTAGTAGTAACTGATATTGGATGTCAAGTTTCTGTTACAAGTTCAGATGATGATTCTGACGGCGATACTGAAGAAGATGCAGAGTGTACATTTACACTACCAGCTGGTGGAAGTATGACATTATACGTACAGACTGGTTCATGGGCATCTGAAGTAGGAGTAAAATTAACAGAACCTGATGGAACTCAAACAGTTTGGGCTCATGGTACATGGGGGGCTGGAAATAATGGTTTCTACACTTTTGGAACATACACAGCTGCTGGTGATTATACTCTACAAATGTACGACTCCTATGGTGATGGATGTAATCCAGGAGCAGACGGATGTTATGTTCTTGCTGATGCAGGGACTACAATGGCAATGCCTTCCTCAAGTGGATACGGTACTGATTTAGATATGGATGACGATGGTGATTCCTGGGATGATTCCGATGAAGATGATTGTGGAACTGATAGTATGAACAGTTCAAGTGTACCATTAGATACTGATGGCGATCTAACTTGTGATATTGTTGATGATGACGATGATGGCGACGGAGTTCTAGATTCTGATGAAGCAGATGGTTCTGGAATAGGAACAGACGGCGCTGATGTTGATTGTACTGTTACTGTAGACTGTGACGGAGATGGAGTTGACGATGGAACAGATTCCAATGATAATGATGCTTCTGAACAAACTGATATGGATGGGGANGGAATTGGTGATAATTCTGACTCTGACAGAGATGGTGATGGATATGGTAACTCCAATGATGTATTCCCTGATGACTCAACAGAGTGGGAAGATTCTGATGGCGACGGCGTTGGTGACAATGCTGATACAGACGACGATGACGATGGAACACCAGATGACATAGATGATTTCCCATACGATGCCAATCAACAATTCGATGTTGATGGTGATGGTTGGGGTAACGCAGCGGATATGGATGATGACGGAGATGGAATCGAAGATCAAAATGATGATGANGATGATGGCGACGGATATTCAGATGTAGATGAAGACACAAACTGTGTCGGAGGTAACTCACTAACCGATGACGTAACGCCTAATGATAATGATGGCGATATGACTTGTGATTCATTAGATGATGACGATGATAACGATGGCACAGATGATGATGATGATGCATTCCCAATGGATGAGTGTGCAGATACTGATACTGATGGTGACGGCATGCCCGATTCTATAGTAGCTAATTGTTCTACAGATTTAACTGAGGACCAAAACGATGACTATGATGATGGAAACGCACCTTCTGTTACATTTGAAATTTCAGTAGCTGGAGATTATTACGATTACATGAGTGGAGAAGGATCTGTGTTAGTAGATGGTACATCAGTATACAATGCATATTATGATATAGATACGTACTATGCATCAAATGCAGGAGATCATGTAGTATACTCATTCTCTGGCGTTTCTGGCGACTCATTTACTGTTGCTGCTGATGATGCTTACAGTGATGGAGGATTATCAGTATGGGTTCAAGTAGATGGAGTTACCATCTGCGGACCATTAGAAGATAGTTACTATAGTAGTGCAACATCATGTACATTTGATGCATCGGACTATATTTCTGCTCTTACATGGACAGATGCTGATGAAGCCACATGTGGTTCAGATCCTACTGATTCAAGTGATGAGCCAACTGATACAGATGGCGATAATCTTTGTGATGATGTCCAAGATGATGATAATGATGGTGACGGTACTAATAACAGCGATGATGCGTTCCCTCTAGATAGTGCTGAAGATACTGATACAGATGATGATGGTGTTGGAGACAATGCTGACACTGATGCAGATGGTGACGGCGTGGATGATGTAAATGATGCGTTCCCTCTAGATAGTGCTGAAGATACTGATACAGATGGTGATGGTGTTGGAGACAATGCTGATACAGATGATGACGGTGACGGATGGTCCGATGCAGATGAGACTGCTTGTGGACAAGATACTCCAACTGATACAGACGGAGATGGTGTTTGCGATGTAGTCGATACAGATGATGACGGAGATGGTGTAGATGATACAGATGAATCCACTGGATGCGATCTGTTAGCAGATTGCGATTCAGATGGTGTTTCTGATTCCGATGAAGCAGATGGTTCTGGAATAGGAGCTAACGGTGCTGATGTTGATTGTATCGTTACAGTAGATTGTGACGGAGATACATACGAAGACGCCAATGATTCTTTCCCTGCTGATTCCTCAGAGTGGAATGATACAGATGGCGACGGATATGGCGACAATGACGATGATTTGGATATCGATGGTGATGGTTTAGCTAATGCTTACGATGCTTGTCCATTTGATTCAACTGAATACTATGATACCGACGGAGACGGAATTTGTGATAATGCTGATGATGACGATGACGGTGATGGA
Organism: Methanobacteriota archaeon; assembly: GCA_002719615.1. Lineage (GTDB taxonomy): Archaea > Thermoplasmatota > Poseidoniia > Poseidoniales > Thalassarchaeaceae > MGIIb-O3. The sequence goes on from PBHZ01000019.1 coordinate 21,591, forward strand.
GTTCTTGACGCAGACGATGTTGCCCCATTAGATTCTGATGAATCTACTGACTGGGACGGTGACGGAATTGGTGACAATTCAGATGCTGACGATGACGGTGATGGGATCGATGATGATGTTGATGTTGATGAAGACGGAAATTCACTCGCATACGATTTCGACAACGATGGTTGGGATGATGATGATGAAGCCACTTGTGGTACAAATGATACAGATTCTGATAGTAGTCCAATTGATAATGATGAAGATGGACTGTGCGATGATGTNCAGGATGACGATGATGATAATGATGGAACTTTAGATGCTAATGACGCATTCCCTCTAGACTCTGGTGTTGATACAGATACAGATGGAGATGGTAGTGCTGATTCTTCAAGTGAAGATACAGATAACACATACGTCATAACAACNGCAAGTTACAGTACAATGACTATTGGAGTTTACGATTATGATGGTAATGAATTATGTATGCTTTCTTCGGATGGAGAATATAATGGATTTGATTCTTCAACTAATGGTTCCGAATGTACAATTACTGCTGGCGCCATTTCTTTAGAAGTTATAGAAATGGATTACTACACATACTATGGTGCATTTTATTCTAACTATTATGATGGCTATGGTCCTGATGAAAATATCAATGTAACAATTGATGGTGACTCAACATTATATGAAGCTCCATATGATTGGTATTATGACTCAGTAGTATATGGAGGACATACAATAGACATGTTCTATGCAACTACCGATGCAGGTACTGAAATCGATGAAGATGATGATGATGATGGATACAGTGATGTAGCTGAAACAGATAATTGTGGTACTGCCTCAGACCCTCTAGATAATAATTCAACACCTCTAGATACTGATGGTGACATGATTTGTGATGAATTAGATGATGACGATGATAATGATTTTTATTCTGANGATGATGAGACAAACAACTGTGGAACAGCAACAGATACAGCTAATGCTTCTGATACGCCATTAGATACTGATGGCGATTTAATTTGTGATGAATTAGATGATGATGATGATGGCGATGGCTACTCAGATGCAGATGAAGATACAAATTGTGGCGCGGAAGAGGATACAGGTGCGCCTTATTCTGACTCTCTAGATGGCATGGACACACCTCCAGATAATGATGGCGATTTAATTTGTGATGAATTAGATGATGATGATGATAACGATGGGACAGATGACGTAGATGATGCATTCTCTATGGATCCATGTGCAGATATAGATACAGATGGTGATGGAATGCCTGATAGCGTTGTAGACGGTTGTACTACAAACCTGATGGCTGATGACGATGATGACGATGATGGATGGTCAGATTCTGATGAGACTTCAGATTGTGGAGCAGCATCCGATCCTGCCGATGACGAATCTACACCCCTGGATACTGATGGTGACATGTTGTGTGATGAACAAGATGATGACGATGATAACGATGGATACATGGATGAGGATGATGCATTCCCTGTACACCAATCANCATATGTCGACACCGATGGTGATGGTATGCCTGATTTCATCGGGGATGTTACAGCATATATGGGAGATNACTTCTCTTCACTAAACTGGTCTGGAATGGACTGGAATGAAGAAGATGCACATCCTAACTATGGCTACAATGATACATACGGAGAGATATTCTACTGTGAAGACGGATTAGTAATCTCATGGTTTGGTCAAGCATGGGTACCAGCCTACTGGATTAACGATGGCTATGATGATTGTAATGATGCATCTGATGAATTTGTAGATCTCGATACATTTGGCCCTGCAACAACTGGTTGGATGAGAGGAGGGGATCAAAATCCAGGAATTTCTCCAAGTGCACAATCAGCAAAGTTATATGGTGATGATAATGAAACCTCGGAATTATCAATAGTTATTGATACTGCAGAAGGTTGGTTAATGTTTGACTTCAAGATACAGTCAGAATTAATATTCGATACGTTCGCAGTCTACGTAGATGGAGACATGATGGGACTTATATCAGGATGGGATTCAACTGACGGTCTTTGGGATGATGAAGACTTTGAGTGTGGAACTCCTGGTGACTATGGTGATTCCATACCTCCAGAGTGGGTAAATGACGGATGGTCTGACTGCGGTGATTCCGATAGTGATGGAGTATCTGATGATGAAGAAGTATCTATTGGTTGGTATGAAGAATCAGGAGTAGAAATTTATCTAGAAGAAGGAATGCATGAAATCGTATTCGTATATGAAAAGGATGCTGACACTTCTGTTGGTCAAGACATGGTTCTATTGACTAACATTATGTTCCCAATGTCAGTACAAGGTGATGATGATCTAACACTTGACATGGATGATGATAATGATGGTGTTGATGACGTGGAAGATGCATGCCCATTAGATGATACGGAACAAGTTGATACAGATGGAGATGGTTTCTGTGATAATCAAGATTCAGACGATGANAANGANGGNGTTTNNGACTTCAATGATGCAGTACCACTTGATCCANATGAGCAATATGACTTTGATGGAGATTTAATNGGTGATAATGCAGATACTGATGACGANAATGATGGTTGNTTAGATGAAGAAGATGANTTACCNTTNGATGATAGNTCATGTAGTGACTTAGATGGNGATGGNATCGGTGATGAAATAGANCCNGACGATGATGGTGANAATGTATTCGATGAAGANGATCCATTCCCAGAAGATGGTACAGCTTGGTTGGATAATGATGGTGATGGATTGCCTGATTTCAATGGGGTGCCACAATTTAGCGGAGACTTCGAAACAGGTTCTCTAGGTGATTATGACACATTCGGCGATGCTGATTGGAGTGTAGTTGATGCTGCATCATCAATAAGTGGTGCAATTATCAATGGTACTTTCTCCGCACAATCTGGTGATATCGATAATAGTCAAACAAGTAGTCTTGAAATAGAATGGACTACTATTGCAGGTGATATGTCTTTCGAATACGTAACCTCAACTGAGAATAACTATGATTACTTGAGATTCTATGTTGATGGTCTTCTTCAAGGATCTTGGGCAGGTCAATCTGCAGGTGTTCACGTACAATCATTGACTGCTGGAGTACATACCTTTGAGTGGCAATACTACAAAGATGGTAGTGTAAGCACATATGATGATACAGTATGGATTGATGACGTTACTTTGCCGTTAGTACAGATGTCTAACACAAATAACGATACTGATGACGACAACGATGGGACGCCGGATGACTTCGATGTAGATCCATTGAACCCTTGTGTTGGAGTTGATACTGATGGAGATGGAATGCCAGATACAGTTTCGACTGGTATAGTTGATATGTCAGGTAACAACGACTCTGCGTTCATAGTAGACTGTAGTGATACCGAAGTAAATCCATACATGGCTGATTCTGATGATGACGGCGATGGATGGTCCGATGAAGATGAGTTTGCTTGTGGTACTGATCACTTGAATGGAACTGAAATGCCATCAGATTTCGATAATGACGGTCTTTGTGATATATTTGATGACGATAGTGATAATGATGGAGTAGTCGATACTCTTGATGCATTCCCATATGATGATAGTGAATCTCAAGATGCCGATGGAGACGGAATAGGCGATAATGCTGATCCTGATGACGATAACGATAACGTTACTGATGTCGATGATGCATTCCCATATGATCCTTCAGAATCTGAAGATTTAGATGGTGACGGTATTGGTGATAATTCTGACAACGATACAGATGGTGATGGAGTTCCAAATAATGAAGACTCATTCCCAACTGACGATGAAGCATCTACAGACACTGATGACGATGGAATTGACGATGAAGCTGATAACGATGACGACGACGACGGATATGCAGATGTTATAGACTGGGCTCCATTAGATTCGAGTGAATGGCTAGATAGCGATAACGATGGTGTTGGAGACAATGAGGATACTGATGATGATAACGACGGAGTCCTTGATACTGCTGACGCATTCCCGTTAGATGCCAGTGAATATACCGATCTAGATGGTGACGGAGTTGGTGACAATTCAGACACTGACAGAGATGGTGACGGCGTAAACAACAACGTTGATGCCTTCCCTGATGACGGTACCGAATCTAGAGACTTAGATGGCGATGGACTAGGAGATGGCGTAGATGACGATATGGATGGCGACGGTGTCAACAATGATGTAGATCTGTTCCCTGAAAATTCTCTAGAACAAACTGATAACGACGGTGATGGTATTGGAGACTTCTCAGATGTGGATGATGATAATGACGGTCACTTAGATGAGTTTGATGACTTCGACTTCGATGCAACAGAATGGCAAGACTATGATGGTGATGGACTTGGTGACAATAATTCAGACACTGATGATGACAATGACGGAGTTTCTGATGTAGAAGAGGATCAATGCGGTTCTAACAGTTTAGATGCTAATTCTCTTCCATCAGATTATGATGGCGATGGAACCTGTGATGCTCAAGATTCTGATGTATCCAGTGACACAATTAAGGATAACACACAAGACGATTTAGGTTGGTCTAATGCAGTACCAGGATTCCCTGCATTGTTTGCCGCTATTGCGCTTGTTGGAGCTGCCTTAATAGGTCGTAGAAACGACGATTAAATTTTATTTAGTCGGACATAACCCCGGGCCAGAATACCTTCTGGTCCTTTGGTCCGGGGCCTTTTTTCCCTAATGCTGATAAGGCATTGTTCATCCATAGGTATGAATCATATGCCCGGCACAACAAGAGTAGAGATACGTACACTAAAAATAGGTCGCTATGTGGCCATTGATGATGATGCATACAAAATTCTTAGTATGTCCAAATCAAAACCAGGAAAGCATGGGTCTGCCAAAGCTAGAATCGAACTAGAAGATATCTTTACTGGCCAAAAAAGATCACATGTAGGTACTGTTACAGACAATATCCAAGTACCTATGATTGAGAAAGGCTCTGCTATAATAACACATATTCAGGGGAATGAAGTACATGCAATGGATAACAAAACCTACGAAACTCTAATACTTCCTACTAGTGAAGAATTTAATTTGGAGGCTGGCAACGAGATTCAATGGATGGAAGCAATGGGGAGATATAGAATTACTAGAGATCACTAACCTTATCATATTAAATGATATTATTATAGTGAACTATAAGCATAGATAATCAGCCCTAACCATATATCATGTCCGATGTACCACGCTCAGCCTATCGACAACCCGTTACTCCCTCGGGTCTAGAATCAATAGAAAAAGGTACATTATCGTGGTTAGATGATGATATGTATAATAACCTAAATACCGGAGTTCTTGAACAATATTTAGAAGAGAAAAATCTCCAAGAATCTTTTGAGATTAGTCATTGGGATACAAAGAAAGTACTTATTGGTATTTTGATTGGTGCGGTGTTTAGTGGAGTTTCAGCATATATCGGCCTTAAAATTGGAATAACTATTGCTGCTGGATGGTATGTTGCATACTTATTGGGTATGGCATACCAATGGTCTCCATCAGAAGTAAATATAGCAACAAGTGCAACAACTGGAGCAATTAATGCATCTACTGGTTTCGTATTTACTTTTCCTGCTATATTCTTGTTAGCTTATTCGGAAGATTACAAAGTAGGTGATGGTTTCCTTATTTCTTCTGTTGATACATTACAATTAGCATTTATTGGTATTATCGCTTCCATGTTTGCTGGCTTCTTAGGGGTAATGTATTTCATTATTTTTCGTAGAGTTTGGTTAGTAGAAGATCCATTACCAATGCCAGGTTTTGAAGCCACTTTAAAGATGCTAGATATTGCTTCTGATATTAGTAGCGGTGCTGCTGATACCGCACGTGACTCTCTGAAAACTGTAGGGATTTGGACTGCATTAAGTATGGGTATAATGTTCTTAATCGACTATCCATTAATTTGGAGTAGGAAGGTAATGGCTCTTCCCAGTAGTATAGCTGACTGGATTGCTACAAAATTATCTGGAGAAGAATGGGGATTAGCATCAGTATATACTGAGAGATGGATTCATCAACCTACTAAATTAGATGAAGGAAACCCGCCGTACGAAGGATCAGGCCTTACTCCGTATGAATCTTCAAATCCATTTTCATATACATTCCTTGGTTTAGAGATAAGTCCCACACTTTTAGCAATAGGCTGGTTTATGAAATTCCGTGTCGCATTTTTAGTAAATCTTGGTTCAATAATAGCCTGGTTTTACATTGTACCATTAGTTGTTATAATGGACGTTCCTGTTTATGATTTTGAGCAGCAACAATATTTCAGAATTACCGAATATGGAGACATAACCAATCCTCCGGTTTATCCCTTTGTTCAATGGATGGCTTTCAAATCATTAGTTCGCACTATAGCCATAGGTGCTATATTAGGGGGTGGAATTTTAGGGCTTCTGAAGATGACTCCTACGTTCGTTTCTATCTTTGCCGATATAACAAATGCGTTCAAGGGAGAAAAAGGTGAAGAATTCATTGAAACGAAAGGTTGGTATGAATGGCCGCTCAATCATATTCCTATTTTTATGTTAATAGCTTCAATTGCAATGATATTGATTTTTGTCTTAGGAGGCTTTCCGATAGTTCCGGCAATTTTATTTTCTATTGTGCTACTTTCAACAACATTCCTTCTAGGTGCAATAGCCGTGAGAGTAATGGGAGAAACAGGAATAGAACCAGTCTCCGGAACCTCATTTATTGTCTTATTAATGCTCCTTTTAGTTTTTCTAAATTTTCCCGTAGGTCTTTCAAAAGAGGAATCGATATTAATGGCTCTGGTCGGTACTACTGTTTTCGGATCTGCCATATCTTTGTCAGGAACTGTTGTCGGCGATTATAAAAATAGCCTCTACATTGGGAACCGACCTTATCACATATCAAAAGGCAATATTCTAGGCGTTATTCCTGGTGCTATTTTAGGTGCAGGAGTGGCTATATTTCTTTCCAAACTTCTGGCGGAAGGATCTATCGATTTACAAGCTCCTCAAGCAAACGCTTTTGCATCATTTACTATAATCCTGGCAGAAGGCCAAGGTGATTGGATAGCATTAGGTCTTGGTTTTGCATTAGGAGGATTTATTGAATGGGCTACTGGAATGGGAACTTCATTTGGTTTAGGTATGTATCTCCCGACTCCAATCACATTTCCTATGCTTGCAGGAGGCGCTGCTAGAGATTGGTGGGAAAAACGTAGGTTGAATCCCAAGGTAGAGGCAATTAGACTTGAAAAGGGCAATAAAGAGGCTGAAAAAAGTAGAGCCTTATTGTTATTATTCACGTTTATGATAGCGGCAGGCGCTATGACTGGAGAAGCATTTCATGGGGTAGAATCTGCAATACTTGCTGTAGCAGATGAAATAGAAATTGAACAAGAATATGAACCAACAAAGTGGGCTGAAGATACATATTTGGACGAGATTCTAGGAGTAAGTGGAGATAATTTTGATGCTGTAATTTCCTATGCAATAGAAAGAAATTGTGAGTATGAACAGAGAATAAGAAATTTAGATGGATTATCAGGTTGTCCTGAAACACTATCTGAAGAATATCTTTCAGGATCTCCCTGTAGTTTGATTTCCTCGGAGTCAGTAATTTGTTCTGAATCATTAGGTATTAAGTCATGGTGGCCACAAGCCCGTTTTGCGGTATTCATTGCCGTAAATACCAGTCTAATTTTTATCATTTATCTTTTATTTAAATCCGCAGGAATCATTGGTATTGAAAATATTGATGAATCAGAACAAAATATAGAAGTGATGGATGCTGAATTGGCGGACTAGAAATGTCAAATGTAAATAGACCCATTTTTGCATGGCCTATACTTTTAATCGCTTTGTTTGCTGTTTCATCTGCCGGGGCTATATTGCAATCGATGGAGGACATACCTCCTTTTCTTAGAGCTTCATGGAGGATGCAAGGTACTTCGATTATCTTATTTCCGTTATTTTTATTTCAAGTTTTAAATTCTAGTGATTATAAATTATCTTTTAAGGATGTGAGGTTAATATTCGCTTCTAGTATTTTTTTAGCATTACATTTCGGCTCTTGGGTCTGGTCTTTAGATAATACCAGTCTTGTACACAGTTTACTTTTTGTTACTTCTCACCCTATAATTATAGTACTAATTATGCCTATATTGGGTAGTTCAGTAAGCAAATCGCATATTATTGGGGCATTTTTGGGTGTTTTCGGTGCAATTATTACCTTTGGAGATATTGATAAAGGAGGTGAAATATCATTAATTGGTGATTTTGCAGCATTCATAGGAGCAGTAACAGTTGTTGGATATATGTTCATAGGACGTTATTTGCGTTCGAACCGTAAGATGCCTGTCTTCATATATGCGTTTCCTGTTACTCTTGGAGCAGGTATTTTGTTAGCTCTTTCAGCATTAATCTTCGAACCCGTCACTTTCTCGGATTCTATTCCTGAATACAAATTGTTTGGATGGACTGATTCTGGATGGTTCTTATGGGTTATTTACCTCTCTGTCGGTCCAGGACTAGCAGGCCATACTGGGATAAATACAGTTCTAAAGTGGTTTCCTCCAATAATGATTTCAGTAATTTTATTATTTGAACCCGTTATAGGTGGATTAATCGGTTGGATAATTACAACNGAATTAACACTAGGTTTTTGGACTCTTTTAGGAGGTCCAATAATGTTAATTGGGGCAATTATCATCACCATTGAGGAAAATAAAAAGCAAATATTTCATGATGAATCAATTAANTGATGTATGATAGTAATNCAGGATTGGCCTTGCAACCATTTTTCTCCTAATGAAATTTTTTTATATTTTGAAATAATATTAGATTCATCCATCGTGAAGGGAATATCATCTGAAAGTAAAAAACCTATTTTATTATGTACTTTATTTTCTAAGATTGAACCTTCTCTATCAAGTACATATATTGAAACATTCTCTTCCTCCCATTCCTTCAATGTTATTTCTATTCCTCCGCCGGATTGATATATTCCGGAACTAACGTTCTTCCAAATTCCTACTGGAGGCATTTTCGTCTTAATAATTGATTTAATATGCCCCGAGATTGATCTTTCATCAGGTCTGACTCCACCAAGTTCTGATCCATCAAACATCACTCTTCTAGGAGGGTTGTTTCCTCCGGTTAGATGTACTATTATTTGCGAATCATGCCTGATNCCATGAGATAAAAAGAGAGTCGCATTAATTGCTCTTGCTAAGACATCCATACGTCCAGATAACCCTGGCAAATCATTGAGAAATAACTCACCATTACTTGGGGCTTTGTGGCCTATAATCGCAAATTTCCTTTGCACGATCATCACATTCCAAAGCCATCATCAATATCCATCATTGACTGCATTTGTTTTCTGAATTTCCTATTACCTTTCATTCCACGCATCATTTTCTTACTTTTATTCCAGTGTCCCAACAAATCCTTTACGGATTTTTCATCAACTCCCGAACCTCTTGCTATTCTTTTTATTCTACTCGATTTAAGTAAATGTGGCTCATCTTTTTCTTGTTGGGTCATAGAATCCATAATAACTCTGTATTGATCTAAGTTTTTTTGCATTTGTTGTTTCTGCGATTTACTCATATTACTCATACCTCCACCAAACATACTGTCTGGTAAATGGGAGAGAAGTTTATCCATAGTTCCTATTTTACTTGTCATTTCCATCTGAGTATACATATCTGTTAATGTAAATCTTCCTGACATTANTCTTTGTGTTAATCTAAGTGCTTCTTGTTCATCTAAATCTCCAGGTGCTAAATCTATAAGTCCCTTTATATCTCCCATGCCCAAAAGTCTAGAAATAAATCTATCAGATTCAAATTTTTCTAAATCATTTATTCTTTCTCCTTCTCCCACGAATACTATNGGCGCTCCAGTTGTTGAGACTGCACTTAATGCTCCTCCTCCTCGTGCTGTACCATCTAATTTCGTTACTATCGTTCCTGTTACTCCTACTAAATCATGGAAAGTCTGTGCAACTGGTCCTGCAGCCTGTCCTACTTGTGCATCGATAACTAGAAATTTTTCTGTAGCCTTTGATATTTCTGAGATTTCTATTAATTCATNTTTTAATTCATTGTCCAAACTGTCTCTTCCAGCTGTGTCGATTATAATGACGTCAGCGGCATTGTGTTTCTTCAAACCATTCTTTACTATTTTTACTGCGTCTTTCTCTTCTGGCTCACCATAAACACTTACATTAGTTCCTTCAAGTAATTGTTTTAATTGTTGAAAGGCCCCTGGTCTGTGAACATCCGCTTCAATAACAGCTACTTTTACTCCATGTTTTCTTCTCCACCAATCAGCAACTTTGGCAGTAGTAGTAGTCTTACCTTGCCCGTAAAGTCCAACCATTAGTACNGTCTCATTATGCGGCCTTATATTCCTAGGNGGCCCTAGTATTCTTACTAACTCTGTATAAATTAAATTCATTGCATGAGTTTGTANCTTTACACCTGGCAAAGGATCTTCTTCCATCATCCTTCTTTCTAAACGTTCAGTCAATTCTTTTGTCTGTCTTACATTAAAATCTGCTTCAAGTAAGGCCCGCCTCAATCCCTTACTTAATTCCTTAACAGACTCCTCGTCTACCTTCCTCTTCCCCTTCAGCAGACCTATCGAGCCCATGATTTTCCGTTTCAGCCCCTCGAGCGCCACACACTTCGGTACTTATTAGGTGGTTTTAACGTTATTAGAGCCGTGTGACTCAAATGTAGTATGCTATGGCCGGTCATGGCCATTGAGTCAGTCCCCCTATATCAACAACAAATTGCCTTTGCAATTGGTTTACTTGGTGTATATGCAGGTTGGAGAGGGACAATTTCAAAAATGACTGGTTTTTTTGATTTATCTAGTGCAGCTAAGAATCTTCTTTANGGAATTGTTGTTGGAATGATATTTGCAGTGATTGTTGATAGTTATATATTGTTTGAACTATTAAATTTNAATCTCAATATTTTCACAATGAGTTCTTTGATAATATTAATTTCTCTTTCTGAGTCTGCTTTTGTGTTATTTATACTTGGAAGACCTCGGGTTGTGGCATTACGGGCTTCACCGCCAAATGGATGGGCCTTAGGTCTNGGTATGGGCTCGATGCACTCTAGTGTATTGATAGTAAGATTATTTGACGATGGCCTAAATTCCTTTTCTGAGTACTCTGGTTTTTCATTTACATCACTGTTTATCGCTTTATCTGTATCTATTTCTGCATGTTTAGGTCATGCTTTAATAAATACTTGGCAAGGTACAAAAATCCTAGATAATACTAGGTTTAAATCATTAATAGTTGCTAGTATCGTTAGAAGCATGTTAACGACATCTCTCTTATTATGTCTTTTTATCCCCTTAATAATGATAGCGATCGTTCCAATATTGGCTTTAACGTGGACACCGGCTCAAAAGAACTGGATGCCTTCTGGAATGACTCCTGCCGCCAAACAGGCTTTTAGAAGGACTTTAAGGCAATCTGAGAAACACAAGATCGCAGCGGATCATAGAATTAAAGGAGATATTATTTACTCAGAAGAGTAATTTTGAGGATAAATACACATTTTTATCCTACGGTATTATATCTATTTGGCTTAGCGAATCCAAACAGATGCGTGTTATTATCGCAGGCGCTGGAGAAGTCGGCCGAGGCATAGCCTCAGCTTTGAGGGGGGAAAGAAGAAGCGTCGCTTTAATAGATCCGAATCCTGATGCTATCAGCTCATCNCAATCTCTTGATTGTCTATTAGTTACAGGAAGTGCTTTATCTCGAGATTCTTTATTGAGAGCTGGTATAAGCGATGCTGAAATAATTGTCATGGCAACGAATAATGATGAATTAAACCTATTAGCATGCTCTTTTGCTAAAAAGGTGTATAGTGAGCAAGTAGGAGATAGAAATGCCTCTGGTCTCATATGCATAGCAAGGATAAGAAATACTAATTTAGTGGATGAAATGAAGGGAGCAGCCCCTTTGGAAAAATGGTCGCGTGCTGATAATACAGTTTGCGCGTCTGAAGAAATTGTAGATCATTTAGTTACTGGACTNTTAGCTCCATCTTTGAATGATATTGTTCCTTTAGGTGATAACACATGGATAGCAATTTCTGAAGTAAAGGAAAACTCGCCCTTAATAGGTTCTACAACTTCAGAACCTTCACAGGCTAAAGATGATATTAGTGCCTTTATACCTCCAATATATGCTATTAAGAGTAAGGGAGAAAAGGAAGTACTTTCAAATGGTTCAGAAATTATCAAAGAAGGGGATACATTAGTTTTTGTTACGAATTCCACCTCAAAATTTCGTCTGATAACACGTGCTTTAGGAGCGCTTGATTCTGAATTACCTGATAACCCAACTGTAGCAATTTTTGGTGCAACCCATTTTGGTAGCAAGATAGCTAAGAGGTATTTATCTTCTGGATCAAGTGTTGTTATAATTGAGCCAGATTTAGATACTGCAAATGAAATTGTTGGTTCAGAAATAGGTATTAATAAAAGATTAGATGTAATACATGGAGATCCGCAAGATGAAGAGCTTCTTAGGGAATTAGCCATAGATGAGCAAGATATTGCCATTTCTACTTTGGATGATGATAATCTAAATATTTCAATATCTATGAGGGCTAAGGATAAAGGTGTATCAAGAACAGGTCTTCTGCTTAAAGATAGGGCATTAGTAGAGGCTGTTAAAAGAATAGGACTTACTAGACCTGTTAGTTCCCGACAAGTTGCTATTTCCGCTATTCTAAAATCAATACATAAAAACTATCCCGGATCTTATCAAAATATTCCATCTTTGCCTTCGATAGTTTCTCTTTCAACTATTATCAATTCTGATCATATACTAATTAATTCTTCAATTAAGGATGCCGAACTTAATCTAGATGTGAGAGTAGTAATGATTGATAGGACAGATGATGAGGGTAATAGAGAGTTAAGATATCCAATTTCTGTGAATTCTATAGAAAACGGTGATAGAGTATATTTGTTAACTCAAAAAGATAATTTAAGGAAAGTTGAGAAGGCCTTAGGTAATTAATATGAGATGGGATGTAGTCGGTTTAGTACTAGGTTGGACAATTAGATTAATTGCCCTGCCGCTATTAATCGTTTCATTATTTAGCATATTGGAAGATGGTTTATCATATTCTGTCAAAACATACTTCTTACCTTTATTTATTTCTGGTATATTAGGGCAGTTGATGATTTCACTATCTACTGGATATGAAACATCAAACAGAGTGAGGGATAAAGAGGCATTTGCATCAGTTGCTTTAGGTTGGATTCCAGTTGTACTAATAGGTGCATTGCCATTTTGGTTAGGAGGTATGTTTTATGGGCCATTTGATTTTATTTCTGGCGATGCATCATTTAGACAAATTGCTCAGGGGGCGTTATACTCTTGGTTTGAGTCAATGTCAGGTTTTACTACTACTGGTGCTTCAGTAATTGATCAATCAAGTAGTCCAATTTGTAGAAAAATGTTTGATGAGGGTATTTTGAATGATTGTGTCGGCAGTCAACCGAAGAGTCTTCTTCTTTGGCGCTCATTAACACAATGGTTTGGAGGAATGGGAGTTATTATGTTGGGTCTTTTGATATTTTCAAGAGCTTTAGGAGGAGGAAAGGCACTTGCTAGGGCTGAATTAACAGGTCCTACAGTTTCAAATCTTAGTACTACTTTAGAAGGTACTGCCCGTAAGCTGTGGGCAATATACATAGTACTTACAATAATAGAAGGGATTACGCTATATCAATTAACTGATATGGGTGGTTTTGATTCTCTGAATTATGCTTTGACAACAATGCCCTCAGGAGGTTTTGGAACTAGTGACTTGGGCATAATGTCCTTTAATGATCCACTTATTGAATCTATTATTCTAATTTTTATGTTGTTAACATGTATAAATTTTACTTTATTGTATTTCGCTATTGCTGGTAGATGGAGTGAAGTTTCTAAAGATGAAGAATTACGTACTTATTTACTGATTCTATTAGTTGCTTGGATTGCAATGGCCTTCAATCTTAATAGGGCTACAGATTACAATATGGCCGAGTCTATTCGACATTCACTATTTCAATCTGTATCTATTTCAAGTACTGGATTTTCAAGTGCTAATTTTTCAGAATGGCCGGTTTTTAGTCAATTTGTTTTACTACTTCTGATGATTATTGGAGCAAGTGCAGGGTCTACAGGGGGAGGTTTGAAGGTATTAAGAATTAGAATAGCATTTGAATTAGCTAAGAGAGAAGTAATGAGAATAATACAACCTAGAAAAGTTGTAACTATAAGATTCAACCAAAATGTAGTTGATGAAGACCGTATTTGGATAATACTTGGAATGGTTAGTTCTTGGTTGGTTTTAGTTACAGTATCTATGTTAACAATTTCTTTTCTTGAACCAAACCTTTCTTTGACCGATGTTCTCTCAGTATCAATTTCATTATTAGGTAATACTGGTCCAGCTTTAGGATCTTTTGGCCCGGTGGGTGCTTCCTCAGTTTGGGCTGACCTCAGTCCTATGTCTATGTTCACTTCAACTATATTGATGTGGCTAGGTCGTCTTGAACTACTAACTGTACTTGTATTATTACATCCAAGGACATGGTCTTCAGATTAACTAAAAGAGTCCAAAGTAAATTGATTAGTTGTGTTTGTTGATTTATCCTGAACTATTGACTCTAAATTTTCTGTAACCTCTTGTCTTAACTCCTCTTCATCGAATAATCTCATTACAGATTTAGAAATGTCTTCACTTTTGGATAAACCATTTAAGAAAAGATGATCTTCTCCGTTAAGTCCTAGTTTTTTTGTAATTCTGATATCATTAATATCATTTCCCATCTTTTCATCATGGATAGCCAAAAGTATTGGCCACAATTCTTCTTTTACAGAAGATTTACTGGAACTCAAATCTTTAGAGATTTTATCTATTATATTTCGAGAGGACCAATCTCCACTACTTCTCCTAAGAAAGTTTGGATAACCAAGAAATATTCTCGAATTAGGGCTCTTCGATAGGGGTATTATTGCAGCCTGTGCAGGGATATTTGATCCCCAGTACCATGAACGATATGCTCTATTTGTGAATTTTGTTGCCAATGCTCTATCTGCTAAACACATCGCTTTACTGATTTTTTCTAATTCACCTTTCTTGAAAACTATTTGATTATTCCATGCAAACCATGCCAACATTTCATCAGGATCTTTATCTGAATTTATCATTATTTCAGTAGCACTATCACTACTTCTACTTCTGTATATTAATTCTAATGATTTAAAAACATCAACTTGTACATCTCTCTTAGATACGCTAGACATTTGACTCACATTTTCATTTTTTATGTGTCCATTACTAATAACGGAGAGTGCTTGTAAATCATGAATCAATGATCTTAAATCACCCACATTACTTTTTACTAAAGAATCCAAAGCGCCCTGGTCTATTCCAATCTCTTCATTTATAATGATTTTTCTTGCTATTTTTTTCAAATCTACTACTCCTACTCTCTTGAATACAATTTCTTGTGATAGTCTCAATACTCTATCTCTATTAGCTCTCCAATTTGTATTTCCCCACAATCTCATAGGGTCATTACATGTCATAATTATTGGATGATTACTAGTTTTTAACAGGTTGATTAATTCTCCTTTACCGCCCTTATCTCCCTTTATTTTCATATTCTCTTCTTCTAAACTAAAATTAATCTTTTCATTTGAAATTTGTGTAAATCCTCCACTCAAATGATCTACCTCATCTAATAAAATTAGTGTTTTCCCTGACTTCAAAACTCCGTTACTAAAATTATCTAAAGAAATATGCTGTGAACTTCTTGTAGCGGTACTTCTAATCGCTGCAGCATTCCGTTCCGCTGATGCGTTCATCTCTATAATGGACCAATCTTTTTCATTGGCAACAGCTCGTGCTAAAGTTGTTTTTCCTACTCCTGGGGGGCCAGATAGTAAAATACCTCTTTTTTTAGGTATTTTGCCAGATTCCCATTTTTCTAGCCAGATCCTTATTTTCTCTATTTGCTTTTGATTCCCTTCCATTTCATTTATGTCCTTCGGACGGTATTTTTCCGTCCAATCATGGAACGCCTCGTCCTCATCCACACATTATCCTTTAATCGGCGACACATCAAGATTTTTATTCTAAAAACATTTTTCCAATACTTTTATTGTTTAAGTGATGTAATATTTCTTCTATACTTGCTCTAATTTGGAATTGATCATCCCTTCTCCTAACTGTAACTGTCTTATCTTCCTTACTTATATGATCAACAGTAATTGTCCATGGAACTCCTATTTCATCAGCTCTTGCATACCTCCTGCCTATGGATTTACTCGTGTCCATTTCCACTCTTACTCCGGGAATTGAATTAGCAATATTTGTTATTTCTGATGCTATTTTATCCATTCCATCTTTTTCGAAAAGTGGTAATATAATTGCATCAATGGGTGACACCTTGTCATTGAATTTCATCATAGTATAATCCTCTCCTTCTTTCACCAACTCTTCATATGAATGATCAAGAAGATGCCAAATAATTCTATCTATTCCAAAAGCCGGTTCAATTACATGAGGCGTAAACCATTCTCCTGATATATTGGTTTCAATTTCTTTAATTTCTACCATATCCCTTGTAATGTTTACAGTATTTCCATTGTCTAATTCAACTTTTTTAGGCCAATTATCATCATCTTCTAATTCTTTTAAAGCTTCAATAACTGCGCCCGATTCTTGTTTAAATATTGGTCCAATTACTGAAGTTTTAGGAGAGATAACTATCCTTTTTTCGACAAGAGTCTCATCAAATGATCTCCATGCTTTCATTAATTTTGAACCAGAATTAGAATTTTTCTCATGTGATTCTAAATCATGACATGTTCTATTAGCAATTCCTACGCATTCTATCCATCCATATTCACCAAAAATTTCACAATCCCAACAATCTGATGCATAGTGTGCCATCTCTGTAGAAATGTGTTGTCTAAATCTGATTCTTTTCGTATCTATCCCTATTTCTGCTAGAAATTCCCATGTTTTCAATAAAATCGATGCTACAGTGGGATGTTTGACTAAACCCATAGCAAATGCCTTTTCCAATGTTATATTATATTCCAAATCAAAACCACTTTCGGGATCAGGAATAAAATTAATTAAAGAATTATTAGATGATAAATCTTCCAGAGGAGGATTTTTGGGATCAATAAAGTATTCTAATTCAGCCATATTAAATTCCCTTAATCTTATCATCCCCTGTCTTGGACTTATTTCATTTCTATATCCTTTACCAATTTGGATAGCACCGAAGGGTAATTTCTGTCTAAAATGACGGTAAAGTGATGGGAATAGCATAAACATTCCTTGGGCAGTTTCAGGCCTCATGTATGCTACTCGCTGATTTTTCATAGCACCAATGCTAGTTTTAAACATCAAATTCATTGGTTTTGCCGGTGACCACTTACTTTCATGGCAATTAAGACATATTATTGATTTATTTGTTAGTATTTCATTCATTTCTGAAATCTCGATTGTTTCTGGTTCATCATGAATATTTGCAATTAAATGGTCTGCTCTGTATGTACTGTTACAATTCATACAAACCGTCATCAAATCATTAAATTCTCCTACATGGCCACTAGCGATTAACACTTGCTCTGGAGTTATAGTTGGCGAGTCAATTTCTACAATATCACCTTGATTAATCCAATGATCTAGCCAAAAATCTGTAACCTTCCTTTTTATTCTTGCACCAACAGGGCCGTAATCAATAAGCCCTGAAATACCTCCATATATTTCAAATGAGGGGAGTATAAAACCTCTTCTTTTTAAGATCGAGGTCAGTCTGTCTAATCGCTTCTCTTCAGACATATTCAATATACTGACTTAGCCTAAAGTCTTTCAAACCATCGTAAAAATTACAATAATTATGTCCTTATCTTCAATTGATTTTATTTTTTTTTCTTATATTTTAAGTTCTTTTCATATCAAATCAGAGAAGCATTCATTTATGATTTCAATTCCCTTGACGTCGTAAGGTGCGATAAAAAAAATGCCAATTATTGAATATGTTGATACTAAAATGGAGACCTCCGAACTTCTTGAGCGTCTATGCCCTCCAGTTCGTAATTGGTTTGTAGATAAATTTCCTGATTTTACCGACCCTCAAAAAACAGCCATCCCTCAAATTCTGAATGGTGAACACTTACTTTTATGCTCTCCTACAGGTTCTGGAAAAACTCTAACTGCTTTCTTATCAATAATAGATGATTTAGTAAGGCGTTCATTAGACGGTTCTCTGACAAATGATGTTCAATGTATTTATATTTCTCCAATCAAAGCACTTGCTAATGACATACAAAAAAATCTTATTGGTCCACTAATGGAAATTAAAGAAAGATTTTTACCTAATAGGGCTAAAGATATCAAAGTAGGATTAAGGACAGGAGACACTCCGCAAAAAGAAAGAGAAAGGATGCTTAAAAATCCACCTCACATACTAATAACTACTCCTGAATCTTTAGCTTTAGCCTTAGCATCGAAAAGATTTAGGCCCATTTTAAATGATATGAAATGGATGATAATTGATGAAATGCATTCCCTAGTCCCCACTAAAAGAGGGACCCATCTATCACTAAGTTTGGCACTAATGGATTCTGTAATTGATTCTGATGTACAACGAATTGGAATTAGCGCTACAATGGAACCATTAGAAGCCGTTGCAGAATTTCTAGTTGCAAGTGATTCTAGAGAAAGTAAGTCAGAACCCCAAAAAGTTTCTATCGTGAAAATTTCCGGATCTAGAGACTTAGATTTAGATATAATCCTCCCCTCTCCTCGCTTTTCATCCATTCCTGTTAAAGAAATTCTTGAGAAAAATATTGAGGTGATAAAGCAATTAGTTGAAGCCCATACGACGACTTTAGTATTTGTTAACACAAGAAATATGACTGAAACAGTGGTACAAAAATTGAAAATAGCAGGTCTTCAAGGGGTTGAAGGCCATCATGGATCAATGGATAAAAATATCCGTTTAGATGTAGAGCAAAATTTAAAACACGGTTTACTTAGATGTGTAGTCTCATCATCAAGTTTAGAAATGGGTATAGATATAGGATCGGTAGATTTGGTAATTCAAGTTAGTTCTCCGGGTTCTATTGCTACAGCATTACAACGTATAGGACGTGCTGGACATCAAGTTGGTGGATTGCCTCGGGCACGTTTCTTGCCCAGTTCGCCTCATGATTTACTAGAACTTGTAGCATTACAAACTGGAATTCTTAGGGGTAATATGGATCTGCTAAAATTTCCTGAAAACTCTTTGGATGTCTTAGCGCAATTTCTGATTGGCCTAACTATAATTAGAGAATGGGATATCGATGAAGGCTATGATTTAGTTTCTTCGTCATGGCCATACCGGAATCTACCCTATGACGACTACATAGAAGTCCTCGACCTTCTTGAAGAAGAAAGGCGTATATGGGTTGACTGGGAAGAAAATAGATTTGGGAAAAGAGGGTACGCCCAAATGATTTATTATACCAATATCGGAACAATTTCTCCTGACAATAATTACATGGTTTTAACTGGTGATGGGACACTCGTTGGTCAATTATCATCTTCATTTGTGTCAAGCCTCAGAGGAGGTGATGTTTTCCTTCTAGGAGGATCAACTTATCGAGTTTCAAGTATCAGAGGATCTAGAGTAAATGTTGTTTCAGCTACTGGATATAGGCCTACCATACCGTCTTGGACGGGCGAAACCGCGAGTCGTAGTCATGAATTAAGTCAAGAAGTCTTAGATTTATTAAGTATCATTTCAATTCAATCCCGACTGGGTCTTGACAATAGAATATTTTTTAGAGATGCTTTAGGATTAAATAAACCAGTAGTAAATGCTATTTCTCAGTTTTTAGATGAACACGGGGCTACTACATTTCAAGTCCCATCCAGTGATAGAATTTTAGTTGAGCAAGTTGAATCTCCATTGCCTACATATGTAATTACTACTTGTAGAGGTAGAGCCTTTAATTTGGCTCTAGGATATTTATTTGCTGGAATTGCAGCTAAAGATGACATAACTATCCATGAACTATCTTTTGATGAAAATGGTTTTATGATAAAATTAAGCCACGAAGTAGAAATTTCTATAATTCCTGAAATATTCAAAAATGATAATAGTGAAGAAATATTACAACGTTATTTAATTGATTCCCAATTATTTGCAAAAAGGTTTAGGGAAATCTCATCCAGAAGTATGCTAAATCCTAGAAGGATTGGTGCAGATGAAGTAAGTCCTAAACAATTTTTACAGAAGGCAGATCAAATACTCCATAAACATCGTCAGATGGATGATTCAGTACTTGTCAGAGAAGCAATGAATGAAATCTTAAGTTCTGATCTTGATATGAACCAACTCCGTGATTTTATTTCCAGAATGGATAGCGAAGACGTTAGGATAGTTCATCGTAGAGTCAAAATGCCGTCTCCTCTAGGTATGACTCTATTCATGTCCTCGTTTGAAGATTTATTGTCATTAAGAACTAGGGCTTATCTAATTAAAGATGTAGATCCTGAAATACTCAGACGCCTTTTGGGTGCTAGATCATTAGCAACCGATCTAGATAAATCAAGATTAGATGAATATTATCAATCTAAAGTAGCAGTGCCTAGTGATGCTGCGAGCCTTTTACGTCTAATGGATATGGGAGGAGGTTTGGAAAAATCTCTAACTAATCCATTATATGGTGAAAAATTAAAAGAAATTGATATAGATACTACACGAAAATGGGTATACGAATTAGCAGAAAGAGGTTTAATTACCAAAATACGTTCTACCGATGATGATAAAATAGATAATAAGTGGTTTTCAATGAGGATGGCTGAAGTCCATGGTACACTGGGTTGTTTGTCGGTAGCTGGTGCTGCAAATATGGAAGATTTACGATCTTTGTATACTGGAGGTTTAAATTTTGAGATGGGTGAAAACTTTACAAACGGTAAGCCAGATTCATGGAAAAAGACATATCTCTCAGACCCTATGGACTGTCTCAGACTCAAATTACTAGATATGTTGGGCTCTGAAGGGCCTCAAACAACTGAACAACTGAGCTCTAGATTACCATTCCCATTTGCTCAAGTTGAATCAATATTACAAGAATTAGAGATACAAAATCTTGTTTCAATAGGATTTTTTACACAAACAAATGAAGGAGAGTTTATACTTAGAGTTGATGAATATCGTATAACAGGTGGCCAAGTAGATGTAGTTGATTACAGGACTTTACAAACGCTATTGCTCCAAAAATCTTTCAAATTATATAATGAGCCAAAAGATGCTATACGTTCTTTAATAATGGTTCAGAGAAGGGACGAATTATTACATAGGGTCGAAAATTATAGATTTAGAGATTGGACAGATATTAAACATGATACCGATGTTTATAATGGTAGATTACTACATAATAGGGTCGGATACACGCTCGGAGACCAATTACCCATATTCTTGGGGCTAAGAGGCGAACCATGGATTGGCGACCTGGAGCAAGAACTTCTTGATAAAATACCAAAGGATGGTATTTCTCGTACTGATTTATTCGCTGATTACCCAAAAGGAAAGGATCATATTCATATACAGAGGACTGTAAAAAACGCTTTAGGCAATTTAGAACGACAACTTCTTGTTGCCAAACAGTATATAGCAGTGCCCAATAGAAAAAGATCTTTAGCTGTTTTCAGAAAATTACACGGAGTTATCCAACCTTTGTCATTTGAAGATGCTCTTAATAAATTAATTCAACAAATAGGACCAGTTAGGTTACATACTCTTAGATTCTTTGTTAGTCAGCCAGTAGAAGAACTAGCTGAAACTCTCAGACATCTTGAAACCCAAAAGAAAATTGTACGTGTTGTTGCTCTACAGCCAGATCCAACTGATTATTATTCTTCAGTTGAAGATTCAAAAATTCTCCTTTCTCCGTTGGCTGAAGACAGAAAAATGAGGATTTTAGCCCAATCAGATCCATTTTGTAGTAGGTTCATTCAAGAAATTAGGATGATGCTGAAACAAGGCTGGTATCATCCGGTCTTGAAAGGAGTAGATCCTATAGGTAGAATACTAATGTTTGTAGTAAATGACTATCTAGAAATTAAAGATATCAATATTCCACACTCATATTTGGATGAATTCAAAGACACCTTCTCGGAATTATTAGAAAATTACAGAGATAGGCTAGTAGATGTGTCTGTAATTTACGCCTTTAATGGAGTCCCTGTACATGATTGTGATGATAACATTCAGGATTTACTTTCAGGTTTAGGTTTTACCTCGATGGGAGATGGAGAGAGATATATTAGAGGAGGCGTTGTTGAACCTAGGAAAAGAAGAGAAGTAAATAGACTATTATTCCATCATCACTTTTTACATCAAAAAACGAGATGGGAAAATGAAACCATTGCTCTTGAGAATATCAATGAATTAAGAGATGATTTTTCATTACGAGGCCGTTGTGAAATGTTTCGTGTTGATTTGAAGTCTATGGCCGCAGCTCATCAGTTACATCAAGGAACTAATCTTAGAGGCCATCTAGTTTGGGCACGATTACCGCATTTTAGAAGACTTTTGGCTATAAGAAATATCTCTCCTGATGAAGAAGACGTAGATATATTACAATTTTTTACAGAACATCATGATCCAGACCTGTTCATGGAGAGAAACGCCATGAAAAGAGCAGAATTTAGGAAATTAATTTCTCCATTAGTACGTAGTGGTCTTTTGATACAAGATTATAGAGGAGGTTTCAAAGCAGTACATCACGCCGAGAAATCTGACCTATGGGAAGTTAAGCGGGATTATCTTAGAGAACTTGTAAGTGAATATCCAGTTATAACATTAAAACAAGTCGAAAAACTCGCTGGTACACCATTTTCTGCAGAAGAAATAAGTGATGTCATGCGTGAATTTGAGGATGATGGAACATTAATTAAAGGATTTTTAGTTGATGATTTACAGGATATCTGTTGGGGGCGACAGGACATGCTCGAGGGTTTAAGTGGTATTATACGCACAAGAGATTTGGTTATTCCTCCTTCAGATCCCTTAAATCATTATTTCAGCGGAGTATTGAGGGAAAAATTTGGTTTCGGGTCTGCATATATGGTTTTCCATAAAGAAGAACCAATAGCTGCCTTCAAAGCTAATACTCGAGATGGAAAAATAGAGATAACTGATTTTGTAGGAGATTCAAACTTAGAAAAAGAAGCAATTAGAGTGATGAAAGAATTCGCATGGGAACATGATATGCCATTAACTGGTAAGTTATTTGAAAGAATAAGATCGAGATCTTGATAATTTTATTTTATTATTTTAGGAGAAAATAGGTATACGAACCAATTCGTAATATTTTCTATAGTTTTCAATACTGGGTTAAGTATTTTTATTACATTCTTATGTAATTCTGGTAATAAATCAAATAAAACAATGGCCATTAAAAACATTGCAAATAAACTGATAAATTTAGCAGCATAACTATGGGTAAAATTAAACATATCAATTCCAAAAAATGACCAATTAACATACGTGTCAGTTAGCCAAACTATGCCAACATTTCTGAAAACATTTAGTATGTATATTGTAGGTATGGAAATTATCAATGCACGCAAACGTCTTTTCCATGAAACTGAACTTAATGCTACTATTGCACCAACAAATATAATCATTGATTGTAATGCAGAACATGCTAATATGAAAATTATACTCACCGGAGTCCCATCTGCCTTTTCCATTGGTACAAAAAAACCTGCTTCTCCAAGAGGCTCGGATAATATCCACCGATTTCCTTCCCAATCAGACGCAAGTATATCTCCTCCTCCATGTAAATCAATTCTCATTGGAGCAGATTGATAACTACCTAATCCTACAAATTCTAGAATAATTTCTGTGCTAATTGCAGTTGTATATACAAATGCCATATTTAGAACCGGTACGCTGTACACCAAATAGTAAGGAACCATTGACCAAACAACACAGCCCTTTAACCATAGTAAAGATTCTGGTATTTTTTCTTTTATATTAATTTCCCAAAACGCTAATGCTATTCCACAGGGTAGTGCAGCAGCAGTCATCAAAACTAATACTGGGTCTTCAATTTCTACATAATGCTCTGAATATAAATAGAAAAATAGTCCAACTAGAATCCACCCTATCGCAGAAAATTGTGAAATATAAGTACCATCTTTTTTATGAAAACCCATTGCTAAAAAAGCTACTCCTATTCCTCCAATTATTAATTGCATTGTGATATTTGCAATTCCAAATGTTGAGGCAATTGAGTAAACCACTATGCCCACCGGGTCTCTCATATTCGGGCTCAACTCATCAATCCGTAAATAGGATGCCCTCTTCCGTTAGGTCGGAGGCGCATATGTCATTCAATTTTTCAGACTTCTCAAAGGATTATATTTCTGATCTTACTTCTAATCTTGAAAAATTATCAATCCCAACTTTAGAAGAAATTTGGAATATCATAGAAGATGCTCGCAATTCTGACAGAACTGTTCACTTAATTGGTAACGGAGGTAGTGCAGGTACACCTTCACACAGTGCTGGTGATTGGTCAAAAGAGTTGAAATTAAGGACAATCTCTCATACTGATAATGCATCTTCTTTAACTGCTTGGGCTAATGATACGGATTATGAAAATATCTTTGTAGGTCAATTATCGACATTTATTAATCCTGGAGATGTAGTAATCGGTTACAGTGGCTCAGGAAATTCAAAAAATGTAATTAATGGAATAAAATATGCCAAAGAAAAAGAATGTCATACTATAGCTATTACTGGCAATTATAACGGGATGGACGGTGGAAAATTAGGTAAAATAGTAGATGTAGCTTTAGTAATTCCTTCTAAATCAATGGAAAGAATCGAAGATACACAATTAATTGTTAATCATATTATCAAAGAAGCCATTAAGTCTAATAATGGATTGTGATTATTTTGTTACCACCTTTTAGGGATAATGCTAATATTGATGATTATCTTGAAATCGAAGAACTCCCGAACAAATCATGGGATGGTAAAATAGCTTATTTAGATAGAGATGGAGTGATTAATATTGGGAGTGAAAATTATATTAATTCTCCTGATGAAGTAAAATTATTACCTAATGCGGGATTCTCTGTGGGAAAATTACGTAGACATGGTTATAGAATATGTATTGTTACAAATCAATCTCCGATTGGACGTGGCCTATGGGATCATGAGAATCTTCATTTGATACACAATCGTATATCTGAATTATTAATCCAAGAAGATAAAGATGCCAAATTAGATTTAATTTTGTATAGTCCTTATTCTCCATGGGATAATTCTTGGGCTAGAAAACCAAATCCAGGTATGTTAGAGGCTGGTCGACAAATTCTTAGCAATTCTTACAAACAAGATATTGGAATTTTATATGGCGATAATTGGATTGATAGGCCTGATGAGTCAAAATCGGTGATGGTTGGAGACAGAGATGTAGATGAATTAGCGGCTAAAAAATATGGTGTTAGATTTTTTAGATGTGACCCAAATATCGGACTATATGATGTTATAGAATCAATATTAGGTGGAAAGAATGGATAATATCGATTTTTTCATCGGTTTAGACGATACTGACCATCTCAATTTAGGCTGTACTACGGAAAATTTTAATGATTTTTTAAATTATTTGACTGAAAAAATCAACTTTACCATAATATCTAGGAGATTGGTGAGATTATGGCCTTTTGCAAATAGGCGAACACGTGGAAATGCTGCATTATCAGCAGTAATTAAACTCAATAGATGTGATGAACAAAAATTGTATGATTTTTCTTATGATTGGTTTCAATTATTACTATCTAATATCTCATCACACCCTTCTAGTGACTTTCCAGCTTCTCCAGTAATGATAATATCAAAATCTAAATTCTCAGAACAAATTTATTGGGATACTGTAAAAGGATATGTCGATTTAAGCCTCAGATTGAATGAAATTAAGGACTATGAGTGTAAAATTTTTGCTGGAAATTCATATTGGGGGGTAATAGGTGCGTCCGCAGCAATATCTTGGGTTCCATATGAAAATCATTCATATGAGTTAATTGCATGGAGGAAAAGTTCGATGATAGGGAAAAAAAGAATAATTGACATAAAGGCCATTACCGAATTGGATGAAAATTTTCCTGAGACATTCGTAAATCGCGATCCAACTAAAAATCGAGGTTTAATTGCTCCTCGAACTCCTTGTCCTGTTCTGTACGGTATCAGAAGTAAATCTCCTGAAACACTCGAAAAAGCGCACAAATGGCTTCAATTAAAAAATAATGTCGAAAAATCTTCTGATCATGCTGTTCATTGTACTAATCAACTTTCAGATGACCACGTAACTCCTTCTTCTGGTACAGTAATTTCTAAACCTTTAATCTCAAAAGGTGCACATTCATCTGTAAAAGTAATTTTGGATGGAAAATTAAAAACATTAGTTGCATTCTATCAAGGGGGTTCTGTAAACCTACTCCTTCGTTCTTTGAGACCTGGAGATATTATTTCTTGGACAGGCCTCTATTCTCCTTCCGATTCATCGATACATTTAGAGAAACTTTCTATTTCTGATGCAGTTCCAAGGATTATATCTCGCCCGCTGTGTTGTAATGTATCTATGAAAAGTGCTGGAAATAATCAAAATTTACGGTGCACAAAATGTAACTCATATACTGAGAAATACTGGAAAGGGTATATTCCAAATTTTTCTAATATAGATATGGTTGATAATTGGACTGAACCAACTCCCTCTAATAGACGCCACTTGTCAAAACCATTGAATTTAGGGTTGCCCCATTTGAATAATTTAATACCATGACCTCTTTACCAAATTATATGGCCGACCTATCCACACCCCTACTAATGTTCATACTTATCTTCTCGGCAGGATTCATGATTTGGCAATTATTAAAATTAAGACAAAAGAATATGCTAATTAATGCTGGTCATTTTGATGAAGATTATTCTGGAGAAGCTAAAAATCCCGAGAAATTTATGGAACCCGATGAGGATGCACTTGAAGAGATGCAGGATCTTCTCGACAAGGCATTAGAATAGTATGATAATATCATTCAAAACCGGTTTCTATTAACGAAATTTTTTTAATATCCTCTCCATCTTTTAGTATTCTAACATTATCCATCTCTGAAATTCTGTAAAGAAAAATTGTATCCAAAATATCTCTTACCTTACTTCCTCCTTTTGATCCCCATCTTTGCGCATCACTAACTACATTTGAGTAGGAAGCTGAGCTTACCAAAATTTTAATATTATCATAATCAAAAATTATATTTTTTAATGCCTCTATATCCTTTTTATCTGCCCTACCATCTTTAGCACACCAATCATCTATGATTATAAGGTCTTGGTCGTTCATATTGAGGGATAAGTATTTCAAAATTTTTGAACTATCTTCTAAATTATTCTCAATTTCTATAAAGGATATTTTTTCTAACTCTTTGTTCTTTAGTTCGCTAAATATTTGTGCAGTCCTCTCTCTGTCGGGTAAATATTTGCTCAGCCAAATTACCTTATTACCATTTTTGAGATAGCTTTTTGCAATCGTCAAGCATAATGAAGTACCTCCCGAGCCTTGTTCATAAGAAAGATGAACATTCCTGTCTTTGAGGTCAATCATGTTACTCGATACACATCTGTATGATGGTATTTTCTATCTCAAGGGCCAAGGCTAAATCATAAACCGTCTTGGATAATCATATGTCGGAGGATGATGGTGTAGTTGAAAGAATTAAAAAACGTCCATTACCAGAATTTAATGATACCGATTCAGGAATTTTTGAAGGAATATTAGAAGATGGTTTCCTGAATGTCGCTCTCAATGATTCAAATCAATTTGGTCCTCATGCTATGATAATTTTACTAGGAGTTGTCGCATCAGTTACTGGTTTGATTTTACTTCTTGGCATGAAATTTATTTAATTAAGATATTCTCTTGCTTTTTTAACTGTTAAATCTACTATAGAACCACTGAACCCTAAATGATTTTCTGGTTTAAAAACTTCTCTTAGTTTTTCCAAATCTATTTTATTTATAATATCGTTATTTTCGGCGCAAACATTAAATAAATTTATATTTTCTTCTATCGCTTTCATAGAACAACTTCTAAGAATTTCATGAGCATCGTCTCTCGACATTCCTTGTTCTACAAGTACTAACATTACTTTTTCAGCCATAACTAGTCCTTTTTGTAAATCTATATTTTCCATCATTCTTTGACTGTCTACTACCAAATTCTTCATTACTCTGTTACATTTAATGATTATGTCATCTAATAAAATCATTGAATGAGATAATGTAAATCTCTCTGCAGAAGAATTAGCCAAATCTCTTTCATGCCACAATAATGCATTTTCATATGACGGAATAATCATTGAACGTACTATTCTAGCAAGTCCACAAGCATTTTCTGCTGTTATTGGATTTTTTTTGTGCGCCATTGTTGAGGATCCTACTTGTTTTTCTACATCGAAATATTCTGCCACTTCTGATATTTCACTTCTTTGTAAATTTCTTATCTCTTGTAATATTTTTTCTACACTGGTAGCTAAATTTGCCATCCAACCAACCCATTCTATGTACCTATCTCTTCCAACAACTTGTGTTGTAGCCATTGGAGTTTGTAATCCTAGATTTCCCATAATTAATTCTTGTAATTGAAACGCATTCTCCCCTTGAGCAGCACCTGTACCTACAGCACCAAGAAATTTCCCCGTAGTCGCTCTAGGCGTTAATTCTTTTAATCTCTCCAGATGTCTTCTCATTTCGTCTACCCAAACTGCAACTTTTAGTCCAAATGTTATTGGAACAGCTGCTTGTCCGTGCGTCCTTCCAATCATCACTGTATTTCTTTCTCTTTCAGCTATGTCGCATAGTGTCAGTGTTAAATTGGATAAAGTCTCAACTTGTATTTTTATACTATCTTTAATTTGAAGGGCAACTGCAGAATCTACAATATCATTACTTGTAGCCCCAAGGTGGATACACCAACCAGCCTCACCTGCAGCTTCGGCCATGGCTTTCGTTAGTGCCATAATATCATGTCTTGTTTCCAATTCTATCTCATCTACTCTATCAGCTGTAACAATACCGGGATCAGCAATATCGGCAATAATATCGTAATGTTCTGGACTCACTCTCCCTAATTTAGAATGGGCCCAAATCAATGCTCTTTCAACTTCTAATTGTCTTGCATGACGTCCTTCTCGAGACCAAATTTGTTTCGCTTCCTCTCTTCCATAACGATAGTCTAGTGGCGATACCGGCATAACTCTCGATTATGGCGAACCCAACAAAGTGTTTGAGGTTTAGCCTTGTTCGATATTCATCGATTCTATATCCCATACTCCTCTTCCCGAGACAAATGTTGGTGTTCCAAAACAATTTATTCTTTTTTCCATATGAGGTCCGTTGACAGTTATTGTCTCAAACTCCCCCCCTTCTCCATCAAGATTAAATCTATATTTCTTAGAAAGTAAAATCAACTTTTCTAATCTTTCAGATGTTAATGATTCACCTAGCCATGAGGAATCTAAACCCTCACAAGAAACTGATACAAATTTAATTTCAAAACCATGATTTATCAATGATTTCATATGCTCTTCAGAATTCTTGTGCCACAAAGGGCAGAATGATTTGATTCCAATTTCGTTACACATTCTTTCAATTCTAGTTTTTTGATAATCCGATCTAAGTGCGCCAGTTATCAAGGCGTCAATTTCTATCTTTCCGTCTATAATTTGTATATTTTTTGGCCTTGAAATTTCTTTCGGCCAAATTTCTTCAAATATTTTCATGTTATTATTTTTACCTTCTAAGGCTCTTTTCAAATCATTTATTTCTAATTCTACTACTCCTTTAGATTTTACAGGTAGCCAAGGTATATTCATTGAAATGGATTGATACGCAGAAATATGGGTTCCTTGTAGTTGAAACATCATTGAATCATCCTCTTCAATTTTTACAGTTATTAATGCAACAACTTCCCATCCCTGCATTTGAGCCCACCATGAAGAATAAGCTGAATCCTTCCCTCCTGAATTAAGAACTCCAACTTTCATATTAATCCGAGTGTGGCATTAGACATGAATGCCTCGCTTTATGGGACTCTTTACAACTAAGATTGATAAGAGAGGGTTGTGGCAAACAACTGATAGTCATGCAGCCCAGTGGACGCGGATACGATCATGGTGTTTCGACATTCTCACCAGACGGTCGTCTTTACCAAGTAGAATATGCCAGAGAATCAGTAAAAAGAGGAACAACAACAGTTGGTCTGAAGTACAAGGATGGAGTAATATTAATTGTCGATAAAAGAATATCAAATAAATTAGTAATTACTGATTCAATAGAAAAAATGTATCAAATCGATGATCACATTGGAATGACCACTTCTGGACTTGTTGCAGATGCCAGACAATTAGTGGATAAAGCACGTATTCAATGCCAAATCAATAGGATGACCTATGGTAGCCCAATATCAATGATAACTTTAGTAAAGAAAATGTGCGACTATAAACAATCTTTTACACAATATGGAGGAGCAAGACCTTTTGGAACAGCTCTTCTAATAGCAGGTGTAGATCAAGAAGGATCACATCTCTTTGAGACTGATCCATCCGGCGCATACCAATCCTATCATGCAGGAGCAATAGGAAGAGGAAGGTCCACGGTAATAGATAGTTTTGAGAAATCATGGAAATCCGGAATGACTATGAACGCTGCTATCAAATTAGGACTAGAAGCCCTGCAAGAATCACTAGAAGATAGTCTAAATCATGATACTGTAGAGATTTCTATTGTAGATGCTAAAGGATATAAAAAATTAAATCATGAAGAGACTCTTAAGCACCTCTCTAAGGTTTCTTGATTTAATTTACTAAGATTACTTAAAGGCAATCACTCTTGTGTAATTCATAATGGTCAGTTTAGATGATGCTGTATTGGCTCGCTGGGATAAAGGAGGTTCTAGGTACGAAATACTTGTTGACCCCGATTTAGTACAGAAATGGAAAAACAATCCCTCTTCTGTGGATTTATCCGATTTACTTGCTACTGAGGAAATTTGGTCTGACGCACGTGCAGGTGATAGACCAACTTCAGATGCACTGATTAATACCTTTGGAAGCACTAATCTCTCTGCGTGCGTAGAAAAAATACTTAAGAATGGATCAATACAATTGACAACTGACCAAAGGAAGAAAATAATCAATGAAAAGAAAAAGAAAATAATTAATGAAATATCGTCAACTGCAACCGACCCAAAAACTAGACTCCCTCATCCTGCAACTCGAATAGAAAATGCATTAAACGAAGCACGGTTTTCTGTGGACCCATTTCTCTCTGTGGAAAAACAAGTACAAAAGGCTGTAAAAGTACTTAAGCCACTAATACCTTTACAATTCATTACTGTTAAACTAGCGTTTAGAATACCTGGAAAAGACTACGGAGGAGTAAACCAATTATTAAGAGGAATTATAACCAAAGAAGAATGGATTAGTGATGGTTCATGGGTTTGTGTGATTGAGGTGGCAGGAGGAATGAAAAATGAAATTATTAGTAGAGTCTCTCAAAGGTCTTCTGAAGCCGATGTAAAGGAACTGGTTTGATATTTTTGAACTTTTTACTTTCATCAAGGTTATGAAGTCTAGGCTAGTCGCGCGGCCTGATAACATGAGTGGTAACAGTGATGCGGACGGTCCGCAAGACTCTCAAATAGTAGTGCCAGGAGATAAACTTGGCCAATCTGGGAGATTTGAAGCAGGTCATGGAGTATTAATAAAAAATAATACTCTTTTGGCAACAAAGAATGGTAAATTAATGATAGATGATAATGTTCTAAGTATAGAACCATTACATACAACTTATACTCCGAGACCTAGTGATTTAGTTATAGGATTTGTAGAAGGTTGTACAAACAATATTTGGTTTATTGATATAGGTGCACCATTTAATGCAATACTTCCCATGAGTCTCGGTCCATCCAAAGCATCATTTGGTTCTACGCGACAAGTTCTGGATATTGGAGAAGCAATTCTATGTAGAGTACAAGAAGTCGAGGAAACACATTCTAGTGTCGTAACCATGAAGGGAATGGGACTTAGAAAAATTAAAACTGGTAGTATTGATGAAATTGATCCTCATTTTATAGGACATTTGTCTAAAAATAGTAATAACATATTAAGAGAAATTAAAGAAGAATCAGATTGTAGGATAATAACTACAGATAACGGTCGTATATGGATTGATGGTGAAGTTTCAGGAATTATCAAAGCAAGAAACAGACTTAACAATCTCTCAGAGAATTATAAAGTATTAAGTGATGGAGGTAATATATAATGGGTGGATATGGAGACATTCAAATGATTGATGAAAATGGTTTAAGGATGGATGGAAGAACTGCTACTCAAGTACGTCCGATTACAATTGAAACTGGCGTAATTCCAGTAGCTGACGGATCTTGTCGTATGACTTGGGGTACTAATGATGTTGTGGTAGCAATATATGGTCCAATGGAAGCGCATCCGAGGAAAATACAGAGGCAGGATAGAGCCGTTTTAGACGTTAGATATAATATGGCTCCATTTTCAACATCTGATAGGATTAGGCCAGGCTTCAATCGCCGAAGTAGGGAAAT
Organism: Methanobacteriota archaeon; assembly: GCA_002719615.1. Classification (GTDB taxonomy): domain Archaea; phylum Thermoplasmatota; class Poseidoniia; order Poseidoniales; family Thalassarchaeaceae; genus MGIIb-O3. Next base: position 54,333 of record PBHZ01000019.1, read on the forward strand.
TAGTAAAGTAACCGCTGATGCATTAGAAAGTGTAGTTTTGTTAGAATTATATCCTAGATCCAAAATTCGTGTTGAAATTGAAGTTTTATGTGCTGAGGCAGGAACTAGATGCGTCGGGTTAACTGCCGCATCTGTAGCATTAGCAGATGCTGGAATTCCGATGACTGATTTGGTTGTTTCTGTTGCTTCAGGAAAAGTTAACGATGTAGTTGTGTGTGATTTGAATAAAGAAGAAGATAATTATGGAGAAGCAGACCTTCCGATGGGCGTATTACCTAATTCTGGTGAATTAGTATTCCTGCAAATGGATGGCGACCTTTCTCCTGAAGAATTTCAAACTGCCTGGGATTACAATATACAAGCCGCTACCGATATTCACAAGATAATGGTCGAAGCTTTAAGAAAAGGAGGTGTTAATTGATGACAATTCCTATGGTATCAAAACTTTTGCGTGCCCATTTGAGTGAATTAGCATCAAACGATCAGAGAATTGATGGTAGAGGCAGATGGGATGGTAGAGACATATCTCTTGAAGTAGATGTTTTAGACCGTGCTGAAGGTTCTGCAAAAGTAATAATGGGAGATACAATCGTTTATGCTGGTGTTAAATTTCAATTAATGACACCTTATCCAGATAGGCCAAATGAAGGAGGTTTGATGTGTGGTGCTGAAGTTAGACCAGTAGCAGGCAGGAATTGGGAAGCTGGGCCACCAAGCGCTGAATCCATAGAATTAGGAAGAGTTGTTGATAGAGGAATAAGGGAATCCGGTTGTATAGATGTGAATAGTTTATGTATTATTCCCGGCGAAAAGGCATGGCAGGTAATTTTAGATTTGTTTGCAATTTCCGACGATGGTAACTTATTCGATGCATTTGGTTTGGCTGCTATAGCAGCACTAAAAACTGCAATTGTGCCTTGTGAAAAATTCGAAGTAGGAGAAAATTATCCTCTAATTGTTTCTAAAATACCAATAATGTGCTCTTATCATAAAGTCGGAAATAGATTTGTTTATGATGCAAATGCACAAGAAGAATTAGGTGGCGATGAACGAATTCATATCACCTTAGGAGATGATAATCATGTGCATTCACTTCAGAAGGGTCTAAAGGGGATATTCTCGGCGGATGAATTCGCGGAAATAATGGAGAGGGCCAAAATTAAATCTTCGGAACTCAGAAAATTAGTTAAATCTGTATTAGGTGATTAAAATGGCAAAGAGAACACAAAAAGCTGGAGCTACTGCACGTTTCGGGGCAAGATATGGTGTTAGTGTCCGCCGTCGTGTGGGCGCTGTAATAGCCAAAAGATCAAAGAAATATACCTGCCCTGTATGTCAATATCCTAAGGTGTCAAGACAAGTTTCAGGAATTTGGGAATGCAAAAAATGTTCTCATAAATTCACTGGAGGTGTTTGGGAACCCTACACAAGGGCAACAGATGCTAATTCTAGAATAATTAGAAGGTCTGTAGAAGGTGCGACTGCAACTGATATGACAATAATTGCACAACAAGCAGCATTAGATTATGAAAAGGAACTTTCTGAGAGAGCTTTAGATGAAGATTCAGAAGAATGAGACTTTATCTTTAAGTCTAAAAATTAAATCTCCCTTTGCCGATTCTTTATCTGCAAGTTTGACTACAGAAGCTTTTTTTGAATACAAAGACGGAATCATAATTATTAATGAGTCCGCAGATAGTTTTGTAGACTTACGAGCCAGATGGAATACAATAATGAGAGGGCTTATAGCATCTGAACAAATACTTGAGGCTGTGGAAAAGGAGAGGTGATTTTCAATCGAAGAGAATAATACTGCGGAATTACAAAAAATTGTACAAGAATTACAAATTATTAGAGGTCAAATACAAACCCTTTCTTCACAAATTTCTGAATATTCGCTTACTATGGAATCCTTAAAATCACAAAGTCCAGAAAAAACTGTGTACAAATCTGTTGGAAATCTACTACTCGAAGTAAGTGATAGAAACGAATTATTTGAAGAATTATCACAATCTAAATCAAATATAGAAAATCATTTAAAACTACTTATCGAAAAAGAGGATTCTCTAAGAGAAAAATATGAAGAATTAGTAGTTGCTTTTGGATCACAGTGATAATATGTCTAAATCTGAGGACGTTTCTCCTTTAATGGGAGATTTTTTAGTATTCCAGCGTCTTTTAAAAGAAGGAAATACACCTAATGCCTTACAATTATCAGAAGAATTATTGTCTCGCTCCAGGAGTATATCCGAAAGAAATCACTATTATGAAGCTAGAATAAGAATGGAAAGAGCATTAATTGGAGCTATTGATGAAGGTGAAATAGGTAATGAATTAAGATGGTGTGTCGATAGGTTAAATGCTATTAATCCACAGTCATCTATACACGGAATTGCTTTACTAAATCTTGCTTCATGGCACCTAAATAAAAATGAATTTATGATGTCTTTAGCCACTCATTCAGAAATTTCTCTGGAAACTAATTTTCCTGATGAGATTGTCGCTCTATCACGTTTAGAAACTTCTAGAATACTTGCAAAAATGGAAGATTATGAACCAGCAATGAGGCACGCATGGTTAGCTCGCACTATTTTTTCAAAAACCTCAATGACTCCTGAATTTTTAGTTAGTAGTTTAGAATGGCTCGATATGGCTTTGGATAATGTAGATAAAAACGCTCCAAATATGGATTTTCATATTAAAAATGCCAAACCAAGAGAAAAACCTGGCGTTTCTACAATTCCCTCTAATCCAATTGATATCAAATTAGTAGTAGAAGATTTAATTCAGATATTATTTCAAGATTTATCAGGACCAGAAAGAAATGATATTGGTTTGATTGTTGATGCTTCGGAAGCTCTAGGAATAAAGGAATGGAAAGATATTCTCATCGATAGATTACCTGAAATTCAAGATAGAAAACTCTTAGCGGCTCTCCAATCGTAATTTTTTACACTATTTATCTCTTCAATACTCCACCCTATTCTCTCTGGTATTTCTATGCACCATCCTACTTCTTCTATTGCCGGATCATTGGATAACCACGATAAATGACTCGGCTCAACATCAACTTCAACCCATACTACATATCCGTCCTCTATCAATGAATCATTGTATGATTTAGCAATACCCAAAAGTCCTGTTTCTTCAAACAATTCTCTCAAAGCCGCTTCATCTATTCTTTCTCCATCTTCTATTATTCCTCCGGGCAATTCCCATCCTCTTATTTTGTTTAAAACCATCAGCCAACAATCATTTTGCTCACCTTTAGGAGTTGTCCAAACTACTACAAATTTATTTTTCATTATTCATTAACTCCAAAATTTCTTCTACTAATATCAATGCTTCTTTATCTCCCTCGGCAGCCAATCTCCTTGTCATAAAAAATGCCTCTGATATCCTATCTTGTGCTATCATTAATTTTACTTTTTCTTTTAACCCGATTTTTTGTGTTATCAATTCTACTTCTTCAATCTCAATTATTGAATTTGAAATTTGTTCCATTTTTTTTAGGAAATCAACTCTTTGAGATATCTTTGGAATTTTCCAAGGTTTACTCTTCCGCCCTTCTAATTTATCTTCCATTCTGGATTTAAATAATTCTCTAGATTTGGATTTGGGGAAATGAGTTTGAGCCTGATCATAACAAAACCAAGCTTGATCAAATTCTTCTCTCCTTTCATGTAATTTTCCTAACTCTATCCATAATTCATAATTTGAAGAGTTTTGTGATAACAGATATTTACTTAATTCAAGGAATAAATTTTCATAACCAGCTTTTTTTAATCTTTCAATTCTTCTTGAAAATAGAATATTCGCCCTAGGATCTCTAATATCTAAAAGTTTCAATCTTTCTCTAAATATCTCAATTTCTTTATTATTATTTTTAATATTTAACCACCATATATCAGGATCCAAAGGATCAATTTTGAATGCAGCTTCTAGCAACTTAATGCCTGATTGAATTAGATTGATGTTATGTAACTGTTCTAGCAGTACCTTATCTCTTCCCAAAATATTGAATAAATCCTCGAGAATTAATTTAATCCCTAAATCATCTTTATTTATCATCTTTATTTTAACTAATAGATGCCAGTTATCGGGATTTGTAAAGTCATATAGTATAGCCTGTTTTGCATTTTGTTCTGCCCACATCACGTTATTCTGATCCAATCCTAAATTCAAAAATTTCTCTGCCTGACTTCTATGTCTATTCCCCAAACTTCGTCTGGGATGCTGTAAATTTTTTTTTATATTTATTTTATCTTGGCTCATAATGAAATCACAAAACCGATTCATACTCTGCTTTATCTGTACCTGGTGGAAGTGTAGCATCCATTCCAATTTTACTGGTCAAACCTTCCTTGGATCTACTTGGATCAAGACTTGATCCTTTTTGATTGGAAAGTATTACTGTATCTTTATCGGGCTGCCATCGAGTCATTAACGCCCATTCTACTCTTGTAGGATTTGAGGTATCTATGTCTTTATCTACCACAATAACTTGTTTCATAGATTTATGACCATTTAATGCCGCATGTATTGCTTTAACCCCATCGCCTTCTTTTTGTGGTTCTATTTGTACAACCGAAGATAACCAACCACAACCACCATCAGTCAAGTAAACGTCGGTACATGGAACAACTGCTGAAACGGCGGCTTTTATTGTCGGAGCTCTTGGCATACCCATCAAAGTTCTGTGCTCTACTTCTGCTTGAATCAAGGCATGGAATATTGGTTCATTTCTATGATGTACTGCATCATATTCTATTACTGGTTCTTGTCTAACTCCATCTACTGTTCCTGTAATATCTACATATGGTCCTTCATCATCAAATTCGAGTGTTATTCTTGCCTCCATAGCGTATTCAGCATTTGCCGGAACGGCTATTCCATTATTTAATCTAACAAGAGTTAGAGGCTTTCCATGTAATTTTTGATGCAATGAAGCTGCTACTCTCAATTCATCTAACGGTTCATTGAATGACATTGCTGCAGCCAAAAGAACAACCGGATCAGGAGCATTGACAACTGCTATTGATACTTCATCTCCATTTTCTTGTGCTCCTTCCATCATGGTACGCAGATGTCTTGGAACAAATCTTGACACAGTATGATTTTTATCTCTCAAATATTGTCTATGGAATGACATATTTCTAATTCCTCCATATTCTGCTATAATTACTGATGCTGATTGATATCTTCCTTTATCTTCTTTGTAGTGCCAAGGAATTGGAATAATTTCTAGATTTACTTGTTTCTGAGTATTACTCATAACTGGGGCTTCATCTTTCTCAATTATTATTGGTTCAGAAGGATTCTTCATTGCCCAGGCCATTGTATCAATCAACTCTCCAGGGGTAATGTCAAAGGTACTACATATCCTCTCTCTCGTTAACACGTTAACAGCGGCCTTATGTCCGTCTGATTCGGTAATATTAGTGAATAAAAGAGGAGGATTTCCTTTACCAACAGAATATTCCAACATTTCATTAATTACACTAGTTCTTTCTTCAACTTTTTCAACATCATGAAGCAAGTCCCGGAATGACATATAGCTTACCAACTGCTCAATCTGTTTGAATGTTAGCAATAACAATGACATTTTATGTCAATATCAATTGACTTAAGCCTCTCATTTCTTATACCAAAGGTGGGTCGCCGAGACATCATTTAGAGGGTTATAGTTGGGTCGTGGATTATTTTCTGGTTCGAAAATGAAGAGTGATCGTAAGAAATATAGGTGGAAGGAACGACAATTCCGAAATCGACAATTCAAGAGGCGTTCTGGAGGAGTCTTGAAACACGATCCTTTGAAAGGTAGTACCCAAGCCAAGGGAATTGTAATAGAAAAAGTTGGCTTCGAAGCGAAACAGCCTAACTCTGCTATAAGAAAGGCAGTAAAAATTAGTTTAATAAGAACAGGTAATAAACTGACAGCTTTTGCTCCAGGAGATGGTGCAATTTCGTTTATTGATGAGCATGATGAAGTCTTAGTAGAAGGAATTGGAGGAAGTAAAGGTAGATCTTACGGTGATTTACCTGGTGTAAGATTTAAAGTAATCAAAGTAAACGGTGTTTCTCTCGATGAGATGGTAAGAGGACGAAAAGAGAAACCAGTAAGGTAGGTGTCATAATGACTGAAGAAGAACAAGAAGAAAAAGTAACTCAAGATCCTATTGCAGGAATTGGGACAATGGTTTTTGGAAAATGGGATGCTACCGATGTTATTTGTGAGGATCCAGGCTTAGCTCCATATATCAATTTACAAACTATAGGTACTCCACATTCTGGAGGTAGACATGCAAATGAATATTTTGGAAAAGCTAATCTTTCTATCATTGAAAGATTTATCAATAATTTAATGCGTTCTGGAAAATTCTCAGGAAAAAAACAACATTGCGCCAAAGCCTTTGAAAATGCATTAGATTCTATTAATGAAAAAACAGGGGCTAATCCTTTACAGAATTTTATCGATGCCATTAAAGAAGCAGCACCATGTGAAGAGATAACAAGAATAAAAATGGGTGCTGTTAGTCAACCTAAAGCAGTAGATTCTTCTCCGATGAGGCGTATTGATATTGCCCTAAGAAATCTTTCTGTTGGCTGTGCTTCTGCAACTGCAAAAAGTAAAAAATCACTAACTGAAGGTATCGTTTCTGAAATCACGAAGGCCGCGCAGGGTGACGTTAGTTCATACTCCGTAGGAAAGAGAGATGAAGTAGAAAGAATAGCGTCCTCTGCTAGATGATTTGGTTAAGAGACTTAACTACTCTACCTTGCTTCATTTATTGTTCTTTACAATCGTATTTATCAACCTTAGGCAGGTCGACGAAACAATTGAGGTCATAATATGGGTCGTAAAGAAGATAATATTGAACGTGCAGTAGAAGTAATGCATACAAGGGAAAATATTCGAAATTTAGCAATTGCTGCCCACATAGATCATGGTAAAACCACCTTATCAGATAATCTTATTGCCGGAGCCGGAATGATGTCAGAAGATTTGGCAGGAAAATCTAGAGTTTTGGATTTTGATGATCAAGAAAGTGCTCGTGGAATTACTATTAATGCTGCTAGTGCATCTATGGTGCACGAGGTAGATGGTTCTGATTATTTAATCAATCTAATTGATACTCCTGGCCACGTAGACTTTGGTGGAGACGTTACTCGTGCAATGAGGGCAGTAGATGGATGTATCATTTTGGCCTGTGCTGTTGAAGGTACCATGCCTCAAACAGAAACAGTCGTTAGACAAGCACTCAAGGAAAAAGTAAGGCCTGTATTATTCATAAACAAGGTGGATCGATTAATAAACGAACTTCAAATTGATGGTGAAGAAATGATGTCTAGATTTCAGAAAATAATCATCAAAGTTAACAAATTAATCTCTACATTTGCTCCAACAGAGGAGTTAGCCAAATCCTGGCAGGTAGACGTTTCTAAGGGGACTGTTGCATTTGGCTCGGCTTACTATAATTGGGGAATGTCCATTCCTTATATGGTGAAGAGTGGGATAAATATGACACAAGTTATGGATTATTGTAAAAATGATAAACAAAAAGAACTTGCAAAATTGGCTCCAGTACATAGGGTTCTGTTGGATATGGCAGTAGATAAACTACCATCGCCATTAGTAGCACAGGAATATAGAATACCCAATATATGGCAGGGTGATTTAGATTCAGAGTTCGCTAAATCAATGATTAACTGCGATTCCTCAGGACCATTATCATTGATGATAGTAAAGATTTGGATGGATCCACATGCTGGAGAGGTTGCTGTAGGAAGGGTATATTCAGGATCTATTAAACATGGAGAATCCGTTTGGGCACTTGGTGCTGGTAAGGCAGAAAGAGTACAGCAAGTTAGTATGATGGTTGGAGGCGATAGGATAGCGGTTTCAGAAGTTTCTGCTGGAAATATAGCAGCATTAACTGGAATAAAAAGTGCCGCTGCAGGAGTTACTATAACACGCAATAAAGATGATACGGGTTTCGAACCAATTCGCCACTATTCAGAACCTGTCGTTACAGTTGCAGTCGAGCCTCAGTCGATGAAAGATTTACCAAAATTTATTGACGCATTAAGAAGCTTGGCCAAAGCAGATGCCTCACTACAGGTTTCTACTAATGCAGAAACAGGGGAGGCATTATTGGCAGGTATGGGCGAACTACATTTGGAAATTACAACATACAGAATTGAAGAAGAACAAGGAATTAAAGTGAAAGTTAGTGAACCTATTGTCGTGTACAGGGAATCAATTGAAGGAAATAATAATGGTCGTCCATTTGAAGGTAAGTCTCCAAATCGTCATAATAGGTTTTACATTGAGGTTGAACCACTTCCTGAGAATGTTATTCAAGGTTTACGCGATGGAGATTTTGGTAAAGAAGGAGCAATTAGAACTAAAGATGCCAAAGAGGTTGGGAATAAATTTGCTGAATTTGGCATGGATAAGGATTTAATGCGTAAAATATATGCAATACATGGAACAAATGTTTTGGTGAATGATACTAAAGGAATACAAAATCTTCATGAAACTAGAGAGTTAATTATTGAAGGTTTTATTGATTGTTGTAAGAAAGGACCAGTAGCTGAAGAACCATTGATGGGAGTAATGGTAAGATTAGTTGATGCTAAACTACACGAAGATGCGATACATAGAGGCCCTGCTCAGACTATCCCGGCTGTCAGAAATTCTATGAAAGGAGCCCTAATTAGAGCTCGCTCAGTCATATTTGAGCCAATGCAAAATATCCGTATTGACGCTCCAAATGATGTTATCGGAGGAGTCACGAGTGAACTTAACAAACGTAGAGGAATAATTGAGGATATGCCGGTCGAGGGAGGAACAGCTAGTGTAATAGGCAAAATGCCAGTTGCTGAATCTTTCGGTTTTTCTAACAGTGTCAGAGCAGCAAGTCAAGGTAGGGCAGTTTGGAACACAGAAAATGCTGGCTATGTTCATTTGCCTAGGGAACTATTCAATAAAGTAGTTGTTGAAATTAGAGAGCGAAAAGGTTTGAAAACTGAGCTCCCCGGTGAAGCACAATATATGGATTAATATATTTTTTAATTAATCCTAATTAGTTGGAAATCTGTCAATTCTCTTAAAACATCTACTTCTGGACAACTTTTTAGATTATTTAGACATTCATGAGCAATTGAATGATGATACATTGCTCTTTTCTTTGCATATTCGATAGAACCAGACCTATGAAGATCTTCTATAGCAGCATCTAATTCTTCTTCACTACATGGTCCATTCCCAAAAACTCTATTAAAATTAGATAGATTAGTATTACTATCCATTGCATGAATCGCAATCAATGTTCTCTTACCTTGAATAATATCAGATCCTGCAGGTTTTCCTAAGGTTTTCGTGTCTCCCGTGATATCTATAAGATCATCCATTAATTGGAAACATAATCCTAGATTTAATCCCCATTTAGCCATATTCAAAACTACATCCTGAGGAGCATTAGATAATATAGCTCCAGTTCTAGCACAAGTCTCAAACATAGCACTCGTCTTACCTGCAATCATTGCGATATATTCTTCCTCTGAAACATGTTTTCTATTTTCAAACTCTATATCCTCTTGTTGCCCTTCGGCAACTCTTCTAACCATTTCACCGATTGCTCTTACTAAGTATCGGAGATTCTCTCCAGATATTTCAGATGATTCAGCAAGAATTTCGAATCCTACTGCTAGCATAGCATCACCTGCATTAATAGCAGTGGCATCGTCATAAGCTACGTGAACGGCATCTAGACCTCTTCTAATAGGGTCTTGATCTATGATATCGTCATGAACAAGAGTGAAGTTATGAATTATTTCAATACATGCTCCCAATGTGTAATGACCATTGTTAGCATTTCCGATTGCTTCTCCAACTAGTCTTGGTAAAATTGCCCTTAATCTTTTACCTCCACCTGAGAAAAGATGAGTCATAGCACCATGTAATCTCTTTTGTTCCATTTTACTTAAACTAAACATAATTTCTTGTTCTACCTTACTTTTGTGTTCTTTTAAGGCATCCATCAAACCGCTTCCAGGTTTTTCTTTATCTAAATACAATTGACCGCAATCTATAATTTCTTTATTTTCCATACTAATTATACTATCGATATTGGGATAATTTTGTTTCAAAAAATGTTTCCATATCATCAAGAACCAAGGCGCAATATATTCGTTAGCCCATTCCCCTTTCCTTTGCATCATACTCAAAAGTTGATTTTCATCTAACCACTTGACAGTTTCAATTTCATTTTCATTAATGTTTAAACTGACATCATATTGAACTAGTAGAACATGATCTATTTCTTTTTCAATCCAATCATTATCCCATCTGCATTGATATTCAAATCGTCCTAATAAATTAAAATCCCAATTTTCCGTTATAGACATGGAAATTCCTAATTCATGTTCTAATTTCCTTCTAGCTGCATTAATTACTCCACTGTCGTTCTCAATATTTTCATTATCTAAATCCAAAGGATGACTGCAACATGCGTTTGCCCAAACTCCTGGAAAAGTTATTTTTTCATTTGAACGCTGTTGAACCAGCATTTCTCCCTTATTATTGACGATTACAACACTAAATGCCCGATGTCTGTGTCCTTCTCCAAAATGACAATCAAGTTTGCTCATGGTGCCAATCACATTATCTTCTTTATCAACTAATAAGCACATTTCTTCCATCATTTCTGATTGTTCGGGGTCATGTTTTTCCAAATGCTTAATAGCGTCCGACATATATTTCAAATGTCGCAGTAGTAACTTGCCTATAATCCATCGTTATTGTGGTTTAATCTTAGTCCCTATTGTAGAACCTGTCCTAACAAGTTGTAAGATTCTTTCTGGTCTATCGCCATTAAGAAACCAGACATTGTCAATTTTTTTCGCTATTTCTGATGCTCTCATCAATTTCAAATCCATCCCTCCTGTAACATCAACTTCTGAATTATGTGAAGTTCTAATAGAATCATTACTATTCCAAATAGGAACTAATTCGGCATCAGAATTATCTGGTGGTTTGTCCATTACACCATCAACATCCCCTAAGAGAAAAATTGTAAAATTTACATCTGGTATTTCTATAGAAAGTCTATACATTAAATCATCCCCAGATAATATGCCAAATTCTTTTTCATCATCTCTCTCCACTACGTCTCCAAAACAGATTGGAATTATTTCGCCCAATTTTTTTTCAAATATACTTATATCTCCGATAAATTCTTTCCCGATATTCTTAGCCCAAATAGAAGGTGGAAATCCCGTTGAATTTAAATTAACTCTTTTCAATGAATCTATAACTTCATTATTCAATTCTCTCATATCTTCTCTTATTTGTTTAACAGCTTTAATCTGTTTATCATTGATATCGTGATTAATTCCTTCCGAAATTTTCATTTCTTTTGATAATATGTGGCCATAAGAACCTGCACCATGTACAATAATAATATTATATTTTTCTTCAATTAAAATTTTTATTACTTTACATACTTTATTGATCGCATCTTTATCCAAGGTTTTTACTTTATTTTTATTTGTTATTAAACCCCCTCCAAGTTTAATTACTATTCTACCTTTGGTACTCACAAATTGGTGGAAGAGGTGAGAGTATTCAATACTTACATTGAATGCTGTTATTGGACAACTTAATGTTACATGATTGCTTGGGAGTATTATGAGTGAATCTGGTGACATTGTAAAATTTCAAAGATGGTTACAATCTCAACTATCAGAAGCAGAGAGTATTGAAGATCCACAAGAGAAAAAAAGAAGAATTTTAAGAATAGATGCCGCACTATCAGAAACAATTTTCTTTAGAGAATTATTAGAAACAATTGATGATGTAATTGAGTCACCTTTTGTTCAAAGAGAAACGCCTGTTCGCAATAATGAAAGACAGGAATTAACTCCAAAACAAAATAATTCTTTAACCTGCTCTAAGTGCAATGGCGAAATAGATTCAGAGTTAAAATTCTGTCTTCTTTGTGGAGAATACTAATTATTCTTCTTCATCTTCCCATTTTGCTCTGGCTAGAACATACTGTGGATGATTATTTTCTATTACTGATAAGTATTCACCTTCGACTTTTTCAGTTAGATAAACTGTAACTCCTGCATGCCATATCATTTCCCCGGAAGCCACCATACGGGCAGTATCAACTTCAAGAATTGTGGGTAGCGAAAAATGCACCTTTCCAGCTTCAGCTGCTGATCTAATTGATGCAGATAGATGAACATGTGCTCTATTACCTGGCGTCAGTCCAACTTCTAACAGATTATCAGTATGTTCTGGATCGCAAGGAAAGTATAATGCATCTGGTATATTATCTGTAGGTAAATCTAGTTCAATTTCTAAAGTATGTCCATAAGTAGCCCTTATCATTATCCCCCTTACTTCATACCTTCCTTTTGGATCAGTTTCTGCAATCGCATTGAAATGATGAGGTCTTAACCAATGATACCTCTTTTCATCCCGTTTTTTGAATTGTCTGATTATGTCTTTTATATCTACCCACCCATTTATATCCATTTCTAGATCAAATTTTTCGGGTGCGTGTCTCAGTATCAGAGCTAATCTTCTCGCCATACTGTTTCGTTCACCAGTCCTCATGATAAATTTCCCTTCTGCATTACATGCTGGGCACAAATGATCATCTGCATAATATCCGTGATTTTGACATTCTCTAATCATATCATACATGCCCAGTTGCATTTCTTTCATGAACCTCTCGGTATACTAACATCTCTGCTGACTTAAACAGTGAATATTATTCATTACCATCTCTTCGCAATATCATGAAGGCGGTAATAGTTGATTGGCTTCGATCACCATTTCATAGAGCACATAAGGGAAAATTATCCAATGTAAGGCCTGATGAAATGGCTGGCTATTTGGCTAAAACTATTCTAAAACGAAATAATATATCGCCTGAGCTAGTCGATGATATACTAGTTGGATGTGCATATCCTGAAGGAGAACAAGGATACAACATAGGTCGTATTATATCATATATTGGTGGCTTACCAAATAGTGTTCCTGGTGTAACCTTCAACAGATTATGTGGTTCTTCAATGCAAGCAGTTTTATCTGCTTCTGCTAACATAGAAGTTGGATGGGGAGAATGTTTTCTGTGTGGCGGAGTCGAATCCATGAGTCGTATTAAGAGAAGAGGTTTCAATTGGAGCCCTAGTCCGGAATTAGAATTAATATTCCCTCAAGCATACATCGGAATGGTTGAAACAGCAGAAAATATAGCTAATTTATGGAAAATTTCTAGAAGTGAGCAGGAGAATTTCGCACTTCTTTCTCATAAAAAAGCAAATTTTGCCAGAGAATCTGGATTTTTAAATGAAGAAATTGTTACAATAAATAATTCAAAAGAAGATATTATTGAAGACGGGTGCATACGAAGTAGTACTACATTAGAGTCAATGTCTAAACTATCACCTGTTCTTGGGGCTAATACTTCAATTACGGCAGCTACTGCCTCTCCTCTGACTGACGGCGCATCATTCATGATTGTTTGTAGTGAGAATTTTGCGATAAGAAATAACTTAACTCCTATTGCAAGAATAGTTTCTGGAGCCGTTACAGGTTGTGATCCTGAAATTATGGGTATAGGTCCAGTAGAAGCCTCTAGAATGGCACTCAAAAGGGCAAAATGGTCTATTGAAGATATAGATATTTTTGAACTAAACGAAGCCTTTTCTTCTCAAAGTATAGCTGTAATAAATGAATTAGGAATTAATATTGACAAAGTCAATATCGATGGTGGTTCTCTTGCTATAGGACATCCTTTAGGGGCTTCTGGAATTAGAATAATAGGTAAAGCCGCTTCTATATTAAATAGAACAAATGGTGAACGAGCAATAGCATCTATGTGCATTGGCGGAGGGATGGGAATAGCCATTACATTAGAAAAACCATGACAGTATATCATTTTACTAATTATGCTTATTTAGCGACGACCTCTTGAAGTATATCCTATTCCGAATAGCATGGTTAAAGATACTGGCGTATCTATCAAGGGAGAATCTCTGAAAGATAAGCATATCTTATTCGCAATTACAGGAGGTATAGCAGCTACTGAATCAATTAAAGTTTCTAGGGAATTGAGACGATATGGAGCGAAACTAACAATATTAATGTCTAAAGAAGCTGAAAAAATAATAACTCCCCTAGCAATATCTTGGGCATCTAATTCAGAAGTAAATAGCAGTTGGAATTATGAAATGTCCCAACTAGAAGACTTCGATCTTGTATTGGTAGCCCCAGCCACAAGAAATACTATATCTAAGCATGTTTATGGAATCCTGGATTCTCCAATAATGATGGCGCTTTCTGCTGCAAGATCTAAATCAACACCCACACTATTCATACCATCTATGCATTTAGATTTATTTGACGATCCAGTTACTACCGAATTAATTGAAAAATTAAATTATGAGAATTGTTTTGTCTTAACAGATTCTGTAAAAGAGGGTAAAATAAAACAACTCAATCCCGTAGATATAGTAGCCAGAGCTTCTAATATAATTAATAGTTCTCTACCTAATCGTAAAAAAATTGCTATCACTTTGGGTGCTAATAGAGCTCCAATAGATTCTGTGAGAGCCATACAAAATGCATCATCGGGGAAGACTGGATGGATTATATCAGAATATTTGTACCGTAATGGCCATGATGTAATTTGTATAGTAGGAAAAACTAGTGAAAGACCAAATTTCAACTTACCTGATATCCGATTAGCCGGCAGTCCACAAGAAATGTTACATCAATCTATAAATTTGGCTTCAGAAGAAATAAAACCAGATGCATGGATTCATGCTGCTGCAGTATTAGATTACTTCACAGAACCCGAGAAAGGAAAGAGAGCCAGTGAACAAGGAGATTGGGAAATTACTTTGACTCAAGGGCCAAAACATATTGCCGAATTGATGCCTTTGGTAGGTAATTGCACAAGAATTGGATTTAAATTGGAATCTAATGTAAAAGAAGATTTTCTTATAGAAAAATCAATCAACCAAATCTCAAGATATAATTTAGATGCTGTAATTGGAAATATCAAAGAACAAATTAATGATTCTAACTACCCAAGAGCTAGAATCATTGATAAAGATGGTTCGGTAAAGAATTTGAAGGATTACAAAGAATTATGCGAAGCCATAGAATCAGTTATATTGAGTTCTTGATAGGTTTTATTCCATTACATTCAAAACTGTATCACTTCTCAGTATTTCTTATGAAAGACCAAGGAAAGGCTAAGAGAGGTATTCCGGCTAAATCGGAGTTCAATTCTTGGTATCCAGCAATCGTTGAAATTGCTGATTTAGTCGATAAGAGATACCCAATTAAAGGCATGGATGTATGGAAACCTTATGGCTGGAAAGCAATGTCTTTGATAGATTCTATTACACGTGCTGAAATGGAAAGAACCGACCATAATGAATACAGATTTCCCTTACTAGTACCTGAAGATTTATTAGAAAAAGAAAATAAATTAGTTGCCAAGTTAAAAGCGGCAAGAGATGCTGGTGTCGACCCATCTGAATTAAGACTCGAGGAGGAAGATGCTGGTTTCAAAAAGGAGGTTTACTGGGTCAAACATGGAGGAGAAAATAAATTAGATATTCCAATGTTCCTTAGGCCTACCTCTGAGACTCCTATGTACAATATGTTCTCTTTATGGATAAGAAGTCATGCTGATTTGCCTTTGAAAACATATCAAATAGTTAATACTTTCAGATATGAAACCAAACAAACTAGATCATTTATCAGGGTAAGGGAAATACATTTCTTTGAAGCACATACTGTACATAAAGATGAAGAAAGTGCTACATTACAGATACAAGAAGATGCTAATATAGTTCAAAATATATTAAGTAAATTATGCCTTCCTAATATAATATCAAAAAGACCTTTGTGGGATACATTCCCTGGTGCATGGTATACCACTGCTGCAGATGTTGTTATGCCAAATGGTCGAACATTACAAGTAGCTACTTATCACCACTACAGAGACCAATGGGCTAAATCATTTGATTTATCCTATGAGGATGAAAATGGGAAAACTAAATTTTGTCATCAAACTACATTTGGGATGTCGGAACGGCTTTTGGGAGCTATTGTTGGCTTACATGGTGATGACTCAGGTTTGATACTTCCTCCTGCAGTATCTCCCATTCAGGTAATTATAATGCCTATAGCGACTCATATTTCCGACGATGTAATTATATATTCTACTAATATTAAAAAAGAATTGGAAAATAGTGGTTTAAGGACTAAAATTGACGATAGAAATATAAGACCTGGAAACAAACATTATCATTGGGAAATAAAAGGAGTACCAATAAGATTAGAAATCGGACCCAAGGATATTTCCAAAAATCAATGTATAATTTCTTTGAGAACCGGGGGTAAAGAAATAATTCCCTTAGATAATCTAGTTCCTCACATATATTCTGCTCTAGAATCAATCTCCGAAATATTAACAAATAGAGCAAATAAATTATTTGATAATATGATTTTACCATTACCTAAATCTACTATTTTAGATGGTAAAATATCTTTTAGTGAGCCGATTAATGAAGGAATTGTATATGAATTTCCATTTGATGGAAATGATGCAGATGCTGAATTATTGGAAAGAAACACAGGAATGACGTTATTGGGAGAATGTAATAAACCATATAAAAATCCAATATCATGTATAATTACAGGAAAATTAACTACCAAGAAGCATCATCTTTCTAGGATGTATTAACTTTCTTCTTGAAGAAAATTCCTATTAAAAACATTAAGGAAAATATAATTATCAGCGAAATATCAAATATTTCTAAACTTCTTGGTTCTATCCATGTATCTATTTCATGTAATCCATCCCATGATGTCGCTTTTAGCCAGACAACTTGTGTTTTACCTTCAACACATATTTCTTTCATATTAGCAACGCCTAGTGAACACAGTATCTCTCCCATGCCAAGGTAAATATTTGTTATTATGGTTAATAATCCAGAAAAGCCTATGAATAATACCATCTTTCTTCTTTTCTTAATTATCTTACCTTGTTCCTTGATTATAGAATTCATGTCAGGTAGAAATTCTGGAATTTCAACATCAGAAACGATTGTAGTTTTTTCTTCAGTAATACCATAAGCATCAATTTTGGGACCCATTATGCCCATTTCTTCTAATGCTTCTCTCCCATAAATTCTTTCGGCAAGAACATAAAGATGTGGATTATTTTCTAATTCAACAGGATCAAGAGTGCCATCTAGGAGCTTCTTCATTAGCTCTGTGTCATCCATACGATACACTCTCATGACATATCCTTCATCAAATGAACGCATGTTAGGGTCATTCTAATTCATTTACGGCTTACACTCTTCTTAGCCGCTTTGACTATATCTAATGTACTCATTGACATTTTTTCTAATAATTCTTCCGAATCTCCACTTTCACCAAATATGTCCTTTACTCCGACCATTTCTACAGGAACTAGGTTATTTCGCGAATTATGTTCTGCTACAGCACTACCTAATCCCCCTATAATGGAATGATCTTCTGCAGTAACTATGCATCCACATCTTTTACTCCATACATCTATTAATACTTCATCTAATGGTTTTATAGTATGCATATCTATTACTGCTGCATTAATTCCTTCCTTTTTCAAAATATTACTGGCTTCAATTGATTTTGAAACCATTACTCCACAACTAATTATTACGACATCATCCCCTTCTTTGAGTAAATTTCCTTTACCAATCTTCAAATTATTTTTCGTTTCATTTGTATAAGATCGTGAAACCTTGTTTCTGATAGTTCTCATATAGGAAGGACCTTCCAATTGTACTACTTGCATGGTTAGCTCTTCTGCAGAGATATCATCTGCAGGATGAATAATTGTCATATTCGGTAAAGTTCGATATATCGCTAAATCTTCTATTGATTGTGCACTACTTCCATCACTTCCAGTGTGTATTCCACCATGGCTTCCACAAATATGAACCTTTAAGCATGGCCTGGCAATACCATTTCTGACTTGCTCGAATCCTCTTTCAGTGAAAATAGCAAAGGTACTGGCCATAGGAATTTTGCCCGATGAAGCCAGTCCAGCTGCTACCAACATCATATTTTGTTCAGCAATTCCCAATGAAAATGTCCTATCGGGATATTCAGATCTAAAATGACAAGATTTAGTCGATTTACCTAAATCTGCTTCTAAAACTACTATATTGGGATTACTGGCTAACTTCAACAACGCACTACCATAACCATCTCTTGAGGCCCCTCCTCCAGATGGTGCACTCACGACAATTCCTCCATAGCAATCTGAAACTCTTCGTCATTTGGGGCTTTTCCATGGAATGATGGATTATTTTCCATATATGATACTCCTTTTCCTTTTATTGTATTGGCAATTATTGCCATTGGTCCTTCACTGCCATTATTAGCCCAATTAATTGCATCACAGATTTCATTCATATTATGCCCATCTATCTCTCTAACATCCCATCCGAATGATTCAATTTTACTACTTAGATTACCTACTTCCATTTGTTTAGACACAAAATCGTCATTTTGTATTTGATTTCTATCGATTATTAACTTTAAATTATTACTTGAGTGAAAATTTGCTGCCATTATTGCTTCCCATAATTGCCCTTCTTGAGTTTCCCCATCACCTATCATCACCCAAATTCTCCTGTTACTATTATCTAATTTAGCAGCTAATGAGCACCCTAGCCCAAACGATAGTCCCATACCCAAACTTCCCGCAGAGAAATCAACTCCATCTGTCCATTTCATATCAACATGGCCTTGGCATACAGAACCTAATTTTCTGAAGGACATGAAATCTTGTTCATTGATAATATCAAACTCATATAAAATAGAATAAACTGCAGGACTGGCATGCCCTTTACTCATTATAAATCGATCTCTATCTTCCCAATTTGTATCTGAAGGATTTATATTCAAAACAGTACCATATAATCCTACAATCATATCAATAGCCGACAAAGATCCTCCCGGATGTCCTGATTGAGCTTCATGTATCATTCTAATTATATTGATTCTACATCTCAATGCCATTTCTTCTAATTCAGTTATATCCATATTAAACGGCATGTGCTCACTTATACCGGACGTTGTGCTAAAGGCTATTGATGGTTTCCAATTTTTTGATTAATTTTTTAGACGCACATTCAAATCATCAGGTATCTTACGAGGCTTGAGGAGAGTATCTTGGGATTGCCTTCAACAGATAATAATGCATGGCGAAATCGCCTCAAGAATATGAACATTCCCAATTCTATACAAAATGATGATTTTATGATGTATTGCCTTGAAATTCTAAAGGATGGAGGGAGAATTAGTTTATCCGATGGATTAAAATTGTATAATACTCCTAATTTATCTGCTTTGTGTTCATTTGCTAACCTTATCAAACAATCTAGATTCGATGATAATATCTTTTTCAATGAAAACCTTCATGTCAATACTACGAACATATGTGTTTTGGCCTGTAGATTCTGTGCTTTCAGGAAAGGCCCTAGACATTCCGATGCTTATGATCTATCAGTGGATGAGGTAATACATAGAATCAAACCATTTGCTGAATCTATTGATGAAGTCCATTCTGTGGGGGGACTTCATCCTCAATGGACAATAGATCATTATACAGAACTTTATAGAAAGATAAAATATTTTTACCCTCATATTCATGTGAAATCATTGACTGCTGTAGAAATCAAACATATTGCAAACCGCTCTGGGATTAGTGTACTTGAGACTCTTAAATTATTAAAAAAGTCTGGACTTAACTCGATTCCGGGTGGCGGCGCCGAAATACTTGTTGATACTGTTCGTGATAGAATTTGTAGAGGAAAAGAAAACTCTTCTGAATATCTAGAAATTCATGGGTTAGCACATTCCTTGGGCATTCCTTCTAACTGCACTATGCTTTTCGGTACTATTGAAACTGTCGAAGAACGCTTAATGCATTTACACAAACTAAGAATTCAACAAGATAAGACATCTGGTTTTCAATGTTTTGTACCCTATCCCTTCCTTCCTGACAAAACAAGATTACCCGANGCTCAGTTAGCCACTACTAGTGAAATAATACGTGTTATTGCAATATCTAGAATAATGTTAGATAANATTCCGCANATTAAGGCATACCGTATGAATATTGGTGATTATGTGGCTTCACTATGTATTAATTCTGGTGCAGATGACATTGATGGTACAGTAGGTAATGAAGAGATAATGCATGAGGCCGGTAGTAAAACCAGGCTTGATTATGACAAGAAAGAACTAGCCAAATTAATTATTTCAACAGGTCAGATTCCCATTAAACGAAATTCAATATATACAAACTTTGAACACTATGAGATTATTACTAAAAAATCGATAGTAATGCCGATAAGTAATTAGAAAGGGATTTTATGTCATGGCAGAATGTTTTAGGAAGAGTAGCNTTTTCAAACTGTGATCCTATATTCACCTCGTTGGATAAAAAGTGGGAAATATTGCCCGCCCCTCCTTCATGGTTAACTGGCCATCTTCTGAGAAAAGATTGCCTATGTGCACCCATACCTACTGCTGATTATGCAAAACATTCTCAAGAATTATTACTATTACCAGATTTAGCTATTGTAAGCAATGGTGAAGTAGGCTCTGTATTATTATTTGGCTCTCGACCTATCGAGGATATGAGAGATATTGCACTACCTTCAGATTCTTCNACATCTGTAGCACTGATGAAATGGATTNTATCAAAAAGAGAGCTTGATCCTAAATTTTACGATTCAGGACCAGACATAAACCATATGCTTTCTAAATGTGACGGTGCATTGTTAATTGGAGATAGGGCTTTAGTTGCAGCTCGGGAAAATCCAGATCTTATCCGTCTTGATTTAGGTGCTGAATGGACAAAACTAACGAATTTACCAATGGTTTTTGGCGTCTTTGCAGCAAGAAAAGATTCTCCTTTGGAAATNCTGAAAATGGCTCAAATGGATATGGTGAACCAATATAAGAAATTTAAAAGGGATGAAAAATTCAGGAATGATGTAATTTCAAAATCATCTGATAAATTAGGTTTTGAAGGCGAAAGAATAACAGAGTATTTTGTAGAAGAAGTGAGTAATTTACTTGATAATGATGGCATTAAAGGGCTAGAATTATTCTTGTCTGAAGTATGTGGCTTATCCACTGGCCCAACATGGCTTACTTTTGACTAATCTACATATTCTAATTTCTTACTAGCCACCCAATCAAGTAGGTCTAAAGCAACCTCGCATGATTCTGAAATAACGGGTTCTGGATCATTAACAAATTTTTCTAGTGTAGTCAGCGCAATTCTATCTCCTATGGCACCTAAAGCTTCTGCCGCCTCGTGTCTGACCATCAAATCTTCATCGACATCTTCCAATCTTTGTATTAAATAGGGTACAGCATTATTATCTTGCATTTGGCCCATAACATAAGCAATCTCATGTTTCAATAATGCTGAATTAGAACTGAATGCTGCCGCTAATGCTTCTACGGAATCTACTCCCCCAATTCCTCTGAGGGCAAATAATGCTCTCATCCTTTGAAACATTTTTTCNTCTTCATCGACTAATGTATTCCTTAATCTGGATATATCCTTTTCATTACTTGGAGGTGCAGGATCAACTGATTCGAACTCACTTATTTCTGGTTTATCTACNTTCATCCTATTCACCGGAACCTACAAAAGTTATACTTTTAACATCTAAATCTTCCCTTACTAAACCTATTTCTATACCCTGTCTAAGAAATTCACGTATTGCTTCTCTGCCTTCAATACCGTAATCTATAGTTCTTTTATTTACATACATTTGTACAAATTTTTTATTGGTTTCATCGTCTATACCCCTGCCCCATTTTTTGGCAAATTCCAAAGAAGACTCAGGATTTTCAATAGACCATATTATACTATTTTTGACATCTTCAGTTATTTTTTCACACTCTTGAATTCCTAAATCTTTTCTCACAATATTGCCACCTAATGGTAGTGGCAAACCAGTCTTTTTATTCCACCAGACCCCTAAATCCTGTATTAAGTGAACTCCTTCATCTTTCCAAGTAACTTGACCTTCATGAATTATCAGTCCAACTTCGAATTCGCCACTTAGTACTCTTGGCATTATTTCGTCGAATGGTACAATTTCAAAATCTACTTCTCCCCATGCTAGTCTTAATGCTAAGTATGCACTAGTACCTAGGCCCGGAATAGCTATCTTCTTCTTTTTTGCTTCCTCTATAGATATTATTTCTTTTGATATTAACATCGGACCATAACCTTCACCCATAGAAGCACCACAGTTCATAAGATGATATCTGTCGGATATGAGTGGATATGAATGAATACTGACTGCTGAAACTTCATATTCTCCTTTTTGAGCATGTTTATTTAATGTCTCTATGTCTAAAAGTACGTGTTCATATTTCCTATTATCTGTTTCCATGTTACCTTTGGTTAGCGCATAGAACATGAAAGCATCATCTGGATCTGGAGAATGACCAATCCTGTATTCTAATATATTATCAGTCATGTACCTCGCGTTTGGTTATAGAATATGAACATGTGTAATATAAGATATATTTTAGCAAGAGTAAATAATGATTACTTCCTGCCAAATATATGCCAGACGCAAATAAATTATCCACTGCCACTGGGCAGTTAGGACCAATATGTGCAATTACCGGAAAACCTCTTACCTTTGCAGAGGCAATTGTCTTAGATGACAAATTTGTCTCATATGAAGCATATGTAGAATTTACAGGTGCAGAATCTTCTACGGAAGGCAAAGATACCTCCGGTTTATTGTTAAAATAATTGAAAACTTAATTCCCTACTATCCCTTGTGACACTTATGGCGGAGGGATGGAGTAGGCATGCACTCAGATTTTCCGATTATTATGCATCTCTGAATCTTCATAAACTTTGGACTCCTCCAAGACTAAAATCAAGAGAATGGATGTTTATCCCGTGGGGTAGTAGGCCACCTGAGAGGCATCGAGGTTTCTTAGATAAATCAGAACTTTTGAAGTATTTACAATCGCGTGCTCCGCATTCTTGTTTTCATAGTACTGCATATTACAGATACCCTTCANAACGAAAAATGATAGATAAGGAATGGTTAGGTGCGGATTTAATTTTTGACTTAGATGGAGATCATCTGCCTGGAGTTTCAGATAGGGATTTTCCTACTATGATTAACCTTATTCAAGAACAAGCATGGAGTTTGTGGGAAGATTTTTTACAACCTGAATTTGGTTTTAGAGAAGAGTATATTCAAACATCATTTTCTGGACATAGGGGTTTTCATATACATGTCAGAGATCCTAAATTATTTCATCTAGATTCTAATGCTAGAAGAGAATTAGTGAACCATATTAGAGGTGAAGGGATTGATGTAAGAACAACTCTTGCTGGACCTGATAGTCGATGGAAAAATAGAGTACAAAATGGCATACAAACTGTAGTAGAGAAATTAATGAATATTTCAAATGAAAAGTCAAAAAATAAAGAGTTGTTAGATAATTTTACAAATATTTTAGTATCTAGAAATAATTTTTCAGATAATAAATTAAAAAATTTAACNGCAAAAACTATCAGAAAAAAGATTGTACAACTTGCAGATTTATCAGTAGATGGAAATCGTATTAAAAGATTAAATAATGATAGTAGTCTATTAGTTTTTGGAGAAGGATTGACACCATTATTTTGGGAACTTGTAAAAGGAGACTCATCAGTCATCTTAGGTAATGCAGGAGAAACCGATGAAGCCGTAACTGTGGATGTCAAGAGAGTAATAAGGCATGTCGGAAGTTTACATGGTAAATGTGGTTTGAGAGTTACAGATTTTCCTTTAAAACGGTTAAATCCATACTACTCTAAAAAATTTGATCCACTTTCAGAAACTATTGTATTCAAAGGTGAAAAAATGACAAAGTTAAAATTTATTGTTGATGATGCTACGGCATCNCTGAATGGTATCGAAATCAGTGGAAGTAAAGGAGAGGTTGTGCAAGTTAACGAATCGCTTTCGATGTTCCTCACTTTGAAAGGTTGGGCTGAAGTTGTAAGCTAATTTTGCTGTTATTCAACTCATACTCGGAGAACCTTCAATAATGCACATTTGTACAGGAACTCGTGGTGCCAATGTCTGGAGACGAAGATATTGAAGAACAAATGAAGAATTTTACGTTTCCTCCATTGCCTCCNGGCATATCAATGCCCCCTCCTCCTCCACCAACATTTACAGACAATCAAATTGATGAAACTCTAGATTTAGTAGATCAAAGCCTTTTGGATGTAGCCGATGCTCTGGGTACAACCACACATCAACAAACAAATACTGATTTTAAGACAATATGGGCGAAAAGGAAAGCTACCGATCCATCAGTAAGAATTGAGAACCGTCAAAGTATGTATGGCCATATTGATCGATTAGCTAAAGGAGAAGTCGGAACATTATTGGATAGATTCCAAGATAGATTTGGTTCAGAGTTAGATAAAGAAATTATAGTTTTGAGGAAAAAACAACAACAGGAAATGCGCTCAATAAAACCTACAGTAGAGCTAATTTCGATTCCTGATAAAGATGAGTCTATGAATTTTAACGAATTTCTTGAATCCATGAATGATTCTGATTTTATTTCCAAAGTTTCTGAGGTTACGAATATATCTTCTGAAAAACTNACTAATTTTAGTAAATCTGAATTAAGAAAATTCTTTACAGCAGCTGATAAAGATAATTCAGGTACAGTTGATTTTAATGAGTTCGTTGAAGCAGTATTAGAACTCGATACCTCCAAAGATGAATTCGTAACCTTCTTTAATATCGTAAATAATCTTCTTGGTGATGCCCCAGAGGAATTCATAAATACTTTTATTGCATCAGAAAACTTTGCCTTATTTGAAAAGGTTGGTAAAGATTCAGTATCTTCTACAAATGATGAAAGAAGTAAATTCTTTCAAATGATNAATAACGTCCTTGGAGATCTTCCNGAAGATACAATAAACGATTTTGTTAATTCTCCTGATTTTGAGATTTTCTCTAGAATGGGAGAATTATATGGTGAGTGATTGATATGGGTTTACTTGAAAAGGCAGAAAAAATTCAAACTGAAGATAAAGNNGATGTATCTCCTGCACCTGTAACTGCTTCAGTAGTAGAACCAGAACCAGTAAAAGTTGCTAAAAAAAGTAGGAGAGAGAGGAGAGAGAAAAAGCCCAAAAAAACTCGTCCAGTAAAAGAGAAGAAAATTAGAGCTCCAAAAACCCTACCAGTGGGTTTTGAAAATGCCACCAAATTGCAAAAAAGAACGAGGAGAATCGTAGATTTTGCCGTAAGTTATGGGTGGTCAATACCAATACTTGGATTACAGGGTTTTGGCGGTGGTACTGATACTACTTACTTTATCATTTTAGGTATGTTATTAACTCTCGGAAATTTAGCCGTATTGCCAGCTTATACCAATCGCTCAATAGGGAACTGGGTAAGTAGAACTAGATATGTGAATACTAGAGGAGAAAATCCATTATGGCCTTACCTTACAATCAAAGGGTTAACAACAACATTTGTTTTGATATCNTCTTTTGCTATCCTAGTTGTAATGAGTGAACTTTCCATGGGAGACTCAACTGTAGGGACGATATTCAGAATAATAGGTCTTTTACTCGTCCTACCTCCATTAATCGACTATACGATGTATAAAAGACGTNCAAATGGACTAGGACTTTGGGATACATTCTTCGGAGGTGTATGGATGGTTAAAACCGGTAAAACTGCTGAAGCAAAAGGTTGGTTAAAGAGATTAGAATCTCTTGGAGATTTTGCAGAGTCTAGAGGACTATTAAAGGAAAAAGAAGATACTGAGTAGTTCTAACCGTTAAGACCATTTACTCCTGTAACTTGCATTGGTTATGGAAGCTAGNTGGAAAGACTCAAGTCTATTTAAGAATCCATTATTACGGTCATTTCTGTTTTATTCTATTTTTAGAGCGGTTTATGGCATTTTTATACTTATAATCACTTGGATTTTTGCCACAAATCCAAATTTTCCGACTTATTTTCCGGTGTTATTCTTAATATTCTCTCTTTTTTTCTCACGTTATATATTTAAAAAAATTAAAACCTATCATGACAATAAATAAAATTATATCTACNAAACTTTCACATATTATCATCATAAGGGTGAATGGTAATGGAAAAAATTAATTTAATAGAAAAATTTTCAAATTTATTGGAATATTGGTCTCCGAGAGTAATTTCTGAAATGAATGATTATCAAATTAAAATTGTCAAAATAAAAGGTGATTTCCTATGGCATAATCACGAAAAAACAGATGAACTTTTTTTCGTAATAGAAGGTAGAATGTGTATTCATTTCATTGATTCGACAGTTTTTCTAGATAAAGGAGAATTATATGTCGTTCCTAAAGGAGTAGATCATATGCCATCAGCCGAATCAGAATGTCTTGTTATGTTGATAGAACCCAAAGGGACGAAAAATACAGGTAATAAAGAAAGTGACTTAACTGCGGATAATGATGTCTGGATATGATATAATTTACATAACTGCTAAGTCATTTGTTACTTTCGCGGAACTGTGGATACGCACAGAGAACTCAAGCCTGAGCCATGGATTGTTCATCTATTAGGACTAATTAGCCCCGTATTAGTAATTATTGGGAATATGTTAGGAGGGATCTTCACATCTATGGGAGTTATATTTATATGGGTCATTTGTCCTTTTTTGGATATTCTATTTGGTAAATCATCACAACCCCGTCCTCCAAGAGAATCTGGATTACCTTTTGAAATTCTATTATGGGTTCATGGATTAATGCATATAGTAGTCATAGGTACATTCTTTTATTTTTCCAGTCAACAATTAGAAATAAATAGATGGTTAATAACAGCTGCATTATCAACTGGATTAGTTTCTGGTGCATCNGCCATAGTAACAGCGCATGAATTAGGACACAAGAAACCTAAGAGTCCAGGATGGTTTCTTGCTCGTTTCCTACTTTTTAGTGTACATTATCCTCATTTCACTACTGAACATAATCATAACCATCATAAATGGGTTGCAACAGAAAAAGATTCTGCAAGTGCAAGAGAAGAAGAAAATCTCTGGAGTTTTTGGTTGCATACAATACCAGGTCAATTCATTTCCTCAGTAAATGTACACCAACGAAAAGGTAGATATGGGTTAAATAATCCATCATATCAGGGCCTATTCTTACAAATTTTTCTAACTCTGTTGTTATTCTTCTTGTTTTCAAATGGCCCAAGTATTGTATTCGGATGGTTCTTAGCATCCATTATAGCTATACTAACATTAGAATATGTCAATTACATCAGACATTGGGGTTTAAGGAGGCAAATTGATGAACGTCAAACACAAATGCATTCATGGAATACCGAAGCACGTTGGTCTCGGTGGTCATTATTAGAATTAACTCGTCATTCTGACCACCACTTAAAGGCCAGTACTCCATTTTGGAAATTACAGCCGCATCCAGATGCTCCGGAATTACCTGCGGGGTATTATGCCTGTTGGTGGCCTTGTTTGATACCTCCATTATGGAAGAAATTGGCCTCCCCACGCCTACCCAATAAATCCTAAGTTTTGCACGAATAAATTTATTCAGTTATATCTATATGTAACCGACGANTCAAGAGTCTGGTATTAGAATGGATATTACGATGATGGGAGCATATTTAGGTATGGTTTTAGTTTTAGTCGCCTTCTCTTCAGAATCCAGAGGGGTTGTATCGAGTCGTTCGTTGACTTACCTCCTACTAATGTTAATTGGTGAATCATTACTTACTGTAAGAGCGTACATTACTGGAGAATGGCCGTTTGCGGTATTAGGTGGTATTTGGGCATTTTTTGCGGCATACTCAATATTAAAACCTCCAGAATAATAAGATCTATTAAACAGTCATTAATATATCAAGCATATGATGGNATTTTTATGGAGAGGGAGTGTAACATTGATGCGAAAGGTAAATTATTTCGTTTTACAATTGGAATCTTCTCTATTCTATCTGGCATTATCATAATTTCATTATTTAATTTCAATATATTCATTTCGGAAGAAATATTAATTATGGGNGTGTTTTCAATAGTAGGNGGACTATTCTCTNTTTGGGAGGCCAGAGAAGGCTGGTGTATAGTTAGAGCAATTGGTATTAGAACACCATTTTGACATACAATTANTCCGACTCACTGTCGAATCTAAGTTTTGCTAATTCTCTCATGTCTTCATGATGAACTCCTTCATTGATTGCTTCTTGATCATGTTCATCTACTATCTCTACGCCGAGAAGTGTTTCAATAATATCTTCCATAGTAATTATACCAGAAGTTCCTCCAAATTCATCTTTAACTATCATTATTTGAACTTTATTTTCTAATAAAATATCTAATGCTTTGTCNACAGAATCTTCTTTTCTGCATGATTTAATATCTCTAGAAATATCTCTCATTAATATNNNATGTTCATCATTGGCAGCTTTTCTTAGAATTTCGTTACGCAATACAAATCCACTTATATCATCTATATTTTCTCCAGTAATGGGCATTCTGCCATTAATCATAATAGGTATTCTTTCAAGTACATCACTTATGGTTTCATCATGAGAGACTGTATTCATAACTACTCTAGGTGTCATTACGCTGCCAACCGATATCTCCCTTAATTTTAGTAGATTTTGTATTACCATTTCTTCGTCCTCTTCTATGACATCTGATTCTTCTGCAATGTCTGCCATTACGGATAACTCAGTTCTAGTTACGGTTTCTTGGTGGGCCTCAGGTAGTAATTTTCTAATAAATTCTATAGGTTTTATGATAATGACTAAAGTAACCATCATTATTCTTAAAATATTATAAGAAGGAATTGTTAATTTTCTCCAATATAATGCTCCAATTGTTTTTGGTAAAATCTCACTAAGAAGTAAAATTGCTAAAGTCAAGATAGCAGCCGATACTGCTACTACATATTCTCCTTCGAAGTTATTTTCTATTTCTGAACCTACTCCTAGAGCTCCTACAGTATGAGCAATAGTATTCAGAGTTAATATAGCTGTTAATGGCCTTTCAGGATCTTCTTTGTATTCTGCCCATCCTTTACTAATTTTTGGATGTGTGTCCTTTAATGCTATAATATGGCTGTGTGTTGTCGAGAGTAAAACTGCTTCTAGGATGCTGCACAAAAATGAAGCGCCCAATGCAAGTGAGGAATATAGTATAATAAGTGTATAATCTGTCAATTTTGTTGCCTCTAGAGTTTATTGTTCTTCATAATATCTTGATAAAATTGTAGATTCACGAGGTGGGCTCCTTACCATCCGAACCGAACATAACATAAATATCTAACTTTTGGCAGAGCCTGTTAGGAGAGGAAAATGGATTACATAACTATCTATATGGCATGGCCGTACGCAAATGGACCACTTCATTTAGGACATGTTGCTGGTAATTGTTTGCCCGCAGATATTCAATACAAATTCGAACGTTTGAAGGGTAATAAGGTGCTGATGTGCAGTGGTTCCGATGAGCATGGAACTCCAATAACAGTTAGTGCCGAAGAAGAAGGAGTTTCACCACAGGAGATAGTCGATCGATATCATCAAATAAACTCGCAAGCGTTAATAGATTTAGGTTGTTCTTGGGGAGATAATATAGATCCTAGAGGAATAGAATTTGGAGGCGCCCTCTATAATCGAACAACAGATTTTAGACATAAAGAGATTGTTAACGATGTTTTCAAATTATTGATGGAATCTGATTTTTTAGAGGAAAAAACCATGCAGCAGTATTGTTCTATTTCTCCAGATGGCAATATTAAATTTCTTCCTGATAGATATGTAGAAGGAGAATGTCCTAGCTGTGGCTCAGATAAAGCTCGTGGAGACCAATGCGATGAATGTGGAATAACTTATGATTCTAATGATTTAGTTAATCCTAGATCTAAAATGAATCCAGATGCTAAAATAGAAATTAGAGATACAGATCATTTATTCTTTAAATTGAATATGTTTCAAGAATCATTAGAAAAACATGCATCTGAAAGAGCAACCATATGGAAACCTAACGTACGTTCTATGACAAAAAATTGGTTAAATATGGGCCTTAGATCAAGAGCAGTAACAAGAGATATTAATTGGGGCATAGAATTACCACTGAAAGATGATAAATGGTCTGATAAGAGGGTTTATGTGTGGTTTGAAGCAGTTCAGGGATATTTCACATGTGCTAGAATTTGGGCCGAGAGATATGCAGATAAATCTGGCCATAATAAAGGCAAAGATGCATGGAAAGATTGGTTAATTTTTGACCCTAATAAGAATCAAAAACATATTTACTTCATGGGGAAGGATAATATCCCATTCCATACCATAATATGGCCCGCATTAATAATGGCTATGAATTCAGCTAACTCTAAATCTCCAGTAACAAATAACATTGTACATGGCGATATTTTATTGGAAAATAATGTAGCATCAAATGAATACTTAATGTTACAAGGTGGGCAATTTAGCAAAAGTAGGAAGCATGCTGTTTGGTTACCAAACTTTTTAGAAAATTATGATCCAGATACTTTGAGGTACTATTTATCTATAAATATGCCTGAAACACATGATACAGATTTCCGATGGGATGAATTTGTTGATAGAGTTAACAATGAATTAATTGGAAATTATGGGAATTTTGTAAATAGAGTTTTAACACTTACACATAGATTAGAACCTAATATTGGTCAAAACCCTTTATCTAAATATGAGATGGTTGATAAACATGAAGATCTGATTAAAGAAATTAAAGAATTACACATAAAGGCCACATTATCATTGGAAAGACAAAGATTCAAAGAAGGATTAAGATATATAATGAATATTTCTCAAAAAGGGAATATCTTATTACAACAAAGTGCACCTTGGAAATATCTAAATTCTATTGAGAGTGAAGAAAAAAATGATTCATTATCCGGTTTGAATTTAGCATGGAAAATTACAAGAAGTTTGGCTATACTAACTCATCCTTTCATGCCATTTCAAAGTAAACGATTATGGAAAATGTTAGGTGAGCATACAAATATTGATGATGTTCTGTGGCAAGATGCAATGATATTTGAGTCCGAACTATCATGGAATGAAGAAAGACCGACTGCACTGTTCAAAAAACTAGATTTAAAAGAAATAATTGAAAGAGAAGACATGATTGCTGATGAATATAATAATGAAGTAATGATTAGTGCCAAGGATAAGGGGAGTGAGTATATCCAATTTGAAGATTTTATGAAAGTTGAAATGAAAACCGGAAAAATTATTTCAGTCAATGAACATCCTAACGCAGATAAATTGTGGGTAATAGAATTACAAGATACTCCAGAAAGTACCAGAACGATATGTGCCGGTCTCAAAGGGATATATGAAAAGGAAAAATTAGAGGGGATGAATGTAGTATATGTGGCCAATTTAAAACCCCGAAAATTACGTGGTGTGATTTCTGAGGGGATGTTATTGGCAGCGGATGATGGAAATGGTAATGTCAAATTATTAACACCAGAAGGAGAAATTTCTACAGGGGCTCTAGTTAGATAAAAGTGATTTATTGAAGAAATCCCATTGCAACTTTTCTAATTCTCCGTTACTCTTTGCATTAGAATAAGCCACCAAGGGTTCTTTATTCAATTCTAGAAACTGTTTCCCAAATCTGAAAGGCTGTAGAATTTTTTTGGCTTGCTTTTCTCTACCTAAAATCCATAGTGAAATTGCAAATGCCTCTACTGTCGATAATCGGCCAGGTTTACCCCATGAGACCTCATTTGCCGCTAAAACCAATGGTAGAGATTTGCTGACTAATTTTGTCTTAATTTCTACAAGATCCAAAGAATCATCTATCTGTTTCCAAGAACAATCTAAAGCCACTAAAGATGCTCCCAAATCCATCATTCTTTTATCATCAGGACCTAATAAGTCATTACTCCTTGGATTTAATAAGAATCCTCTTTTTGGTGATCTGGATACATTGTTATGTACGATGGCATTTCCATATTTTTCCATTTTCTTGGCAGTGCATTTCTTAGGATCATCTTGATCTAGATGAATTATATGTAAAGGTACAAACTCCATCTCAATCCTTCTTTCTCTTTCTGCCACCCACACGAGAAACCCCCAATCTTCTCTTTTTTATCTTGGTATTTTTTTGTTTAGAAACTGTATCATTATTAGAAATATTAGCATCTGCCATAGTCATTCTTTTCATTTCTTTAGATTTAATTATTCTTTCATTCTGAGGTACAATTGGAGAAAATAAATTTATATCTAAAACTTTGGCCAATTTTTTAATAGTGGCATCGGTTACTCTGTAGCCGTTTTCTATTTTTTGTATCATGTTGACCTTTTCATTGGTTTTCTCGGCTAATTGTTTTATATCCCAACCTCTTATTTCTCTTTCTTTTCTAATTTTAATATGAAAATTGGGTATCAATTCCTCTGTTTCAGTACCTATTAAATAATTACTACTTCTAGATATTAGTGGTTTAGTAATATTTTTAGTATCATATTTTTTTTCATTTATCGTAGATAGTCCCAGTGAATCAGAACACTTAATACAGCAATCAATAATTGTAGTAGAGGTTCGTGTTTTTTTTGTAGATACCCTTTCGTTACCACATAACTCACAGACACCCATGAGTTATCGTGGGCATGTCTTATTCATCATTCCTTCGCAGATATCATAAACTATAATGCCCTAGTAGAAATATGAGCAGCGAAGTTGATAAGTCTGGATTCATAAAAAAAGATATCCAGATTAATGATAATAATTCTGATTCGATAAAAGATATTAAGAAAGATTTTTTAATATTATCAGAGAAAGCTCAGCAGTTGTTAACCGATAAGATTTTTTTAGAAAATGAATGTTCAAGACTGAAAAAAAGAGCCAATAGACTTGAAGAAGAGTTATCTAACTTACATGCCCCGCCATTCGTGGTTGGTCATTTACAAGATACTTTGAATGATAATGCAGTCGTGCGCAGTTCAAACGGTACCGTTTTTTTGGTTTCTATTAACAAGCATATTGAGAAAAGTAAATTGTTACCAGGAGCAAGAGTTGCATTAAATCAAGATAATTTATCTATAATCGATGTACTCAATGATGCTTGGGACCCCTTAGTATCGAGTGCAGAAATTATTGAATCACCAGATGTAAGCTTTGATGATATTGGAGGTTTAAATGACCAAATTAAGCAAGTACGTCAAGCAATAGAATTGCCAATAGAAAACCCAATCGCTTTCGAAAAATTCGGTATAGAATCTCCAAAAGGTGTTCTTCTTGCTGGTCCTCCTGGAACTGGAAAGACGTTACTTGCAAAAGCTGTTGCATCATCAACAAATGCTACCTTTCTTGGAATTGTAGGTTCTGAACTAGCACAAAAGTATATTGGAGAAGGCGGAAGAATGGTTAGAGAACTTTTTGATCTAGCTAGTCAAAAGGCTCCTTCAATAATTTTTATTGATGAAATTGATTCTATTGGTTCTAAAAGATTAGATTCCACAACTTCTGGAGATCGGGAAGTACAAAGAACATTGATGCAATTACTTGCTGAAATGGATGGTTTCGAATCGGTTAAAAATGTCAAAATTATAGCTGCAACTAATAGACCGGAGTTATTAGATGCGGCGTTATTACGGTCTGGGCGTTTTGATAGAATTGTTACTTTACCTTTACCAGATAAAAATGCTAGAAAAAGTATTTTGAATGTTCACACCAAGAATACACCATTATCAAAAAATGTAGATTTAAATTTTATTTCCAACAAGACAGATGGTTTTAGTGGGGCTGAATTAAAATCTGTGATTGTTGAAGCGGCTATGAGTGCAATTTCGGATAATAGAAATAAAGTCAATAAGGCAGATATCACAAAATCTATAGAAATAATAATTAAAAAGAAAAATGAAAGTCCGGTTAATAGTACAGAAAACTTGTACAGATAATCATAATCCTCTTCATTGAGTAAATGTTCGGAGGAGCATGGATGATGTGCTAATAGAATGTGTTCCAAATTTCAGCGAAGGAAGAAATAACAAAACAATTGAGTCTATTAAACATGCAATCCTATCTACTCCAAATGTCACACTTTTAGACGTAGACGTAGGACATGATTTTAATAGAACAGTAATGACAATGGTTGGCGATCCAGATTCAATATTGATGGCTGCTGTTAACTCCTCTAAAGTAGCATATGAATTAATAAATATGCAAAATCATACTGGAGAACATGCAAGAATGGGGGCAGTAGATGTTGTACCTTTTATTCCATTAGCGAATGCATCAATGGAAATTTGTACTACAATTGCTAACAAATATGCTGAGATAATAAGTACTGAATTCGATGTACCCGTTTATCTTTATGGAGAATCAGCGACTAATTTGGATAGAATCAGTTTACCTAACATACGTAGAGGGGAATTTGAAGGTTTTGCAAAAAAAATTAAAGATAAAAATTGGATACCAGATTATGGTAAGCCTGAATTTAATAGCAAGTCTGGAGTAACTGCCACAGGTTCAAGAAATATGTTAATAGCTTATAATGTTAATTTAGACACAAATGATAAAGCTCTTGCAAATATAATAGCGGGTAAAATAAGGACAAGTGGCACATTGAAGAAGGACGATGAAGGAAATAAAATACTTGATGATGATGGTAAGCCTATGAGAGAACCAGGTGAGTTTAAATCTCTACAAGCTGCTGGATGGATGTTTGATGATAATACAGCACAGGTATCCATGAATTTACTTAATTATAATATTACGGGGTTTCACCATGTCATGGAATCTATAAAATTTGAAGCTAAAAAATTAGGATTGAATGTGATATCCTCTGAACTCGTAGGATTAGGACCATTAGATGCATTTTTAGAAGCAGGAAAATATTATTCTTCGGAAGATAATAAATCTTCAGAGGAAGAATTAGTAGACTTCGCGATTAAAGGGTTAAAACTAGATGTTATAGATAAGTTCATACCCCAAAATAATATTATAGAATGGACTATATTGAAAAATAGGAGGTAGGACAATGAATAAAGGATATATTTCAGTACTCAATAATATCGCTTCAAAGAATGCAACACCAGGAGGAGGGGCTGTAGCGGCTCTTGCATTAGGTCACTCTTTTTCATTGGTTTCTATGGTTTCCCGATTGACAATTGGTTCAGAAAAATGGGTAGAAGGACACATAATAAGTAAAAATCTAATAGAAATTTGTGATACTGAGATATTAAATTCTATTGAATTAGCTGAAAATGATTGTAATGCTTTCAATAGTGTTATGGAGGCATATAAATTACCCAAAAATACTGATTCGGAAATTGCGATACGTAAAGAAAAGATATTACAATCATCTTTAGGAGCAACAATTGCTCCCTTTACAATAGCTGAAAAATCTTTGTATTTATTATCATTATTACCTAAATTTGCTTCTAAAGCTAATAAAAACGCTCTAACTGACTTAGCTTCAGCTTCGCAACTCGCATATTCTTCCGCATATATTGCATCACTAAATGTTAAGGTTAATACTCCGGATATCTTGGAAGAAGATTCTATGAAATATGAATATGAAATTAAAAAAATTATTTCCGAGTGTATTTCTTTTAATGAAGAAACACAAAAAATAATATCATCAAGACTAGGGTGGTAATATGATATTCTCAGAAGACATTAATATCGGGATACCTGAAAAATTACCTGAACCTAAGGAGTATGATTCAGATATTGATCATGCACCAATTAGACCTATGACATTATCTATAAAAGAACAAAGACTAGCTATCGAAAATGCGTTGAGATATTTCCCTAAAAAATGGCACGTAGAGCTTGCCAGGGAATTTTATGAAGAGTTGAAAAAATATGGCCATATATACATGTATAGATTCAGGCCCGACTATGAAATGTACGCTCGTCCTATTGATGAATATCCAACTAATTCAATTTCGGCAGCAGCTATTATGCATATGATACATAACAATCTAGACCCAGAAGTAGCACAGTATCCTCATGAATTAGTGACTTATGGGGGGAATGGTACAGTATTTCAGAACTGGATTCAATATAGATTAACTATGTTTTATTTATCAAAAATGACTGACGAACAAACACTTGTAATGTATTCTGGACATCCAATGGGACTATTTCCTTCTGATAAAAACTCTCCAAGAGTAGTCGTAACGAATGGAATGGTGATACCGAATTACTCAAGTCAACTTGACTATGAGAAAATGAATGCTATGGGAGTTTCTCAATTCGGGCAAATGACTGCAGGATCATATATGTACATTGGACCACAAGGAATTGTTCATGGAACAGCTATAACGATAATGAATGCCGCTAGAAAATACCTTAATATAAACGAAGAAAAAGACCTTGGTGGAATACTTTTTGTTACTTCTGGTCTTGGTGGAATGTCAGGCGCGCAGGCAAAGGCTGCCGTAATTACAGGTGCGATATGTGTTATTGCTGAATGTAATCCTTTCGCAGCAAAAAAAAGGCATCAACAAGAATGGTTAAGTGAAATTTATTATAATTTAGATGAATTGTCTGAACGAATATCGTACGCAAAACAAAAAAAAGAAGCTGTTTCATTAGGATATGTGGGAAATATTGTTGATTTGTTAGAGTACTTTATTTCTAAAGGAATTACTCCAGATTTAGGCAGTGATCAAACGAGTTTACATAATCCTTGGTTGGGAGGTTATATGCCAGTTGGGATGACATATGAAGAAGGGTTAGAATTATTATCTAATGATTCTCAAAAATTCAAAGTTGAAGTTCAAAAATCCCTTAAAAGACATGCAGAAGCGGTGAATATACTTAGTAAAAATGGTATGTTTTTTTGGGATTATGGTAATGCCTTCTTACTCGAAACTAGTCGTGCAGGAGCCAAAGTTATTGAGAATGATACATTTCTTTTTCCCTCTTATGTAGAAGATATTATGGGACCGATGTGCTTTGATTATGGTTTTGGACCTTTTAGATGGGTATGC
Source organism: Methanobacteriota archaeon (assembly GCA_002719615.1). Lineage (GTDB taxonomy): Archaea > Thermoplasmatota > Poseidoniia > Poseidoniales > Thalassarchaeaceae > MGIIb-O3. The sequence goes on from PBHZ01000019.1 coordinate 91,461, forward strand.
TTATCTGGAAAAAAATCAGATTTGGTTACCACAGATAGGATAGCGTTGGAAGTACTCGAAAAACTCTCTAAAAGTTGTCCTGAAGAAATAAAACTACAATATATGGATAATATAAAATGGATTTCAGAAGCGGAAAAACATAATTTAGTAGTTGGAAGTAAAGCTAGAATTTTATATGCAGATGAAATTGGAAGATTGCAAATTGCTTTAGAATTTAATAAGGCTATAAAAGATGGTAAAATTTCTGGCCCAATTGTTCTAGGTCGAGATCATCATGATGTAAGTGGCACTGATAGTCCGTATAGAGAAACTGCCAATATAAAAGATGGTTCGATGTTTACTGCAGATATGGCTGTACAGAATTTTGTCGGAGATTCATTTAGAGGTGCTACATGGGTAAGCCTCCATAACGGCGGCGGAGTTGGTTGGGGGGAAGTAATAAATGGAGGTTTTGGATTGGTTATTGATGGTTCAGAAAGGTCTAGCGAAAACATTGAATCCATGATTTCGTGGGACGTCAATAATGGCATTGCACGTAGATCCTGGGCCAGAAATAAAGGTGCAAAATTTGCAATAAAAAAGGCCATGGAGCGAAATAGCAAATTAGAAATAACTATATCAAATTTAGTTGAAGAAAATTTACTTGATTTTATAGTATGAATTTCGATGAGTATATTTGTATGATACTTCGGGAGTAATAATATGAGTAACCTGGAAATAGATGGGAATTCACTAAAAATAGAAGATATCATCAATATTGTTGATAATTCAGCCCATGTTATTTTATCTGATAGAGCAAAAAATAAGATGCTCGAATCCAGAAAAATAATTGAGAGAATAATTGAAAATAAAGATGTAGTTTATGGTGTAAATACAGGGTTTGGATCATTATCCTCAGTATCTATCGATAATAATAGCCTAGAAGATTTACAGGCTAATCTTATTCGTAGTCATGCTTGTGGGGTAGGAGATAAAATGATGCCTGAACACGTACTAATGATGATGTTAATCCGAGCGAATTCAATCGCAAAGGGATATTCAGGTACAAGAATAATAGTTGTAGAACTATTATTGTCAATGATTAATTGTAAAATTGCGCCAGTAATACCAAGAATAGGGTCATTGGGAGCATCAGGTGATTTAGCTCCTTTGTCTCATTTAGCACTCGCTATGATGGGAGAAGGTAAATGTAATACTTTAGTCAATGGGAAATGGATTGAGAAAGATGTAAAAGAAATTTTAAAAGAACATAATCTGAATCCAATAAAATTTCAGGCTAAAGAAGGCCTTTCTTTGATAAATGGAACTAGTCAAATGTGCACTTATTTGTCTCTTTCCATATTTAATATGGAACATCTTATTTTTGCTGCTGACGCTGCAACTGCTTGTTCTTTAGAAGCAATTAAAGGTTCACATGCACCATTTAATTCCAAAATACATAATGCAAGGCCACACCAAGGACAGCAAATTTCCGCAACTAGGATTTTGGAGTTAATGGTAAACTCTGACATTAATAAATCACATATCAATTGTGATAGAGTACAAGATGCTTACTCTTTTCGTTGTTCCCCCCAGGTTCATGGGCCAATAATTGAAATTATTAGGGAAGGAAGAAGGATGTTAGAAATAGAAATTAATAGCGCCACAGATAATCCTCTTGTCTTTGCTAATAATGATACTTGGGAAGTGATAAGTGGAGGTAATTTTCATGGTCAAAACCTTTCTATGATGAGTGATTATTTAGCAATAGCATGCCATGAATTAGCATCGATATCTGAAAGGCGTGTAAATCAAGTTTTGGATCCAAAATGGAGTGGACAAAAAGCATTCCTAACAAACCAGGAAGGATTAGAAAGTGGGCTAATGATAGTACAATATGTTTCAGCAGCCTTAATTTCAGAATTAAAGATATTATCTAATCCAGCATCAATAGGAAATATTCCTGTAAGTAATGGTAAAGAAGATCATGTTTCCATGGGAGCTACTGGCACTTACAGAACTTATATATCAACAAAATATCTATCTCAAGTACTATCTAATGAATTAATATGTTCTAATGAAGCTCTAGGTAGGATACCAGAAAATTCTGGAAAAGGTGTAGAAATTATAAAAAAATGGTTAAGTAGTATTGTTAAGCCACTTAATGCAGATAGAACTATGACTAAAGAATGTGAAAATGTTTCGTCGGGATTATTATCTGGGATGTTATCTAACTTATTTAGGTGAAAGTATGCAAGAAAAGTTACATTTGAAATATCATCCAGGTACTAATCCTGAGCCTTTTACTACCGAAATTGTGGATATAAAAGATTGTTATTTGATGTTCAAAGAATCTTATTGTTTTCCTAGGGGCGGAGGTCAACCAGGTGACATTGGACTGATTAAATCAGATGACAATCAGTCACCATTACTTGAAACACTGCCTGGTGAATTTATTAAACATCCAGTTGAGTCTGTAGAGAAGTTTAAATTGGGTGATAAAGTCATTTGCGAAATAAATAAGGAATTTCGTAATAAGAATACCAAAATGCATACTACTCAACATATAGTATCTGCGTTGGCTGATGATTTGTTCAACGCTGAAACTGTTGGAAATCAGATTAGTACACAACATACTAGAATTGATTTAAAATTTCCAGACAGAGAAAAATTCAATATAATAGATTTGGAAACATCATTCAATGATATCATAAAAACAAATGCTGTTGTTAATATTTATAATTGGGATAGAAGCACTATATTATCTCATGACAAAATGAGACATACAAATTTTTTACATAGAATTCCAGAATCTATTACTGAACTAAGAGTAGTTGAAATCGAAGATATTGATTTATGTCCATGTGGAGGTACACATGTTAGTACGATAGGTAGTTTAGATAATTTAAAAATTACCAATGTAAAATCCAAAGGCGCTGGTAAGCTAAGAATTTCCTACTAATGATATATTTTTTTAATAGGTACGTAACTATTGGTGGGCTCGGCAGGAATTGAACCTGCGATCTCCACCAT
>PBHZ01000020.1 GCA_002719615.1 Methanobacteriota archaeon
AATGCCTCAACGGCCTTCGTCAAACCATATTCAGATTGCAGTGGATTAGCTGAAGGGAAGAATTCTTTTACCGGCTGCATTGCTTCATATATCTTTGTAGAAAGACCATGCATCAATTGTTCTATTTCTGCTAACTTTGCTTGTATTGCAGCGTCATCTATATCTTCTAGAGGTATAGGTTGGTCATCCTTTACAATTAGAGTTTCCAACTCATCTAATTTTTCAAGGACTGGTTTTGTATCTTCTTCAGAAAGTTTATCGCCGGTTTCTTCAATTGTTTTACGTGTTTGGTAGATTATGCTATCTGCCTGATTTCGGAGTTCAACTCTAGTTTTTCTTAGCTTATCCTCTTCAGCAAATTTTTCTGCCTCCGCTATTTTTTGTTGAATTTCATCCTCAGACAATGAAGTTTGACTTTCTATCTTTATCGATTGTTCAGTTCCTGTTCCTAGATCTTTTGCCGAAACGTTAACTATTCCATTTGCATCTATGTCAAAAGTTACCTCAATCTGTGGAACACCACGAGGCGACGGTGGAATTCCAACAAGGTGGAATTGTCCCAATGTAATATTATCTTTAGCAAATTCTCTTTCTCCTTGTAAAACATGAACTTCGACGGCAGGCTGATTGTCGGCAGCAGTAGAGAAGGTTTCAGATTTACGGGTCGGTATTGTAGTATTTCTCTCAATCATTGGAGTTGTTATTCCTCCTAAGGTCTCTATACCTAGGGATAAAGGAGTAACGTCTAGTAGTAAAACATCAGTAACCCCTTCATCACCTACGATTATTCCTGCTTGTAATGTAGCGCCTACGGCAACTGCTTCATCAGGATTTATGCCCTTAAAAGGGGCTTTGCCAACTTCTTTCTCAATTGCAGATTGTACGGCAGGAACTCGCGTTGAACCGCCTACAAGTATCACTTTATCGACATCTCCTTTCTTTACTCCAGAATCTTTCATTGCCCTTCTTGTTGGAGCCATGGTTCGTTCGACTAATTTACTAATTAATTTCTCAAAATCTGATCTCGATAGTGACATATCTAAGTGCTCTGGTTGACCATCTTTATTTTGCGTAATAAATGGTAAATTAACTTGTGTTGATGCAGAGGATGATAATTCTATTTTAGCTTTTTCAGCTGCTTCTCTAAGTCTACTCATTGCCTGAAGATCTTTTTGCAAATCTATTCCGGTAGATTTTTTGAATTCAGAGACTAACCATTCTACTACGACATGATCGAAATCGTCCCCTCCCAATCGGTTATCGCCACTAGTCGCCTTTACTTCGATTTGTGGTTGCCCATCTACTTGGTATATTTCTAGAACTGAAACATCAAAAGTACCTCCTCCAAGGTCATAGACCAGTATTGTTTGATCATCGTCTTTATCCACTCCATATGCTAATGCAGCTGCTGTAGGTTCATTTATTATCCTTAAAACTTCTAAACCGGCAATTCGTCCAGCGTCCTTTGTAGCTTGCCTTTGTGCATCTGAAAAATAAGCAGGACAGGTGATTACGGCTTGTTTTACTTCTCTACCAAGGTACTCTTCTGCATCCGCTTTTAGTTTTTGTAATATAAACGCAGAAACTTCTTGTGGTGAAAATTCATCTTTATCGATTTTTTGTGACCAATCAGTCCCCATTTCTCTCTTAACTGAAAGTATTGTTCGATCTGAGTTAGTAACTGCCTGTCTTTTTGCTGTTATTCCCACTAAACGCTCTCCATCTTTTGTAAAAGCTACCACACTAGGAGTAGTTCTTGAACCCTCAGAATTTGGGATAACTACCGCTTGCCCTCCCTCTAATGTAGCAACACAACTGTTTGTCGTACCTAAATCAATTCCTATTACTGGTCCACTCATTTTTTTTATCTCCTTTTTATATATACATTGTTGAATTAATATCAAAAGTGACATCTAAAATACCGTTATTAAATGTCCATTCAATAATTCGACTGGCTGGTTCTGGTAGGTTAAATTTCTTGAAAGGACGCAATTGCGTAGTTTTCATAACCTGTAAAGATATACCTGCATCTGCAAGATTTAATTCTATTGAATTAGCCTCTAAATCAGTATATCTGGAAATATCTACTGTAAAATACATACGATCATCGTGAATATAAAAATTATCTTCATCGACTTCATCATCGGCATTGGAATCTGAGTCATTGATTTCTGCATTTACTTCAATTACTGGCTCATTTATTTTCATATTGATTCCCATATTCTTGAGAAAATCACTAAATCCTTCAGTATTTCCTATTCCCATCAAATTATCCATCATCTTCTTTATTTCTTGAGGTTCTAAATTTGAATCTATTTTATTGAAATCCATCTTAACATTTGTTTTGGCCATATCTTCAGGATTCATGCCCATTTCTTCTAGACGAGTTTTTAGTTGGTGCATTAATGATTTTAACATTTGATAATCGACATTCATGCCCATTGTAGAAAACAATTTTGCCATCTCTTTCAGCATGTTTTCTTCCCATTCCTCTTCACTTGGGTCCGACATAATTCATCACTACTTAACCTGTGGTTGTATAGTGGGATACATGGGAGGTATATTAATACAACGTTTCTTAGATTGGGTAAAGAAGTTTTAACAAAGCAAGTGAATTAAAAACGGATTCTTACCTCGGAAGGTCATAATGAGTGAAACTGAGCATGATATTGCATTGGAGGATACTGATCGTATTCAGGGGCGTGCAGCATTGGTTAACAATGTAAAAGCCTCAATTGCTCTTGCAGGAGCAGTAAGATCAACCTTAGGCCCGCGTGGCCTAGACAAAATGTTAGTAGAAGATGATGGTTCTGTTCTTGTAACGAATGACGGAGTTACAGTTCTTGAAACCGCAAAAGTTGACCATCCTACTGCTAGATTGTTGATATCTGCATCTTCTTTACAAGATAGGTCGGCAAGAGATGGCACTACAACAACAATATTACTGACTTCTGAATTACTTCAGAATTCTCTTGAATTAGTTAGGATGGGCATACATCCATCCGTAATTTTGAATGGATATAATATAGCGCTAGAGGAATCATTAAAGGAATTAAAGAGGATATCTAAAAAATCAAACAGTTCAGAAATGGAATTGGCCATTGTTTCTACTTCATTGGCTGGTAAGATAGAAAAAGGTACTTCGGAAATATTAACTTCTTGTGCTTTGGAAGCAGCTGAATTATTAGCGAATGAAGAAGGAGGAGATGATTTAGAGAGATTAAGAATAAAAAGACTTCAAATCGACAATGGAAAGATGAAGGATTCACGATTAGTACATGGATTAGTATTAGCAAAAACTAGGCTTGATAAATCGACGCCATCATTTTCAAAGGATGGTAAAATCGCTATTATTGATGGAGAACTAGAAAATAAAAAAATAGGTTTAGAGGCTTCCATTGAGATAAGTGATATAGGAATATTGGAAGGTTTTCATGATAGAGATGCGAAGAAAATTCAACAAATTGTCAACCACTTTTCCTCATTGGGCGTCAATATGCTGATTGTTCGAGATGGAGTGACTGATGCAGCAATAACCCCTCTAAAGAATGCGGGGATAATAACATACAGAAGAATGGAGAGAGATGATATGGAATTATTGTCAAAAATAACAGGTTCAATACCAATAAGAAATCCACTAAACATTGGTAAAGAACATATTGGAAAATATACAAATCATTCCGAGAAATTAATTGCAGGAGTAAAATATACTAGTATTGAAGGAAAGAATAAAGGTGGAATGACATTTATCATTAATGGTACAACTCCTGAAGTAAGAAGTGAAGTGAGAAGAGCTTTTGATGATGCACTGGGGGTCGCACATCGCTTGAAAAGGGATGCTTTTACTTTGCCCGGTGGAGGCGCAAGTCATATTCACCTTGCAAGGCATCTTAGAATGTTTGCAACAAGTCAATCTGGAAGGGAACAATTGGCTATTGAAGCCTATGCTGCTGCACTGGAAATAATTCCTAGAGTATTAGCAGAAAATTCGGGTTTGGATCCAATTGATACTATATTATCACTCTCTGCAGCACAGAATAATGATTTAGAAAATGGCTCTTGGATAGGACTAGATGCGAGGACTGGACAAAATATTTCGATGGAAGTTGCAGGTATTCTTGATCCATTATTTGTAGCAAAGCATGCCCTTTCAGGTGCAACTGAAGCGGCAATTAGTGTCCTTCGTATTGATGATGTATTGTGGGCCAAACAAGATGCCCAAACCCCTGATTGGCAAAATGAAATTGAAGAAGATTAATCAATTACTCAAACCTTCTAACATTGAATCAACTATAGTTTCAAGATTATATTGGGCTTCCCAGCCCCAATCATCTTTTGCTTGTGAATCATCAATTGAGTTAGGCCATGAATCGGCATATACTTGTCTCTTATCTGGAGTGAAAGTACATGTAAATCCATCAACCCTCTCAGAGATAGTGTCAGCCAATTGTTGAGCGGTAAATGAAAGTCCGGAGATATTGTATCCCGCTCTTGAATCGCCAATTTCGTCAATAGGAGTATTCATCAATTCTAACGTAGCTCTTATCGCATCATCAATATACATCATTGGTAATCTTGTCTCTGGACCTACAAAACAATCATAATGTCCTTTTTCAAGTGCAGCNTGGAATATTTCTACTGCATAATCTGTAGTTCCGCCTCCTGCAGGAGATTTCCATGATATTAATCCGGGATATCTGAGTCCTCGTGTGTCTACGCCATGTTTTTGCCAATACTCATTTGCAAGACTTTCTCCAATAACTTTAGTTTGCCCATAAACTGTTGTTGGATTAAGGGGAGTTGTTTGTAGTGCATTTTTTGGGGCATCGGGGCCGAAAACGGCTATTGATGAGGGAGCGAAGATTTTCAAATCATTATTCATGGCAGTTTCTAAAACAGAAATAGTTCCTCCAATATTGATTTTTTTACAGAGTTCTGGTTTTTTTTCACCTGTGGCTGAAAGTATGGCAGCTAGATGATAAATTTCTTGGATATCATATTCTTTTACCAGGTTATCCATCGAATCGGAGTCGACTACACTTAATATTTCGAATGGACCATTTCGTACCCCTGGATTATCATCCAATTTTCTAACATCTGTCGCTAAAATATTCTCATTTCCATAGATTTTTCGAAGTTCCTCTACCAATTCTGTTCCAATTTGCCCAAGTGCTCCCGTGACCATTATTTTTTTCGGCCCTGACTCAGACATGAGTCTGGGTATAGTACTCAATAAATGAACCTAAAGTAACATTTAGGAGTATGGGCATGGCCAATGTTGATATGTCTAGTATATCCGGTTCAAATCCCGTTGATTACATGAAGTATGTCGTNGTCACCGGAGGAGTGCTGTCAGGATTAGGCAAAGGAGTGACAGCAAGTAGTATCGGAGTACTGCTTAAATCAGCTGGATTACGTGTTACTGCAGTTAAAATTGATCCTTATCTCAACAGTGATGCTGGCACTATGAGTCCTTTTGAACACGGAGAAGTATTCGTGTTAGATGATGGAGGAGAAGTGGATTTAGATCTAGGAAACTATGAGAGGTTTCTTGATATCGCACTCTCTAAAGATAATAATATTACAACCGGGAAGGTATATTCTTCTGTCATAGAAAAGGAGAGAAGGGGAGATTATCTAGGTAAAACAGTCCAAGTTGTACCACATATAACTGATGAAATACAAGATTGGATTCAAAATGTTGCTAATAGGTGCAGCGATGGAGAAAAAAATCCTCCTGATGCTTGTGTTATTGAGCTAGGAGGAACTGTTGGAGATATTGAAAGTGCTCCATTTGTGGAAGCACTTAGGCAATTCCAATTTAGAGTAGGTAAAGAGAATATTTGTTTTGTTCATGTAAGTTTAGTGCCAGTAATGGGACCTGTGGGNGAACAAAAAACAAAACCGACACAACACACAGTCAAAGAATTGAGAGGATTAGGAATAATTCCNGATATTTTAGTATGCAGATCTGAAGTTTCATTAGTTGATGAAACTCGCGAGAAATTAGCTAAGTTTTGCCATGTATCTTCTGAGGCTGTAATTTCAGCACACGATGTTGCTAACATATATCATGTACCAATTATGATGAATCGACAAGGAGTAAGNGAATTATTAGCATCCAAGCTCAATTTTGACTTACCAGATAATAGTAAATTATTACAAGATTGGGAGATAATGGCAAATCATGTTAATTCCTTGGAAGAGGAAATTCATATAGCAATGGTTGGTAAGTATACTGGACTGTCAGATTCATATCTAAGTGTTACAAAGGCACTTCAACACGCCTCATATAGTGTCGGTAAAAAATTAATTATTGATTGGATAGAATCGGTTAATTTAGAAGAAGGTGCGGCTGAATATGAAGTATATCAAAAATCATGGGATTTACTGAAAAGTGCTGATGGAATATTAGTCCCAGGAGGTTTTGGAGGCAGAGGTATTGAAGGAAAAATTAGTGCTGCAAAATATGCAAGAGAAAATAATATTCCATATCTTGGAGTCTGTTTAGGATTACAAGTAGCAACAATAGAATTTTGTAGGAATGTTCTTGGAATAAGAAATGCTAATTCTGCTGAATTTGATGACAATGAAGAGAATCATGTTGTAGTTTTTATGCCTGAAATTTCAAAAACTCATATGGGAGGAACTATGAGACTAGGCTCTAAACCAACTCCTTTTCTTGTTGATGATTGTAAGATTCGGAGACTGTACAATAATGAAGAATATGTTGATGAAAGACATAGACATAGGTATGAGGTTAATCCTAAATTAATAAGTAAAATTGAAGAATCCGGTTTGATTTATGTTGGAAAAGATGAGACTGGTCAAAGATGTGAAATAATGGAGTTGAGAGATCATCCATATTATGTTGGAACACAATATCATCCAGAGTTTAAATCTAGACCCGGTAGGCCAAGCCCTCCATTCTTAGGGTTACTGAAAGCCGCTTGCGGGATTGAGATCTAATCTACAGATATAGGTAAAATTCGAGTTGTTCGATATCCTTGTAATACTTTCATATATTTTTTTAATGCGAATTTGGAATCTAGGTTTTCATCTCCTGTTTCAATCCTTAATTTTCTCACAGTTAACAGTTTAGCAGGCGTTACCACTCCAAGAATATTATCAATTCCGATCTTACTTATTACAGTATGAGATAATTGAAGATTTCCTCGCCCTATCAAAAATCCTTGTCCTCCCATTGGAGATAAAAGTACGATAAATTTTCCAGAATGAGAATTTAAGAGTTTTAAAATTCCTTTTTCATCTAAATCTGATCCTACAATGCTTCTTCCAAGAGAAATATCTATTCCCAAAGTCGTTAGATTAAAACCAATATATTCACCAATAGATTGTAACGTCCCTCCTGAGCCCCATATTATCATAGTATCTTCTTTCACTAGAGTTTCTCGGACGTGTTCTGCTAAGCCTTCAATAATTTCTTCCTCACTACTAACTTCAACTCTCTGTTTTGAACCCTGCATCCAACGAGGGCTAGAAGGTGTGTATGCTTCTGCATAATGTCTTACCATCCATTCTCCATCNCTATATCTCTCTTCATCTAAATCTAATACTTCCGTGCTTGCTACCAACAAATCACCTCTAATCCAAGCAGAAAGAACTTCAGCAGCTGCCTTAGGAGATGCAGCAAATGACCCAGAATACATTTTTACACCAGTTGGTACGCCAATTAAAGGTAATTTAGGATTATTTAATTCTATTATCTCCGCCACAATATCTCTAGTAGTACCATCTCCTCCTGCATAAACAATTAAATCAACTCCATAATCAATAATTTTTTTAATTACATCCTTAGTATCATTAGAGCTTGTTTCTCCTTGAGATTTATGAATTATCTTTATTTCTCCTAGATTTATTCCTGAAGGGATCCATTCTGTACCCATCCTTCCTTCACTTGTAATCCAAGAAATCTCTGAAGAATCTTCTTTATGCAAAGAAGAGAAATAATTTAGAAAAGTAGTTATTCTAGGTCCTGATCTATCATCTGCGCCCATTGAGCGAGCGAAATTAGCTTTTCCATCAGACCCTTTGAGTCCTAATTTGCCACCCAATCCTGCGTCTGGGTTGACTACTAGCCCCAGTCTAATCATAAGCCCGGGTAGGGATGGTCGTTATTATCGCTACACACTCCCCAGGTCCCATATGAGAGCAGTGGTAGCACTTGGTGGAAATGCACTTTTACGTAGAGGAGAGGAATTAAGTGCAGAAAATCAACGTAATAATGTAAGGATAGCAGCTAAAGCACTTGCTCCACTTGTAGGGAAATATCAATTAGTGATTACACATGGAAACGGACCACAAGTTGGACTTTTATCACTTCAGTCTGCTGCTTATACTGATGTTAAAGAGTATCCTTTAGATGTATTAGGGGCTCAAACAGAAGGAATGATTGGTTATATGATTGAGCAAGAATTAGGGAATTTACTACCAATTGAGACTCCATTTGCTACAATTTTAACAATGGTGGAAGTTGATCCAGAAGACCCGTCATTCAATGAACCAACCAAACCAATAGGACCATTATACGAAGAACATGAAGCAAAAAGATTAGCAAAAGAAAGAGGATGGANTATAAAACTTGAGGGAGATAAATGGAGGAGAACNGTCCCCTCACCTGTACCTCAAAGGATTTTTGAATTACGGCCAATTCATTGGTTACTGGAAAAGGGGACAGTAGTAATCTGCGCCGGCGGAGGAGGGATTCCCACAATGTATCAAAAAGATGGTAGTTTGAANGGAGTAGAGGTAGTTATAGATAAAGATAGGGCAAGTGCCCTACTTGCTACACAACTGAATGCTAGAGTATTGATTTTAGCCACAGACGCAGATGGAGTTTACTTAAATTGGGGTACTGAAAATGCTAAAAAGTTACACAGAGTTACTCCTGAAGAAATGGAGAATTATACTTTTGAGTCTGGCTCTATGAGGCCAAAAGTAGAGGCTGCGTGTGAATTTGTAAACAAGACAGGAGAAAGAGCCGTTATAGGCTCACTTTCTGAATTAGAGAAAATGATTTCTGGAGATGCCGGAACACAATTTGTAATACGTTAATTTGTACTTTTGAAGAGATATTTTGCAAATGTCTTCATACGATAGATGTATCTCGGTTACACTGGAGAGATAGTCTTGTCAAAGGTTAAAGTCGAATTTGAAGATAATCAATTTCGTGAATATGAGGCTGGAATCACAGCTGGTGATGTGATGAGAGATATTCATGGCCGTAAATCTGGTTTTGTAGCAGTACTTATTGATGGAATAGAAAAGGATATGTCTACAATTTTGGAATCGGATTGTAAAATTGACCCTATAGATAGTGAGTCAGATGCTGGACTGTATATCCTTAGACATTCATGCGCTCACCTTCTGGCTCAAGCAGTCACAGAATTATATCCTGATGCAAAACCGACAATAGGACCTCCNATAGAACATGGTTTTTATTATGATTTTTTTATGCAACCTGTCGGGGACGAAGAATTAAAGAAAATAGAAAATAAAATGAAAGAAATAATGAAAGAAAATTTACCCATAATACGTGAAGAACATTCCAATATTTCATTAAGAAAGATGTTTAATGAAAATAAATTTAAGATTGAAATAATGGATGATAAAATAGGTCAGGAAGTTGGTTCAACTGCATATAGACAAGGAGAATTTGTGGATTTATGTAGAGGNCCNCATGTAGAATTTACCTCCCAGATAAGATGGTTTAAGTTAACAAGTTCTAGTCAGGCATATTGGAGAGCAGACTCAAANAGAGAATCATTGACTAGAATTTATGGCATGTGTTATGCTTCAAAAGAAGGATTAAGAAATAGAGAGAAGCAAATACAAGAAGCAGCAAAACGAGATCATAAAAAAATAGGCAGAGAAATGGAACTCTACATGATTGATGAAATGATAGGNAAAGGTCTACCTGTTTGGCTTCCCAATGGTGAAATTTTAAAATCATCTATTGAAGAATTTGCCTTAAAAACTGAAGAAGAATATGGTTATCAGAGAGTAACTACACCTGTTTTGGGTAAAAAACAACTTTTTGAGGCGAGTGGTCANCTTCCTCATTATGCTGAAGGAATGTATCCACCAATGGAAATGGATGATGGAACTTACTACCTAAAAGCGATGAATTGTCCAATGCATCATCTTGTCTATAGAAATAAAAAACGCTCATATAGAGATTTGCCTCTAAGGATTGCCGAATATGGCACCGTTTATCGTAATGAAATGTCAGGTACACTTGCAGGATTGTTAAGAGTGAGGATGNTATCAATGAATGATGCTCATATTTATTGTACTTTAGATCAAGTTGCTCAAGAGTTTGCAAGTAATATAAAAATGGTACAAGATTATTATGCTGCATTTGGATTTGAAGACTATTATTTCAGACTTTCACTATGGGATCCAGAAAATACCGAGAAATATATAGATCAGCCAGAGAATTGGGAAGCGACTCAAAATCATCTCAGACAAATATTGGATAGTTTAGAAGTACCATACGTCGAAAGTATAGGAGAAGCCGCATTTTATGGTCCAAAAGTCGATATTCAATTTACTACTGCGATAGGTAGAGAAGAGTCGATGTCTACAATACAACTTGATTTTGCTGCTAAAGAAAGATTTGGTTTGACTTATACTGATGAAACTGGATCAGATAACGGAGAAGTATTTGTCATACATCGCGCACCTCTTTCGACCCATGAAAGGTTTGTTGCCTTCCTGACTGAACATTGGTCTGGTAACTTTCCTACTTGGTTATCTCCAATACAAGTGCAAATAATTACTATTTCTGAGAGACATAAAGAATATGGAGCAATAGTTTCTGAANAGATGCAAAAATCAGGAATCAGATTTAAAATTGATGATTCGGATAATACAATTGGTAAAAAGATTAGGATACACAGGAAAATGCGTCCTGCCTACATGGCAATTATCGGAGATGAAGAGGTTAAAAATAAGACAATTTCTGTAAGAACAAGGAAGGGTGAACAAAAAAATGGTATCCCTCTTGATGAATTTATCGAAGCAATAGTAAGAGAAATAAATAATCGTGATACTATCTTGGGCATAGTTCAGACAGAATGATGGTGTGAAAATGATTGTTAATATNGCTGGATATAAATTTATAAATATTAATAATACTGAAGAAATGAAAAACAAGTTTTTAGAGAAATGTTTAGATTTGGGATTAAAAGGGACTATTTATTTTAGTAATAATGGAATTAATTTCTTTNTAGCAGGANCCCAAGAAATGATAGATAAATATATTNATTTCATGGAGCTTGATGAACGTTTAGTAGAGATTTCTTTGAAAATAAGTTATACTGAATACCAGCCATTTCGAAGGATGATAGTCAAGAAAAAGAAAGAAATTATTGCATTAGGATTGGATGAAGTTAGGCCAGCAGAATATACAAGTCCGTCAATTAATCCGAAAGAATTGAAAAAATGGTTAGATGAGGAAAGAGACATAATGCTACTTGATACAAGAAATGATTATGAATTACGAATTGGTACATTTGAAAATGCTGTAGACTTGGANATCAAAACATTTAGAGACTTTCCATCTGCTTTAGAAAAACTAAATACCGATAAAAATAAAACGGTAGTGATGTTTTGTACCGGAGGGATACGTTGTGAAAAGGCGTCAGTTGTAATGGAAAATCAAGGTTGGAATAATGTTTTTCAATTAGAAGGCGGTGTACTAAATTATTTTGAAGAAGTCGGAGGAGAACATTGGAATGGAGACTGTTTTGTTTTCGATCAAAGGGTTGCATTAAATTCTGAACTCATGGAAGCTGAGATAGAGATGTGTTTTATTTGTAGAGAGCCTTTATCCAAAGAAGAACAAAAATCTGGAGAATATAAAATTATGGAATATTGTCCATATTGTATAAACAAAAATAAGAAATGATTGAGAGTATTTATTTGGATTGATTATTTGGAAAATATAAGACATGGCAGATGAAGTAGTTATTGAGAATTTTTCTCAAGCAGAGATTATCGAATCTATGCTTGTTTCGGCGCGTTCAATAATAAGAACTTGTATGGAAATTAGAAATCATGAAGATGTAGTTATTATTACTGATACTCACACATCTGAGATAGGTAGAGCGTTATATGAAGCAGCTGCTGAAGTGACTGATAGAGTACTCTTGATGATGATTCCTCCGGCTTTCAAGCCTGGAAATGAGCCCCCTAGTCCAGTAGGAGATTTGATGAGAAAATCTAGAGTTGTTCTAATAGCAACCAAAGAATCATTAACCCATACAAAAGCAAGAATTAATGCTTCCAAGGCNGGAGTCAGAATAGCATCCATGCCAGGAATAAGTAAAGAGACCTTTATTCTTGGAGGAATGACTGCGGACTATAATGCCCTTCAAATAGAGATATCAGGCATGAATAATGTTTTTAGAAGGAGGAGAGAAGTCCATGTCACGTCTCCTTCAGGAACTGATGTGACTTTTACCACTGGATCTAGGTGGATTTTAGAGGATAACGGAATTTGTAATCGGCCAGGACAAGTGACAAATCTACCTGCTGGAAGGATATTTACGATGCCAAAAGAGGGTTCNACCAATGGGAAAATAGTATTTGATGGTTCATGGGAAGGAAAAATATTACCAAAAAAGGTTGAGATGATAATAGTAAATGGAAGGGTTACAGAAATATCAGGATATGAAGGTGTTGAGGATATAATTGAAAGTTTTAATATCCCTCCCCACAGTAAGAGAGTTCTGGATTTACAATTAAATAAGACTGTGGCAGAATTTGGATTTGGAATGAATTCGAGAGCCAAAGTTATTGGTAACGTATTAGAAGATCAGGTAGTTAGAGGAAACTCATATTTCAGTTTTGGAGACAATACAGCATTAGGTGGAAATTCAAATACAGGCATACAGAAGAGAGGAGTGATGAAAAAAACAAGCGTTATTCTAGAAGATGTTGATTTAGTTCTAGAGGGGAAGATTGTCGCACGTAAAAGGAAATAATGAGAAATATGATTGCTATATTGTGGTGTAATGGGAAAACTCCTTCTAATGATTTGATAAAAAGAGTGTTGACAGAGGACAAAGAAGTTTTTGGAGTAGATGGAGGGGCAGAAATAGCATTATCATCGGGAATAAATGTTAAAAAAGTATTAGGAGATTTTGATTCTATAAACATTGATGAATGGAAAGGAGAAAGTGAATATTTACCTGATCAGGATATCAGTGATTTTGGTAAATCGATAAAATACCTCGTGAAAGAGGGATATACAGAAATAGAAGTTTTAGGAATGGAGGGAGGGAGTCCTGAGCATTTTCTCGGTGTATGGGCAGTCTTAGCGGAAATTCAAGATAATGTGAAAATAATACTTCATCATGAGGAGAGGATCACTTATAGAATTCATCCTGATTATGATGGTACTCAAATATTTATTGAAAATGGAAAGGAATTTTCTATTTTNGCCCTCACTCATTGTAAAGACGTAACACTCACTGGTGCAAAATGGAATATGAAAAATGAAGAATTGTCATTATCTAGCAGAGGTTTACATAATCAAGGAACTGGTAAAAGTATCTCAATAAAGGCTGATGGAATAGTAGTTTTGATAATTTAATATTAATCACTTTTAGGATTCATAGAAAGCATCATTGCAATAGGTTTTGTACGAGGGTCGCTTTCCAAAGCTCGCTTCATTATTACAGCGAGAGGGACTCCTAATATCATACCCATGACACCCCAGGCCCAACCCCAGAAGGCTACCAAAAGAAGTAATACAATTGGAGAAATATCCAAACGCTTTCCTGCTATTTGAGGCTCAATAACTCCTCCCCATAATTGTTGATTTGCAATTAATAATATAATCAAGAAAACTGCAGAAGAAGGTGAAAGTATAATCAGACCTAGAATAATTGGGAATAGAAGTGATATTAATGCACCTACATATGGTATAAAATCCATCATGAAGGTAATACAGGCCCATAAAAACCAGCCCGGGATACCGAAAAAATACAAAATAATGGCGGCTAATATTGCTTGCCCAAATGCTACTGAAGCCCTAGTAACAACGTAGACATTTATGCCCTTCGATGAAGATGTTGCCAACGCGATGATTCTATCTACATCTGCTGGATAAGCTGTTTTGATACGTTTAGGGAGTGTTTCTGCTTCTAATATAATAAATAGTAAAAATATCAATACAGTAATCATACCTGCTGTAAAACTTGCTAAAGATCCAACAAGGCCTGTGGCGAATGATTCAATTTTTTCAACAGTAATCAAGCCAGTAACTTCAGACGTGTCAAAGGAGAAGCCAAGAATTGTCGCATTATCTTCAAACCAGAGAAGTTTATTCTGTAGTTTCTCTGAAAGTGTAGGAACTTCTTCTGTAAAAGATTGTAAATTTGAAAAAAGTATATTTGAGGCTACGAATAAGACAGCCATCACGATTCCAACTAATGCCCCGTATGCCAAAAAGGGATGTCTACCTATCCTTTTCTCTAGCCATTCAGCGGGAGGACGGATGAGGAAAAACAGTAATATAGCGACTACCAATGGTTGTAATATAGATTTCAAATGTACAATTGCCAATACTGCAATTAAAAGTAAAATTGCTATATTAGAAGTTGTATTAAATTTTAATTTACCCAATTTCACATCTTCTCCCATCTTATTCTCAANTNGGGGAGAATGGTTTCACCATCAAGTTTTTCGCCTACANACTTCTAAATAACAATACTTTGATACAANTTCAAAAAATCAATTGCATTTTGTTTGAAAGTGAATTTCTCNGACACTAAATTACGTCCTGCTCTACCTTTTTCTNGTAATTTAGATTTATCATTCAATTCGGATAAAATTATTTCTGACATTGAATTAATATCACCCATAGAAAATAATGCTCCAACAGAATTGTCAACCATCTCAGGCAATGGTCCATGGTTGACAGTAACGACAGGAGTTCCAGAAGCCATTGCTTCCAGTGGGATAAGTCCCTGGCCCTCATAGTAAGAGGGGTAAACAACAATATCAGAAACACGATATAATAATGCTAATTCATCAAATTTCATACTCGATTCAATAAATACAGACCCTTCTAGTCCTAATCTCTTCGCTTGTTTTAATAATCTAGATCGAAGTTGCCCTCTCCCGACTATTACCAAAATTGAATTTGGGGATTCTTTCTTAACCTGTGCAAATGATTGAAGTAGCATACCAAAACCCTTTCTAGCTGCTAAACGACCTACTGCGAGTAACAAATATGAATCTTCTTTGACATTAAATCTGGAACGAACTTCAGAATAAAGGGAAAAATCATCTTCATCATCCCGCCTTAATGGAAGAAACATTTCAGTATCTACTCCCCAATGAATTACTTCACAATTCCAGTCATTCGGGGCGGAATATCGATTTAGGAAATCTTCTCTAGTGGCATTCGAGTTAGCAACACATATATTCGAATGATTGATTGCAAAATTTTCAAATCTTGCATATCTTTTTGCTGTAAATCTCATAGTGAGATCATTTGGATTTGCCCATACTGCAGATTCTTTATATTTTGATGCAATAAAAAGACCATCGCGCTCTCCAAGCCATGAACCGTGGAGAGAAGAAATAACGGGAGCTATTTCTTTCTTACATTTTTCAAATTGTTTTGCGTCCCACGAAATCATAGGACAGTGTAAATGGACAACGTCGACTGGATTAATATCATTAATTTTTTTTAATTTCCTTAGAGCATACTTTCCATAGGAACGTGTAAATTCCATTGGTATTTTTTTCCAAGAAACTGTAAAAACTTGTACTCCATTTATTTCGGGTGGCTTATCCATCCCTTTACGTGTAATTATAGATATTTTATGGCCCATTTCGGCTAGAGCAGCGGATAAATGAAAGACTGTAGAGCCCATTCCCCCCCATCTAGGAGGGTATTCAGCAGATAACATCGCGATATGCATAGGAGCCTCTCCTATGATGCTGGACTGTTATCTTTCAAGATAATGTTGGTGATTTAACAATAGTATCATTCAAAATAGATATCTTCCTCGCACGGCCAGTAATATGTCAGATACATTGCCCGTTCACGTCACTGTAGTTATCCCTACACGAAATGAAGAAGCCGCAATTGTAGATACGATAAGGTCTGTTCCAAATGATGGATGGTGTGACAAACTAGATTTCTTAATAATAGATGGAAATTCAACTGATGCAACCAGAGAATTGGCTGAAAAAGAAGGAGCTACAGTTTATTTAGAAAAGAGGAAAGGTTACGGTCGTGCATATAAAACTGGTTTTTCAATAGCGCCGGGAGAAATCATAGTTACAATGGATGCTGATTGTACATATCCCGGAGAAGAAGTTCCGGGATTAGTAAGCAGGTTACTAAATGAAGATTTAGACTGGATTACTTGTGATCGTCTAACAAAGGCCGAAGAAGGTGCAATGTCAGGAATGCATGGATTTGGAAATTGGACTTTGTCGACAACTGCTAGGATTCTATTTTGGTATGGAATAAAAGATTCTCAGAGCGGCATGTGGGTATTTAGAAAATCGATTTTTGATAATGAGAAAGTTAGGCCTATGCATGATGGCATGCCTTTATCTCAAGAATTTAAAATTAGGGCGAGGAGATATCTTCCTTCCAACAAAACTACTGAAATTAGCGTCCCTTACAGAGTTAGAGTCGGAGATGCTGAGATTAACACATGGGGTGATGGATTACTTAACTTACGAAGATTGTTCTGGTTAAGATTTGGATTATTCAGTAAAAGTACGCCCTGGGGCATAGAAGAAAATTAGCCTTCTTTATTATCAAATTCTTCGTCCAATTCTCTTGGAACAAATGCTGACCAAGACTCAATTAATTCAATATCTCTAGCGATTTGAATACGCCTTTTGTTAACATAGGCTAATCCCAATAAAGATAATACTATTATTAAAATTATTAAAAGTGGAAAACCAGCGCTAAATAGCCAATCTAATGTATTTTCATTACTTTGTTTCACCACAGGAATGGATTCGATTTGTGATTGACTGATAAGTTCTCCATCAATCGCCCATATCTCTACCTTTACCCAATTCCCTTCGGCTATATCCCAATTGGACCTATATGTCCAAACATCATCATCAGCTACTTGGTCACTACCTTTTCCGTCGTCTCTAAAAATCATAACTTCAGAAATGCCTGCGCTAAGCATTTCTCCAGTAACTTGTTTTGTTGTTCTATCTGGATCGTCGAGATTTACATAGATATAAACTTCAGTAGGTACATTCATTTCAATTGAATCGATTGAAATCACTAAATTATCTAATTTTGGATAGCTCGATCCTATTGTTAGATTTATAGAAGTAAAATCTTGTTTGCCTCTAGAATCTTGAACGAGTAAATTAATTTGAACAGTGCCAGGATTAAAATAAACTAAATCTTGTTCTTTATCACTAATTATTGTTCCATCGTTTAATGACCATTGATACAAAATAATATCATCATCATAGTCGAATGAAGAAGAGGCGTCTAAATTAACGGACTCACCAGGAGAGATATACTGACCATTTTCTAAATTATTTATTTGTGCAATTGGTGCAGATTCAAGAATAGAAATTTTTTGGATATATTTTCTCTCCATTTTATCAGAATCGACTAATGTTATGGTCAAATCATGTTCACCTGCTGGGAGATATTCATCATAAGAATAATCTGTTGTTTTATTTTCTAAAATAATACCCGTTAAATCTGATTCAATACTTACAGTAAATAAGTCGCCATCTGGGTCAAAAGAATTCTGGAAATCAAATAAAACTGCAGAATTGGAATTTACTTCTATACTAGGCATTGGAGAATCTAGAATCATTATTGGAGCAGATTTGGATATTATTATGTTAATTGGTGGACTAATTACTTTTTGATTTCCATCGTCCAATGATAGAGTGATGTTATGGTCTCCAGAAGGAAGTCGGGATTGGAAAGACCAATCAGTTCCAATTGGTTCTGATAATTTATCACTAATCCATAAAATGCTCACTAAGTCATTATTTCCTCCCAAATATGGATTACAAAGTAAATTACTTCCATTATCGATTAAATCTGAGCATGCTAAATCCCAATCACCTGATCCAGTAGATTGGAAATCCAATATATCGCCTGATTCGGCTATGATACCATTATTTGGTTGTGAAATTAATGCAACTGGAGGAGAATTTAATACCTCTAATTCAAATGAATAATATGTCCAAAGTCCTGCATGGTTTGGTAGATTATCACTGGCCTTCATTGTGATATTATGAATTCCTTTTGAAAGATATCCTAGCCACTCAATTGTATTTGTGGATTCTAGACCTGAAAATAAGAGACCATCGATACTACTAGTAAATTCAAACTTCACAACATCGCCTTCTGGATCAATGGTATCAGTTCCATCAAGTCTAACTAGGCTAGACGAAATATTATCTATTCTTGATATTTCCATTATTGCAGAAGGTAATTCATTAACCAATACCACAGTGAATGACCAACTTCGACTTGGATTTATTCCGTCTGAAGCAAATACTGTGATATTAAATTGTCCAGGAGCACCGATAAATGATCTAGAAATTTCATTAGGACAATTAGGATCTCCATCAATTACAGATATTGGATCTTCATATGAGGTTTCTAACCAGCACCAAAGATCACCGTTCTCTGGGTCATAAGTTCCATCTAATTTAATACTAACATTTGCTGTTTGGCCAAGATATAAAATCCCTCTGGAGTTTATTTTTGGGACAGAACCAACAGATAGGATTGGAGGCAGATTGATTAATTCAATTCTTCTTGTTTCATTAGTACATTGATTTTCAATATCACATACTTCTAAAGTTATTTGATGAACTCCATCGGACAAACATTGAGATTCATTATTTGCGATTATATGAGAATAATTCGCGGTATTTTCTTCCTGGACACAAGAATACGTAAAATCTCCATCCAAATTACTTGTCCATGTAAAGGTAATTTCATCTAAATCTAGATCCCACGACTTAGAAGCATCAAAGACTACTATGCTAGCACTAGAATATTGAGAATCATCTTCAGGTAATTGCCAAATAATAAATGGGGCTTGATTTGAAATATCCAGTCTACAGATAACCAATGTATCGGAACTTAATGTCAAAGAATCTGTATTATTGTAAATTCCATCATAACTACAACTAGAATTTACTACATTATCCGATGACCATCCATCTTGGGGGAGCCACCTTTTACCAATGAATGGCCCGTATAGATAATTACCAGAATAAGGTTGAGTAGCAGTTAAATTATCTTCATAAATATCAAAAGAAATATTCACCTCAGCATATGGGATATTCATAAAATATTGATTTACAGTATATATTTCTAAATTCCACATTATATCAAATATATTATTTTCAAATGAAGAAATAGGAGTAAGAATATCTTGAGATGAAATCCACTTTATATGATTATTATCTCCTAAAATAAAGGAGTTTTGCATTGATGAATTTTGTATTAAGAAAGTATCTGTGAAGTTCACAATACTATTTTCTGAGGTCGGATTATTTGAGGAACAATAAATACTAGTATTGGCAATTGTTAATTCTGTATGATATAACAAATCAAAACAGGCATTTTTACTACCATAAATGATGCTGTTATCCATTGATGAACTGGTTATCCCCTTACCGCTCCAATGTAATCCATCATTGAAACCAATGATTTGTAAATTATTTATTTTAGCATCAACCTCAACCATCTTTAAGGCATAATCTGAAGAATTAGAAAATATTGTGATATTATCAAGTATAATATTTCCAAAATAAGTTATTTCTGAGTTATTAATATTCAATGGAATTGGAGAAATGGTATCTTTAATTAATATTGATTTCAATTGTAAATCGACACTATTTTTTATGAAAATACCATATTGATCATTGGTAGAAGAGCATGAATTGCAACTAACATTTTTACCACCACTCATTACTGTATTAGATTCATGGAAAAATATTCCAGATCCATCTTCGGGATTATTTTGTCCTATGCCATTTTGGGACGTTGCTATATTAGATAGTTCAACATTACTAGAGTCGAAAACATATAATCCATTTAATGAATTATTGGTACTTATTATGGTGTCTACTCTGGGGTGGAACTCTCGAAAATCTACACCATTACCTCCGTTTTCTGATGTAAACCAATTACTGCCAATTACTCCTCCTTTCATCATTAATACTCCCGGACCTATTGAATTATTTACTATCAGATTGTTGACTATTGCCGGACCTTTAGAACTCCAACTTGCACTTCTGAAAAATAAGCCAGCACGATCATTTATTGGTACAGAAGATGATGTTTGGCCATTATTAATGAAAGTTACATTCTCTATTTTAGTAGAAGAGTCAATCATATATGCCCTTAAACCTACGGCAATATTATCTTCAATTAATGCCCCATCTACGTGAACGCCACTTGTATTAATATCAAATGCTGCATATCCTAAACCAGGAGTTTTAGCATCTATTCCTCCTGTACCTCTGAGTTGTAAATTTTCAAAAACAGCATTAGTAAGGAGGTTTGAATATTGACTATGATTATACCTTTCAACCATTATTCCTCTGTATTGACTATTTTCAATTACTATTCCTGAGAAAGTAGGTCTTGTAGTCCATCCTTCTGTTTGATGACGAACAAAAACACCATTATCACAATGATTTATTTCAATATCTTTCAGTAAAGGAATTGAGTCTTCTACCCATATTCCCGCAGAAACTGAAAGAGTTGCGCCAGAAATATTTGAAATATTGATATCATTAAATAAACCGCCAGCTTTTCCCCAAAAATTTAATCCACGAGTAATCAAACCGTCTATATTTACTCCCTCGACAATTGGCGCTGATTCAAATCCAATTGAGAGCCCTATGCCATACCTCCATGATGAAGAAAAACCATGAACGTCTTGCCCTCCTCCCTGAATAGTGAGATTTTTTATTGTTGGCGAAGCACCATCGAATAAATCAACGGCTACACTATCGGCATTAATTACAAGTAAATTGGAAATAATAGGATCACTACCATAGATTGTAATACCATACTTTGCATCATTAATAGTTAAGTTATCAATTGCAGAATTATGGCCATTACTAGTTGAATTAAACACGATGCCATGATGATTACCAGAATTAGCATCCAATATGACCGGGGAAGATATCGTGCCTTGGATATTTATTCTGCCATCAACTATTATTTTTTCTTCATCTCCTAATACAATATTTGTTCCTGGCTGCACGATGAGTATTTGACCAACTTCAACATTAAAACCATCTTCAAGAAAAACAGAATCAGTCCATACTATTGTAGTCTTACTAGTTTGTGAAGCATTAGATGTAAGAGTTCCAAAGCTGGAGCTAATTATTAGAAATATCAGTAAAATGGCACGCTTCTGAAAATGAGATAACGGTGCGGCCATGAATCAGCGAAACATTGGCACTATGTAATCCCTTACTTAGAGTGATTATAATTGCCTCATCTATGGTAGAAGTCATAAACATATGACAAGGGCGAGTATTGGTGGAGATATGAGTACGGCTTTTGTTTTAATCAGAGCAACACCTGGAAGTGAGCATTTGGTCTATCAAAAATTACTTGAAATTAAAGAAGTTACAGAAACACATGTTTCTTATGGAGAATATGATTTAGTAGCCAGAATTGAATTTGAAGATGAGCGAAAAATGGCCAAAACATTGATTGGAGTTATGAGGGCCATACCAGGAGTTCAACATACTGAAACGTTGATTGCAGTGGAGGCTCGCTAATGGCAGTTGGTTTTGTATTGGTAACAACTAGTCCAGGAAAGGAAATAGAAGTTCGAGAAGCGGTAAGTAAATTCGAAACTGTTGTTGGGCAATGGATTGTTTTTGGGATGCATGACTTATTTGTAAAAATTGAAGCTGAAGACGAAGCTGAATTAACAAGATGTATTATCCAAGATATTAGAAATGTACCAGGTATTTCAGAAACTAGAACATTGATTGGAGCAGAGATATAAATTATATTACTGTTGAAATTTTTCTTAATAGTTCATTTGCTGCATTGCTACATTCAGCTTTTCTGAATCTATCTAATGCTTCTCTCCAATGTGATAATTTTTTTTCAGGTTCTAACACTCCTCTCCAAAACCACTTTTGTGCTGCAATTCTCCTGTAAGCAGCTATATCTTCGCGGAGAAATTCCTTGGAAACTTTAGAATGAGTCTCAATTAACCATTCAGGATAATTTTGTCCTGATGCCTCCAAAGTAGCATGTATTAAAGTTATTTTATCAAGTAAATTATCACATTTATTAATTTCAATTTTTGCGGCCTCAATGGACTCTGGTGATGCTACATTACCTTCTCTTGCGAATAATCTTGACCTCAGATCAAGTATTCTCAATCTTGGATGATCATAACCTAGTTGTGACTCCAATAAACTTCGTGCAGATGCAGCGGCGGAAAGGTTTTGTGATTCTGACGCTATTGAGAATTTCAGAAGATTGACAGATAACATTGCTGGATTTTTCTGATCAAGTGGTAATTTAGAAATATCTAAAGCCTCTATTCTCTTATTTATTTTTGATGCCAAAGTGGATTCTATGGGCCCAGGGAGTCTGTCGTCATATAGCCTGACAAGTTGTGAAATTTCATATTTTATCTTATCAAGATTATCAAGACCGTTAATTGCTTCTAAATCCATTTTTTCAGCAAGTTTAGAATTCCCTCTAATTCTTGCAAGACGTGCTTTACGAAGTTTTTTCTTTGGCCCCTCTGGAAGTGAGTTAATATGTAAATTGGCGATATCTGTTTCTCCTCTCTCTAGTGCTATATCAGATGCTGTCTCCCTTAAACTAGCATCGCTGCTAAGTTCTATGGCTTGTTCAATGATAATGGCTGCTGCTGCGCTATCTTGATTCATAATCTCTAATATATTAGATATTAACCACTCAGGATCAATATCTTTCCCAGAATTTAGATAAAAATGAGTCTCTATCCTCTTCGCCTTATTTCCAAGGCGTTTAGACCATTTTTTTGCCATTTCAGAATTTAATTTGTTCAAATTTTTTGTAGATATGTCATTCCTACGAACATTTCTAATCAAGTGATGAGGTTCTATTTCACTATTCTTCCACCTCAATATCGCTGAATTATCTAATTCATTTGCTCCTGAAGGGAAAAATAATTCTTCAAAATTCAAAGGGATGGGGGATATAGATAATTCGTCTAAGGTTTCTAAACCTTCATCACTAAGTCTTTTTATTACTGTAGATCTTACATATTCTTGAACTGCTTCAACTTTCTCTGGAATTTCTTCTTCAGGAGACCAAAGATGTAGAGCCAATGGATGCCCTCCTAATGACTCTGCTATTTTGAATGCTGATTTCTCATCTAAATCGGAAGGAAGTATCTCTTTTGCATCATCATAATTTAACCCATCCAATCTTATACTTTCAAAATTTAATAATTCTTTGAATGGACTGGGTGCCCTTACCATAATTAAAACGGAAGATTTGATATTAGAAATTTCGGATAACAGATCCTCAACATTCGCCAAATGACGTTGATTTAATTCTTGGATCTCATCAATAACCAACAATGTTCGAGCAGAATCTAAATTCATTGCTATGGCTGCTGGAGAAGACCATCCGGACTGTCCTAACCACATTTCTGCTATTGATGAAACATCTGAATCGCCATTACAAGAGGCCCATCTTAAGATCCACCCTTTCGCCATAAGAGAATCTGCAACGCTACGTGCTAAACTAGTCTTGCCTATCCCAGGAAGTCCATTAAGAACTATATTCTTTCCATTTTCTAATAATTCAGTTATTCTTTCAACTTCTGTTTGCCTTCCATGAATTATTGATAGATTAGGGACTGGTCCAAAGTTACGATATTTCCTTGATTTTGGTTTTCCACTGTCATATAAAGCGGATAATCCTTTTTCAGTAATATGAATAACAGTTCTTTTTCTAGATTTTGTACCTAAGACTCTTGCATTTCTGGATATGACAAAATTAGCCTTTTCTAGAGAATTCAATGGAACATGTAAAGCTGATCTTACAACTCCCAATGATTCTGCAATGCCGGGAAGAGATTGTTCACGTGGAATATTCCATTTGGCGCCCTCATTGCCTTGAAACTGGGATAAATGTGAAAGAATTCTCAACTCTGCCCCAGATAGCATAAGACATCGGACGTGTCAAGGGTTCATGGGTATTAACCTACGGCGCATCATCTAACATGCCAGTTGAGCAGGCCAAATTAAATCTGCCCGATAAATCGGGAGTATATCTTTTTCGTAGAAAAGATGGACGAGTAATGTATGTAGGAAAAGCGACAAATTTACAAACAAGAGTGCGATCTTACTTCTCATCAAATCCTGATAGGAAAATGATTCCTCAGCTTGTTTCAGATGCCGACAATGTAGAATACATAGTGACTCAATCACCCAGTGAAGCACTTATACTTGAAAGGCAATTAATTCGTAAACACAAACCAAGATTTAATTCTAGACTAAAAGATGATAAATCATACCCATTTATTTCTTTAACAAAAGAAGAATTTCCGAGAATCCTATACACTAGATTTCCAGCTAAAGGAGACTTGAGATGGGGTCCGTTTCCGGATGCAGGTGCCGCAAAAAGAGTAATACAACTTCTTAGAGGTCAACTTGGTATTAGAGACAAAGACTGTAGGGGCCAAGAAGGTTGTTTTTCAAAACATATTGGATTATGTAAAGGCCCTTGCGTAGATCCCGAAGGTTATCCGCAAATAGTAAAAGCGGTAACAAGTGTATTAGATGGAGATGCTGGAATGTTAATTAGATCGTTACAAAAAGAAATGGATAAAGAATCTAATAATCTCCAATACGAAAGGGCAGCAAGAATTAGAGACATGATTAGTACTGTACAAAAAACAATTTCACAACAGATTATTCATAGTCGTTTTTATCAGGATTGTGATGCAATTGGTTTTGCATCCAGAGAAGATAGAGGTTCAGTAACAATATTACATGCTAAAAATGGCGTAATACAAGGAAAAGTAGATTATCCACTAATCCATAGAGGCGATATTTCAGAATCAGTTGCATGCGTTTTATCCGAGCATTATACAAATAGAAGGCCGCCTAAAACACTACTTATTCCATCACCTTTGGGAAATTCAATGGAAAAATGGTTAGATGAGAAAAGAGGAAAGGGCAAGATTGAGATAAAAATTCCAAAAAGAGGGGAATTAGCGAAATTGCGGAAAATGGCCGATCAAAATGCTGAAATAAATGTGTTAAGATATCGTAAAACAAGTTCAGGAAGCTTGGAACAAAATGCAGCAAACGATTGTGCAAAATTATTGCGATTAGATTCAATGGATTATGTAGTGTGCTTTGATATGGCACAAATTTTAGGAGAAGAAAGAGTTGGTGCTTCGGTTGTTCTGAGTAAAGGGAGACCAAATAAGAAAGAATATCGAACTTACAGAGTAAAAACTGATTCATTAGATGATTTAGGCATGATGTCTGAGGTCGTTGAAAGATGGCTCAAGAGGCAAGAAGAATGGCCGGATTTATTACTCCTTGATGGAGGGAAAACACACCTAAAAGTAATTACTAAAATGCTAGAAAAATATGGACTGAATGACAGGTTTCCTGTAGCGGCCTTGGCCAAAAGGGAAGAAACATTACACATGTTAGATAGAGAACCAATAGTGCTCAAACGTAGTGGAAGATTATTAGTACATGCTAGAGATGAAGCGCATAGATTTGTCAATAAATATCATAGAAAAAGAAGAAATAAAAAAACACTTCTAGACCCACTAGAGGAAATTGAGGGCCTAGGTGCAAAGAAAATACAATCATTATTACGTCATTTTGGCGGAAGGAAGGGGATAGATTATGCAACTATAGATGAATTAATTAAAGTTCCTGGAATTGGCAAATCTATGGCAAGAAAAATATATCAACATTTTAATGGATAATTGGTGATTAAAATGACACCTTATGAAAGATTAGTATTATCAATTAATAATTACTTAATATCAAAAAAATACTGTACTCGAGACATAGAGAGACTGAAGAAAGAAATACCTAAGCGTTGGGAAAAATTTGATGATGTAGTTCTTCTTCCAAATTCGTCATTTATAGATAAAGAATGGATAGTAAATGGTAATGATATATGGGGGATTATTAGTGAATCATTAGGNGTAAAAAGAGTTGGAAGAATTGGAGAAATAATTGGAGAAAAGAGAGAGTCGACTGTAGAAATGTTAGTTGGAGAAAAAGATTGGGTTATTCGGAAAGAAAATGGGATAAAATACGGTTATCATCTNACTGAATGTATGTTTTCTTCNGGAAATATAAATGAAAGGAGGAGAATGGGAAAAGTAGTCTCAGAAGGAGAAGTTGTGATTGATTTATTCTGTGGTATTGGATACTATACTTTGCCTATATTGGTGAAGAGTGAAGTAAAACATGTATATTCCTGTGAATGGAATGAAAATGCAATAAAAGCACTAAAATTTAATTTGAAAAATAATAATGTGGAAAAAAAATGTAGTGTGATCGAAGGAGACAATAGAATTACCACTAGAAAATTGAGAGGTGTTGCGGACAGGGTTTTGCTTGGTCTCCTACCAACGGCTGAAAAATCATACCATATCGCACTAAACTGCCTGAAAGAAAATGGAGGAATATTACATATTCATGGATTATCTCCTTCAGATAATCATGAAGAATTAGTCATCCAGACAAAAAAAATATTAGAAAAAATTAATAAAAGTTATGAAGTAAAAAATATTGATANAAATAAAATAAAGTCGTATGCACCTCACTGGGATCATTTAGTTTTGGATATTGAAATTATAGGAATATGACATGTCATTTCTATAAGCTCGCCAATNCATCAATTACAATAATAAAAATCATTTCGCATACATAATGAACAAACGTGTGTATGCAACTAGCGTTGCTTTAATGTTTGTATGTATGACACTTTCTGGTTGTATATTTTCAAATTCAAATGAAACAAAAGGCAATAACTCAGAAAGTGAATGGTGGAATACTACAGTCCATGAAAGAAAGGATATGGACCTAAATATGTCCGGATGGAGGAGTCAATTACCTGTTGANGGNTTATACTCATGGACAGGACCTACGGAACACTTTGTAGAAGTTGAATTACCACTTTCTGAGCAAGATGTTGGATACCCAGAGCCTGCCTTGATGCATGTTTCGTTATGGATGCCAGAAGTACCTAATGGGACAAAAGTACCTGTAATTGCCACTGTTCATCCTTATTATGACTTTGGAGGAGAAGGAGTAGTGGGAGAAGACTCAAATCCTAATACGATTCCAGATTTAGGAGTTGGTTTATGGATTTTAGAAGAATTTGTTCCACATGGATATGCTTTAGCACAGATTTCTACATTCGGGACAGGAAAATCTACACATTGCCAGGATGTNAAAGGACTTGGGGAGCAAATTGGGATACAAGCAGCTGTTCATTGGCTTGGCGAACAGGAATGGTCTAATGGTAATGTTGGATTAATGGGAAAATCATATGCTGGGACTACAAATTGGGAAGCAGCGCAAAATCCTTCTGAGCATCTAAAAACAATCGTNCCNATATCTGGTTCAATAGGAGTGCAACAAATGTTNTATCGAAATGGATCTAGTGAGGCTAGAGCATTACTATATGACGTCCTNTATGAAGGTGCAACAGCGGATGCTACAAGTGATGATATGAGATTTTGTAGTGATGATGCAATTGGCCCTCTAAGTCCTTTCACTACATGGATTGGTGCAGGCCTCGGAGGAGATCAATGGAATGATTATTGGGAAGAAAGATATCATCTACAAGATGTAGTTGATAATTATGAAGGAAGTGTGTACATAGTATGGGGCTTACAAGATTGGAATGTAGATCCTTATCACGCATTTCCAACTCATCAATTACTGAAAGATGCTGGAATTAATGTAAGGACAATTGCTGGACAATGGGGCCATAATTATCCTGATCAACCTACTGTTCATGAAGAATTAGAATCNGGATATGGAGCAGAAGCATTTCCAAGCGTATCGAGAATGGATTGGGCAGTAGAACTTTTTCCATGGTTTGAATATTATCTAAAAGACATAGGAGAAGAGCCGGAATCTTATGTTCAAGTACAAAGAAATGACGGGGAGTGGCATATAGAAGAAACTTGGCCCGCTAAAGATACTAATTATATCCAGTATGCAATTGCTGATTGGGATGGAGGAATGTCTGGAACGGTTAATTCTCAACAATCAATGACTATCACTAGTTATCCCCTCACAGAAGATTTACATATCTCAGGATTGCCAACCNTACATTTAGATGCTCGAACGAATACTTGCAATGGAGGTCAATTGTTTGTAACAATGTTTGATGGAACAACAGGACTAAGACTAGGGCATGCTACTATGGACGTTAGATATAGAGACGGCGGATATGAGTCGCAACCAACTTCGCCTATGACGAGCTATAGAATGCTAATGGAGTTCAATCCAATGGATGTAATTGTTCCCAAAGGACATACGATTCAACTAGTTATTACAGAGACTGGAGAGGACTATTTGCCATCGCCCTGTGCGGCAGTAGGAATGACTATTTTTGCAGGATATCAGACCCTCACACTGCCTACTTTAGAAAGACCAATTGGCCATGAAAATTGGTTCAGTGCACCAAATTGGTGGGATGAATAATAATTCCAGAGTTAGGTGATGGTTTTAATTCAAAGGGGCCTCTAAATAGATACATGGTTGGTGAGTGGTTAGTTAAATCAGCTCATAAATATAATAAACAGTCTCTTGAAAATAAGGATGGTTATCCGGCATTTATTCTTATGCCAATTACTACTTTAGAAAAAATAATAAATTGGACTTTTGAATCACTTCCAGATGAAATATTAGTAGGAATGGATCCAAATCCAAATATTAAAAATCCAAAAGAGATAGAAGATTTGTATAGAGGAGTAAATTTTCAAAATAAATTATTTGCTGGTCAAGGCTACATCCTTGGGGAGCCTCATTTAGTAAATCGTGGTGATGCATTTTCAGTTCATCATGTCCCTGAAGAGTGGAATGATGAGATATTCGGTGAAGAAAGAGGAGTTAGGGGGGGCCGTTTCACGACTTGGTTACATACACACCCAAATGCACCTGCTATACCAAGTATGGCTGATGCGGATGCTGCTCAATGGACTGAGGGTTGTGATATGATACTCGGAGTAANGTTTTCTCCTGAAGGAATTTTTCCATGGTTTGATAACATTAAAGGCACGAGAAGAAGATTAACGCCAAAGGAAATAGACCGAAAAAAAGATGATTTGAAACCATTCATTGGTACTGCAATTACTGGACATAGGATACATGAATTAGAATTAATATCGTTTCATAAAAGAGGATTTGGAATAAATATAATCCTTACAGATGATGAAGGAAATCATATCTAAAATAAAGAAGATAATTTTGAGAGAAAATAGAAATCTTTCTTTAATACGGTGTAAAAAAGACACTAACTTTATAGAGTAAAGCACAGATGGGTATTTGAGAGATATGGAAATATTAGCTATCTTTAATTGCCCTGCTTGTGGATCGCCTCTATTGTACCAAGAGTACATTACCAGAGAGTTAAGAAGTACGACTTGTATGACTTGTAATGTTACTTCAATTACAATAAGTGAGTATCGATAATAAAATTTGACTTAAAATTCATTCTTCTTCATTAAGGTAAGTGAATAATTCGACTGGATCATATTTTTCAGATATTCTAGAAAATATGAACCATCCCAAATTCAGTAATAATGTAGCCATGGTTAAAGAGCATAGAAGCCAGATTCCTAAATTTTTTGCACTGTAATACCAACCTAAATAAATTGAGAAAGATATTANGAATATGAACCAAATCCTNGAAGCAGNACTTGGAGTTTTATTCCCAGTTTGATCTCTACGGGGAGAGTGTAAGGAACTATTAGGCATAACCACGATTAATGATATGTATTTTTTAATATATGTTCATAAGTCGATATAATTCATTCTTCTGAAACTGTCACACATCTCCTGTAGAATCCTGGTTCATCAATTATCTCTACAATCCATTTTGCTAAATCGGGACGAGAGATTGTGGTATTACTCCTCGTAATCAATAATTCATCTCCAATTATTTTTTTCCCTCTAAAATTATCTTTTAATATAGGAGGTCGAATTATGGTCCAATCAAAATCTGTATCTTTCAACATCAGATCGGCCTTTTCATGATCACTGAATGCAAATCTAAGGTTACTTATCTTAACTAAAATCCTAAANAATATGCCGGTACGATTCTTTGAATTCCCAACACCTTGAGCGGAAATTTTGATAATTCTTTTTGTTTTAGATTTATTTAATTTTTTTAATAAAATTTTCATTGAATTGCTATGTAAATTTAAAGGCCCCGTTGTTCTTGCAAAAGGTGATTTAGATTTTCTTGGAATTGATAATGCTAAAATTACTACATCAACATTTTTTATGGCATCAGAGATAACGCCTTCATCATTAATATCTCCTTGCAATGCTATTGCTCCGTTTGGGATATTTTCAATTGATGCAGAACGTCCGAGGCATATTACTTCGTGCCCTTTTTTAATCGCCATTTTTGCGATTTGCTTACCGATCCTACCATTGCCTCCAAAGACGACAATTCTCTTTTTCATAGCAATAATAGAATGATTTTTTTTATATAATATTGATTAAGAAATAGAAACAAAATAATATCATTAAAAAATAGAAAACATNTTGACAGTGGATATATTAGTCATAGATACTTGGTNAGTTTATGCCAAGCATAGAAGTCAAAGGTCACGGTTTCTATTACTTCGAGCAAGAAGGAGAAGAGAGGACAGTTATGTTGCTGTGTAGTACTGGATTAGATTCTAGGCAATGGAGTTACCTTCTACCCATGCTAGAAGGTAGGAAAGTTATATGTCCACATTATCTATGCTATTCTGGAACTGATTATTGGAAAGGAGAGGGAGAAATTAACCCTTGGCTTGACTACCTAGCTGCTGAATCACTGTTAATGTCAGAAGATAAATCGATTGACATTATTGGACATTCATATGGAGGTTTCATTGCCCTTAAACTGGCAAAAAAATATCCAGAAAGGATAAGGAAAATAGCAATTCATGAACCAATATTATGGGGTTGTCTTCAATTCACAGAAAAAGAAGGTCTAAAGGATGAATTTGGAGAAGTAACTGAGACATTTTTTACAGAAAATCTTGATCCAGAAGATTTTCTTAGAGATTTTGTCGATTATTGGAATAACATAGGGACATGGGATTCTATGCCATTAGAGAGAAAAAATATGTGGCTTAACTTGCAACCAAAGATTCTTAGTGAAGCAAGAATGCTTTGTTACGATAAGACTCCTGCATCATTTTATGAGAGCATAGAACAGCCAATCCTTATCACTTTGAGTAAAGAAACTCCTCCTCATCAATATGAAGTATGTAAAATAGTTGCCTCTTGTTTGAATAATGTAAAATTGGTCAATGTTCCCGGAGGACACATGGGAGTAATTACAGAACCCAAGAAAGTTGTACCTCATCTTTTGGATTGGGTATCATAATTTTCAAAAACCGCTTAAATCTCTTCCAAGTGGTTTGATTCCTTTTACCAGAAATAACTGATGTTTAAGAAAGGTTATAAATTCAAAAATCTCTTTCCCAAACTGAACGATATCTGAGAACATCTTTATCGTCATTAGGAAGTTGTTTTTTCATAAAATCAATATTTTTTAGAATAATTCCCACAGACTCAATGAAGTTACGAGATAGTGGCCATGGTGGGCCTTCATACTCTTCTCCTTTCTCATTTAATCGACCTATGCATATTAATTGACCCGAGGGCGCTAATAAAGGTGCCAAATTTGGAGCAGCCAGAGTTCGAAGTCGTTCAGGTATTGCTTGCAGGATATGAACTTCTACAACCAGGTCAAATAAACTAATCCAGTCTTTCGGAAGAGAGAGAAGATCGGCCACTTGCCAATCAATTTTCTCTGAGGGATAATTTTTCTTTGCCCATTCGATAGCGGAGTTTGAAATATCAAATGCGGTAACATCCCAGCCTTTTCTTGATAAAAATACCGCATCCTCTCCAAGACCACAACCAACAACTAATGCTCTCCCTGTAAATTGAATTTTTGATACCCATTCAATAAGAAAAGGGTGTGGTTCCCCATTTGACCATGGAATCCAATATTCATCACCATTTGCTGATGCATAAAGCTCTTCAAACCAATCTAAAGTACCTTCTGCAACTTTGTCTCTGATTCTTAGAGCATTCTGCCTAACTTCATCCACGTTCAATGGGTGTAACATATTGAATATTACTTATTTGGCTATAATCAAACATTGTTAGTATTATAATAGTAATTATTGTGGCGCATATTTAAGATATATAGACTTTGAAACGTTAGGTATTTTTAATAAAAACACTTCTTCATAAACAAATACTAACTTGNNTTAATATGAACGGTAAGAATGTGAAGTCTCTTAAGAAAATTAAGACTAGTTCTAGAATAGATTGGTGGGANTTATTCTAAGAATAAATACCAGACTTAAATTAAATTTTATATTTTGATAAGTCTTGACCGACTATGTTAAATCAAAATTACTTACCGTCTTGGNATATGTCAATACTTGCCAAATACCAAGCTGCTTTTGAATCCGGAGATATTGCTGCCCTGAACTCTNTTATACATGATGAATTTACATTCACACCTCATGTTGGAGATGCGATAATGAAAAAGGAAGATATATTGGCTTTTGCGGGCACTGATACGGTAAAAACTGAGAAGCATAGGATACTTTTTGAAAATGATGATGTAGGAGTAGAACATGCAATCGCCCACTTCTCCAACGGCTCCACCTCTGAAGCTGTTCTTTCTTTCCACCGGTTTAAAGATGGCATGATTTTCGCTACTGAAACAGGCGCGACGCCGCTTTCTGATGATTATAAATTGGTTGGCGATAATAACTGAACATCCTAAATATCGTGGCTTAAGATATATTTATGAAAATTATTCATATCTAACTTCATTGCTCATTGACAACATCGAAGAGTTATGATTATTAGCGACCCGTAGATAAAATANGATATGAAACTAGTTGGTTCAACTGATGATTCTGGAAAAACGGCAAGTCCCCTGCTTCCTGATAATATCAAAAACTATCTGATAGATATCGATGGAACTATTGGAGAAGATATACCAAATGAAGAACCAGAAAGGATGATATCAGCAGAAGCATATCCTGATGCCATAATGACAATTAATAGATGGTTTGAACAAGGGCATCAAATTTGTTTTTTTACTGCTCGTACTGAAGAACACAGAGAAGTTACTGAAAAATGGTTAGAAATGAAGGGATTCAGATATCATTCATTGCTCATGGGTAAACCTCGAGGAGGCAATTATCATTGGATAGATAATCACGTAGTGCGTGCTACCCGATATACATCAAAATTCACTGATCTTGTGCGAAAAAATACAGAAATTGAAGTTTTTGAAGACTAAAAATTGATCTACATTAAACTATTTGAGCAAGTATTATCTTGCAAATAAGATAAACTACCATCAGGACAAATACAATCTCTGAANGAAGTTCCATCNAGTATTGTATTAGAAAAATCTGTACCTGTGAAATCATAGTTATAAATAGTCATATTTGTGAGATTAAGATTAGTCATATCCGAATATGCAAAAGATATATTGAAATTGTCTGATGAATATTTATAGTGTTCAAGTACCATATTAGGACCTAGGATAACATACTCTCCCGAATCATCCGGTATTGCCATGCATACATAATCATCAGGTAATGACAAAGGGCAAGCCTTCAGATTCCTTGCATGAAGCATATAAAGGTCAATTTCTGATAAATCTAAATTAGATAAATTTGCATGAATTATGTTCATATTTGGCCCAATAATATTATTATTGAGACANTAATATTCATCTGGCAACATAATAGGACAAGCCACTAAATTCACTGCTCTGGTATAAGATAAGTCAAAACTTGTAATGTTAAGATTTGATAAGTTTGTTGTACTTAATTCCAAGAATGATAAATTATNACTAGGATTTAAAATTATACCATTAAATTCCATATCTCCATAAGCGGACCTCTGTATACACATCCAATTCTCTGGTAATTTCGATGGACAGATTANATTACTGAGTTTAGAACCACTAAGATTTAATTGAGACATATCTAATCCACTTAGATTATAATTATATCGAGAATAAAAATTGGGTCCAATAATAATATCATCAAAACAAGCCGAGCCANTATCCAAAATAATTGTCGAGCAATTGTTGTAGTTGTGCCAGTAAATTCTTTTTACATCGATATCAATTAGAGTTAAATTTTCAGTAAAAACAATAAAATCTGCATAGTTAGAATCNAAAGCAATTAGACTTACGTCTATAAGATATATTTGATATAAGTAAAAAGAATTAATTCTTGAATTGTTCATTGTAACGTTCGACCATGCCCCGGATTGAAAAAAGACATACCCCTTTGTACTTTCAATATTAGAAAAATCTGAATTGTCAATATTTACATTATAGAATCTTGAATTGGAGAAATCAGAATAAGAGAAATCAGAATTACCGATAAAAACAAATTCAAAACTAGTAGAAATTGATTTTATAGAGGAAAAATTCGAATCATAAATATTTAAATTATTGAAAATACAACCTGATAAATTAATACCTGAGGCATCTATAGCATAGATATTACCACCATTTAAAACACATTCCGGGCCCAGATAAAAGTAATTATAATCATCATAATTTGGAAAATTTATTTGATCTGATGATATTCCATTTTCTTCAATGATAGTAAAAAATTGATTTTCTCGGTCAACATAAGGAAGGTCGTTAATTCTATCATAATATTCTTGATTTCCATCAAATAATGTATAAACTTGATCAGCCCAAAAATTCTCAAATAAAACCTCGAAACACTGCCATTCTGAAGGGAGTATTGATGCGCACCCCTTTACATAATCTAAATTAATTTCACTAAAATTTATTTTATCTAATATTGTGCCTTCCATTTTTGAATAACTAAAATCCACATTAAAAAAGGTAGATCCAGTGAAATCAGTATTTTCTAAATTTGTTTCAACTAATGTGGAATTGGTAAAGTCAGAATATGATAAATCTAAATTTTTAAAATCACAACCAGTAAAATCGATACCGCTTAAATCCATACCTGGCCCTGCCTGTGCACAATTATCTTGTTCATTTTCTAATTCATCTTCTGAATCAACAAATTCGATATATATGTCAGAAATTTCAGTAGAATATATAATAACTGGAATTATTGGCTTATCTCTATCATCGGTTGAAACTTCGGATAACTCTGTTATTGCGTCGCATCTTTGTNTGATTTCTCCAAATACAGTATGCACTCCATCTAGATGATANGGATATGAATCAGCAGGGACTATGAAAAACTGAGATCCACCACTGTTTGGCTGCATAGTTTTAGCCATGGATATAGTACAAGGATTATGTCTTAGACCATTATTAGATTCATCTGGCACATTCCAACTAGTTTGCTCCGGACAATTAGCTACTGATGTTTCGACACCATTGCATATTCCATACCAATCGGCTGCATATCCTCCAGAGCCATCATTATTTTCAAAATCGCCACCCTGGATCATAAAATTATCAATTATTCTGTGAAATTGTGAATCGTTATAGTTTCCTCTAGAAATATGTTTTCGAAAATTATCAACATGAAAAGGGGCCGCAGTATGATTTAATTTTATTTTAACTTCATAGTTGTTTTCTCCATGTNATATTTTTAGAATTGCATCACTATATTCAACAGGAATTTTGTTTGAATCATTGGTATCATTTGAATTGTCGTCATTATCAACTAAAGCAGTACATCCAGATAAAGGAACTAGAATGATGATGAGGACCATACCAAAGACACCTGTCTTCATAGTCTTCGGTTTGCATTGTCGGATTAAATCCTATTCATGTAAAGAATAATTATCTAAATAATTTTTAATAGGTCAGAAATAGACAAATAGTAAATCCTTATGGATACACTTTAATGGATTTGATGATAGTTATTTCATTTCTAATTTTTATGTCCATTTTTGCAGGCGTGGGGCTTGCATCAATGATGGTGAAGGAAGATACAACCGATGACTATCTTGTTGCAGGCAGAGGCATGCATCCAGCATTAGCCGCATTATCTGCTGTTAGCACTTGGAATTCTGGATTTATGTTTATTGGTTTTATCGGATTTACTTACATGTTAGGATTTAATATTATTTGGTTGGCCCTCCTATCTACCATTGGACAAGTAGTGGCTTGGGCATGGTTATACAAATTTATNCAAGAAGAAGGTCGAGAAAGGGGTGTACGGTCACTATCTTCACTAGTTGCTGATAAAGCTGGTGCGCCTGAAGCAAAATTAGCTGCTGTATTGTCCGTACTTTTCCTCAGCATCTACGCAGCAGCACAACTAACTTCGGGAGGAAAGGCACTGTATGTCATGATGGGCTGGGACGAAATGATTGGAATCTTGATTGGTTTTGTACTAGTTGTAGCTTATTGTTATGCTGGAGGAATTAGAGCGTCGATTTGGACAGATGCAGCGCAGTCAAGTGTAATGATAGTGGGATCTACTATTCTTTGCTGGATTGCATTGCAGGAAGTTGGAGGATTTGAAGGACTTACTAGAGGGCTCGAAACGGAAGATCCTCTACTCACTAAATTCTTTCCATCTAACTTAAAATTTGGATTCTCAATGTGGGCTTTTGCATTCTTTCTTGGAGGACTGGGCGTAGCTGGACAACCACAAGTTGTTTCTAGAGTTATGACTTTAGGATCTGATTCTGATCGTAAACAAGCAATGATTTGGTTTTTTGTATGGCAGACACCTTTCATAATATTGATGTTGATAATTGGGCTAGCAAGTAGAATTTTATTCACTGCCGATGATTTTGATCCAGAATTGGGATTACCAATGATGGCAATGGAAACAATGCCACAAATTGGTGTTGGGATGATTTTAGCATCTATTTTTGCGGCTACAATGTCGACTGCGGACAGTCAAGTTCTAGCATGCACTGCTGCCATCACAGACGATATTAAGCCAGAGTGGAGTCAAGATCATAAGACTACAAAAAGAGTTACTCTTGTTGTGGCTGCATTTGCTACAATGATTTCCATTGGGGGTTTGTATGTTCCTGGAGGAGATTCTGTGTTCAAACTAGTTGTTCTTGCCGTCTATGGGCTCGGAGGAGTTTTTATTCCACTNTTAATAATACGTTGGATGGGTTACAAGCCGGATACAACGCACTCGATAATAATGATGATCTCAGCATTTATTGGGGTAATTGTATGGACCTTACTTAAATTTGGAGATGCTGACGGTATTTTTCCCTCAGTACCTGGAATGGGCGCGGCTTTCATAGCTCACTTTGTAATGAACGAGATTAGAAGTCCTGAGTTGTCTTCATTCGGGAGATTTGAAATGCCTAGTCGTGAGAAATTTGGCGCTATTGCAGCAGTAATAGCTCTAGGTTTGGTTTTGACTGAAGTGGTATATTTTATCTCCGCACCCGATTCATCAAATTCATCTGATTCTAAGGGAATATATTATGTTCCCATAAATCAAGAAGTTATTTTATTAGATTCTGGTTCTGAATACATCAATGATGGAGAAACTTTAGAGCTTCAATATAGTTCTGATTCTATCGAAGAATGGCCAAGTGGAAATAATGTAGTAGGAATAGCGATTTCTCTCCTCTTCGAAGAGGATGAAACTAGTAGTGGATTAGGTTGTACTGTGGGAGGAGGTACAGAAAACGATATAATAACCGGAACTATTAGACATAGTTTGCTTGATTCCCAGAATAGAACCGTAACAGAGTCATATTATAATCATCAAGGAAACAGTGGATTACAAATCGGCGAGGATTGGCCTTTGTTCTTATTTGGTGGTGTTCCAATGGATATTTGGTATGCTTCAGAGGCTAACTCGCCATTAGATAATATCTCAAGATCGGAAATTGCAGATGCTATTGACCTTGGCGAAGAAGGTCTTGGTGATTATTTCGTCGATATTACAGTTGATGCAGAAGAAGGTGGAAGTTTTCAATGTGAGCATAATGATGACGGAGAACAGGTTGACTATGAAATACAGCTTATCACTTGGGATTATGATATCTATGAATTTAATGAATATGAAAGCTAGAAAATAAGAACAGTCTTATTAGCCTAAATATTATCTTATTTATTTCCTATATTTTGACTTGAAAAATATAGATATTAGAATTAATACAAGAATTGACAACGAAACAATTGAAAATATATTTGTAATATTTCCTACCTCAGATTCTACATCAGTCTCAATTTTTTCTTCTTCTAAGTTCTCATTTTCTTCTAAGTTCTCATTTTCTTCTAAGTTCTCATTATTTATATCAAAAGTACAATTATGATTATCAATCCTCGCAGAGGAATCGAAATTAATTGCATTCTCGTCTATACAACCTAATTTTGGATTAATCATAGGTTGCCAACTCACGGATGCTCCTGCAGACCATTTATTTGAGTCATAAGAATCATATGCTCCTGCACTTAAATTATCCAATAGTGAATTCATTATAGGTCTAAAATCATAATTTTCGGGAGAGCGGAGCATGTCATAAACCGATAAGTCAGTATCTAAATAACCATTGAAATTATTTGAATAAATTCCAGGAACTGGGTCACTTGAATACGATTTTGAACGATGTGCTGATATTTTATCAGCNGCATTAAATGCAGTTGTAGAATTTTCATTTCCGTGATTATTTTCATTTAAAATTATTATTTGATTTTTCCCAAATCCTAAATCGCTTCCAAAAACAGTATTATTATGTATTTCGTGATAATCTCCTTTGGCCATTATTCCTGATTTGATATTCCATAGCACATTATGATGTACAGTAGCGTTACGACCGGTATTTGTGCCGCCCATAGGGCCATCCATTCGAATCCCATATTTGGGCGTATCATGAATCCAATTATATGCAATTTCAGAATCTGATTGTTCATTCATCATCAACTGAACAACGGCACCATCACTCTGGATATGTCCAGTATTAGAAATATCATTATAAAAAATNCTGGGAGAATCACCGATACTTAATGTGGATGAAGCACCTGCACGATGAACGGTATTATTTGTAAAAGAATTATTTACTCCTCCAGCATAAACNGTTACCATCAATCCAGGTAAATCTGACGAAGACCAATCAATAAATTCAAAATTTGAATTATTAATTATATTATTATATGATTTCGAATCAGATCCATGGAACTCAATAGCAGACCCATCAGTGTGAGCAAAAGAGGAATTATCGACTAGACAATTAGTACATCTATCCATTCTAGTCACCCAACGTTCATCTGTTGGCTCTCCAGCGATACCTAGACTTCTCTTTGAAGTACTTGGGTACATCAATTCTGTATTTTTTACCGAACATCCATCACAATCATAAATCTTGTAAGTTGTAGAAAAAAAATCTAAATTTTGAATTGTAATATTGTTACTATTTGAAATATCAAATGCATAAGCCTGAGTTTTGACACGTATATCTAATTCATTTGGATTTATTCCCTCTTCGAACATCATGTAAATGGTTTTTTCTGTAGGATCAAACCACCATTCATAAGGCGTGTCAATCAACTCTTTTTTTCCTTCAAGAAAATAATTATGATGCTTATCTCTCCATGTTGGGACTTCTTCGTATGTGAATGTCGAAGATGATG
Organism: Methanobacteriota archaeon; assembly: GCA_002719615.1. Lineage (GTDB taxonomy): Archaea > Thermoplasmatota > Poseidoniia > Poseidoniales > Thalassarchaeaceae > MGIIb-O3. The sequence continues at coordinate 39,878 of PBHZ01000020.1, forward strand.
AATTATATGTTTGAATAGTCCTGCTATATGTCTTAAAAGATCCNACATTTAATATTGCTATTGCGCCGACTGGATCTATTCCACTATCATTTAATCCAACATAAGAACCTTCTACTCCTCCCGCGTCTTGTAATTCTCCATTAACATAATTACCCATGGANCCTATTGTACCATGAGCCCAATTGTGCGTTAGATTTAGTACACTATAATCACTAAAATTAGCGTTTGGCCATCTTGCCGGAATTTGTTCTTCATAATCTAGAAACACTTGCCATGCATCAATTCCCAAATCTACTTTATACACACTATCGGAATCTAAAGTCCATTCGGAATTTAAATCTCCAGTAATACTAATTGTTCCATCAAAAACAACCCTTTCTCCTTCTGAAGATTTTATTGTTAAATTTTCAAAATTTTGAATGATGATATTTTCATGATAAACGCCTTCATTTAATTCAATGATATCACCATTATTAGCCATACTGATGGCATGATTTACTGTACCATATGGACAATTTNTCGTTCCAGAGTTTGAGTCATTTCCTAATTGATTATCTACATATATATTATTATTTGATATATTATTTTCCTCACTACAAACAATTGACGAATTTTCTGTAAGAATTTTATTTTTTGATTCTGATTGAATAAGTTCCCCAGTAATTGGAGTAAAAATGATTGAGGCTAAAATTATTCCAATTAAGAAATTTGAAATCCTAGATTCCAGTTGCATATAGATTGTTGGAAAAGATACTGCTTATTTTAGTTGGGGAAAATAATTATTTTTTTTGATAAAATCATCATTAATAAAGCATATAGGTCAACTCTTAAGTAACAACCATATTCCCATGATAATCATGAGTTTGAAACCTAGCGACTATGACTTTGGAATTGCAGAAAATTATTCATTTGCAACAACAATTACTTGTGCAAATGAAGAAGCGAGAAAAATGTATGTTCTTGCACACGGACATATGTTAAATTATAATCATGAAGAAGCAATTGCATGCTTCACAAAATGTGCTGAATTGGATCCTGAATGTGCTATGGCATGGTGGGGAATTGCATATTGTGTTTCCTCAAACTACAACTGGACTCCAGGACTAGGCTCAGGATATGATCCAATTCAAAAGGCAATTACTCTAAAAGATGGATGTACTGAACTCGAGAAAGATTTGATTGATGCGTTATCTGAAAGGCATTCCGAAGAAGCTCGTGATGCAGCAGATCCATCGGTTCTCAATATGGGTAACAGTCCTGAATTAAATATTGCATTCGCAGATGCTATGGCTCCTCTGTATGAAAAATACAAAGGAAATTTAGATGTTACTGCAATCTATGTAGAGGCTTTGATGAATCTAAAAGCATGGCAACTATGGGATAAAAATACAACAACTGGAGAGATTACTCCCGCAGATGATAATACCTTACTCCTAGTTAAAGTTCTTGAAGATGCTTTCGAAAGTAGTGAAGAGGCGAGGNGCCATCCAGCACTCTGCCATCTATATTGTCATGCATTGGAATTATCTCCGTTCCCTGAAAGAGCACTGCCGGCTGCAGACGTCCTACGAACACTGATGCCAGGACTTGGTCACTTAGTTCATATGCCNTCCCACATTGATGCTTGGGTTGGACAATGGAAAGAGGCTATGGACTGTAATATAGCAGCTGTAGAAGCAGATGATAGATATGTCGAAATTACAGGTAATGAATCACAATTTTATAAATTTTATAGAATGCATAATCATCATTTCGTAGTATGGTGTGCAATGTTTGATGGCCAATACGAAACTGCTCTAAAATATGCAAGAAAAGCGGTTAGTACGCTCCCAGCAGGAGATGCTGATTCAGGAGTACAGTTCATGTTGGCTGGAATTATTCCAATGGGTGCAATATTTTTGGAATCCTATGTGACAATGCCATGGCATGTTCTAATTAGATTTGGAAAATGGGACGAAATACTCAACGAACCACTTCATACGGACAAGGATGTATTTCCTGCTGCAATTGCAACACAGCATTATGCTAGAGGCGTAGCTTATGCCTCTAAAGGAATGGTTTCAGAAGCAGAAGCAGAACAAGTTCTATTCAAAGAAGCACTGCAAAATCCAGCTCTAGCAGGAAGAGTTTTGCATAACAACTTGATGTATCAAGATCCTAGTGATGGACCTTGTATTCTTTTGGTAAATGATGCCATACTTGACGGAGAAATAGAATATCGTAGACAATTCTTAGCAAAACAAAATGGACAAGAGGCTGACTTTACTGAAGCATTCAATCATCTACGCAGAGGAGTAGATCTTTCTCTAAATCTTGCATACAATGAACCATGGGGACAAATGCAACCAGTNAGGCATATCCTAGGAGCTTTACTTCTTGAGCAAGGAGAAGTAGAGGAAGCAGAAGAAGTATATCGTGCCGATATCGATCTTTGGAAAGATAACATGTGGGGACTACTGGGACTCAAACTCTGCCTTGAAGCAAGAGGAGATAATTCTGGAGAATTAGAAAAGGTAACTGCTCTATTTGAAGAACGTAGTGTTCGCGCAGACATAGTACCAGCTAAAACATGCTTTTGTGCTCAAGATAGTGTCAAAAGTGATTGCTGCTAAGTTTGAATGAAATGAATTAATTAGATAATTGTTCATTACTTTCTTTAAACAACAAGAGGTTTGCCTTTCTTGTCTGTTTTCTATCAACTATTGGATGAGGATAATTTTCTCCAATNATACAGTTAGAGTCTTGCTGAATATTTAATGGAGCCAGGTGTGGCTCAAAGATATATTTTGAAGGGAAGTTGGACAATTCAGGAATCCAATGTCGAATGAAATTAGCTTTTCCAGTTTCTGCATTGAGGCTTGATTTGGCGTCTGGACAAGGATTGTAAATTCTATAATATGGCATTGAAAATGGAGCAACCCCTGCAAGCCATAGCCAATTACCATTATTAAGAGCCCAGTCAGAATCAACTAATTTTTTCTCGAAGATGTCTCGGCCGTATTTCCAATTCTGCCAAAGTTGCCCACGGGTCAAAAAACAAGATACAGCATGACGACCTAGATGATGCATCCAGCCTGTAGACTCAAGTTGTCTCATCATAGCATCGATATATGGAAAACCCGTCATTCCTGATTCCCATGCTTTTATTTTTAATTCGTCATATTCCCCCCATTGAATAGGTTTACAATTAGAGTTATCAACATCATTATCCCAATTGTCAACAGTTCTAGAAAGAAGATAAAACATCTCTCTAAACATAAGTTGACCGTGTAAGGATACAGGAGGACTTGTATGTTCTGAATTAAGATGAATTTTTAAACATTCATTCCACAGCAATTTAGGAGAGATACAACCGTTACTAAGATAGGGAGATAAGCCAGTGGTGGTAGGTTCCATAGGATTATCTTCTATATTTGTTGAAATTGTATTTGGTTTACTGAATGAATTAATAAAATCTGGTCTTTGAGAAACCTTTCGTTCAAGTCTTTCTAATGCTTCATCTTCTCCTCCAATGAAATAAGAATCTGTCTTGTTTAATTTTAAAATTAGCTTTTCTAATTTATTTTTTAGAATATCCTCAGTGATATAAAATTTAGAGATTAGGGAATTATTAATCAAAATATCCATCAATTTTTGATTTAAATTCAAAGTTTCAGGAGGAGTCAGTGAATCTCCTATGAGATATCCATGGGGGCTATTATCGAAGTTTTCANTGAATATTTTTTCAATATCCTTTGATGATTTAGGATTATTAAACTTCTTTGATGCAATCACCTTTTCTATGTCCAGAATAGTATTAACCGCAGGAATTACTTTAATATTAATATCTGAATTAACTAGATTTTCTTTTAAATTATTGATGTATAATCGTTTACTAGGTTCTTGACAATAATCACACAACAGCCATTTAATATCAAAATCTAGATTTTCAAGAATTGGGNCTAATATTTCCGAGGAATTTCCATGAAAAATGAGAATATCTTTCCCATATTTAGTTTTGAAATTCTTATTCAGATTCAATAAAGATTCGTANAGAAATTTTTTTCGATTAAGCCCTATTTCATTTATTTCATCGTTAAACCACTCTTCTTCCATTATGTATATTGGAATTATGGATTCAATTTCCTCTACAGACGCCCAATGCAGTAGGGGATTATCATGGAGTCTCAGTATATTACGAAACCACACAATAGATTTGCTCATTTAATCATCCTCTGAACCTAAAAATCAATTCAAAAACTGTATTGATATGCATCAGTGTAATGATTAGAAATTTAAACTGATGTTCAAGTCCATCAAAAAAATTGGATTATTGTTTTAATGATATATTTTCAAGATTAAATGATAGTGTAGTTTTTACAATTGATGTATTTCGCGAGAATATGCCTAAGTTAAAAATTGGAGATCCTGCTCCAGATGTATCATTACCTGCCATAGATGGAACTACTTTTGAAATGTCATCGATGAAAGGTAAAAGAATAATTTTTACCTTTTTCCGTTTTTCTTCTTGTCCATTTTGTAACATAAGAATAAATCGAATTATGAAAAGATGGGATGAGTTTCCTGAAAATACCGTTATGGTTGGAGTTTTTGATGCAGAAATTTCCGACCTTGCAAAAAGAATGGCAAAACATAATCCAAAATTTACGATTGTTGCTGATGAAAGTTACCAACATTTCCTCGCTCATGGCGTAGAGAAATCTACTACAAGAGTAATGTTGGCACCTTTGAGAGCTCCATTGACCACACTAGAAGCCATATTAAGAGGATATATTCCTATGACAATGTCAATNTCAAAAATGTCAACAATACCAGTTGATGTACTCATAGACGAAGAAGGCAAAGTTGTAGAAGCCCATTACTGTAGAGATACCGTTGATCATTTGCCGATTGATCGTCTAATTTCTTTTGCAAAAGGAGAATGAGTTTGTCTCAGTTGAAAGCTCCAGGAAGGAAGGTCCAGCGTATATCTTGTGAGTCTACTTTGTCATAGTACTGTTTGATTNGAGGTTCGTTGGCAACCTTATCATGATATTTTATGAGGCCAGGATATTTAGAAATAATTGATGCGTCCATTCCATCATAATTTCCAGAAAAAAGTCCGAAAAGTCCTGTAAATAATTTTAGATCTGCTATGCTTATTTCATCAGTACCTGCTGCCCAACCAGTCTTTGATTCACTAATTTTCTTTTCCAACAATACTAGATTCTTAGTGCCATCTCCTTCTGGTCCGAATACCTCTTTTCGTATCCTAATTCTTTCATCTAAATCTGAAATTCCAAAGGTTGAATCTAATGCCTTTGATAATGGCTCCATAGCATCTATGAATTCATCAGCTTTTGCTCTTTGAAATACTTTTTCAGGAATAAAACCTGACAAATGACCGACAAATCTCAATATTGAAGAAGATTCAGCAATAGTACCTTCTGGAGTTTTTAAGATAGGTAACATATCCCATGGAAGTTCTCCATTATTTCTCATCTTACTATATTCTATACCATCAACTGTTACATCTTCCCATTCTTCTCCTGATAGAGATAATGCAATACGTATCGCCTCTGCTCTGCCGGGAGTTGAGAAATAGACTAATTGAAACATATGATTGCCTCTGTGTTATCGTACTTGAATTATTCACTCCATAGTTTCAAAATGAAATAAAATTGTTAAAACTTCATATTTTTCTACTCACGATTCAGAAATAAATAAATTAAAAAAAGGAATGGAATTGAAATTAATCTAAGAGAAAAATCCATGATAAAAAAATCGTATGAAGCAAAAGCAGGTAATTCTGAAACATTAAATCCCAATAAAGTTAATATTCCTAGGCAGAATAATCCTATGATAGGCAGACCAAGAATAAGTAGAACCAACGTCCCCCAACTCCATTGATACCAAGGAGTTTGAGAATTTTCGGTAGATTCCACAGATTGTTCACAGCTGTTATTACTTACAATAATATTCCCGGCATAAAAATTTAAATTAGTTTAATTTTACTAAACTATTTCTTCAACTTGTAATTCAAAACAAACTATTTCAACTAATATTTGTATTGATTCGTTTTCATCATCATCTTCAGTAGGAACTTGGGATTTTTGAACTTCTAAATCGATTTGTATATCTAGAAGTCCGAGGCCATATCCATTTTCTGTCCATGGCACTGATGCTGTAGCAGCATTATAACTTCTAATCTCATATCCTTCTCCGTCATAGTCTGGATATGCCCGAATTTTTAATGGAATTTCTTCACAAGAGTTAGAGCCACCACTCATTGTATTGTTATCATCGTTCCATTGAAGGTTGATATCAGAATACAATATACTACCTTGAACTGTATCACAAGGATCTTCGCCCACTANTGCAGAGTTAGTTTCATCGTATGAAATTATGATATTGATTTCACCAATGAGATGTCCCTCTGGTATTTGTGATTCNAATATTTCAAAATTAATTATTTCGGTTTGACCATCAGATAAAATTAGTTCATCATCAAAAAATACTGATTGTTCGTTAAAGCTTACTTGATAATCCTCCCAGCTTGTTGCCTCGTCATGAGAGATAGTATTGAAAACAGATAAGCTCAACAATATTTTAGAAAATACAAGTAAAAATAGCACTCCAAAACTTAAAATTGCAATTTTTGTATCTGGATCGGAATAAAAATCACTTATTGAATCAACAATATTTACTTCNTCTTCCATATTTTCACCCTAAAATCCTAGTTTCAACGAAGCATGAATAATTGACATCAATATATCATAAATAATTATTATAAACATAATNGATGAAAATTGTTTAATCTGTTTCATATCAGGCTCGAAAATAACTATTTCGTTTAATTCTTCTAAATATTCATTTACTGACTCTTGGAAAGATAATAGTCTTTTCATGATTTTTTCTTCCCAGCCTATNGCAGCAGCAATACCTAGAGCCATAATTCCAGATGTTATCATATCTCCAATTGGCACTATGGCCTGAATCATTTCTGTGATTGTAGAAGATACAATTACTACCATTAGAATGACCATAGTTCTTGCAAGAGTCCCATTTNTGTCTGTTTTTGTATCTAATAGACTATAATTCAAAAGAACGTACATTATTATCAGAGGTTGTACTAAGAAATATGCTAGGTTATTAGTGAAGGTATTGTAAATTATCCATGAATCTGGCAGACCTTGACAGACATCATATACGCACTTATCAATNTCATCAAGAACACTCAAATTCACGAAGAAGCTTATTATTCCTATCATCAAGAATATATGTGAAATGGAAGATAGAAGACTACTGCCTTTTCTNTAATTTCTATATGATTCAAAAANAAAAATAGTCATTGAAGCAGATACTGCTATCGATAATTCCATCGTCCTACNAAGTAAATATGCTCCCATGTTGAAATCTTCAATTGAAGCAGTAAGTCGTAAATCTTGTGCAACTATCCATCTATCNGGCATTACTAGCCAAAATAGCCAATCAACTATTCTGACTCCTCCTAAAGCGAAAATTAACAGACCTGCAGATGATGAAATTATTCTTGCTTCTTCTTCTTCCATTAANAATTCCCTNATAGAGAATCGAACGAAAACAAATCCCCAAATCAATAAAGGTATATTTCTTACAAATCGGAAAATGATGAAACCATATTGATCGGAGAATATATATGTGCCAGAAAGGCAAATTGTAAAAATTAGAGTGAAAATTCCTGAAATAATTATAGAGTTTTTATTCTGAAGAAAAGGATATGGGAAAATTAAAGCNATCATTATTGGAATTGAAATACGTGCTGAAGTAGTTATCCAAACAGTCATCTCAGATGCATCACTTATCCAATCAGAAACGTCTACTGAACCACCTGCAAGATAACCTCCAAAAGTCCTTAAACCAATAAAAATCAAATACCAACCAAATAATATTGCTGCATATTTTTCATTCCAAGAATTATTCTTTGTTCTTCTGGAAAGTATCAANGTAATTACTCCTAATAAGAGATAAACGAAGGCAGAAATTCCTTCTAGTGCGTTGTAATCTTCAACTGCCATGCTGAAATGGAAAGTAATTTAATTAAAGAATGTGACGTATTAGATATATTGGAGAGAGTACCATGTTTAGCATCAGTGAATCATTGCCAACTTCGGAAGAATATCTAGAATTACGTACTTCTGCAGGGATGGCACCTAGGTCACTAAAAGGGGCGGAAAAAGGACTAGGGAATGAGTTATATTGCGTTCTTCTAAAAGTCAAAGAGACTGGTGAAGTAGTTGGAATGGGGAGAATAATTGGAGACGGAGGGACTGTTTTNCAAATCTGTGATATGGCCGTAAAAGTCGATTGGCAAGGTAAAGGAGGAGGTACGATGATAATGGACTCTCTCATGAAATATATCTATGAAAATGCTGAAAAATATGCCTACATAAACTTACTAGCAGATGTTAATGGTTTCTACGAAAAATGGGGATTCAAACCTACATCTCCTCGTTCTGTTGGTATGTCTATTAAAATAAATAATTAAAGAAAATAAATAGAGAGATTCATTGCTATTGCCCTCTTCTCAATGGCCATGGAAGAAGTGTTGGTGATGCCTAATGTTCCTCCCACTTCTCCTTGGGATGCATATATTCTAATCCTAATTATTCCATTTATTATGAGATTAATTTTCGTAGCTCCACCATTATTGGATTTGATTAATACTTATGCTCCTCCAGGAGAAAGAACAAGACACATAAAATGGTTTCTTGAGAAGTTGAAGAGATTACCTGTACGCGGTTTTTGGTTAATTGTCGTGAATGAGTTATTATCATTTATGTTACCTGCTATTGTTGCTCTGATAGCGAGATATTTGATAGGCCCAATAGGTTGGAATAGTTGGCAAGATACTCCGAGTTTAGGACTATTTTTGTTATTATTTGCAGGTGCTGCTTGGATATTTGTGGACTTTGGTAAAATTAGTCGCTCACGAATTGATATCAAAGCACTGTCAAAATACAATCTTGAGACTACTAGAAAAGTAGTAGATTCTGCTGTTGCGGGTAGAGAAATGCTTGAAGGAGTATCACAAATAGAAGTTCCAAGACCATGGAAAAATCTAGTAGAGCCAGTAATAGAGCAAGATGGTAGTATCTCAAATAGTGAACCAAATTTCCTTCTTGAAACAATTACTAAGGTATTGGATATGGGTGCTGATGCCCTAGACACTGTTCTTGATCAAGTCAAAGACAAAGCTGTAGTTGCTGTGGAAAAAATAGACACGGATATTCAGGAAAGAGTTACAGAAAGAGCTAGAGCATCCACTAGGTCTCTTCTCAGAACTACATTATTCTCCATATTCCCATTATTGGTCCTAGTTGGACTTCAAAAATTAATATGAAAGAATTGGTATTTAATTCGGATTATTCAGATAAGATTTAATTCTCAAAAAAATATCTCCTCATTTTAATCCCTTGAGGGATTGTCAAAATATCATAAACATTCAACTATTGGACTATTTTTACTAAACATATAATTTCTTTTCACTTGGGGATGCCAATAAAACCCATAATATACCCAA
>PBHZ01000021.1 GCA_002719615.1 Methanobacteriota archaeon
CAAGAGAACTATTCGATTTAGATGGGAAGGATCAGAAAATAGGTACGTCTTCAAGAAAAGATAGTTTACTTACTTCTTTAACATACCAATCCCTCACTATTCCAAAAAAGAATGATGATAATTTAGATGATGCTGCCATGGCAATTTGGATTGAAAAACTTATTTCTGATGGCGAGGCCTCAAATCATGAAATAGCCAAAGAATGGATATATGATCTTGAAGAACATAACTTGCAATATTACAAAGAAAGATTAGGTATTTATCGAAAGAGAGTAAGGGATGATTATGCAACAAAGGGAAATGCATTATGGTTATTGCATGATTCATCAAAAGAGAAATTAGAGATACTAAGAGAATCAGGCATTGGATTGATAATTCTAGATGAATGCCATCACTTATTGGGTCATTGGGGAAGAATTTTATCCGATATCCGTGAATATTTTGGAAATCCCGTTGTCTTAGGTTTGACTGCTACGCCTCCAAATTTTGATGGGATTAATTTAGTAGATTTAGAACGTTATCAAGAGTTTTTTGGAGAAATTGATTATGAAGTACCGGTCCCTGCTCTTGTCAAAAATAACAATCTTTCTCCTTACCAAGATTTAGTATATTTCGTTAGACCTACGACTGATGAATTGGAGTATATTGCTAATGTTGATAAAGATTTTAATAATTTGATGGAGGAAATTAGTAGAAAACCAAATTTTGATTCTGAAAACAGATGTCAAGGATTAGATGACTGGTTATTTGATATCCTTTCCACTCTTGATTTACCAGGGGGTGCTGCAAAGAATTGGAATTCTTTTGTCAAAAGAGATAAATCTTTAGCGAATCTCTCAAGATTGTATTTATTTCAAAAAGGATTGAGTTTACCTAGTACAATACCTCCTTTGGAGAGAAACATAATTGATGCCAATCTAACTAAACATGCCATCTTATTACCTTTACTTGACAGATATATTAGAAATGGACTAATACGCTCAAAAAGTAAACAAGATCATGATTTGGCTAATGATGCAAAGAAAAAATTACGAATGCTGGGGACTCAAATAACTGAAACCGGCATGCAATCTTGTGCATCTCCAATAGGAAGAGTGATGGCATACGCTTCTGCAAAATATTCTGCATTGATTAATATCCTCTCATCTGAAATGGATGTACTTGGTGACGATATTCGGGCAGTTATTGTTACTGATTTTGAAAAAACTTCTGCTACAAAATTAATACATAATGTTCTTGACAAGGAAGCAGGAGGGGCTATAGCCGCGTTCAGGGCATTGTTAAAAGATAAATACACAGATAAATTGGATCCGATACTTATGACTGGTTCAACTGTTTTAGTTGACGATGATCTTTCAGAAAAAATTATGCCTAAATTTAAAAATTGGGTCAAAAATAGGAGTTTAGAAATTAGTTTTGTTAAGACAAAGAAAGAAGGATATTATGAAATAAGTGGGCGAGGTTCCCAGTGGACTCCTAGGTATTATACTGAGATGATCACTGATTTATTCCAAGAAGGAGTCACTAAATGTTTGGTAGGCACTAGAGGACTTTTGGGGGAGGGTTGGGATGCTAGTAAAATCAATGTTCTGATTGATTTGACTACCGTAACTACAAGCATGAGTATTAATCAATTAAGAGGTCGTTCCTTCAGATTAGATAAGGATAATCCAGAAAAGGTAGCAAATAACTGGGATATTGTATGTTTAGCTGAAGAATTTAGTAAGGGATTTGATGATTATTTTCGTTTCAAGAAAAAGCATTCAAAATTATATGGTGTTTGTGATGATGGGGCTATTGAGAAAGGCGTAGGCCATGTTCATGCATCATTTACCGAAGCAAGGCCAGAAGGAATCTCGGAAATAATGAGTATTTTTAATGAAGAAATGATACAAAGATCAAGAGATAGAGAAAAAATAAGACAATTATGGGCTATTGGTCAACCTTTCAATTCACAAGCCAAAAAAGCATTTGAATTAAAAATGAAAAATGATTTTGGTCAGGGATTCCCTCCATCTTTGAAAATAGGAAGGGCCGAATGGACAGAGGAAAATCTCATAATTTCAATAGCAGAATCTGTAGTACGTTCTTTCAAGGAAATTGGTTTAATTCGTTACAATGCTACAGTTTCAGCAGGAGAAAGAGGAGGCGGTTGGATACGTACCTTTTTGGAATATTCCAACGATTTAGAGTCGCAACTTTTTACAGAAGCAATGGAAGAAATACTTTCTCCACTAGATAACCCTAGATATATAATACCCAGAGAAATCAAAGTCATTTCTGATACTTGGATTAGTAAAATGCTACCTGATGTAGTTGGAAAGTACTTTCAAAAATCAATCAACAAGATTGCTATGTACCATTCTATACCCAAAAAAATCTGTCAAAATAAGGAAGATGCTTTAATATTCCAGAAAAATTGGAATTGGTTCGTAAGTCCAGGTGAGATAACATATGTTCACAATAAAACAGGTATGGAGAAAGTTCATCACGCAAATAGAAATAATTTATATCCGCAAGGTTTTCTTCATACTAAAGATGTATTTATCTGACAATTTACTTTATAATCAAGATATTTTTTTGATATATTTTGGTGCTCGTGCCGGGATTTGAACCCGGGTCGTCGCCTCGAGAGGGCGACATGATGGGCCGAACTACACCACACGAGCGATAAGTTGGCGTGAATGACTAATGTTTATGAAAACAGTGTATGAATCTCTTTACATCAATCTTCACTTTCACTTTCACTATACTCTCTTTTGCCTTTCTTAATATGCTAACTGCCCTTCATGAGTTTATGAAGCAGAATATGTATAATACTAATGAGATAACCTATAGGAAACGAGCAGAGCCTTGTAGAATAGTATCTTTTGATTTATTAATACAAACAAATGATACTACTGAGTCAGTAAATAGTCAAAACAATGGTCTTTTGGTAAATGATAGCGGAATATTATCCTCTGATAATACATGGCAACCATTACGTAATACTATATTACCTGTAGCAATTAATAAATCCAGTTGGAATGGTCTTGTAAAAAGATTTAATGAAAGTAAAGAAAGTCCTGTGAGGGCATAAAATGTCTGGAACTAGAAGATTAAGAGAAGCTGTTAGAGTATTTCTTGAAAAACAAGGTTCGGCCAATACTGTTGAAATATTTGATCATCTAAACAATCGTTTTCGATGGGGTGCAACAATGAATCAAGTTGGTAATATTCTAGCAAAAGATATCAGATTTGACAAAATTGGACATACTAGAGGTGAATTCCGAGGTAGTGTTTACACAGTATGTGTTTGGGCAATAAATAACGATGCTTCAGTAGTAATGAGCCAATAAAGTCAAGTTTACATAACATCTCCACAGTATTAAATATGGGCAACAAATACAAATCATGGCTAACTCTTTTCCGTGCAGGAAATGGTTTTGGAGGCGTTATCGCGGTATTCCTCGGAGCTATAATGGCGCTAGAAAACATCCCTCATGACTATCTACTTCACATTATTATTTTACAAGCCTTATCTGTGTTTTCATTTATGGCATCATGGAATGCATTAAATGATTATTTTGATTTTGAAATAGATAAAATCGGTAAGCCAAATAGGCCACTACCCTCAGGGGAAATATCCCTAAAAGATGCAAAAATAGCAATTACATTTCTAATGATTATTTCTTTAATTTCTATGATTGGAGCCGGTTTCTTAGCCCATAACTCTGATAATGGTTTCAAATCCTGGTCACCATCTATATTTATTTGGCTTATAGCATTATTACTTTTAATTAACTATGAGTCTGAATCAAATTATAGTTTAAATCTAAAAAATCGTGGTCTCCCAGGAAATATTGCAATTAGCGCTTCAGTCGCTATGGTCGTTTTATTCGGTTCCGCAGGAGTTTATCAATCGACAAATAGTAAAGTTATTTCAATTGCAATAATCGGATTTCTTTTCAATTTAGCAAGAGAAATAATAAAAGATGTTGAAGATATGGATTCTGACGAAGGACGAAATACCTTAGCAATGAAAATTGGCCCTGAAAAAACTAGAATTATAGCATATCTAATATCATTATCAACCTTAGTTTCAATATTTGTCCCTTTTGCTTTAGATTTATTCGAACAGCAATATCTTATATTGGTATTACCCAGTATTCTGTCGTTATTGATGGTAAAAACTAAACTTTCTCTCGCTCAAGATTATGCAGCACAACAATTACTCAAAAAATCATTATACTTATGTCTGGGAGCATTTACAATTATTTCATTAATTTAAAATAATTCTCTAAAGGTATGCCATGCATTTTCATTACACATATATGTAAGAAGGGACATTTGAGCCCACATTCTATTTTCTGCTTGATCGAATACAACACTATTCTTAGAATCAATTACCCCATCTGTGACTTCTTCCCCTCTATGTGCAGGTAAGCAATGCATGAATAAATAATCAGAATCCGCACCAGAAACCAAATCTTCGTTCACTTGAAATCCATCGAAAGCATTCTTTTTATCTTTCATATGTTCTTCACCCATTGAAACAAAAATATCTGTGTATATCACGCCAGCATTTTGAACCACTTTTTCAGGATCATTCGACGAAATAATTCTTGCACCAGTTTTTTCAGCAATATCACTCGCTCTTTTGATGATTAATTCATCTGGTTCATAACCTACAGGTGTTGCATAACTGAAATCATGTCCCATCGATACACTAGCTAACAAAAGGTCATGTAAGACATTATTACCATCACCTATCCAGGTTATATGACCATTCATCTTTTCTTTATTTTCAGTAATTGTCATCAAATCCGCAGCAGCTTGACAGGGATGATGTAAATCTGAAAGAGCATTTATTACTGGGACCGTGGAATGCTTTGCCAATTCTTCTACGTCTGAATGTTTAAAGCATCTGTATGTCATTCCATCCAAAAAACGTGACAAAACTGCAGCGGTATCAGCTATTGATTCACTTTTTCCTAATTGTATATCATTAGAAAGCAGTGTCAACGGCTGCCCCCCTAATTTACTTACTCCAACTTCAAAAGATACTCTAGTTCTTGTAGATGGTTTTTCGTAAATTGACCCAATTGACATTCCTTCTAGTGGTCTAAAATCCTCTACTAGGCCTTCTCCATTTTTAATTTTAATAGCCCAATCAATTATGTCCGGAATTTCTTCGTAAAAATCGTCAATTGCTAATAAATCCTTTTTTTCTTCATAATCGTTCATCTTCAATATCTCCTGCATATCCATCTCTTGTATCGCCCATTCCTCCAAACATTGTTTGAGCGAAGGTCAATACATCTGCTAATCCGTCTTCAACTTCACTAGACAAGGGAATCAATCCTGGTTGAATTGCGGCATTTTGCATCATTCTCAATTGTCCAATGGCGAATTCTGCTCTCTGACTGCCAGAGCGAGCATCATTAGCCTGATTCTCTGATTCTTCATACAAAGCCACCTCTAATATATCCAAATTATCTCCCCATTCCATTATTTTTTCCAACTCTTCAGGTTCCAACAGATCAGTTTTAGATAAGAAATTTGCAGTTGGCAGTCCTAATCTGAAATGAACTATAGAAGATAGTAACATTTGGGAAACAAAACCACTTGGCGTTCTTGATAACATGGGGTCAAACAGGAAAACAAGACATGCTCTTCCCTGCCCTAAAACATCAACAAGATGACTTGATGCTTCTCTGAAGGCAAATAATTCAACTTGACCGGGAGTGTCTACAATCAACATATCGCCAGATAAACCTTCAATTTGTTCAAAAACATCTTCTGCTTGTGATGCTACCAAATCTGCAGCTAATATTTGCGCTCCATTAGGTCCTAAATCATATTCACTCATTACATCAGATAAAGAAACTAAATCTCTCACGTCAAACTCAGGATCATAATGAACTCTTTCTGCACCTGGATCGAGGTTAATTGCCATAACATCAACTTCAAGGAATCTGGCCCATCTTTGATAAGCAGTCACTAAGGAACTTTTTCCCGCACCTGCAGTTCCAACTACAAAAATCACTGGTGGACTAGTACTGTCTTGTGCACTCATATTACTCCCAAGTGATTCATAGTTTCAACTATTCTGTTGATACTTGTTTAGAATAATGAACAGGTAATCGTTATACCCTCTAACTATGGGGGATGTTTACCGCCTAGGGTTGTTTACGTATGGCTGAAAAATTTCCTCCTCCTCCACCGGGATTCCCACTCCCTCCTCCTTTGCCTCCTGATTCCGGGTCTGATGGTGATGAAAATAAACTAAAAAAAACTAATCCAGAAGTTGAAAATATTGATGAAAATAAAAATCAAAAACCCAATACAACTCCTATTTCGGGCCTAACTCCGCCNCCGCCNCCNCCNGGCCTAACTCCGCCTCCGCCTCCTCCAGGCCTAACTCCGCCTCCGCCTCCTCCGCCACCGGGCCTGACTCCACCGCCGCCGCCTGGACTAAATCTACCATCATTATCTGATGACTTAGTGAATGGAGATTCCAATATCAACACAAAATCGTCATTAAGTGATTCAGAACCAGTAGAATCTGAATCCGAATCTAAAGATATTTCAGATTCACAAATATCTTCAGCATTTTCTCAATTATTGGATGATAATGAAGAAGATACCAATGAGGAGGAAAATACAGATGTAACTAGTACAGAATCTACAGATTCTCTAAAATCTTTAGCTGATTCGTTATCATTTTTTTCTGGAGAAGAGTTACATGAAAAAGAAAATATCCCAAATTCTTCTGACTCGGAATTAGACTCAATGACGGATTCATTCTCTATAATGTATGGTTCTGAAGATCAACAATTTTCAGCCGGAGATGAACCTAAATTTTCTATTTTAAGGCCTTCTATTGAAGTTGATTCAATTTCGGGTGATAAATTACATGCGACTCTTAAAGAATCTGAAGAATCCTCTTTGAACCCAAACGGAACAGTAAGGAATCAAAGCATTAAAGGAGAATTAATACTTAGAAATGCTAGTAAAAAGCACCGTGCATGGGATATTGAAATACAATTAAAGAATACAGATTCTACAGATTTTGGTGAAGCCATTATACCAATAAGAGAACTGGATGCCACTGAAGAAAAAATCATCAAATATTCAGCGAAAGGGCCAAGAATGATTGTAATGACAGAATCAATAGATACAGATCCTGAAAGAAATGAAGAATCAAGCTTATCGCTTGTTTATTTGGATAATCCTCAAGACATCCTGATATCTATTGAGTTAGAGAATATATCTTCTGTACCATTAAATGATGTACAAGTNACAAGGACTATGCCTGATTCCTTTGTTCATGCCGAAGATGCAGAATACGTCATAGAAGATGAAATGCTAATTTGGAATATAGGAAGACTAAATCCAGGCGAAAAAAGACCTTTGTCTCTCTCAGTTTCTGCAAATATATCTTCTGTTGACAAAATATCTGCTGGAATTTCTACAGCAACATATTCTGCTGATGCTACCATTTCTAGATCGAAATTCGAGAAAGTAACAAGTTCAGGTAGACAATTTTCTTATGTTAATGCCCAGGAACAAGATAGGCCCGGTGTTTGGGATTGTAAATGTGTTTTTGAGAATAAATCTTCGTTTGTAGTTGCTCTTTCGGGAGCAACTGTTCGCTTGATAGGAAGGGATGAACCAATACTCGATGTCTCAGATATAAGGCAAGATATACCACCAGAAGGAAGATGGGATTCTATGATAAAGAGAGTTGAATCAGAAGAGCAACCTAGTTTTACTCAAGAAGTTAGATATTCAATACTTCCAAGAATTTCTGTCGAATCCAAAGGTAAAGTTTCATTAAAGGAACAAAAATTAACCATACTTGATGCAATTGTAAATAAAAGATATGATAAATCAAGAATTAAGTCCTATGTTTCTTCTGACATAGAAGCCGTAATAACAATTGAAAACACAGGNTCTGCAATTATGAATGTAGTAAGGATTCTGGATGATATACCAGGAATCTTCAATCCCCCATCTCACAGCCAAATTTCTATAGAAATAGAAGGCCTTGATCTTAAGCCAGAACAATATCAAGTCGAAATTATAAAAGGTATTCAAATAGAAGAGAAACTCATTTCCCCAGATTCCAATGGACATGGCNTACGTGCAACTATCGGAACCTCAGCCCCTCTCGGGCTTAGGCCGGGTAAAACAATGATAATTCGATATCCCTTACATGCTCCAGACCCTTCTCCACAGAATAAGTTACTTTCAGCACCTGTAAAGGCTTATTTTAGCTCGGAACGTTTTGGACCTGTAGCAGAAAGAATGGTTAAGAAACCCCCCCAAATAAGAGTTGTCCATCGTCGAAGAAATATAAGCACAGGAAAAGAAGTATTTCCCGGTGGTGGACTTGGTAAATATGAGATAATGTTGATGTTTGATAACAATTCAGATAGNGCATTAGAAGATNTAGCTTTACACGACGTAGTTCCTGGTACTTTTTCAATTGAAAACTCTAGCGTACGTTCTTCTTTAAGTGGAGAAAGAGAAGCATCCACCACAAAAGAATCTGCAAGAGAAGGAACGCACGTTACTTGGGCAATCGGTAGAATAGAAAAAGATGAAAGAATCGAAGTCGTTTATGTAATTCAAGGAGATCCAGAGTCAGAATACAAGATGTCCGATGTTCAAGATTTTCATGGTGCAACATTTGGAGAAGAAGTTGATGAAGATCCAAATCTTCCTGAATGGGTTGAAGAATCGATCTCTAGTACGCCACTAAGTGCCAACAATGATGTTGTATTATANCCTGAATCAAAAGATTTTGAAGAACAACCAACAGAAGAAGAATTTGTTGATGAACAACCTACAGAAGAAGAAACTGCGGAAGAACAACCTACAGAAGAAGAAACTGCGGAAGAACAACCTACAGAAGAAGAAATTGTAGATGAAGAACCTAAAGAGGAAATTGGAGAGAAAAATAAAGAAGAAATTAGCAATACTACAGGTTCTGTGCAAGAGTGCCCAACTTGTGGTTCTGAAAATCCTATTGGCTCTTCACAATGTATTTTGTGCGGCTTTTCCTTTATACAGTAATGCCTTTTTTTTGACATTTAAACCGAAGTGTTCATTCTAGATTGTTACGGCCGAATATTCATGGTAACCGCGGAGCCAAGTGGGGATGCCCAAACTGAAGCTATGTCAGCTATGCTTTTTCCTATGCTTTTTTTGATTGGAATGATGGTTCTTTTGATGTTTTTTCCTGGCTTCAGAGATGCATTATCGGATGGTGCAGGAACAGTAATAGAGCCTATGCTACCATTCCATAACCAATATTTCGTCCCTACAGTATTCTTCTTAGGGTCTTCAATAATGATTGTTAACACAATTATAAGATCATTTTTCTTAGATCCAATTAGACAAGCACATTATTCTCATAGGTCCAGGCAAATAGGTCAAAAAACAAGAGAAGCCAGAATGGCTAGAGATATGGCTACTACGGAAAAGATGCAGAAATTACAGATGCAAATGATGCCCGAACAAATGGCTATGCAGGCTGCAATGATGAAACCGATGATGTTTACCATGATTTTCATTATTGCTATTTTTAGTTGGATGGCAACATCAACTGAAAGTTTTAGAGTTGATTATGTAAGTACGCCATGGTCAGAAACATGGAATTTTGAAAATAAAATATTTTGGATATTTCCTGCNTGGATTGCAACATATATATCCATGAGTGCACCATTGGGAAGGATAGTGGACAGGCATATAAAACTAGTAAGATATAAGTCTCATCCGTTAGTAACAGCCGGTGAATCAATACCCGAACCTCTATTATATTTATTGGAAGAAAGTCGTACAAATAAAAATAACAACCCTCGTAATCAACGTACTCAGAGAAAACGTGCTGGCCCTAGAAAAACCGGTGATTCCAGTAATTCCAGGAGATCGTCAGGTAATTTATATGTTGCACCTCCAAAAGATGGGACTACATGTAAATCATGCAGTTCAGACATGGTCTACCGAACATCAAGTGGTAAGTTACGTTGTGAAATGTGTCGCCATGAATGGAGATGATATCTTTGCTCAANGTAACAATTAGTGGCCCTCCAGGTAGTGGAACTTCAACTCTTGTTTCAAGATTATCTAAAGAAAGGAACTGGAAATACATCAATGGTGGCGAGATATTTAGATCTGCTGCATTAGAAAGAAACATAAGTATAGAAGAATTTAGTGCCCTATGCAAGAATGATTTAGATGTCGACAGATCTCTAGACAATACTCTAAAACAAATCATGACTTCTAAAGATTCTCCAGAAATTGTTGAGAGTAGATTATGCGGTTGGTGGGCCCAAGAATTGAAATTAGACTGTATTAAAATTTGGATTTCTGCATCCGATATTGAAAGAGCAAAAAGAATTCAAAATAGAGAAGGAGGGGAATTTAATTTTTGGTTAGAAAAATCTAGAAAACGTCAGAAAGACGACATGGATAGATATAAGACTCTTTACAATATTAATTTAGATGACTTATCTCCATATGACCTTATAGTAGAGGCAGATGACAAGAATGAAGATGATGTATTTCAAATTGTAAATAATTATTTAGGAGGATAGTATTATGTCAAATCAAGATTATTGGATTTTTGATGATTCCGCAGAAACTAATCGTAAGTATGGATGCCCACCAAAAGATCGTAGTATTACAGAATTACTAGATTCAGGCATCATTTTGGTGAATAAACCATCTGGCCCGACTAGTCACCAATTGACTGCTTGGGCAAGGGATTTACTGGGATTGAATAGACTTGGTCATGGGGGTACTTTAGATCCATTTGCAACAGGCTTACTTACCTTGTTATGCGGAAGAGCCACTAAAATAACAAATATTGTTCTAAATACAAATAAAAGTTATATTGCCGTACTCAAATTTGCTAATGCCATCACAAGTAAAGAATTAGAAAATGTTCTAAACATAGTTAAAGGAGAAATATATAATGTCCCTCCAAAAGATTCCGCCGTAAAAGTACAAGTCCGTACAAGAATGATTTTTTCTAATGAATTACTTGATTTTGACAAGGGTGGTAAAATTGCAATAATTCATGTTTCTTGCAATGCAGGTACTTATATTCGAACTTTAGCAAAAGATATTGGCCTACTTCTAGGGACAAAATGTGACTTAACCGAGCTTCACAGAGANAGTACNGGCAGGTTAAATGAAANCATGGCATGTACGATGCATCAGCTAACAGATGCAGTATTTTTATGGAATAATCAGGGCGATGATCAAGGCTTAAGAAAACTAATATCTCCAATTGAATCAGTATTGAGAAATTTACCAAAAGCATATGTAAAAGATGGAGCAGCATCAGCTGTTTCTCACGGAGCTACTCTTGCTAGGCCAGGATTAGTTAAAATAGAAAAGGGAATCAAAAAAGGTGAAACTATCATAATCATGAGCCTAAAAGAAGAAGCAGTCGCAATAGCNAATTTAGAAGTAGATTCAGACAATTTAATCGATATCAAATCAGGACAAATTGCAACATCACAATCTGTATTAATGGCTCCGGGAACTTATCCTCAGACCTGGTCTACAAAGTAATTTATGAATTTTAAATCAATTCATGTTCTTCGTAAACCCATTCTTCCGTTTCTAAACGAATTTTCAATTTCATCATTTTTTTCACACACCACTAAGCTCATTGGCCACACAACCTGAGAGCGTAGTAAATGAGTTTCGTAATCAATCCTGATATAACTATTCCCTACTTTAGAGCGATTATCGGCCATACGTATTGTTTTTTTAAATTAAAATAAATTATTTAATCTTCTCAAATTCTCTTTTAATCTTTTTTGGCCCAAATTGTAATACTGCAAATGATAAGATAACTATCGTAAATGACGAAATAATAATTACCAATTCTCTATCAATCTCGTCATTTCTTCCAGAATCTATGCCNTCAACTTCAATGAAAATAATCATTTGATTATTTTCCTCATTTGTTTCCAATATTTCTGNTGTACTATCAACTTCTATCTTAATCTCTATTCCTTCACTTTGATAATCAAATTGTGTATCGCAAGTTGAAATTCCTAATCCTCCTGGGGCAATCTTTTCAATAGTATCTTGTCCAACCAAAATACCATCGATATTACATTGAATATTTACATTATTGGCTTCTGTTCTCCCTAAATTTCTCACATATGAAATTATTTGCACTATGTCTCCTTCTTCTAAGATTTCGTATTTTACTCCATCTTTTGTAATTTCAATCTCATCTACAGATAAGTCCGGTTTTGCTGAAACAACAATCTCTATTGTTTCACTTATTTCAAATTCNCCGTCACTAATGACAATCTCAACTGTGTGAGTGCCACTCTGTACCGGCGTCAATACTAAGTTACGAGACGAATCAATAGTTGCCCAACTTCTACTTGTTGAGATGAATAATTCTTCGGTATCTACATCAATTATCGAAATATTTACGATTTCCGTATCTCCTAATTCTACATAAGCAGTTAATGGTAGACCTCTAAGGATCGGAGAATCTTGTACTGAATTTATCCTAACTTTGAAAGTGTCATTCCATNCATTACCTCTTTGATCAANAATACTAATATTTATGTTAGTCTCACCATATTTGTTTTCTANTGGTTGTATCTTCAAATTACCATCTTCTGATGATACTTCTACTAACTCTACATCCATACTAATCGCAGTTAGGACAAGTTCCTCCTGACTAGTAATGTCATCTTCACATCTGGTCGATATCGGCATAATTAAACCACCTTGATCTTCATTTATTTCTAAATCATCCATTTGTATACATTCTGGGTCGTAATCCCATTCAATGTGAAAACCACCTTCAATGCCGATTGATCTAAGGTGGAGAACAGTTGTTTCACTTGTTCCATCCGATGCCCATTGAAATCTTGTAGCTATTCCAACTTCAAAATTTCCCTCTTCTGGAATTGCAAACCCAATTGGAATAGAATATGAGAAATTACCTATTCCGATATCCATGGAAAATACTAATTCATTATCAACAGCAAACAAAACTTGTGAAGAGTTTGACAAGCCATCAGTTTTACCTGTTACTTCTCCCTCTATTATTAGTACCGGATCATTAATGTCTATCCTTATTTTTTCTATGCAACCATCATGAATTAAAATCCTCAAATCTATTTCCTCCCCTAATATAGGCATTAATTCTCCAGAATTAATAGATTGGAATGTTCCATCATTTTTCTTGTATTTCAATGTGAAATTACCATCTCCATAGGAGTGTATCCTTCCAAATTCTTGTGAAGGTGGCTTCTCTATTTCAGTGATATCCCAAATTCCATCTTCTAATTGTTCATCTTTTTCTAAACCACAACTAGAATAAATTAAATTCTCAACACTTCCTTCATATGGTCCAAAGTCAATGATGGGTAATTCATTACTTGATACCACTGTTTCTGCTTTTACGTTCTCGAAGGAATACCATGGTTGATTATATTTTACTCTAATTCCTACTGCGTCTACTCTTACTTCAGAATCATCTGGTCCTACATTATCTGAAGCATAATCTACTGTGAATTGTGTATCTTCTATTTTCTGCCAGTCCCACTCTAGCAAATCATCCAATGAAATGACTAAAGGATTATTCATTCGATTGAGCCCACCAGGAGTATCGACATTTGTTAACACAGTAATTAATTTATCAGGTCCATGATTTTGAAGTTTTATGTTAACTTCATCTTGATATAATTCTTCAGGAATACTGATGTGTAAAACGACTGAAACATTCTCAATTCTGTAAGTATTGAAACTTGAAAAATCATACCCATCCATAGTTATATCAGGACCTTTAGACCATGTATAAGATGAGTCTGGATTTCCAAGAGTATTATTGGAATTAGTAATACTAGAAGTTGCCCATTCTGTATGGGATACAAAATTATTCGGTCTTGAGTGGGTTATTGATAATTCATTATCTGCAACCATTCCGACACTGTATTCTGCCATGTTAGTTGAAAAACCAGATGTAGACGAAATTTCCCATTGCCCTGGATCTTGAAAATTCCCACTTTCTAGTAATTCTATCTCCTCTGCAGAAATTACTTCATCAGCACTATATATAGGTAGAGGAAATAGTAAACCCAAGATCACAATCACAGTAAACAAACATTGTTCTCTCCACTCCATGGTACTCGCGTAAGTGTGCTATGCTTCAATACGTTGGTATAGTAGTGTAAATATTTTGAACATACGATTGATAAACGTTACATATTGCGCTAAGCATACATACGGCTGTGATGGTGTAATGGTTAGCACGGTGGGTTGTGGTCCCGCCGGTCCGGGTTCAATTCCCGGTCACGGCCCCATAAGTCAATTAAGAAAATCTTGATCAATCGAGTGCCCCATCCTATCTACTTTCGTGACTAAATAATCTTTATTTTCTTCAACTATTCCCACGACTAGTGGAGTCGTTACTTCAACTTCTATTCCAAATTTATTCAATTGTTTCACTTTTTCGGGATTATTCGTCATAAGACAAATTTTTTTAATTCCAATCGAACTAAGTATCACCGATGCAATATTATAGTTCCTTGCATCTACTGGATGACCTAACATTAAATTAGCATCATGTGTATCTACGCCCTTGTCTTGTAAGTTATATGCCTGGATTTTAGCATGTAGACCAATACCTCTTCCTTCTTGACGTAAATAAACCAGACAACCCCAGCCCCTTTCTTGTATTTGCTTTAGTGCAGCATCTAATTGTGCACCACAATCACATCTAAGACTACCAAAAGCATCTCCTGTAAGGCATTCAGAATGTACTCGAACTAAAACGGGATCCGGACCAGCCATATCGCCGAGAGTAAGTGCTACGTGATCAAAGCCCGTATCTTCTTCATGAAATACTCTGATTCTAAACTCACCATGAATTGTTGGTAGTTTTGCATCCGCAGGTACTTTAGTTTCTGATACTATCTCCCGTTTCTTCATACACTCACCAAACACTATTCATTTATTGAATCATCTAGCACGCAATCTCAATTAAAAAATAGATTTTATTATTCTAAAATGATATTCTCCAGATTTTTCCGTAACACTTTCCAATTCAACTCCCATTCTTTCGCAAAGTGACGGTATATCATGCAATGTTTCTGGATCATCACATACTACTTCAAAGACAGATTCTTGATGTGTGGAATTGATTGCTTTCCTTAATTCATGGACAGGTATCGGACAATAAAAACCCAATAAATCAAGATAAATTATCTTTTTATCGATAATATCACCCTATTTTTCATTCTTTTTCATGTAATGAATTGCTGTTGCCTCGGCCAATGTTTCTTCTTTTGTAAATCCCTGTCTTTGCAAATCCTCTGGTTTAACCATTTTTGTGGCTTCCATCCATTTTTTATGAAAAACTCCTTTTTCCCAGTCTTCCAAGAACATAGGTCTGATGTACGAAGACCTACATACAGATCTGGTATTTCCTAGGTCAGCCGCAACGGTATCTACAACTGCCAGCATTGTAGCCATTCTTTCTTTCTCGGTCTTTCCAGGTAATTTAGAATTCTGTGCTAACTTAACCAACCCCTCAGGCCTCTTTAGCCTAGCACCTTTCCATTCTATCATTGGTTCGAATTCATGTGGATTATCCAATTCATTCCACTCTTCGAATAATTTTGGTATCTCTAGTATTTCTTCCTCAGAGGCTTCAGTGATTAATGCCAGTCTTGCGCCTGCCTTCCAAGTAGCCGCCCATGTCCTGAAGTTCTTAGCAGTATATCCTTTCCCTGTAGCTTCTTGGATATATTTATTTACATGATCTGCCTTTATATCTACAATATTTCCCATATCATCGCTATAACTAAATAAATCTGTTTCATCATTATTTTCACCTAGAGACTTTGATTCCTGAATCATTTTTACGATATCGTCATCTCTGATTAATAGTTTCCATGGCTTTCCTGATTTTCCTGTGAAACTAAATATTGCATCCATCTTACCTTCAATGGCTTTTTTTCCTTTCAAAAGAGTAAAATGCCCTTTTGTAATTGTTGTAAGTCCATATGATTCATTTTCTGCTGCATATTGGTCTGATCCAACTCGGATGTGATATCTGTCCATTAAGTATATTACAAGTGCAACTGCTTTGTGAAAGGGAAAGTTTCCTTTTTCAGTTTTCATTTCCAAATCACCCCAATAACGGTCTCTTATTTCTTGGAGTGCAACACCGAATTCATCAACATCATCAAACTTCATATCTGCTCTTTTCTTTATCCAATCGGGGTGATATCTATATTGTAATCTTCCCTTATCATCTTTACCAGTAGCTTGAATGTGTCCTTTTGGGTTACTATCAAACCATACTTCTGTCCACGCAGGAGGAACTGCAAGAGAATTTAGAAATACTATCCTTTCCTCATCTTTCAAAATCTTCCCATCTGGGTTAATATATTTCCATTCTATCTTTATTTTATCATCTTCTTCAGATTTAATTTCTATTTTTTCCCTAGTTATTCCAGGGACTTTCCTGTTGGATATTTTCAAGCCAGCACTTTTAGCAGAGGTTGCAGTATCTATCTCCATAAATGTCGGACGTGTAGGGAGACTAAATCAATTACGAAAATTAATCAGAGAATTGAGCCAATAAACTCTCAAGATTCCTTATGTCTGCCTCCATAGTTTCTCTTTCGACACGTTTCAAATCTCCTTGTGCTAATTGAGTCTGAAGATATTCCAAATCTTCTTTCATACTCTCTCTTTCATCCTTAACTCTGGCTTCATCTCTTTCCATACTCAAAGTAGCTACATGCTGTCTACTAGCCTTTCTCCTACTACGCCTGCCAATGGCTGATTCATCATTGTCTAACTTTCCAGTAGCGTCATATCCGTATGGCGATGCCTTCTCAGAAAGTTCTACTGAAACAGGATATGGGATACTTATACTTTCAATTCCAAATCGAATATCAATTTCTCTTAATAGCCAGTCTCTAGCCAAGAATTCATCACTGTAATCTTCTATCCAAGCATAAAGACGGTAAACTTTTGCAAAATCTCCTAATTCTCTTAGTAATACCATTGGTTGTGGATCAGATAATACATATTCGCACTTACTTGCAACATGCGACATTACTTGCTTTACATGGGCAGAATTTTCATCATAATCTACTCCTACATCAATTCTCAAGGAGACTCTTGTAGCCACTCCGTCTCCTCCTCCTCTTGCGAAATTAGTAATGGTAGAATCAATGAGTCTATTGTTTGGAATAATTACTAATTGCTCTGAAATTGTGATTATTTTAGTAGAAAGTATTCCAACTGAAACTACATTCCCCATGACTCCATCTACTTCTATTCTATCTCCAACTTCAAATGGCTGGTCAATAGCAAGCATGAATGAATTTACAATATTCCCTAGAGTTTGTTGAACTGCAAGACCAATTATTAGTGAGAAAACTGCCAGGGATGCTAATATTCCAAGTAATTCAATTCCTATAGTGTTTAATGCCAAGTTTAATCCAATAAACCAAATTACTGCTCTAGAAATAAATACCATTATTGGATTGCCACCAGTAACTGTTACTGATCTATTTACAGTGTATTTTTCAAAAATTGCTGGTACTACATACTTTATCCCAACGCTAATCAGAGAGGTTGTTAATAGAATATAAATTGCCGAAAAATAAGGTTCGATACCCGAATAAAATGCACTATCTCCGCCACTATCAATCCAATCGATTGATATTTCTAAACCTGCAGATAATACAAATATGTAGAGCCTATTAGTAACTGGACCCAATGCTGCATTATCCCATTCATTCTCAGTTTTTTTCACAATTCTCCATGCAAGTCTGGAGAATCCAAATTTAACGCTTAATAATGCGACAAAAATAAGAATAAAGCTAAATCCTAATTGATAAAGAAGACCCATCTCTTCAATATCTTTCAATCCATCAGTCATTGGAGATAGTATACTCTCTAATTCACCTGCCATGTTATTGCCTCTATTCTGTCGCTTTCAATTTCTATTAAATGCTTATCTCTTAACTTTCATCCTCGGTAATGAAATCATAGGCCTGTTTTGCCCATTCATCTCTTCTAATTCTTCCTGGGAAAAATTCTATAGCAACATTCACTTGTTCCTCAATTTCAAAATTCATATTCGCAATTTGTTTGAATGTGTATATCCCTAATGCATTTAATTTTTCTTCTATAAATGGCCCCACTCCTTTGATATCCTGAAGATTATCTCTCTCGATAATTATCGCACCAATTGGAGGAGTTTTCGTAATGCCACTTACTCCAATTAATGTATTGTCTTCTTTTCCTTCCCACTTTAATAGTATATTTCCTCTTGGATCGTAAATATATGCATTTCCACTATCAGGGAATGAAGATGCATCAGATAAAGTTATGCTAGTGGATTCAGTTGTAATTTCGGAGACAATATCTGAAGTTGCTGCAATACCAATTGTAGCGAAATCAATATTTTCAGCCTTTTCTGCTACTCTTGCGAGTAGTTTACGCCTCTTCTCTTCTGCAGCAGCAGCCTTTGCAGCAGCAGCTCTTTCTTGTTCATCCATTTCCGCCAGTGCTCTCTCAGCTTCTTCCTTTGCAATTCTCTCTGCTTCCTCTTGAGCCGCTCTTACCCTTGCTAAAGCGGCAGCAGCCCTTGCAGCAGCCTCTTCCTCGGCAGCAGCCTTTGCAGCAGCCTCTTCCTCGGCAGCAGCCTTTGCAGCAGCCTCTTCCTCGGC
>PBHZ01000022.1 GCA_002719615.1 Methanobacteriota archaeon
GCATTAGTTTTCATAAATCTTAGACTAGTTTATGACAAGTATGTGTATATGTAAATATGGTTTTATTAATGAACCCATTATTACAAAGATGGGTTATGGTGGAAGCCAGAACTTTATGGATATGTAATATAGAACCGTTGTAGTGCTATCCATCAACTACGCTAGGGAAGTTGATACATACATTTGTATCTAAAGTTTGTTAGGGTAATATGTGGACACTAGAAAATTAGGATTGATTCTGTTAGGGATCTCTGGTTTCATGATTATAATCGCTTTCATGATTTCCATCATTGGCGTGTCCGATATTAATGAAATGGATGTTGAAGAAGAAGCCATTTTTAAAGGAATAGATGGAGATATAACTGTAGATAAATATGATACTTATTCGGTTTTTGTTACTTCTATATATTCTTGTAAAGAAGTCGAATTAAGTATTTACAAAGATGATTGGGAATATTTTTTTGAAGATTGCGACTCATTATTAAATGAGGATGGTTGGAATTATATTGGATCTTTTAGTCCTGATTTTGACGGGAGTTTAGAAATTGACTCCAATCAACAGATATTGATAATTAATGATAATGTATATTTTGATGAAGGTGGATTTGAAATACTTATATCATTATTATTTTGTTGTTTAGGTTTTTTTGGTATAATAATAAGTATAATTATGGTATTTTCATCCTCCAGTAAGGTGACTTTTAGAGAGAATATTCAAGAGATTGTCATCATTAATTCAGATGCTCCTGAAGTCGTGATTCCTGATGACGACTCGACACAAACCCCAGAGTGGTGGGAAATAAGTGGTGAAAATAAATTATAAAATCAACTTCTCTACCCATTATTTTGTATAGGTGTGTAAAATTTTGGCAGTAGAGTTGAATAGAATATCATCAGAAAGTTGAAAATCTGCTGCGGAAAATGAATTAATTATTTCTTTTTCACGATTCTTATAATCATCAGTTGAGCCAAACTTCTCTAGTACCTTTTCATCTGACCATACTGTGAAAACAATTACTCTCTCAGCATCTTCGGCAAATGTAAAACCATTACAACCATTTTCCATTGCAGAAGAAAGAAATTCAACCATTGCCTTATTTATTTCAGTTGTAATTTCACTGTTATTTTTGTTGGTTACCCACATCCTAATCACAGGTGATTTATCCATACATCTCCGATGGAGTGGCCTCCTTTACTATTTCTTACACTGCATATACTTGGGTACGGAATATGACAGATTCAAATCCATGTTTTTAGAATTATTGTGGAGTCCTTGGAAAGCAGCTTCTCCCACTTGGCCTTCTTGAACCACAGCATGTCGCACCCTTTGCAACCGTCTATCTCCACGGTCCTGGAAACGGTTGTCAGGTTTTGGATGTCCTCAACGATATCCGGAGCAATAGGGTTCGATCGGTGTTCTCCATCTTCGATAGGAACTCTGATGTGCCTCATTTTCTCCCCACAGTCCGGGCAGGCGTACTCGCTTTCCTCCGTAGAAGAGGAAAGTGCTGTTCGAATGTACTCTGCTTTGTTCTCTGACAAGCCAAGTAAATCTCCCTTAAGTTTTTGATCTATGGACTTGGACTCTAGAATGACTCCATTACAGGTGTTGCACCGCAGATCTGTAGTAACCAATGAAGCACGCCGGGCACCAAGTAACAGTAGCCCAACCCCAATTCCTCCGTTGACTATCAGATTTGATGTGAAGAATTCGAAGGGAAGGTTATCTGGAGCGGCGATGAATGGAATTCCGCAAATCATCATCGCGTAGCCCAACGGGTCGAAAACTCGAATTTTCAGGTTTCTTTTAGTTTTGTAATTCATGAGACCGCACCCTGCAGGGCATTGGACTTCTGCACTCATAACTCTAGATTATCCTTCTTGACATCAATGTTTTGCCTGCATCAACTACGCTAGGCAGATTGACAATAAGAAAAGAATTATTTGGAGTTAATCTCCATGGAAACTTCCTTCAAACTCTCTAGGGTTTTTACATGCTTCACAAATAACATCTCCTTCATCAATAGCGTCTTGGGTAGTTCGAACAGTATTCCCACAACCACACCTACCATTTACCAAGCCATCAGTAGTCGGTAAATTATACCACCATGATAATGTGCCCATATAGGGGAAGATTAGGTATGTGGATTTAAACCTTAACCCGTGATAATGTACCCTAGTTTACGTATTCATAAACACCCCTACCGATAATTACGTATGTATAATAGAGAGTATCCTACTAGGATAAACATGGATGAGCAACAGACTCTAGACCTTTACATGGAATATATACGAGCTTTCGAGAATAAGGACTATCAAACTATCGCGAATCAATGTAGAACGCCATTCTTTGCCTCTTCACCTTCAGGAACTACAATTTTCAGAGATAGAGAAGAGATTCTGGCGGGCTTCTCCCAATTACGAAACTCATTGGATATTGATGGATATGTTGGAAGCAAATTGAACCAACTTGATTTTACGAGAATTGCAGAAACATCAGGAACGCTTCTAGTGGATTTTCATAGGATTAATCGTGAGGAAATTCCCTATTTTCATGGTAAGGCATTGTATATTTTCCAAAGTAAGGGTAAAAAAATTGAGATAATCGGCATAGTAGTGTTGGATGATAGTACTACATCATCTTGGAACGATTAATGGCCTGTATTGTGGTTAGAGAGTTCTTCCTAACCTTTGAGGCCAGCATTTTCCCTACTCTTTGAGTAGCGAATACTGAAACTGTATCGAAGATATCATAGTTAGATGCCCGTGTAGGCCATATATGGTACGATATGAAGAGCCAAAATATTCACTTATCGCCTCCTTCGATAACTTTGAAATTAGAAGATATGAACAAAGTATATTGGCAATAACGGAAAGAAGTAGTTCAAATTATCAAGGTTCAAGTGGTGCATTTCGAATAATTGCAAACTACATATTTGGGGGCAATATCTCAGGTCAAAGAATTGCTATGACTGCCCCCGTACATATTTGGAATGAATCTTCCGAAATTCCAAAATTAGCTTTCACAATACCTTCTCAATATTCACTATCTGATCTTCCCGAACCAAACGACTCTCGAGTAAAAATCTCTCAAAAAGAAGAAGCTGAAGTAGCTGTTTTGAAATTTAGTGGACTTGCAGGAAACACAAAAACCCTACGTTTGATTTCAAAATTTAAAAAAACTCTCAAAGAGGAAGGGATAGAAATCACAGGAGATCCGAAATTGGCTATCTATGATAATCCTTGGTCTACACTACCATTTGCTAGGAGAAATGAGATCCAAATTCCTGTACGGTTATGATATATCTTTGCTTAACTTCCGTCAAAACCCCCATCATCACCCTCATCAAAATACTTGTAGAAGCCAGAATCAAACGACATGTTCACCGGTAGTCCGATAGTCTCTTTTTTGGTGAAAAATCTTGGCCAATACTTGTGCTCCCATGTTACGGAACTTTCTGACATATCAATAACAACCCTACTCATTCGAACTGGGAAACCACCTCCAGGGACAAAATAGCCTATGAGTGAGAGAAGAAGTGCTGGTATAAATGGAACAATCCAGAGGGCCACGATCGTATTGTAAAGTACTTGAGGCCATTGATAGTCTTGGAAAAACTCACCCGTGATAGCAGATATCAGAGTCCAGATTGTAATTGGCAGACTTAAGAAAAGCAAGAATGCATAGATTGGCGACCATGCTAAAATACGCATTTTACTTATTTTGTAAGAAATAAATGTTTTTTCTCCTTTTGCAACTATTCGACACGAGGCTACCGAATCAATAAACAATTTTGCAGCATTGTTCTGCTGGCCGAAATCAATCTTTCCTATCCTTCGTTTTGTGAGAATATTTTCCGATTTAGTTGCTATACTCAATTTTTCAAAGAGATTTTCATACTTTTTCATCTCACCGAGTGTGCCTTCAACGAACATCATCGAATATTTTTGTCCATTTTCTAAATCAATGGATAGTTGATATCCATGCCTTTTTCTAACTCCCATCCTTCAGCACCTAACACTACCAGAAGATGGTTGGCTTGAATTTTTTTCCCCTGTATTCGTGATGTATCGAATGGGTCAAACTATAACAATAAGCAATCATTAATTCTTTTCATGCGAGAAATTGTCTTAAATTTTAACTATTTAGGAAATCGAAATCGATAATCGCATCATAGAGTCTAAAGATTGCGTGACTATTATTAACTGCCTGTTTAGACCATAAATTAATGTTTAATGCAATTAAATCCACACCTGCCAAAATATGCCTAAGCATAAGCGCACTAGTTACTCTAGTGTATTCGCTGAATTTTATGTTATTGGCCGACTGCTATGTTACCGGAGGAGAGGGGTGTTTCACTCTAATTTCGAACGAAACCGTTGCCGGAATGATGTCCTATGGAAACGGAGGACCTGAAACAGCATTCAATGGAGCATTGATGTTTGGTGTATTCGTTTCCACTGGCATAATTCTTAATGAAGGGGCTAAAGGTATGTGGAAAATCATGATACCTGGGATTATAGGATTTTCAGTAATGACTGCTGTAATCTGGATGTATTGGGGCGATCTTGATTCATCTGAGACTCCAAAATATGTAGTCCCTATCACTACTTTGATTTACGCTGCTGGTTATTATTTCTTGAAGGCGGAAGATGAAGTTGATGACGGTATGTCAGACTTCAAGATGGGAGTTAANATCCAAGATAAGCCAGCACTTGTAGCACTTGGATCACTCGCGGTTATGGGGGCTTACTATTGCTTGAGGGCTATTGTAATGCCTGCAGATACAGTCGAATCATTCGAAATAGGCACAGCCACACCAGAGATGCTGGCCCTAGGTCTTGGTGCACCATCTGAAGTAACTGTTGCAGTTGGCGGTTCCCTTTTCTTGATTTATTGGATTTGGATTATGATTACTATCATGGATGGGGCAAAAGGTAAGTGGGCAATAATCCATCCAGGGATTTTCTTTTTACTCGCTACCCTAATCAACAGCTATGTATCTCTAGTAGATAACGTAGGTGCTGAAGTTCACAGACCAGTATCCGATCAATTGACCATGGATTGGTTAACCGGCCCTCTTGCCCTGCTTTTGGTATTATTTGCATACTACAGGCTAAGAGATGAAGGCATTGAAGATGGAATGCGTTGGAATGGTGAGTCAATGACTCCAAATTTCTTCAACATAATGGTTATTAGTTGGGGACTTGGACTGGGTCTAATGTTCACAATTAACATCATGATTTGAAAAAATAGTGGACTAAAGATATCCTCATTGGAATAAACGTAATTCAGAGTTCGTTAAGGAAACCCTCGATTGCAGAATCAATCAACTCCGTAATGACCATTGTCAAAATCAAGAGAAGAATCAGGATTGGAACAACTACAAGGTATACATAAATCACGAACCACTTTTTCTTGTGGTTTATCTTATGGAATTCTATTACTGGGCCGATGGGCCAAATTCGAAACAATCGGCGTAATAAGCTATTATCATCTCTATATTCATGTATCAAATGGTCAGCAATATCCTTACCAATATTCTCAGCAATTTCTTCCGGACTAGGCAGGTTGTCCAGAGTCTCTCCCAGACTTTCAACTGTGGGTATCCCAACAGAAGTCCCATCCGTCCTCCAGTCAGGATTGAATAACTGGTATAGTTTGACTAAGTACATCCTCAGGAATAACATGACAACCAAGGCGGGTACAAATAGAAACCCTGCTGATATAATCGCTATCAGAATCAATGGTACGATCCATGCAAATTCAATGACGGTCGGTGCCCTTTCATTCTGTATTCTCTTGTTCTCCGGGTCTGCTGCTTGGAAAAATAACCAGATAACAAAGAGTATGACTAATCCGGGCAGCAATAGTAACGGAATTGCGCCCAAGATAAACTCCGACAGGGTAACGCTTTCGCCCTCTAGGTAAAAAGAGACCATATTATCAATCTTCACGCACAGCAGATAGTATTTTACTTAATTCATCCTCAATTTATTTTTAGATAAATTTGTCCAATTCTTTACAATAAAGTTTTATTGTTAAAACAGAATATAATATACTAAGTAGATGTAACGTAAATAATGCGAAGATATACCATATCTGGATTAACAATCCCTCAACTGACAATTATCACCGGTTTCATTTTGTCTTTCTTAGGCGTTGGATTCTTTGTTTACACTGACTATCTCACTGCACTATTTCCGACCTTATTTGGTATTATTTTCATTTTTACTGGAGGCTTATCAATAATTAAACCAAAACTAAATGCTCTATCCATGCACATTGCAGTATTGGCATCAGTAGTCTCAACAGCCCTAGGTATAATATCTGCTCTATTTGGTAATTGGACCACTACAACATCATTAATCGAACAACTTCTCATGTCCTCAATCGCTGGAACTCATCTTTATACTTGCATAGCATCTTACTATTACGGCAAAGCCAAATTCCCAGGAGATGTTCAAGNCTGCGGAATTAATGAGCAATTTACCACCGAAAGAATCAGAAAAACGGGCCCAGTATCTGCAGTGACTATCTCATTAGAATCCTGAAACTACATCGTCTGAAGGTATCTTAAATTATATGTGAATATTTTCCCTTTTGTCATATATCTTCCAGATGGAGTTAAGATTTTGTATACATAATGTCGAGTTACTGCCGGGAAAATATTGATTTCAGTATAGAGTGACCCAACCTTATGGACGAGGTCATAAAATGCCCCAAGGGGTGCGGTCCATTAGAATACAGAACACACAAAACTAGGACGGTACGTGTTTTTGACCTTACTGGTTACGTATTGATTGCGATTGGGATAATTCTTGCGATATATTTCCTATCTCTGGAAGATGGAGAGGTTAGAAATGAAGATTTAGCCATTTTGTCAATTGGACTTGCTTTGATAGTCATTGGTCTTGAACGCATATCTTTGGTCACGACCGATTTGGCATGTGTCTCTTGCAAAGGCTTCATGTTGGAGTCCAAATCAATAAATCAAACTTTCAAAGATAAGGCATACTTTATTCGATCGAAAATCTCTTCCACATTAATAGAAAGTGATTTTGATTGTTTCGATTGTGGAAAAAAAATGAAAAACGCATCCATAGAAATAGTTGACCATAGTGAACAAAACTCAATATTAGTTCCAGAGATTATTGAAGACGTCTCTGCATTCGTAGGAAAAACCGAAACCATAGGATTCGATGGATGTTTGGAATGTGATTTGTTTTGGTTCGACTCGGGCGAGAGGAGTTTTCTAGCAAGAGGGACTTCAGTAATTCAAACCGATTAGCCCTGATCATCAACTTCTATCTCTTCTACGAATCCTAGTTCAGAATCAGCGCAATGAATTCCACCCATCATCTCTGCATAGAATGCCCCATCATATGAGCAATAGAATACCCAACCTTCTCCCATGTACCCCCAATCATCATCTCCATCGTCGCACGAATCATCAATATCGACACAGAAGCAATCTTCTCCATCGGGACATGTCGGGAATATACTATCCTCTGCATCACATGAAATCCCACCCATATATTCGGCATATTCAGCCCCGTCATTGGAGCAGTAAAATAACTCTGTCATTCCCCAATAGCCCCAATCATCGTCTCCATCTTCGCATGAATCGTCGATATCGATACATGTGCATGGCTCACCATCTGGGCAAATCGGTTGTGGTCCGTTCATCTCAAGAGACCAGTCTTCGATCACACCCATACAACCTGTAGTCAAAGAGCCGAGAATTAATATGATCACCATTGTTCTAGCGTTCATCGAAGGTCGAATAAGTCACCCTAAAAATAAACCTTTAGCCGGCAATGATTGGATTTAGACATAGTAATCTTTGTACTGCAATACGATCAAGTCGCCAGAGAATGATTTGCCCACGTAATAAAGACACCTTTCAACATGAATATCGAGGCTCTATAGTAAACAATTATAAGAAGAACCTCCTAGTTTTCAACATGACATGCGTAGCAATAGTAAGCCTAGTTTTCATTGTAGGATTGGTTATGATATCTTTAGTTAAAAGAGATTAATCCACTAACCTTTTGCGAAATGGATCACAACTGAGGCAGTATTAATTAGACGAACAAGAACAAGGTGATGTGGAAGAAATGATGCACTATTACTTTCCAGGGATGGTTGTCGGCCTCATACTCATGCAAACTGCAATAGTAGCGCCAAGCCTTTTCCGTAATCTTGAGATAGAAGTATTCGGTAAAGTAATTAGAGACCTCTGGCCTAAGTTTTTCTTAGCTCTGGGTTTGATAGGAACTCTCTCCTTAGTATCGGTTTATCTTCAAGAGGACTCGGAGTTTATCCATTACGGCATAGCCGGATTGACAGTTATATTATCTGCTATTTGTTATTTAATCATCCCGGCTACAAACAAAGCGACTGACGAAGGAAATGAAAGTTTATTCAGGATACTTCACAGAGTGAGTGTGACATCAACTGTGGTCATGCTTATATCTAATATTTTGTATGTATTTTTTTGAGGACTATTAATCTACTAATAACTCTTTAAGCATAGTTAGTCTAAATATTTTTTATTAATTTCTCTTCCAATAATTAGTCTCTGGATTTGACTAGTGCCACCAAATATTTGATAAATTTTAGCTCCTCTCATTCTTCGTGCAGCAGGAAACTCTTCAGAATATCCATAACCTCCGAATATTTGGACGGAATCAGTAGTTACTTCCATGCCAATATCAGCAGCATATCTCTTAGCATGGGCTGATTCCAGAGTTGCACTTTCTCCTTTATCTAGTATATTAGCTGCTTTGTAAGCTAATAGTCTTGCACATTCAATCTTAGTACTCATGTCGGCAAGCATAAACGATATCGATTGATGTTGAAAAATAGGCTTTCCGAATGTTTCTCTTTCATTAGAATATTTCCAAGCTTCTTCCATAGCCCCTCGGGCATTTCCTAATGCATGTGCCGCAAGCATAGGACGTGATCGGTCAAATGCAATCATAGCTTGCATCCAACCAGTTCCTTCTATTCCTCCTACTAGATTCTCTTTTGGAACTTTCACATCATAAAATCTTACACCTCGGGTATCTGAAGATCTTTGTCCCATTTTTTCCTCCTTTTTCCCAACTTCCAATCCTTCTGATTTCGCTTCAATAATGAAACCACTAAGTGAATCATATGAATCCTCAGTACCTGTTTTAGCAAGAACATAGAACCAATCTGCTTGCCCAGCCCCTCCGATCCACATTTTAGAACCATTAATTACATAATAATCACCTTCAAGAATTGCAGTTGTTTTTATCGCTTTAACATCAGAGCCAGCACCTGGTTCAGTTACACAATATGCAGAAATTTCACCATCACAAACACGCCCTAGATACTGAATTTTTTGTTCTTCTGTTCCNGCATATATTATTGGATGACATGCTAGCATAGTTACTCCTGTAATTGTTGCGAAACCTGGATCTCCTCTGCCCAATTCTTCATTTATCATTACTTCATCTAGAAAGCTCAAACCCATACCTCCATATTCTTGAGGAATCGTACAATTTAACAACCCCAATTCACGAGCTTTATTTATTGATTTTTCAGGGTAAATTCCGTCTCGATCCCATTTCTCAGCTTTTGGAATTAATTCCTCATCAGCAAATTGTTCTGCTAGTTCAATCAACATAATCTGCTCTTCAGTTAAATCAAAATCTACCATGTTTATTGGTAATATATTCAGCATATAATTTATTCTGAAACTAAACTAGTATTATGCCGATGCAAAACGCCTCATTGTTGTGATGAAATTGATATGATGATTAAGAAATTCATTCTAGGCTCATTGTACTATAAGATCTCATTATAATGATTCCAAATATAATCAATCCCATTCCAATTATCGCTCCAGTATCCAAGCGCTGGTCATGAAAAATTACTGCAATTATCGCAATCCCTACTATCCCTACTCCAGACCAAATGGCGTATGCAATACCTATAGGTATCTCTTCTAAAGTAAGGGATAAAAAGTAAAATGCAGCACAATAACCAATAATTACAACTAGGGATGGTAAGAAATTCGTAAATCCCTCAGTCAATTTTAGTGATGATGTTGCAACTATTTCCGAAAATATAGCCATAGCAAGATATATCCATTTACTCATGAACACCTTAAATCGTCTAATTCTATAAATTCTGTCCTGTGTGTTTTACGTAGAGTCTATATTTGTAAACCATAGATTAGATATTTATTTTAGAATTATTCTGTGTAAATATTCTTAGTATGGCTATACCTATAAGACCGCTTAAGGTAAATAAAATCATTGACGATACTCCCTCGGATGATATCGCTACTCGGATGATTACTGTCGACAGTACGAATCCAGTATTCCTAGCCAGGTTACCGAAATCCGTGTAAAACCAATAAGATATCAATAGTATCAGGATATCAGCTAATATCAAGAAAGTGAAGAAATCCAAGAAGAAAATGACACGACTGACCGATCCACCTCCTTCCTGTACTGAGTCGACCCATGTATAGAAAGAGTAAGCCGCNGTGGCCAAGAAAATAAGTAACATAGCGTTTGCAATCCCTCTTTTCGCCTCGACAAAGATTGCTATGTCATCCGTCATTTCTTCTGACTTTTCCGAACTATTGCTCATTCTGAAGTATGTCAGTGAGGTGTACAGCAATACTAAGAATGCCATACATTCTACCAATAGGAATCCAAGATCAGCACTAATCTTCCAATCCTCGGAGTTCTGGACTCCAGAAAGTCTCTTTAGAATGTCCCTAACCACCAGTAATGTAGCGATTTCATATTGCTTTCCAACAGAAGATGAGAATGAGTCTGGAATGGTTCTAATGAGTTGATACACCTCATATACCAGGAGAATAGAGAATGGCGTGTAGAGGGTTGATAGAGGAGATTTGACAAGCTCTGATGCATCACCATTTATTGTAATATTTTCTGTCTTGAACAAAGCCCACACTAAAATATGCACAAAGAATCCTACCACTGCTAGAACTATAGCTACCTTTCGAATAAAATCTTCAGAAAAGTCCCCCATAGACATCTGAAAAGCCTTTTTATTCCACTCTGGCATAAATTTCGGTCGAAACACTCCCTTTTAGTAGTGAATTTATTTTTTTTATACAATATGAACCTTAAACCAACAATTAGTGGTAAACATTGGACTAATTAGAATTTTCTTTCTCCTCTTTTGATATAGCCTTGCTGAGCAAAATATTGATCTAATTTATCACCAAAGTCTCGATGAGTGCGTAACCAATCATAGAACATGAAGCCGATCACTGGTATCGCTAAAACTCCGGTGAAAGATAAAATACATGCAAATATGAATGGCCCCCATCTTACTGTGTCTAAACTCATGGAAAATAAATCATCTTTACTGTAGTATTTATTCTCATTATCGCTCATAAACCGTATTACTGAACGATAGAATACCGAAGAGTCCATTTTGAGTTCAAATGGAGAAATAGGAGTTATTGATTTGCCAGGAAAATTCATCATTAAATTATTAGAAATTCGATTTATATCTTCCTGAGTATTTGTGTCTTCCATAAGATGGCCAAAGCCTTTTACTTGATTACCTTTTCAATAATAGGTTATTGATTAAGANATATTTTGTTATAAATCCNTACGCCTACAATCTTTTTATGTTNTATTGAAACTATTAACACCGACGCTCTTGATGAGCGATAAAGAGGATTATAGTTAGGTTCAGTGTACGTTAACAGCATCCATCACAAGGACAACTAGAACCACAGGGGTCACAATCACAGCATTCACAAGGCATGAACTGGGCATAGTAGATTATTATTTATAGGTATCGAAATTAATAATACAAATTACAGATTAGTGTAATCAAATCACTTCCGAGGCTGAAATTTCAAACATTATTACTTCTATTGTAATGGTTATTTCTTCATCATCACTACTTTGCCCTGGGAAAATACTATCATCAGTATTCACTTCTACATCAATTTCTAACTCCCCATATCCCCAACCAGATTGTTGCCATGGTAGCAGAGCCTGGAATTCATTAACTGAATTAGAACTTCTAGAAAGTCCATCATAATCTGGATATACTCTAAGATACATGAAAAATGGTTCACAATCATTTGTTTGCCCAGAAAGGGTATTATTTTCATCAGTCCATTGAGCCGTCAATCCTCCTTCTCGTACATCCGCGAGAATGGAATCACACTCATTAGTAGGATCAGTGTTCGCAATTATACCATCATTTCCCGTATCGTCGACTGTAATATTTATTTCTCCTATTAGATAACCTTCAGGGACATTAATATCATCAATATAAAATGTAAATGTCTGCATTTCGCCGTCTTGTAAAACTCTTGACTCCTGAAGATTTTCACTTTGCTCATTGAATGTTAAATACCACTCATCTTCAGTGGTAGCATCTTCTATTAGTTCCCAATGATTATACACCAAATCAAAGGAATTATAGGTGAAAACAACCAGAAAACTAATAACGACTACAATATATATTTTCACTGCTTCATTATAAGCAGTCATATTCAAGAAAATAGCATTAAAACTCCCATCAAATTTTTCAGATGACTTACTTTGACTCATTTTTTCACCTCATGAATTAATTCCCATTAATGAAATAAGTAAAGATATCATTAACGCCAAAGTGACTGAAACTCCTACTGAAATATTGTATGCTTTATATTCACTTCTTGAAATAGAAAAATCGACTACCTCTCCAGAATCCAAAAGAGTTTTGGCCACACTACTCGATTGTCGAATCATTCCACTGGTGATTCTTTCTTCCCAACCTATGAAAACTACGACTGCGGCTGCGAATAGAGCTGAGGTAATCATTTGTGGAATCGGAAGAACTGTCTGAATTAACTCAATAATACTGGATGTTACGATTAATAGCATCAATAAAACTAGTACTCGAGTAAACCAAACATTTTCTCCTCCTGTCTCTATTAAATTAAAATTTAGAATCAAATACATGAAAATCAATGGCACAAGTAAAAATCTGATTATCTGAGAAGTAAAAATGAAATATGTATCATATACTTTGTTGAAAGATTCACATTGTGTTTCTACGCAGGAATCAACTATTCCCATCTGAGTGTAATCAAATATGAACCACAAAATTCCTAAGACAAATAAACTAAAAGTGAAAATTGAGACACCAGAAATACCTTTTTTTCTGCATCTCCATACTTCTCCAATGAATATTGAAATTATTGAAACTGCAACACAAGCCGGTAAGACACTTCCCATTACCAAGTTGATTGCATTAGGATCACTATATTCACTTCCTCCAACAGCGAATCTAGCAAAAAAATGATTGTCCTGAGTGGTGATTATACCTAGCCAGTAAGTCAACCAATCTCCAAAGGCTGCAAATACTAGCAAAGCAGCCACCGCTGAAATAGTCCTATCTTCTTTCCGATCGTCTATTATTTCACTATGTAGGTATCTCAAATAAACTCCTAACCATATAAGGAATGGAAATAATAAGAAAAGGCTACTTATGGAATCATATTCAAAATTTGTAACAATACCTGTTGGAATGAATATAAGGGTAATTAAGATAGTTACTATACACCCTAGGGTTACTATTTTTGAATTCTGAATTAATGGGTAAGGATAAGTCAAAGAAAGTACTATCAATAGCCCACTAAAAATTATCCAAGTCGATTTTGCTCCAAATCTTAAGAATGACGAACCATATTGGCCAGTAGCCATTAAGTCATTATTCATTTGATAATCGATAATGGTACTGAATAAGTAGTTTATACCTAATATTAACAATATCCACCCCAATATTAATGCCGCAAATCTCTCATTATCATTAGATTTTTCTGAACGAAATACTAGAATAATTGTCATTAGCCCTAGAATTAGGTGAATCATAGTTGCGATTGGCAACAACTCAACTTCTGCCATCCATCATCCTCTATCCTGACGTATGCGATTTAACCAAAAAACTTATCCCGAATTTTAAAATTATAGAAATAGACGCCATGTATTATAAAATAATAAAGTGTACACCTGTGGGATTAATATGAAGTCCATAGGGGAAATAGAAGATAATTTAGCAAGCAAAGCTGAACCAATACTAGGATTCAAACCGTCTTCAAAGATTAAAAGAGGGCCAATTGGAATTCTTATTAGTATAATTTGTATACTGATTGTATTGAGAGAATTGAACAGCTCTGGCGTTATATAGAGGGGTTCGGAGCAGTATCAGAAGGAATGTTTGAAACTGATGTTTACTATCGGAATATATGAAAGATCTCAGTACGCACCTCCTCCTTCTATTAGTGGCTGCAGTATGGGGTTCAACATGGGCCATTGGGCGATTTCTTAGCTACGGTCTGGATGAAGGAAATAGGGCTAGCATGGAACCTGCTACTTCTGCATGGTTGCGATACACTATCGCAGTTGCCGCATTTGTTATTTGGTGCTGGATATACAGAAATACTAACTCTCGAAGAATTCTCCCCCAAGGTAAAAAAGCATGGAAATATACGTTTTGGATGGCCACACTGGGTACTATGGGCTACCAACTTCTTTTCATGAATGGGATGAAATGGACTGCAGCTGGTGATGCTTCTCTCATTATTCCAATGAATCCTGTGTTTACTGTTCTTCTTGCTATTCCATTACTCGGACAGAAGATGAGTTTGAGGATGGTATATGGCCTAATTGTGGGTCTAATTGGTGTAGCAACAGTTGTCGGCTGGAGTCCGAATACAAATATACCGTTCAATCATAGATTAATTGGTG
Organism: Methanobacteriota archaeon; assembly: GCA_002719615.1. Lineage (GTDB taxonomy): Archaea > Thermoplasmatota > Poseidoniia > Poseidoniales > Thalassarchaeaceae > MGIIb-O3. The sequence goes on from PBHZ01000022.1 coordinate 14,773, forward strand.
CTACGCTAATCGCTTTCGCTGCTTTAACATGGGCTGCAACTAGTAATCTGACCAAGATGGCTTTACTCGATGGAACAATAGGTACTTCATTCGAGATTGTAGTATGGTATTCCATAGTTGGTTGGGTATTGCTCACTCCATGGATGTTGGTTGAAGTATGGAACTCTGGTATCCCTAGTCCTAAAACTACTGAGCTGATTTCAGTGGCTTATCTTGGACTAATTTCTACAGTTCTTACCTATGCATGGTTCGCAAGAGGAATTGATAGGATTGGAGCTACTGCCGCTTCTTCGTATGTATTTTTAGTTCCTGTTTTTGGTGTCCTAAGTGGGTGGTTGTTACTTGATGAAAGTATTGGATTCTCAATGTTAGTTGGATTCTGTATGATTGTTGTTGGTGTTAGAGAAGTTCAGCGAGAAAGTGATAGACTAAGTGCTGATTAAAATTATGAATAAAATTCATAATATTCTGATTGAACCGGAGTTTGAGAGATAGTATGGTGACCATGATGGACGTAGAGAAGGCACAGCGCGCCTGGGCAGAAGGTATTGTTTCAATTGCGACGGCACACACTACTGGTATAGACTATGTCGAAAGAGCAAGAACTCATATCAAATCCTTGTATGCATATGATATTAGTCCAGTCCTATTCAAGCCAACACTCGCTATTAATATTCAATTTCGATCAACTTTCGAAGGTGCATTATCATATTTTGTTGCGGGTAATGATGAATACCCAGAAGACAAAGGTTTTGCCATTAAAGGTTGGACAAATGTACGATTTGAGAATGAAGGCATTATCCTTAATGAAACAAGCGCTATAGCCATGGGTAATTATTTTTTTATGACGCCCGAAGGCGATGAAGTAAAAGTTGAATTTTCTTTTGGTTACATAGTTGATTCAGGCGGTTCTCTACGTATCAATTTGCATCATTCATCTATACCTGCAAGTTTTGAATAAAATATCGATATCAGAGGGATAGGATCACCATGATTGAAAAAGAGATAGTCAATGATTACTATAGGCTACCTAAAATAATTTTGATTCTCACAAAAATACTTCACTTAATACATCCATATCTTGCTTCTAGGTTACTTCTTTTTTTCTTCACTCGACCAATATATTTCAAAACTCCAGAAAGAGAGTTAGACTTCTTGAAGCAAAGTGAATTTTCAAGAATGAAGATACCGGATATTAATAAAAATATACAAATCTATAAATTAAAAAATCAAGGAGAAAAAATTCTTTTGATCCATGGTTGGAATGGGAGAGGGAGTCAATTTTATCACATCGCAAAAGAATGCCATAATGCAGGCTTTGATGTTACTGTTTTCGATCTACCTGGGCATGGAAAATCTTCTTCAAAACGATGCAATGTCTCTGAAGTAGTGTCATGTGTTAATTATCTTAATCATGAAATAGGTCCTTTTAACCATTTAATATCGCACTCAGTAGGGGCTATTGCAGGACTAAATTCTGTCAAGACCAATGGAGAATTCAAAAGTATAGTAATAATCAGCTTACCATCACTGAAAATTAGGCCTATGTTCACTAATTTCGTAAATATGTTTGATTTACCAGGAAATAAATATGCTGATATGATGGTAAAATACTATGAAAAAAAGTATAGAATCAAACTATCTTCCCTGGATCCAATCGAATTCGCAAAAAAAATATCTGTTAAATCACTGATAATCCATTGTAGAGATGACAAAGATGCTGATGTGCACTCATCTGTGGAATTACATAAAGAAATACCGAACAGTAAAATTTTCTTGACTAAAAATCTCGGCCATAGGAGGATCTTGAGAGATTCACAAGTATCTGAAAGGATAGTTGATTTCTTAGAATAAAGATTTTTTGGAAAAATTTAGTACGATAACTAATTTAATATACAAATATTCCCTGTGTACAAAAGTGGAAGTGAAAAGAACTCACACATTTTCTGCCAAGATGATTCACTGGATATTTATTCTTTTGTACGCATATGGTATATTCAAGCAACTAGATGATATATCTGAGTTAGAGAACTCAGGATTATTAGTTTTTGAAGTATTTTTCGCAATTATTTTCTTAATAATTGTTATAATGCGTTATTCTTATATGAGACGTTTTGAAACATTTCTTGGCGCCAGAGAACCCATACCTTCTGCTCATAAATATCTTGCAAAAACAATCCACATTTGCATGTACTTGTGTTTAATTATTTTACCTATTTCCGGTTTGTTGATTGCTGCTTTGTTTACACAAGGAATTACTGATGGGGCGGTGCAGGATTTAATAATTGGAATCCACGGTTTTTCCGCTGATTTAAGTTATGTTCTTATAGCAATTCACATTGGTGCTGCTCTTTATTCTAGGATTAAGGGTGAAGGTGTTTGGACATCTATGGTACCAATTTGGAAGGAAAATAAACCAGTAACCAATAAAAAAATAATTAAGATTAAAAATTTAGAGAATAATTTTTTTGAAAAAGTAGAAGATATCTTCTCTACGTCAAAGTAAACTCTACAACAACACTTGAAACATAATGCCTTTAGGAAGAGGCATGGCTTTCACTTCTTCTCGCAGAGTTGATTTTCCAATGGTCGATTTGGCTGGTATAGCGTATTATCCCAGATTTTGGGATTTAGCGCATCGTTTTTATGAAGAATCATGGGAATATACATGTGATATGCATTACAATATAATATTAAATGAACACAGAATAGGATTTCCATTAATCTACAGCGAAGCGACATTTAATAATCCTCTAAAATATGGTGATACAGCTACTTGCAAATTATCAATAAAAGAAATAGGAAACACTTCCATAAAATGGTATTATGAAATTTATAATCAAAATAATGTTTTGTGTTGGTCTGCGACTCAAATAACAGTCTGTACGGATATGGATTCTATTACCAATAAACTTCCCATTCCAGACTGGATGAAAGAAAAATTGGGAAAAATTGTTGAAAAATAATTCATTCCTTTGGCCATTTTTTTGATAGTGCTTTACGCAATGAATCATCTAGGATTGCATCCCACCAGTTTGCATTCCTCCAAATTGCATATCTTCCCCTAATTCCTCTCATATCGGCGCCATCTAATTTAGCACCTTGTAAATTTGATAATCCTAATTTTGCTTTCAGAAGCCGAGCTCCTCTGAGGTCAGCCCCATCTAAAGCAGCTTTCATCAGATTTGTGCCTTGAAGAGAGGCATTTCTTAGGTCAGATCCAGATAAATTAGCTCCTTCCATATCTGAGTTATCAAATACAGCTCTTTTTAAATTAGCATTCGGTAATTCCACATTTCGCAAGTCCTTCCCAATATGAGAACTAAATGACCAATCCTCGGGTTCTTGTTCCATGGTATTTTCATCCATTAGTTGTTATTAAATAAAGTTAGGTTTTTTTTAAATTAATTTAATCAAAATCCGTGAAATTAAAATGAGTCCTACCCAAGGGCTCACTATGAGTGATGGGACTAGCGCCGGATATCCTTTAGTTTTACATTCAGGAGCAGATTCTTCAAAATTAGGAGGGGTCGCAATATGTGGATTTTCTACAGTAGGTTCTGTTGGCGTTATTGCTGCTTCACATCTTATTAGATCTCTAAATCTTGATCCAATGGGCACTGTCATGCATCCTAAATTTCCTGCTATAGCCTTAATTCATGATTCTGTTCCGAAACATCCTGTAAGAGTATATCAAGGAGATGGAATAGGAGTATTTACCGCAGAAATTCAATTTCCAAGTGAAAATGATGTTTATTTCGGTCAGACCGTATTAGAATGGTTTACCAAAGGAGGATTTAGTAAACTAATCGTAATAGATGGAGTAGTAAGTAACGACTTGGGAATTAAAGAAGAAAGTGATCTATGGAGTGTATCGTCAACAAGAGAAGGTAGGGACAGACTTGATGATGCTAATATTCAAAGGATTCAACAAGGTGTTGTATCCGGTATTGCTGGTTATTTAATAGCAGAGGGTGAAAGACAAAACCTCGATATTACAGCACTTTTATCAGAATGTAATCCAGTATATCCGGATGCAAGAGCAGCATTAATTGCAATTGAAGGGCTTAGTGAATTACTAGATATGGAAATCCCAGTTAATGATTTATTAGAAGATGCACGGAAAATAGAAGACAAAGTTCGTGAAGCATTTGAAAGAGCACAATCTATAGCACTTCCTGCACCTGAGGATGATGATGAACTTCCGATGTACTAATTAGTAGAATGGGTTTGTACCAGCAGCATGATCTGTAACATCGATAACTTCAGTTATTCCTGGAACTTTCTCTTTTATCATGACTTCAACGCCCTGTTTTAATGTTACATCTGCCATGCCGCAACCTTGACAACCTCCTCCAAAGGAAATTATTGCCTTATTTTCATCAACGCCAACCAGATCTACATGACCACCGTGTGATGCTACAGCTGGATTAACTTCATCAGCAATTATTTCAGCCACTGCTTGAGATAACTCATCCATCCATAACGGATTAGGATTATCAAAACTAAAACCACCGCCCATTAATGTTTCTTTATAATCTATAGTTGTACCTTCAAGATATATCTTACTTTTTAGATCAACCAGAACCGCCATTCCATCTATTTCTAGGGTAATATCGTCTTCTTTCCCTTCACTTTTATTGACTAGTTGTAAATCATACTGAAATCCTTTAGGGCCTCTGCCGATTATTTCTATCCTCAATAGTAGATTATTATCATCAGCATCTTCTGCAAATTTATCAAGCATTTCGCGTGCCTTAGAACTAATCGACAGCATGTCTCTCGGTGTATCCTAAGAGGTCGTCTTTATTCAATCTGTCCAATATGAGTAACCCTCATCACCTCTTGCTTGACGCATATGTCATGGTATCCGACAAGTACGGTCGTCAATTACGAGACCTACGTATTTCAGTTACCGATAGGTGTAATTTTAGATGCAGATATTGCATGCCAAGAGAAAAATTTGGTTCTGATCACGCTTTTATGCCCAAGCGAGCCTTTCTTTCTTTCGATGAAATAGAAAAAGTTGTAAAATCATGTAAGGAGTTGGGGCTTCAAAAAGTTAGAATTACAGGTGGTGAGCCGTTATTACGTCCAAATCTTCCAGATCTAGTAAAAAAACTTTCAAAATTAGATTTAGACATCGCATTAACGACGAATGCTTCTTTGTTACGTAAGTACGCAAAAGAACTGTCAGAAGCAGGACTTAACAGAGTTACAGTAAGTTTAGATGCACTGGATCAAGATATACATTCTAAAATGACCGATAGTAATACTTCAGTAGATACAATATTGGATGGTATTAATGCAGCAATAGAATTTGGACTTACTCCAGTTAAGGTAAATTGTGTAGTTCAAAAAGGAGTTAATGAATCGGAAGTAAAAAAGTTAGTAGACCATTTTCGTAATACAGAAGTAATTGTTCGGTTCATAGAGTATATGGATGTTGGTAGAACAAATGGATGGATGTTAGGGCAAGTAATCCCTTCATTCGACATAATCAACTACTTACAGAAGTATTTCGATTTAAATCCTTTAAATTCAGAATCTTCTAGTGATGTTGCTAAGCGATGGGCTCATTCAGATGGATCTGGAGAAATAGGAGTTATTTCATCAGTTTCATCTCCTTTTTGTGGTGATTGTGTTCGGGCACGTTTATCCGCAAATGGTTATTTACATACTTGTTTATTTGCTTCTGGAGGGCATGATTTACGAGCTATAATACATAATAGTGAAGATATTCAAACCCTTACAGAAGCCATAAGAGCGATCTGGACAAGAAGGGATGATAGATACAGCGAATTACGTTCCAGTGATAATTCAGCATTACCCAGAATCGAGATGTCTTATATCGGTGGTTGAGTTTCTAAAGTCAATTTAACTATCAAATCCCAAGGAGCATCAGTTCTGATTGACGGTTTTCTACCATAATTTGCCAAACTAGCACAATATCCCGAATCAAGAATTCTTTTAACTAATTTTTTTGGACTTGGCGGTGATCCTATTTTCAGCCAACTTGATAGAGAATCAACAAGAATATGATGCGGAGTTTCAATTGCATTTGCTTCATTAGACAAATTCTTGACACTTCTTAGAATCCTTCTTTTTTCATATTCAAAATCTTTTTTTGTCCAAGACAATATATCATCTTTTATCAAACTAGGAGCGCACATCTCCAATACTTTTTCTTCTGTCATGAATTTTAACACTTCTTTCTTGCCCATATTTTTTATCCACATTGGTCCAGAAACTCTCTCATCTCTTCTGTTTATTGGATAACCAAATGGTAAAAAACAATGTATAGGCGTTATATCTAAATTAGATTTTGGATGAAGGCCAGATTCTATTGATGCCAAAACTTCTTCACGTGTTGGAGAAAACACTCTCCATCCTAATGATTCTTCAATTTTGTTAGCACCTTCGATACTTCTAATCACTCTTACTGATACCCTAAGATGATGTGAATCCCAAATTGATAATAATGGTTCTATTCTTCTTTCATGCTTTGATGCCGCTCTTCCTACAGTAGCCAGAAGAACCCTCAATGCAGAATCATGAGCCAAACCATCATTTCTTACTCTTGCACCATACCTTCTAAGAAGTGGATTTTTAGAAGATCCCGTTAATGCAGCAGTATCTGTGGCACTAACTTCTAAAATTCCTTTTCGTGCTATTGATTGAACCGCAGTATCAAGAAAAGGAATTGGAGACCCATAAGGATCTATATCTACCCAATGCCATCCTTGATTTAGAATGGCAGATCTCAAATCACCATTTATGGCTTTTAATTCTCCTTT
>PBHZ01000023.1 GCA_002719615.1 Methanobacteriota archaeon
AATATTTCTCTGCTTCTAAAATATTTCCTTGCGAGTGGAATTTAAAAGCTTGATCAATTATTTCTTCTTTAGAGAGTTGACAATTAGTATTTGTATTAATAGTAATATCCTCATTAATTTCTGCTTGATTAAATGGAATAGAAAATATTTTCACATCAGAAGGGATTAATTGGCTGTCATTTACATACAGGGCAATATCCAATACTAATATTGAAAACATCATCCCTAAAAAAGGAGAAATTGAAGAAGCAAAATGGTTTACAAAAGAAAACGCACTTCGTAATTCAGTCAGTCTTTTCGATAAGGAAGCACTTTTAGCCCTTAACAAATAACCGAATCTAAAAGATTTGTTTANTGGTGGGCCTGCCTGGATTTGAACCAGAGTCTGTTCGTCCCAAACGAACAAGCATAGACCAGACTAACCCACAGGCCCGGGTGCTCATTCCAAAAGACATTATGTCATGAAGGTTACTAGAGCCAAGTCCATTGATTAACACCAGAACGAATAATATAACCTTCTGATTCAGAAGCATGAATTAGATTTTCAGGATTAATATTCCCAACAGAATTATCCTCTAAGGCTTTGATTAAATTATTCATAGTTAAGATACCATTTTTATTAGTAGCGCTTTTCATAATTATTTTCAATTTAGAAGTATCGTCATCTTCTGGATCAAATCTCTTTTTTCTTTTTTCTATATCCTTAAGTTTTGAATTAATTAGTTTTTCAATATCTTCGGGCGCATTAGCAGAAGAAACGGCGGAATGCAATTCAAAAGGAGATGAAAAGTTTTTAGAAATGATATACTCATTCATTCCTCCNCATCTTGAGCATGAAATATGAGATCCTTTCTTGACGCCGAAATGATTGCCACAATCGCATTTAATCATAATCCAGATTGAAGTCACAATTATCTCAAAATAACATAGTTCAATAATTTGTCTATATAATGTACAAAAATAGATTGTATTATTGAAGTATGAACGTTTCCGAAATATCGTATGATACCAAGCAGAGTTGTCGTTGGTAGTATAATTTCAGCAACTTTGATGATATTATCCATTTACAATTTCACAATAGACAATTTTTCATCAACTAAAGCATGGAGTTATCTTTTATTGACTCCTTGGCCACTTGTATTTGCATTATCCCCAAAAATATATTTAAAAAATATAAATAAAGGAGGATATGATTGGGAAGAAGAATCAGAAGAAGTAAATATTGAGAACAAAGACCCAATAGATTCAGGTTATGATATTCCNATATTATAATCAAGATAACCTAAGTGTCTCTAAATTATTAGGCGCATAAGTTTGTACTTTAAATTTCTCCCTTAAACCCTGTCTGAATGCATTACAAGTTTGAGGATCGCCATGGTGGCAAATTATCTTCCTAGGAGTCGGATGAAGAGCAGCCACATAATCCATGAGTTGGTTTCTATCCGAATGACCACTAAAACCATCAATTATTACCATGTTACAATTAACTTCTATCATCAAGGTTTGACCTCTATCCATTAGCGGCACTTGAGCATGCCCATCCTGCAATCTACGGCCCAGAGTTCCTGACGCTTGATATCCTACAAAACACAATGTATTACCAGGTTCTGGCGCCCAGTGCTTGAAATATTCTACAATTGGACCTCCTGTCATCATACCACTAGTTGCTAAAACGATACAAGAGTTAGTATCTAACAAAATAGATTCTCTCTGCTTATGTGACTCTACTTGTTTAAACCAAGGAGAATTAAAAGGATTATGTTCCCCTCCTTTTAGTAATTGTTTTCTTAATTCTCTGTTTAGAAAATTTGGGTGGCTGGAGTGTATAGCAGTTGCTTCTGAAATCATCCCATCAAGCCATACTGTAACTGGTTTTACCTTTCCTGATTTGAATAATTCATCTATGGCAATCATCACTTCTTGAGATCTTCCAACTGCAAATACTGGACTAAATATCTTACCCCCTCTCTTAAGAGTATCAATGATAAGATCTTGTAATTCATGACTAGCTTGCTGCCTAGTCGGTTGGATATTCTGAGGGCCTCCATATGTGGATTCGATTACTAAAGTGTCTACTTTAGGAAAACGCACAGTAGCAGCATCAAAAAGCCATGATTTTTCATATTTGATGTCTCCTGAAAATAATAACTTATGTTCAGAATTACCCTCTCCAATTTGTGCATAAACACTTGATGAGCCAAGGATGTGNCCNGCATTCTCCAAAGTTATTTTNACATCAGGAGCGATATCAGTCTTATCTCCCCAGTCTATGTCAACTGTGTGCTTTATACATTCTTGTATGTCTGCTTTTGAGTATGGAGGGTCATTACCTTCCGCTTGTGCTACTTTAATATAATCAATTTGTAATAAAGTCATCAAATCCCTAGTCGGAGGAGTGCAATAAACAGGCCCTCTGTATCCATATTTGAATAAAACAGGCAACATGCCAATATGGTCAACATGTGCATGTGTTATCACTATGGCGTCTAAATTATCCAGGGGTAGTAATTCAGGTGCTGAAAAAAATGGTTGTGTTTCGTCTCTATTAGTGGTTGGTTTTGCACCACAATCAATTAATATTTTTGACTCATTCGTTGTTACTAAATGCATAGCCCTACCTACTTCTCTGTAAGAACCAAGAGCAGTTACTCTTACCCAAGGAACACTATGCCTTTTTGGACGATATATCCTAGTGCCAAATTTACGTAGTAGAGATTTCCTATCGTCAGCCATCTCTTTACGGTATCGTCTTATATCATGTTGAGTTCTGCTCGCAATTGCAGGTGCACGTACTACTTTAACTAACCAACCTATTTCATCTCTGAGTGACTGTATATTGATTCCTTTCGGGCCAACTGCAGTGGAAGGATCGTCACACTCAAGAATAACTTCTGATAAAGCAGGATCTAACCAAGTATTAACCACATTCACCTCAGGAGGTATAAATTTTGTAATTGCTTGATAGATTGCTGACTCATCACATAATATGCTTGGATGCGGACGTATTACCACCCGGCGTTTGATAGATTTTGCTATTTGGACAGTTAAACTATCCCCACTACCGATAAACGCAGAAGGTTGTTTGGTTATTATTGATATTGACCCAGCTTCCAAATCGACATCATATTCGATATCATTTGGTATTATCTTGCTTATCCTTTTTTTTATCTCTGTTAATGTCAAACGCATAAAAAATCCTCTGGGTACATCCCACAATTAATGTGCATTCAAATTTGCACTGAGGGAGGAATTTGATTAAAGAGACGAAATAAGGTTAGTCAATTCTTCTTCAGAAAGTAATTGGAATCCTTCATTTGGAGTTATGACGGCTAAATCCATTCCATTTCCACTTGCTGCGTCTCTCTGGGCAGATGCTAATAAAGATTTAGCTGCCACTTTGAGTGCCTGATCGCGTGACATATTATCTTTGNATTGATCTTCAAGAACACCATACATGAAAGGACTACCTGAACCAGTCGCACAGTAAACATCTGGAATAGAACCACCAGCAGAATCTATGCTGTAGACANTAGGGCCNCTATCATCAATGCCTACAATAAGTAATTGTACATGATGAGGCCTACCTACTAGGATATTGGCAGTTAAGGTTGCAGCACCTTTTACTGTCATTGGAGAATCGCGTTTCAATTCATATAATTTTAATTCGGAAGCCAAGGTTCTTGATAGAGATTGAGCNTGTCCAACTAAACCTGCTGTTGTGAGGGCTATATGTTCAGATATTTTGAAGACTTTTTGAACGCTTTTNTTGGCTATGAAATGACCCATGGTAGCTCTGTGATCTGCTCCAACTACTACTCCTCCATCGAATGTTATTCCAATAGTACTAGTACCAGTTTTAATCACTTGAGAATTTGTGTCCATTAAAATCACCTGCCGTGGAAGAGTTCCCAGCAAACCCTACTGAAATCCGACCCCTTATGAATGCGACGGGAGAACTTAGTCATAAAATAGAAAACAGTGATAAAACCAAAATACATCTTTGCTAACATAGAAGAAGTCAAGGGTATGAAATAAGTCGGGACTACATGGGCAGAGGAGATGAAGGGCCACGTTGGATAGAAATGTCAGAAATATCTAATTCCAATGAAGGAGAAATCACTCCGGGGGAAAATTATCATGATTTAGCCGTAAAATATCCTAATGCCCCTATACCAATTAAAAACGATGACGTGATTATAAGAAGATGTGAATTAAAAGATTTAACTGGTGTTTCAACTATATTGAATTGGATTTCAGATGGAGATTTAGTAATCATAGAAATGTCCAAATTAATGAAAAGAGAGACTGAATTACACGCAGCAATTAAGAAAATCAGAGATTTTGTAGAATTGGATTTATGCGGAACCGTATTGCAATTAGGTAAAACTAGACTTTTAATACTGCCTCCAGNTTTTGAAACTACTGAAGAAAAATATGCTTAGAATATCGAAGGTTGTAATATGGAAAGTATTATTGATCAATCTTGTCCAATTTGTGACTCTTTAGATGGACTTAAATTATTTGTACATATTTCTGAAATTCCATATTTTGGAGAACATACACAAATGACTATGATGTGCGACTCATGTGGATGGAAAAACACTGATTTCATTCCTGCTGAGGGGAAAAAGGCAGGAAGTTGGACAATGAAAATAAATACTATTGAACACATGAGAGTTAGAGTTGTTAGATCATCATCATGCACAATTAGAATNGAAGAAATTGGATTAGAGGTCGAGCCTGGCGGAAATTCGAGTGGTTATATAACAAACATAGAGGGAGTGTTGAATAGATTCCGAGATATAGTTGAAATGATTTTAAGGCAGGCAAAAAGAGATAACGAAGAAAATGTAGAAAAATGCTTATTACTACTAGAAGAGATAAATGAAATCAAAAAAGGAAATAAAGAGATAGAGATTGTATTGCTAGACCCCATGGGACATAGCCAAATTTTACACAATGACGCAATATCCAGGGAATTAGAAAAAGAAGAAATTGAAGAATTATCAGTCGGGATTAGTATCCCTGTTTTTGATATTAATTCTGCGAATAATATTCAAGAATGAATTAATATGTATCATCAGAAAGAAATTCATCTATTCTGCCTGACCATTCATCTCTTTTTTCGGATAAATCATTTAACCAAGTTGTAGCCTTATCAATACATATTTGCTTCATTTCACCGGCTAAAATTCTACCATTTTCATAATCTTTACGTATTTCTCCCAACTCTTTATCATCGTTTATAAAGAAAAATTCAAGATATTGAAAGGCTACATCTTTTGAACAGTCGCCACCCAATCTTCTGTGTTCTTCAACAGTTGCTTGACCGCCACTGCGGGCCCTTTTGACTTTCTTTGACATTTCACCAATAGAGTCGTCCATGAAAATTGTTGTCTCTGGTTTTGAGGAAGACATCTTGTCACCAGTCATACCAACTGCAAAACGNTGATATGTAGAGCAAGGGGGCATTAATCCCATTCCTCCTAAATCACGTTCAAGTTTTAATAATTTACTCTTTAATGTAAATTTTTCTCTAGATGTAGCCCCAGGTATTTCTATCGTACCGTGTTTTGGATTAGGAAATATATCTGCAAAACCAAGTTGTGAAATTACTTTCTTTATTTTANCAAATATAATATTTCTATTTTCAGTTATCAGTGAACCATTTGGAGAAACTCCTAATATCTCAGCATTTTCATCTTGAATTGAAAGCGTTACATTTAATCCACCTTTGTTCCTATCCTTAATATTGAACCAATTTGTTTTACTTGCTAAACCCCTAGTTAATCTCAAATGTGGATCTTGNTCTACACCNACAGGTACAACNATAGGCCGTAAACCACCAAATTCTTCTAATTGTGGATGCATTATATCACCAGCCTGAACAAGAGGTGCTTGTACGTGTGCCAGATTTGTTTCACCTTGGAATCCATAAATTGATTCAAATTCAGATAAATTAGTTTTTCTTCCTAAAGTAAAAGCCAATCTTTGTACTTGAGGCCTCTTACTTTGAAAATAGACATTAGTAGAGTTGGGATTCAACCCCATAGCAGCATAATTGATAATATATTCTTCTATTGCAGTTCTTCGACCTTCGGATAAGGATTTAGATCTTGTAGCTAATGCCTCTAAATCTGCAACAGCTACATTAACATCTCCGCCATGTTCTTGAAACCATTTCACCTGTTCGATTACCATGCTATGACCAAGATGCATTTTTCCACTTGGCATCAAACCAGTCAATACTCCGAAATTGGTTTTATTTTTTATTGAGTTCAGAATTACATCAAGATCTCTGTGGGCAAATATGATNCCTCTACGATGAAGAGCACAAGGATNAGGTATTAAGGATAAATCTAATGGTTCTAAACCGAATTTCTGAATCAATCTTTGATAATCCGTAGACTGTTGTGAAGACCAAGGGTCTATCCGATAGTCAGCTCCCATGGCATCGGGTTTACCATACACCCAATCAAACCATCGATGATGAAAGCAAATAAATACCGTTAAATCAATAACCNTATTCATTATGAGAATTGATATGGCGGTCATACATTGTTTAGGTGCAGGACTAATTGGATCATATGTAGCGAAGAAATTATCAGACAAAGGACACGAAGTTCATTCTCATGATATAAATCCAGGAGACGTATTCACAGAATATCCTGAAATAATTATCCATAAAGAAAATGTATTTGAAAGTTGTAAAAGTGTAAAAAAATTGGGAGATTTTGATATCATTGTTAATATGCTTCCTGGTGAAATAGGAAATTCTATTATGAAAATTCTTTATCCTCAAGGAATTAATATAGTAGATTTAAGCTTTAGTGAAATTACGCCAGACTCATTATCAGGAGAAAAAGGAGGAGAGAATACGACTATCTTATGGGATGTAGGAATTGCGCCAGGATTATCCAATATGTTACTTTCATTGGCGGTTGAAGAACTAGGGCATTTGAAAAATGGAGAAATACGTGTAGGGGGGAATCCTTCCGAAAAAAATGGCGGTTGGAACTATGTTGCACCTTTTTCACCTAAAGATGTGATTGCAGAGTATACTAGGCCGGCCAGAGTATTGAGAAAAAAAGAGATTGTAACGTTGGAAGCATTAACAGAAAGGCATATCATAACTGTTCCCGGAAAAGGTGAAATGGAGGCATTCCTTACAGATGGTTTACGCAGTGTACTACATTCTATTCCTGCAACTAATCTGTCAGAATATACAGTTAGATGGCCTGGCCATATAGAGAAATTCATAGATGAAAGAGATGCAAGGAGTTTAAATTATGAAAAACTGATAAAGGAATGGGAATATATTCCAGGAATATCAGAATTCACATGGTTGGAAGTAGTAGCATATGGAGAAAATGAACAAGGAATACGTTGGAATATTTCAGATTCAGGTAGTTCAGATGGGCATTCAATGGCAAGATGTACAGGATTGGTAACCGTATTTTGTATAGAGGAATGGCTGGCTAATCCAAACATGCTAAAAACAGGAATTAATGCTCCTGAGGTTTTAGAAACCAAAGTAATTAAAAATATCATCTCTAAATTAAAAAAAGAAGAAATAGAAATAATCGAAGAAAAAATATATCATTCTGCGTAGTCAATAATTTCTTTGGCATCCATAGATATTAACCATCTGATAGCGAGTGGGGTGGCAATTAAAGTTCCTATGGCTATGAAGATTATTGGCCAATTAAAATTTGGTTCTGCCCCTCTCTCTATCAGCCATGTAAATAGCACAGGAGATTCAAGAAAATCTGATGCCCATTCTCTCATGTTTGTGACATGGTGACCCACAACTGTAACTGAGTGATGTAAATTGTTGAAAGTATAAATAGGATTATGTTGCAAAGTATAATCGGAACTATTTTGCATTTCCAAAGAGAGATTTGCGCCTGAATTAAGAGTTACTATTATTCCTCCACTGTGATTTCGCCATCCGATTTTTAAATTTTGGTCGGTTGGATCTAATTTAGGAAAATTATTACCTTGAGAATCTTTAACTGAAATAATTGAGTTATTAGTTTTGATATGTATGCTTCCGGGTACATTCCACGAATTATTTATATCATTTGGTAATGTTATGTAAAGCATATTATCAACGTTAGACAGTTCTATATTTTTACTAGATAATTTATGATTATACCACTCCCCCCATGTCGTATACCATAGAGATTCGTTGTTCTCTAACCAACTCAATAACGTTTTATCTTCTCTTATTCTAAGGTCATGTATCCTTGCAATCCAATAAATGCTAACCAGTGAGTCTTTTGGTGAATCNGCAATTAGGGAAATATTAGCAACATTTTTCTCCATACTCCCCCCATTTCTCTCTGCAACAAATAAATCAGACGGAACATTAGTAACTTTATCGCCTACAATTTTAAAACCGGAATCGAGTAAATTTGTAGTTAATTTTTGATTCACATCTCCCGGTGGTGTGCCAAAGGAAATTGGATTTGTTCCCCATCTTGATGCATTTGTATTTGAGATAAGATAATTCTTACACTCTTCAATTAAGTATGGATTTTCATTTATATCTTTATTCTCAAAACCATGACAACCAAATTCATCGCCCATAGATAATCTATCTGGACCGATGAGATTCTTAATCCAACCATCTGATTCCCATTCAGCCGTGACTACTGGAGATAATGTGGGTATAGTAAAAATAATTATCATAACAAAACTTACTGCAGTAGTCTTGTCCATGTTACTCGGAAATAATACTCTGATATGAGTACTTGCTAAATTTAGTAAAGGCTAAACAATAAATGCATCACGGTAAAGGCATGGAGAGTAGTTTGGAGAAGGAACTCAAAGAATTCTCTCAACTTGTAAAAATAGAAGGTACTGGAGAGGTCTTTAAAACGCCGATTTTCTATAAGTTCCTAGTCAAATACATACGTATAATTGGACGTAGTTTGACTAGGGTAAACTATACCGGAATAGAAAAGATTCCAAAAAAAGGACCTGTAATAATAATAGGAAATCATATCTCAAATATCGACCCTGTGGTTAAAATAATGGGAATAGGTAGACCAGTACATTACTTGGCCAAAGAAGGTCATTTCACTAAAGAACCGAATCGCACAATAATGAGAGCAACAGGACAGATTGAAACATTCAGAGATACTGGTGCAAGAGATGCATTAGCAAGAGCTGCTGATGTATTGAATTCAGGCCTATGCCTAGGTTTATTCCCAGAAGGAACCAGATCTAGAAACGATGAGGCTCCATTTTTACAAAAGGGTAAAACTGGCGTAGCTAGATTATCTGCTAGTTTCCCAGATGTCCCTGTATTACCAATGGCGCTGATTGGTACTAGAGAAGTTATGAAACCGGGCGATAATATAATTAGATTTTGGAAAAAAATTAATGTTAACATAGACGAGCCAATGACTTTTAATCAATGGTTGCTGAATAAGAATGGCGGTGACATGGATAGTGATAGAATTAAAGAAATGATAAACCTCAGTCCCGAAGATAGGGAAGTGAAAATGAAAAAAATTTACAGAAAATTTACAGATCAAATAATGAAGAATCTGAAAAATTTAGGTGCTCCTTGACTATACTTTCCGTAGCGTTGAAGGACTGACTGCCATTGGACAATGACATGGAACAGTACTTGGAGTTTCTCAGAAGGATTCTTGAGGAAGGGCAAGAAAAAACTGATAGAACCGGAACTGGCACTAAATCTGTATTTGGCCATCAAATGAGATTTGACTTAACTAAATGTTTTCCTGCAATCACAACAAAAAAGATTCATTGGCCAAGTGTCATACATGAGCTACTATGGATTTTATCTGGCGATACAAATATAAATTATCTTAAAGAAAATGGTGTTAAGATTTGGAATGAATGGGCAGATTCTGATGGCAACTTAGGCCCAGTATATGGAGAACAATGGAGAAAATGGAAAACTAAGAATGGAAATGCCATAGATCAAATTAAACAAGCAATTGACATGATTAAACAAAATCCAGATAGTAGGAGAATTATAGTTTCTGCTTGGAATGTGGGTGAATTAGAAGACATGGCATTAATGCCTTGTCATGCCTTTTTCCAATTCTATGTCAATAATGGGAAATTATCTTGCCAATTATATCAAAGGAGCGCGGATGCCTTTCTTGGAGTTCCATTCAATATTTCTTCATACAGCCTCCTTACATACATGATTGCGCAGGTTTGCAATCTTGAACCGGGAGAATTTATTTGGACGGGAGGAGATTGTCACTTGTACCTTAATCATTTAGAACAGGCAGAGATGCAAATAAGTAGAAAACCTTTGAATCTTCCAAAATTAATATTGAATGATGAGATTAAAAATATTGATGATTTTAGTTATGAGGATATATCTATAGAAGGATATCAACATCACCCTCATATATCAGCGCCAATATCTATATGAGGATTGAAGATGCTTATTGCAATGATAGTGGCTATGGATAAAGAAGGAATCATAGGACGCAAAGGAGAATTACCATGGAAATTGTCATCCGATATTAAAAGATTCAAAAAAATAACAGAATCTAACGGGAATAATGCAGTAATAATGGGCAGGAAGACTTGGGATAGTTTGCCTAAAAAATATAAGCCTTTGTCACGAAGATTGAATATTGTAATGTCGAGAGATTCAGAATGGAAATCTGAGGGTGCTTCAAATGCTCTTTATCCAGGTAGAGCAATTGAAATTGCTTATTCAGAGGGATGTGAGGAGTGTTGGATAATTGGAGGTTCAAAGATTTATGAGTTATTTCTTGACAGAGTAGATGAGATACATGTTACAGAAGTAAATACACAAAAAAGTGGAGAAGTCAAATTTCCACAATGGGACAGGGAAGATTGGAAAGAAGAAATTTTGGAAAAAAAAACCAAGAATGAATATGACGATTATGATACCATTTATTCCGTGTGGAAAAAAAAATAAATTTAATCTTTGTAATCAGTGACTCGAATTCCTAAATCAGTCATTTTTGATTTCCTTTTCATTATTACATTCATCTTATCATGAAATTCTTTTTCTAGATCTATTTCTAGTGCTAATGCATGCCCCATTATAAGAATTAGTAAATCTGATAATTCTTCGGAAATAGCTTTTTTTGTTTTTCCTTTTGTTATTGCTGCAGAAAATTCCCCTAATTCTTCAACGGTCAAAGCTATTCTATATCCCATGTCATGACCTTTATTCTCTGGCTTTGAAAACTCGTATTTTTGATGGAAAGATGCGACTCTGGACATCATTGATGTCCATAGTCCATCAGGTGAAACAAATTCTTCAGAGGATACCCATTCTTCGACACTCAAAGGCCTACGCATGTGGCTCTGATAGTAACCAAGTCAACAAAGTTATCTCAGACAGAGTAATTGTTAATTAAAGAATTTACACAATCGATAATTAGATTTTCCAGACTAGAAGAAATATTTTTTACTTCTTCATGGTTTATTGGTATTTTAGAATCTTGTGGATTCCTCCCTGCTGCCCAATTAGAAGAACAAACTAAAGAGATATGCGGGATAGACTTTTCTGAAATTAACCTAGATTCTGGNCCTAAGGTCATATTAACTACATCTGCACCTAATTTTTCCAAGGCATTTATTTCTGCAGGACTTTCAAATTGTGGGCCATTACATTGTGCGACGATTACATTTTCTGGACTAATGCCATATTTTTCATCTAAAATATTCGAAATTATTGAAACTGCCTTGGAATCAAATAATGATGTTCTATCGGAGTGAAAGGCCATGATATCGTGAAATGACCACGAAAAATCCGCAAAATCAATTATATCTGAAGCTAATGCAATATCTCCTGGCCTGGTTAAGGAAGAAATTGAGCCAACGGAATTTATGCTTACTATAATATCAGGAGAAGTGCTTGCAACAGCATATATGTTTCCTCTGTGTTCAATCGAATGAGGGGGCGTAACTAGGTTATTCACTGAATGGTGACGATAAAGAAATGATATCTGAAAATTATTTTCTGAAATTAATGTCAANGGAATATCTCCCCATTCGGTTTCACATCTTAAGGAAATCAAGGATGAATTCAAAGATTCGGAAAATAGAATTGGTAGATTGGTCATCCCAGTGCCGTATATTACAGAGATGCGGACCATGTTGTTCCACTTGCCAACACTAATAAAAGGAATTAGGTATCATTAATTTAATCTAGCNATTAAGTCAGCCTTTTTACCAGAAACAGGTTTTCCGGCTTCTTTTAATAATTCTTTTAATTCGGCGACTGTCATAGAGGCATAATCAACAATATCATTTGAAGATTTTACATCATTAGTTTCTTCAACATTGTTAATTTCTTCCTCTTCGGATGATTCATCGGCTAATTCTGAAATTTCTGCACCTGCTTCTGCTGCAACTAGAACGTCATTTTCTTGTTCAACTACTTCCTCTTTGGATTTTTCTATCTCATGAATTTCATCTAGTGTTGGCCCTTCGTCTACAAAAACACCAGCTTGAAGCAGTTGTACTCTTCTAATNAGAAGGTTTTTCACTGGTTGAATTTTAGTCACTTCATCTTTAATTGTATTTTCCAATGTTCCATCAAATAATGATTTTTGGATATCTAACCATGTTGAATTTGCTCCGACTCGTAATATGACATTTCTTGCTATAGTACGCATTTGTTGCTTTTGACTTGCTTTTATCCTTGCTCTTGAGATAATTAATGGTTTAAACCTGATGTAAAAACCATCTTTAGATACTAAATCAACCGTATCATCGATTTTTCCTCTTTCTCTCCGAACTAATCTGCGTACATGGTCTTTCATCAAGTCATATCCAATAAATTCAGTTAAAGCATCTTTGTTGANTACATCGGTTACATTAAATCTTATTTTGACATGCATTTTAGAAAAATCACCATCAAGTTCATTTTGCATTATCTCATAATGACGGCCTAAAACTAAGGAGTCGTCTTCTGCCAAAGTTTCTCCGATCACTTTGAAAGACCAGGGATTTCTAGGAGCTCTGATTGAATACCAACGTTTTGCTTTCCATTTATCTTTCTGTTTTCTTGCTGCTGCCCTTGATAATGCTCCTTTTGCCATAATAAAGACCTCGAATGTTGGGGGCTGCCCCAATTGCAAGCCTTCCGAAATCAGTCGAGTATTTGAACGAGTCACATTAAAATTAGTAATAATGTAATGAATTATTTGAAAGACTAGTGAGTTTTGGAATAGTTATGAGTTTGCACAGTGCGACGTGGAGAGTTCATGTAAGTGAATTGGATGATTCTGCATTAATAATAGAGAGTATTAAATGGATTGCAGGAGAGCATGCAGTAATAAATGTAGAAAATGGAAAATCAATTCATGGTGCTAAACAGAAAACAATAATTGCCAAAGTTGAAAATAAGAGAGAATCACGCGAATCACTTTTCAGATTAGGAAAGACTGCCTTAAAAGAAATAGTAGGAGATGGTATATCTAAGAGAATTGATGAAAATAAAAATTTTCATATCAGAATTGATGTATCCAATTTAGTATCTAAAGAAATAAAAATAAATAGTAACAAAGAGAAATTAGTGGCAAAAGGAATTTTTAAGATAGAGTGTTATCCAGGAGATTCTCCTGAAAGAATAATTTTAGAATTGATAAAAAAATATGAATGATTAAATAAATTAGACAAGTATTCAAATGTACCGATTACCTCGGNTATATGAAAGAAAGTATGACTCATGTAGTAACAGAAGCNTGTGTAGGGCATAAATATCAGGATTGTGTAGCAGTATGTCCGGTCGAGGCATTTCGTGAAACGGATACTTATCTAGTTATAGATCCAGATGAGTGTATAGATTGTGCAGCTTGCGTACCTGAATGTCCAGTAGAAGCAATATTTGCTGATACTGATATACCAGATGAACAAGAAGATTGGTTACAGAGAAATGAAGATGAAGCCCCAGACTTACCAGTAGCAGAAGGTGACTCTCCAGTTTTAGGTGATTAATACAATACGTACATACAAAAAAGTCATCAAGTACATTTTAGGGGCCTTATATATGTTTAAAAAATTAGATATTACTCAATTTTTCCACGGAACAGAACTTTTGAAGAGAGGTTTTGCCAAAATGCAAGAAGGAGGAGTAATAATGGATGTTGTCAATGCCGAACAAGCTCATGTTGCTGAAGAATCTGGAGCTGTAGCAGTAATGGCTTTAGAAAGAGTACCTGCAGATATTAGAGCAAATGGAGGAGTGGCCAGAATGAGTCATCCAGATATGATTAAAGAAATAATTGAGACCACATCTATACCTGTCATGGCAAAGGCAAGAATAGGTCATGAAGGAGAAGCAAGAGTCTTAGAAACCTTAGGAGTTGATATGATAGATGAATCGGAAGTATTAACTCCTGCTGATCCTTTTTTCCATATTGACAAGAATCAATTTGATGTTCCTTTTGTTTGTGGTTGTACTAACCTATCAGAAGCTGTTAGGAGGATTGTAGAAGGTGCGGCAATGATACGTACGAAGGGAGAAGCAGGAACAGGGAATGTAGTAAGTGCCATACAACATGCTAGACTAGTTAAAAATGAGATAGAGGCTTTAAGTATAGCGAATAAAAGTGAAATAGAATTAGCGGTAGACAAAATATTAGAAGGTTATCAGAAATTAAAAGAGAAATCAGAGTTCGTAATAGCTCCTAAAAATACTCCATTTGGTAGTTTGGATCACTTACATAGCGAAGTATCAAATATACTCAATGAAGCAATTAATAAAAAACGGTTACCAGTTGTAACATTTTCAGCTGGAGGAATAGCGACACCTGCTGATGCTGCATTACTAATGCAACATGGAATGGATGGGGTATTTGTCGGCTCCGGCATTTTTAAGAGTGCAAATCCTGAGATAATGGCAGAAGCCATAGTTTTAGCAACCCATCACTATGACGATGCAGGTATAGTCGCAAAAGCAAGTTCTATGATGGGAGATGCTATGCCCGGTTTAGAGATTGAAAATTTGAAAACAAAATATCAGGATAGAGGATATTAAATTATCTCTTTCGACCCCTTGTCGTTCTAAGTTTTCGGGAAGGTTTTTTTGCTTTAGGTTTCTTTTCGGCATTAGAAAAATCACCACTAAGTGTACCTCCAAATGTTAAAGTTCCTTGTTCAATTAATTTCTCTGAAAGTGAATTTGCCAAATCCTCATCTTTATCCGGCGTCGTTAGAGACTCTCTTACCAAACGATTATGGTTTTCTATGACTAATTTTCCTTCTTCAATTTCTGCTTTCATTTTATCTCTAATTTCATTAACTTCTTTCATTAAATCAACAATAGAGGAGTGTACTTCATCCGCATTTTTTCTTCCTTCTAAATAAGCTGCATGAAGGCGGTCTCCCTCGGCTTGTATGAAGTCCCTTTCTTCGAACATAGGCTTTATTGAGTTCCATATTTCATCTGCTTGACTATGAAAATCCATCATTATTTTATGTTCTGCATCAGCTTCAGCCTTTAATAATTGAATTGATCCTTCCATGTCTCCTAAATCAATGTTTAATAGATTAAGTTCTGATGCTAAGGGAGTTAATTCATCGCGTTTAACTATTAATTTCTTTAAAAATTTCAATAGAGAATTTTCTTTTTTAAGAGATATAGTTCCGTCAGTCATTAGTTGTCTTTCGATTCTTTCTATTTCGGCAACTGTTTCTGAAAGTTCAACTATAGCAGATTTATTTCCTTTACTACTTTCCTTTTTTCCTCTTTTTTGAGAAATTAATTCACGGATTTGACTCTGTAGTGCATCTCTTTTTAATTGATGTTCTTTAGCTTTATTTCGAATATCTTTTTGTTGATCTAAATATTCTTTTATTTTAGTCCTTATTTCCTTACCTTGATTCTGCATAGAATTTCTGGAATCTGCCGCTCTACGGGCATTTTCGGTGAAATTATTCCGTTGATCTCTCATTCTTTTTAATTTAGTTTCCATTGCATTTAAGCGGTTTCTCAGATCTTCTTCTTGACCCTCGATGGCTTCTTCCATGGTTATGGGAATAGTATTTCCTTATTCAAGGCCACTAAAGGCCGAGCAAGGATAAAGCAAATGGAATTAGTGGTGAAAATACTGCAACAATAGCACCAAACATAAGCAAAGCCCCCGTAGTTAATCTAAGTCTTGTAAATATATCAGAACGAACCTGAACCGTCAGAACTCTTCCTGAAACTAGATTACCGGATGTATCTTCAAGACGGACAGTAACGGTTGCTTCTCCAGTAGAAGACGGGATTAGACTCTGCCAGACAATCTTGGTAGAGGATAAAGTTCTGGGTAACGATTTAGCTATTGAATCAAGATTTTTAATATTGTTTTCATTTTTACTAGGAGGTATTTTTAAACCATATACACATTCATTAGGTCTGAAATCTGGAGTTTGTATCCTAAGAATTAGTTGTTTAGTTTCTGTACTCTGATTTAGCACATAAGCAAATAAATTCGCATTACCTAATGTCAAATTCTCCATATCTACATCAAACCAAATTTCTCCACTATAATTTTCATTTTCTTGATGCATACGTAATCTGTCATGAAGTCGGAAAAATGGAGCACACCTTGAACTTGCATGCGTAAGGAGACGATTCCAAGTTTCCTCTCCTAATTCAGGATGTTGGAATATTTGTTCGATAACTTCCTCATCAATAATTTCACCCAAAACATCCCTAAAAACTTCATCTGAAATTAGTCCAGATCTGCGTAAATGCAATAAATGTAATAGATTTTCTTGAAGGTCAGTGATTGATTTTCCTTTATCCAGTTTAGATGAAAGAGAATTTACATAACTTGAAACTTTTACTAAAAGTAAAGGATCTACATGGGATCTTATGATATCAGAGAATGGCCTTTTCAGCAAGGCAGGATGGATTGGTGTAGAAAATGCCTCCAACAAACCCCATGGGTTAACTGTATTAAAACGCGAACGAGAAGAAACCATGTAAACTCCATGCCCAGATAGTAAAGCACCTGTAGAAAGTGCAATCATAACAGGTAATTCAGATGATTGTTGAGTAGAGAAATAAAGTGATACTGAGAGTAATAGAGTTGCTAAAAACATCAATCCAGTTGTTACATTTAACTGTCTGGAGGAACCATCTATTGTTTCTTTCATTTGAGCATATCCATGTGCACTATTGAATGTAATACCTGAATTAGTTATTTCCTCAGCTTCTAAAATGAATATTTGCCTGGTGACATAAATTAACCTAAGTAAAATAAATAACAAAGACAAATCTGCTATCATGATTAGTAGAGAAATGAAATAAATAGATGTNGAAATATCTTGATTAAAAATTAAACCTTGAACACTATTAACCCACCAATCCGGATTAGAATCACTAAAAGANTGGGCAAGACCGAATAGAATTACTACGATTAAAGGGAGGAATAGTATTAATCTTGCCCCACTACTAATTAACAAATCATCAATTCCGGTTAAGATTATCTCTTGGTTTTTAAGACTAGATTTATGATCATATACATTTATCTCGTCTTTTTGGACATTTTTTTCACTGTATTCTAAGACTTCACCAACTGGATTTGCATTAGTTAAGTCTTCTAACATTGATTCTAAGTCAGATTTATTCGATTCATCATTACTCTCATAAATAATTTTATCATCGGACATAAATCAACCTCATGAAGTAGAATATTGAGATACTCTGGCCAGTATTTTTTGACAAAGAGATTTTGAAATATTTATATTTTTATCATCAATTATAAATTGTTCACCAATTTTTTTAATTTTTGAACCAAGCATTACACCAATTCCTTCTAAAGTTTTTTTCTCACTGTCATTCATAGCAATTAACTCTACAGTAGCCTCTGTATTATTTGGTAAGGAATTTATCGGCAATAAATTGTTTTGTAAAATTTCCATTTTTCTATCGACTAAAGGTATTTTAGCACCAGAAATAGATCTTTCGGGATATCCAAGCATATTATCTAAGGTCACCTCTAATTCTTCATCGATAGCATGTTCTAATTTACACGCCATCGCATTAGTATCACCTTTGAAACCTATCACCTCAACTAAAAGAATTTCCACTAATGCTTCCCTTCTCTTTATCCTTGACGCAGTTATGAAGCCCTCTGGAGTAAGCCTGCACCCGCGATAAGGAAGATATGTCAATAAATCTTTTTTTGTAAGACGATTGAGCATTTGAGTAGTAGAAGCAGCACTTACATCCATAGATTCAGCAAGTTGTGTCGTTTTTACTATCTGATCCGGTTTATCAGAATGGAGTTCGAATATCCGTTTAAGATACATTTCTTCAAATTGACTTAGGTCTAACATATTATTTCCCCTCAGAAAGAGCCATGAATTCGCATTTGCATGCTGGGCAACGCGCTCTAACCGGCCTTTTGCTCTCTAGTACTCTAAGTTTCTGTTCACACGCTGGGCAATCTAACATATCTCCAATAGATGAAGATGAAGGTATAGTAATTTCAATATCAACAGANCCCATCTTTTCTTGTAAAGTATCATCTTTCTCTTGTGGTTTGGCCTCTAATGGTTGTACTTCAAAATTTGATTCGCAGGAGGGGCATTTGACAAGCCCTCCGTGGGATGAGGGGACGTTTAGCCTTTGTTCGCATAAAGGACAAATGACTTCTCTCTTTTGTTGTTTTTTGATATTTTTTGTATCAAATCTTGATTCTCTGGGAGGCCTTAATTTAGAATTATTAGCTGTTGAAGGAGTGCGATTTGAAATGGCACTGATGACAATTTTGGCCATTATGACTATTGCTAAACCCGCAATAAAGCCATATGAAACGGCATAGACATCAAATGGAAGGCCAGATGTTTGGGGAGAATCAGTTGACTCTATTAATACCCAATTACTAGTTTGATAATCTCCAGAAACAAAGTTAATTGATAAATTTGCTGAATATGAATATTTCCATTCTGTAATGATTATTTTGCCAGAATAGGTGGCATCTGGCAATAATGAAGGAGAGTTTTCTTCGTATATTATTGTTTGATCAGACATGGTAAGTCGCAATAAACCAGAATTGATTTTACTATTTCCATTGTTGATAATCGTATACTCAAAAGATATATTTTCATTTTTTACAGGTTTTTTGGGATAAAAATTATCGATTGTAATTTCTACCGAAGTATAAGGAGGATTTACAAATATAATACTGGCATTATTAGAATCAGAAACATTCGGATGCCAAGATATTGGAACAACCTCGATCAATATGTTATCGGTGATAGGATTTGCTAGATTAAAATGAATAATTCTGCTACCATGATCTAAGAGTAGTTTCAATGATTGGAGTNGATTATTTTTATCAGCATTATCGAAGATATTAATTGAAATATCCCTAGAAACACCTTCAGAAAGAAAAATAACTGGCATTACTTCTAATCCTTCCTCAGAAGTCCATGAGTAAGAGTTAGACAATATTTGTAATGATTGTTGATTACGTACTTCAATATTAAAAGATCCATGTAGGTTACTATCTACACCACCACTTGGACTATATACACTCCAATTAAATTCATTATTTCCTACATTCAAAGGGATAAAAGAAACTAATATTTCCCTACTTGAGCCAGGATCAATTTGGACAAAATCTCCTCGCCAGATGGAATTATTGATTCCGTTTACTTCTAGTCTGACACTATCTCTAACATCTCCTTCGTTATGTATTAAAATTGAAGCTTTGACAGAATCTCCTAAATGAATAGGTTCTCCGATAATAGATATTTTTTCGCTTCCTGCTGCAGAAAAATTAACATCAGTAAAATTAGTATTTTGAATATTTTTCTCAATCAGACTTTGAGATTCAACTTGGCAAATATGAAATAAGGAAAATGAACAAAAAAGCATTATTATAAGTAGTGAGAGACAACTGTTACCATGTAAACTCCTCGCCATCATTATAGCCCCTAGAGTAGTACCGTATGAATGAAACCCTCTTAGTAAAGGATAGAGACATTTTAATGATGAAATTAAGTGGGGGACATGTGGATACAGACAACTTACTCAGTGTAACTCCTAAAGAGATTGCTGAAGCGTTGTTAATTAGACGTAGGGCATTAAAGGAACAACTACCAAATATAATAAAAAATCTAGATAATGAATCGGAAGCATTGACGCCAAAATTGAGAAAAATACAAGAAAAAAATGAAAAAATAAAGAAAAAAATATCTGAAATTAAAAAACAAAGAGATGCCTGCCAAAAAGAAGCGGGGGAAATCTGGAAAAAAATTAAAGATATTCAAAATGAATTAACTGAATCTGGCAATATGATTAATCTAGATCCAAAGTGGAAGAAGGAAAGAATGATAGAAGAATTGGAAGAAATAGAGTTTAATATTCAAACGGTTGCACTTGACCACAAAGCAGAGAAGAAAATGATAGATGCAAGGCGAAACATAATTAGACAAAATGAATTATGGTTAAAAGAACGTAAATCTTCAAATCCTCAAATGGCAGAGTTTATTGAGAAGAGAAAAAAAATGAATTCTCTGTATAAGACTGCAGATAGAGAACATAGAGAGATGATTAAAAATGTCAATCTTGGAGAGCCAATTCATGCAAAATATATGGCAAGAAAGACAGAGTTATTAGACATAGAGAGACAAAGAGATCGGGCTAGGCAACTATTAAAAAATTTAGATAGAGACATATCATATTGGGAAAATACAATTCTAGATGGTTTTGACGAATTAATGACATTAGCAATGAAAGTTCAACAAGGAGGGATGTCATCCTTTACTTCCAATAAAAATAAAAAGGAAAAAAATAATATCAATAGTAAAAAAATGGAGGAAGAGTAATGACTAATGCATCAGAAAATAAATCTGGTGTTGATTTGAAAAGTATGGAATTCGATGAAATTGTACTATTAAAAAGAGAAATACAAAGAGATATAGAATCTAATGAAAAAAAATTCAAAGATTATTTAGAAGATAGGAGAAATCAAATAGACATAGTGAAAACACTTCGAGAAATGATGAAAGAAGTAGATTCAATGGATGAAGAAAGGCGAGAATTACTAAATGAATTTAATGGATATAGGAAAAAATCAGAAGATTTGAAGAAGATTAGAGATTTAGTAAATGATTTAATTCCTCCTCCAAGTGAAATATTGGAAAAATGGATAATAAAAAGTTATCAAAATCTAACGACGATTAATAATGATTTAACGACAGTGCCAACATTAGAGAGGGAGCAAGACTTATTCAAAAAATTCTTTGAATTACAGGTTTGCATTAAGAGGAAAAGAGAATCTGAAAAGGCTCATGTGGAATATATAGAAAATATCACCAAACTTAGAGAGGTGGCTAAAAAATTAGATAACCAGAGAGAAGAAAAAGAAAAAAATATATCTAAGATGGAAAATAATCCTGAATCTAAGGGGAAGATAGTTACAAGAAAGGAAATAAAGAAAATAAGTAAAAAAATATCTTCAATAGATAAAAAACTAGATGAATTAAAATTGGAAAGAAATGATTTGAAGAAAAATCTTATAGAAATAAAAAAAATATTGAAGGAAAAGAATTTATCAAATAAAAAAATTAGTTTATCTAAAGTTAAAAGTAAAATAAATGAAGGAGGCGTTCTTGATGCCTCTGAATTTGATGTACTACTAGATCATGGAGTTTTAGATAGTATAAAATCAAATAAAACAAAAAAAAGTGATTCGAAAAATAAGGGAAATAAAAAAAGAAAAATGAGGCGTTTTGGAAATGCAAAAAGAAAGTCAAGGAAGGGAAATAGTGCAGCATTAAGAGAAAATTAATAGAAAATAATGATTTATTTTAGTATTAATTTATATTAACAATCGAAGTCGGAATGTACATAATAGGTGGCATATTGATGGATTATAGTGAGGTTGGCGATATATTTAATCCACTCTCTGAAAAAATTAATTTAGAATTGACCAACAATAAAGAGCAAAGAGACGAATGGAATAATAGAGTTCGTAAGCATTTGGATAAGCGAAATGAAATCAATATTCAGGTTAAAGAATTAATTTCAGAAGTACAAAAACAGAAAATCGTAAGAGATGCTGCAAATATTAAGGTTAAAGAATTGAAAGAAATAAGGTTTGAAAAATCTGAAAAATTGAAACTAATCAGAAAAGAAATGAAAGAAAAAATGGGAGATAAAGAGAATAGAACTAATAAAAAATCCGGACCTGATCCACGTAGAATAAAGTCTGAAATGGATAAATTAGAAAATATGTATGAGAGGGGTGCTTTTTCTGGAAAAAAGGAAAAGGAATTCTTCAATAAAATGAAGAAATTAAGTAGAGATTATAAAGAAGCCAAGAAGGTTGTGAAAGAAGATATTTTTGGAAACCTAAAAAAGAATGAAAGAGAGGCAAAATATTCCCAAGCAAAGGCACATGATAATGTTGAAGATGCAGTTAGGAACGCACAAGAAGCTCATGACTTGATGATGGAACTATCTGAAGAAGTAGATAGATTAAGGGAAATCGCGAATAATGCACAGATGGAAGTAACAATATCAAAAAGAGAAGCGGATATAATGCATAGTAGATATGTAGTATCATTAAGATGTATCCATTCAATGCAAGATTTACTCAAAGAGATTACTACAGAAGAGAATGAAGAAGAAAAGGTAGAAGTTTCCGATTTAATGAGTAGATTGATGTCCGGAGATACTTTATCTACAGACGAATTGATGTCATTGCAAAGGAATTGATCATTACATTGTAATCTCTTTACCACTAATGCCGTGAATTAATTGCTTATTTTCGGTGTTTACAATCCAAGCAGGCATTAGTATCTTTTTCCAATGAAGATGACAATTATCAGATTTAAAGTTCCAATTTTGTAGAGCCATGCTTTGGGTAAATAATCCTGCATTTTTTGGTTTTCCCTGTCGTTTCTCATTAATTAACGGTCCAATAAGGTCCATTACCTGGAGCTTATCTTTCCAAAGATTTTTGTTTGGTTCAATAATTCTCAGCGATGGAGAATGCGACAGAACATCCAAATTAGAAAATAAAATAAAATTATTTTCCCATGGATCTTCTATGATCTTCCACTTTTTTTTTCAATAAGACCTTCTGGACCAATTAATTCACCATCGATCTCCCATAACTTAGATGATAATAAAATCGGAGTATATGTAATACCAGATAATCCTTTATTGGATAACCAAATAGATATTTCTATATTGGGCTTTAATGTTAAAATAGAATTATCAATACTTCTAATTTCATTAAATTCACTAGTTGCATCGTCAATATTGTTATCTTTGGTAATTGATAATCTAATTTCTTTATTCAGTATTGCTTTTCCGAACCATTGTGATAGTTCATTTGGGTCCCAAAAAAAAATCTTGTTTTTTCTATAGTTTTCTAGATTTAAATTATCATCAATAAATCTCTCCGAAATTATCAAATGATTCCCGGAAGGAGCATCGACACTCCATCTTTCTATTTCAAAATTATTTAATTTAGTAATTCCATCACAGACATGCCAAATAAAAAGTGATTTAGAAGGAAATTCTTTTAAATCTTGTAAAGAATCTACTTTGCCGATGAAATTAAAATCGATAGAAGGGAAATCATAATTCTGATTATGAAAGTTTTCTCCCCGTAATTTTATTAAATTACGAATTTCACTCTCCATACCCTCGCGAGATATTGGAGGACTTTGAATAAAACCCTAAAATTTTGCAAAATAGACTTTTCTAGTGTCAAATATTCTGACTTAGCGTTAATAATTCACTTTGTCCAGGATCAGTAATACAAAGAGTACTGACAGGAAATGGTTTTGCACAAGCAGCACCTAATTGTCGATTTACTAACAATACTTGATGTACTGGTACATCAGGATGTTTAGATTGGAGGTTAGAAATGTATTCTTGAGGGCAGTTGGCAGCTACTAAAACCATTCGCGCATCTCCTCTTGAACAGGCACTCATAGTTTGCCTTTGTCCAAATAGTAAAGTTCCAGTATTCATTCCTTGTTTTAATTGACGTGCTAAATCCATTATATTCCTCCTTAATTCTCTGGCACATAAAATAACTCTACGCTTCCTGTCCCCAAGGCGACAGGTTGACCAACAATGATATTTTCAGTAACTCCACTAAGATCGTCGCGCTCGCCAATGATTCCAGCTTTAAGTAAATGAGTAACTGTCACTTCGAAAGCAGATCTAGCCAATATAGAATGTTTAGTTCCACTAACTCCGTGCCTTCCTATAGCCCTTATTTCTCCTTCACTAGACATCACATCCGCCACCATAATTAAATGTCTAATATCGACGTCTAAACCAGCTCCTGCCATTGTATCATATGCTTCATTAATAATAGCTTGCCGTGCGGCCTCAATTCCTAAATAGTCATATATTTCACTGATATTATTAGTATATGTTCGAGATCTGTCAACACCTGCAAATTCACTAACTTTGGTTAAATTAGATCCAATAGTAGATATGTAATACTCTCCGTCTTTATTTGGTCCTTGCACAT
Source organism: Methanobacteriota archaeon (assembly GCA_002719615.1). GTDB lineage: Archaea > Thermoplasmatota > Poseidoniia > Poseidoniales > Thalassarchaeaceae > MGIIb-O3. The sequence continues at coordinate 24,489 of PBHZ01000023.1, forward strand.
TAGCTCTAGAAATGCCTGGCAGTCCTTTTAGTCTTAATTTCTTTATTTTATCTTCTAGTTGTAACAGCGCAGTATAGGTAGGAGGGTCTGTCGCTAAATTTGTCAAATCTTCTGCTTTTGATATACCCGGTATTATTTTAAGAACTTTAGGCCGATCCTCGTTATCTGACTGTATGTATAATCTCAATGCTCTAGATAATTTATCTAATACTTCCGCACCAGTCATATTTTTTAATTTTAGATTAGAAGGAATCAATTGAAGATTAATGTATCTTTGTGTTACCTCGACATCTATTGCTGCAATATCTGTTGCTGTAGTTGTTTCGATTCCTGCTGCTAATTCTCTCGCCAATTTTTCATTAGTTCTCAAAGGTTTACCTTTAGAATTGAATTCTTCTAGATAAATATTCATTGTTGGCGTATTAGGTACTTTACGAGCATCAACAATTTCAATTATTCTTGGTAGTCCTTGAGTAACATTCACAGTTGCAACACCAGCATAGTGGAATGTTCGCATTGTCATTTGCGTCCCAGGTTCACCTAATGATTGAGCAGTTGTAATCCCCACAGCTTCATGTGGATCAACTCGCGCTTTTAGTAAATGATTGTAGGCAGATTTGATAATGCTTTCTAATTTTTTATCAGATAATTTCTTATCGCCCCTTGAATTAATACCTTCTACTAATGTATTTATAACCTGAGGAGTCAGATATAAGCCTAATTCATTAGATTTTGCAGAAAGTTGGATGAATAAGGGATCTTCAACATCTAAATCTCTTAATAATAGTTTTTTACTATTTTCTACATCATATTCTTGAATTGGGAGCAAGGTTTTTTTCCTTCTTCTTGACAAAGTTCTCCTTCTGACTACGGTTTTTTCAGTTCTTGCAGCTGCAGCTCTCGCTGATTTGGTAGAACTTGCCATTACATGATGAATTTTTTGAGATGTTCCAGAGTCGATACCACAAATTTGACCAATTTGGAGCGGAGTAAGGACTTTGACATCATCCCATTTCCTATCATCGGCTAATTTATGAGCATATTCTTCCTCTATGCCTAAGTCCATTAATTTCTTTTTTGTCGCACTCTTTACTACCATTGTTAAGCACCTCCTAAAGCTTCGTCTAGAACTAGATTGACATCAAATGGTTCTCCTTTACGACTGCGTGCTGGATCGACAGTGTCTTCACCATATTGGAATTGGACTATCCTATTGCCAGTATTTCTTACAGAAGATTCTGCATCAGTGGAAACTTTGAGATCGTCCATAGCATTAATTAATCTACGTTGCATATAACCTGATTTACTTGTCCTGACTGCTGTATCGACTAGGGACTCTCGACCAGAAACCGATAGCATGAAAAATTCGGTTGGTTCTAAACCTCTCTTGAATGAGGAAGAAACAAAGCCTTTCTCTCTAGCTCCTTTGACTCCTCTTGGGAAGTGTGCCAAAACCCTATCTTGATAGCCTCTTTCCAACCTCTTACCACGAACTTTTGGTTGTCCTATTGAACCAGCCATCATTGCTAAGTTGTCCATTGAACCTCTAGCACCGGAAGTTGCCATCAAAACCGCTGCATTGTCTTCACCCAGATATTTCTTTGCAACATTTCCAGCGTCAGATTTACCAGTATCAAGTATTTGCAGTATATTCTCCTCGAGGGTTTCCAGAGGAGTCCTACCGGGCCTTGCTTCATACTTCTTACCATCTTTACCATATTTCACAAGTTCTAAGTCTACATCTTCACTTGCTTTCTTATTTATAGATTCAATCTCTTTTTTGGCTTCTGGAGGTAAATCTTCATCATCAATTCCAGTAGTAAATCCTAATGAAGTACATGCAGCAATTGTCATTTTAGTCATATCATTAATAAATTTTGCACCACGCTGATTACCGTGTGTTTGAACAACTGCATCTAATAATCGGCCATCTTCTGCTCCAATCCCTTTTTTATCTATGGCGCCAACAATGTTTCCTTTAGAAACTTTAACTGTGTCCCCAGATCTGTTTAAATATTCAAGATTGAACCCCTCCGGAACAATGAGGCTCAATACTTCTGCCCCTCTGTAACCTACTATTCCATCTTTTTCGATTTCATTTGGTAGTTCTCCTTGATAATTAATTGAGCCTAGTACTTCTAAAACTATATTTTTAGGCAATATCATATTATCGTGAGTTAAAAGATATGAACCGGAAATATGGTCATGTATTCCGCCAATTACGCTACCTCCGTATCTAGGAGTTATTATGTGTTCTTGGACGCGCATTAGTATTTTGGCCTCTGCTCGCGCTTCTTCACTTTGAATAACATGTAAATTCATCTCATCACCATCGAAATCTGCGTTATAAGGTGTACAATCTGCAAGATTAAATCTGAATGTTTTTCCTTCCATAACTCTAATTTCATGGACCATCATAGACATCCTATGCAAAGATGGTTGACGATTGAATATAGTGACGTCCCCATCGATTAAATGTCTTTCAACTACTATTCCTGGACGAGGGTTTCCATCCTGATCCCATGTGCTTAATCTATCCTCACTATCCGTAGGATATGTATTTCCATATTCGTCTTCTTGAGATGGACTACCACAATGGGGGCATCGAACCTCTAAATGGTCTGGAAAATATTCTGTTGGATTTTCAACTTCCCATCTCCAACGATTGTGAATTAACGCTCTAGGATCATCTGATTCTAATTGTTTGCCATTAGTATCTTCACCACGAAGATTAGCAATAGTTTTCTCTAAATCTATTCCATTTACTTCTTCTAATTCTCCTATTTCATTTCTTTTCATTTCCTTTTTCAATTCCAAACCCGGTAAAAAGTTTGGAGCTGGTAGTACGTCATTTAAGTCAGGCCTGTAACCTGGATATGGTTCTTCATCACTACCACTATGGCATTCAGGATTTTTACATCTGAAACCTGCCCAAATAAATTTTGTCCTATCCGTAATGCGTACTCTAAGAGTATCTCCTCTAATGATATAATTTACTCCAGGATGATTATCGGGACCTCTTAGAATCATCTGCCTTAATTGTTCTCTATTCCTACTTGTTACTCTAATTGGGACTGTTAATTCTTTTGCAGTCGATACTGGTATACCGACCTCGTTTATCCCAAGATTTGGGTCTGGACTAATTACAGTCCTAGCACAGAAATTTACTCTTTTACCCGATAAATTACTTCTAAAACGTCCTTCTTTTCCTTTCAGACGTTGCGTTAGGGTTTTGAGGGGCCTACCCGAACGATGTCTGGCAGGAGGTATTCCACTAGTCTGATTATCAAAATATGTAGTACAGTGATATTGCAATAATTCCCACAAATCTTCAACAATTAATTGAGGTGCACCAGCGTCTCTATTTTCTCTTAATCTTTGATTGATTCTTAAAACATCCACTAATTTATGTGTCAAGTCATCTTCAGATCTATCACCACTATCTAATGTTATAGAAGGTCTTACAGTAATAGGAGGAACAGGAAGAACTTTCAAAATAGTCCATTCTGGCCTACAAACATCTTTATTCATTCCTATAAATATCAAATGTTCGTCTGGTATTCTTTCTAACCACTCTCTGATATCTCGGGCATTAAGTTTATGTTCTCCTTTGTCCGCTTTCTTTTCTTTAAACGTTGAAGGTTTGTCTAGAATTATTTTACCTTGTTCTGAACCACAATGCATGCAAATAGCTCTTTTTGCACTTGAACATTCTTTCTCGATATCTTTTATTGTTTTATTAAACTCACGTGAACCGACACCATGTTTTATCATTACATCATGTACTCTTTCTCTGTAATAATCTTGTTCGGATTTTTCAGGATCTAGAGGATGAGTTTCGGGGGCACTATGCAATAGAATCTTGCTGCATTTGTTACAAGTATTTTTTAATGCCATTTTAATTAGAGCAGTAAAGCCAATGTGCATCACTGGTAGCTCTAATTGTATGTGTCCAAAATGACCAGGGCTTTCATCATACTTACAATTGTCAGTTGGGCATACTAATCCAGGTTCAATTACTCCCATTTTCGGATCCATTAAACCTTGTTTAAAGGCATGTCCATCATCTTTGTATGTATCTGCAGTCTTAACTTCCACAGCAGACATCTTTCTTATCTCATTAGGATCCATTAATGCAAATCTAATGCCCGCAATTCTCTTAGGAATTAATGTATTACTGTTACGCTTCATCTTTGATCCTCCAGTTCTAATCTCATTGCAACACCTAAACTCTTCATTTCATCGAGTAGAAGTTTGAAAGCGTAAGAGGTTTGAATTTTATAAACCTCTGCACCATCTCCATGTATTGGAGACACATATGTTCTTTTTCTTGGGTCATACCATGCGATATGACCTGATTGAGCACAAACGAATAAATCAATACCATCAGACTCACCAAGAAGTCTATCTTTGATTACCATGGATGCGCCGTGTGAGATTAAACAATCTCTTTCCATTTCTCCGAATCTTAAACCACCCTGTCTAGCACGGCCTTCTGTAGGTTGTCTTGTCAAAATCTGAACTCTACCGCGACTTCTAGCATGTAATTTACTACTGACTAAATGATGTAATCTTTGGTAATAAATTACTCCAACGAAAACTTCGGCAGGATATGATTCTCCTGTTTCTCCATTAATCATTGATTCGCGCCCTGTATGATTAAATCCGTTTCTGAGTAAGCCCGATCTAAGAGATTCTTCTTTTTCTCCAGTGAATGCTGTTCCATCAATTCTCCTAGTTTCCATTGAACCTACTTTTCCTCCAATCATTTCAAGAACGTGTGCCACTGTCATTCTAGAAGGAATAGCGTGAGGGTTGATTAGAATATCAGGTATAACTCCGTCTTCTGTGAAGGGCATATCTTCTTCGTTTACCATTCTACCAATAATTCCTTTCTGTCCATGTCGACTCGCAAATTTGTCACCTAATTCAGGAATTTTATTGCTTCTAAGAGTTATTCTTACAAGTCTTCCAGAATCTAGTGACTCTGTCACGAATACATTATCTACCCAACCATTTTCTCCATGTCTGACATTCATTGACGATTCACGTCTTTCTTGAGCTTGTAAGAATGCACCGTGTGCTTCTTCCAAGAATCTTGGAGGACTTGTCTTTCCTACTAAAACTGGGTTTCCTCCTTTTTCACTTGTCAAAAATGTTTCAGGCACAGGTAAACCATCTCTTTCAAGATGAGAATATGAGTCCCATGATTTTAGACCTTTTATTTCATCTAAACCTGTACCAGGGATTTCGATTCTTTCTTCTTGACCGCCAGGGAATCTCTTATTTTCAGCATTATAAGTCCTCATGAATGATGAGCGTCCCATTGAACGCTCTACAGATGCCTTATTCATTACAATGGCATCTTGCATATTGTATCCATGGTGACTCATTATCGCTACTACAAGATTTTGGCCCCCAGGTCTTTCATTGAACTTAGTGGAGTCCATAGCCCTTGTACCTACAATTGAACGTTGTGGATAGTGCATTATGTGTGCTCTTGTATCTGGACGAAGCCTGTAATTAGCACTTGAAAGTCCTAAACTTTGTTTTACCATTGCTGTCCCGCCAGTAACTCTCGGTGTAGAATTATGTTCTGGATATGGGACTAGGGAGGCGCAAACGCCCAAAATTAACTGTGGATCTATTTCGACGTGAGTAAATATTAGTACGGTATGAGCTTTCTTTTCTCTTCTCTTAAGAGCATCAATATCTTCCTGGTAATAATTTAATGGTATTTTGAATTTTTCAGTCTTTGATTTGCCGTTAGGCATTTGTATTTCAGCAGAAAGATGGGCATGAGTGATGTTAGGTTCCCCCAAATTTAGCCATTCTACCTTTGCTGGATTAATTGGTCTTTTATTCTTCGGAGAAACGGCTGGTAAGTCGTATGGCCTGGGTGCGATTAAGAGATCTTCTTCTTCTTCCGCATCAACCCATTCAACTACTCCATTAGTCAATAAATCATTGAAATCCATACTTCCATCTCTCAGAGAGTCGAGGTGAAGTTTTGAAAGAGTCAGACTACCATTTTCTAATACAAGTAATGGACGAAGAATTCTTCCTCTGTCCGTGTTAATGAAGACATCTTTGTTTTCAGTATCGTGCCTTATACTCACTTCGGATCTTATTTTACCCGATCTTCTACTATTCTTGATTCTCTGTACTAACTTTTGTGGCCTCTTATGTAGTCCAAAGATATCACCATTCACATGAACTCTAGAACCATCTGCCCAACCTTCTGGTGAATCATCAACTCCAGCTTCTTTTAGTAATTCTTTGACATCTGATTCCGAAACTTCTTCAGAAACATCTATCATTTGAGCAGCGTTCTTAACTAAACCACAGTTTTGGCCTTCAGGAGTTTCATTGGGGCATAATCTCCCCCACTGAGTCGGGTGCAAATCACGTGCCTCGAAATGTGGCTGACTCCTAACTAATGGACTTGTTACTCTTCTCATGTGAGATAATGCAGAGAGATATGTAGTCCTGTCCAATAATTGACTTACTCCAGATCTTCCACCTACCCAGTTTCCTGTTGCGAGAGCGTGCATTATTTTTGATGTCAAAACGTCAGGCCTTAGACATGAGTTAATTTTTAATTCACGCTTTCTGTTATGATGTCTCTCTAATTGATACTTTAGATCTCTAGCAAGTTGTTGAAGACTTACTCGGAATAAATCTTCAATAAGGTCTCCGGCTAATCGTACTCTTTTATTGGCATAGTGATCTTTGTCATTAGGATCTTTATTGTTGATTGCCATCTCAAGAACTTGTCTTACAATCCTACCTAGGAAAATAGATTTTTTCTGGCGGTGTTCATATGAAGCGCCCAAATGAGGGAGGAGTTCTTTGTCTAATAAATTTTGAACTCTAGATTCTCGGTATTCTTTTTGTTGTCCTGCGGCAAATTTTTTCTCTAACCAAGCAAGGGCTTCTTCTTCATTTTCTACACCATATTCTTCGTTATCCTTCACATCATTAAGATTAGCGACAGTGTATTTCATAGCCTCAACTGGGCCTGCAATTGAAGAGAAAATTTCTCTATCATTTGACATCCCTAGTGCCCTCATTAAGAGAACTACGGGGATTGCGGTCGTTCCGGCACTAGGAATTTTTACCATCAGCATACCATCTCTACGTTTTTCAACATTGAGAGGTTTACGAACACCGTCTTTCTGAGAGAAAATTTTAGCCACTTCAGTGTCATGTGCATATTTCTTATTTCTCTCAACAGTCACTCTATTTGGTGCCAAGTCTTCCATTGATATCAAAACTCTCTCAGTACCATTAATGATAAAATAACCACCCGGATCTACAGGATCTTCTCCAAATTTTCTCAATAATTTAACATATTGCTCTGCATCCTCCGGAGAAGTATCTGGGGAAAGTTTTCTATTAGGGTCAATATTATTTGCATGTAAGTTACACCTTGCAGATCTAACCATAATTGGTAAATTTCCTATATGGACATTCTTCTCATCCATATAGCCAAGTTCAGAGCCAGGAGAGGGGGGTAAATCATCTCGATATATCCTGAAATCTAGATATATGGGTGCAAAGTAAGTAAGTTTCCTCAATCTGCATTCTATAGGAGTAGCAGGATGTTCTGCACCATTAGCCTCTCTGATTGTTGGTTGACCGAGACGTATGTTTTTAACTCGTACTATAATTTCTTTTTCTAAAACGTCTAGTTTGATTAGTCCGCCTTCATTATCATCCTCATAATCATCACTACCAATTCGAATATTTCTTACTATATTTTCCATTCTGCTTCCCCTACTGTCAAGTAATGGAATACAATCATTGTATGACGCAAGCTGGTGATTTACAAGGCTTCTTTTACTAAAATAACTTTCAACTATTTCCTTCATTTTTTAATCACTCCCTTAAGCTCTCTCCACGACTAGTCTGTATGCTATGCTAGTTCCTGCAGATCTACTATATCGTTCTATTTTCATTACCCTATTTGTTAACCAACCAGCCAGTAACGTATCATCTTCTGCTTCAGTTGTTTCTTTAATGGCTTGCACAGCAGGATCGGTAATCAATATCTTTGGTAGAAGTTCTTTTGCAAGTCTATTATTTCCTTCAAAATCCTCTTCCATCAAATTCCATGGTGATAATACCTTTTCTTCATCTTCAATTGGTACTAATTCATGATGAGGGACTAAAATATGGTTTAATACGTTAAATCGATCTTCTCCTTGAGGGATGTCTTCGTCCAATAAAGCATTTCTAGAAATGGTAATTCTACCGCTTCTACTCCTCTTTCTAGATGCCATTTGTTCCCTAATGACTCCCATGATTAGTTCCAAATCCGCACTACCCATCTCAAGATCTACTTTTTTAGCAACTTGTTCTACAGTCATTCTTTTGATAGCATCCATATTAGCATCATCGGCTAGTTTGTGTGCCCTTTCTTCAGGAACTCCTAGTTCTATTAACCGTTTTTTTGTTGAACTTTTTACTGCCATATTTGTGATCCCCTTGTCCAGATAAATATGACCCTGAAGCTTATTCAGGCGGGCCTGACGGGATTCGAACCCGCGGCCGACGGGTTAAAAGCCCGTCGCTCTACCTGACTAAGCTACAGGCCCATAGCATATGCTGGGCTATTACCCGTCCTAGGAGGGGTTTAAGAAAGTAACTAAACAAGCACCGCTAAGAGCAAGAGTCGGAACTCCAGATGGTAATCTGTTGTCAATACCTGATAGAGCACTTAAGGGATAAATGTTTTTGAAAAAAAAGGACAGATACTCATGGATTTTCCCCTTAAACAAAACAAATTTCAAATAAAGAATATTTGTAATTGGAATTTAGAAACCCACAAGACAGTGTACCCGCCAAGAGAAGATACTTATCTAATGGCGAATGCAATATTAAAAATGAAAAAACATCAAGGTTTAGCTCTAGAAATAGGGTGCGGGTCAGGAGCTTTGTCAATGCTATTAGCAACATTAGGATGGAAGGTCATAGCTTATGATGTAAATCCTTATGCTGTTTCTAGTGCTCGAGGTAATGTAAGAAAGTACAATCTAGAAAATTCAATATCAGTAGAAGAAGGCGGAATTGGTGAAAATATAATTATTTCAGATGAAATTGATATTATTATTTGGAATTTACCATATTTAACTCCGATAGTTGAAGATGCAAATAAACTAGAATATATTGAAGATGCAGCTTATTTAGATCTGGAAAATGGAGGATGGAATAAAAAATTAAATGATACTTTGGAGACGTGTGAAATTTCTGATAAGTGTTTAGTGATGTTACTTTTTAGGACGTTTCCCGAGAGTAATAGCACGCCGGAGTTATGGAAAGAAAAAGGATGGTCTGGAAGAAAAATTACTGAGGAGATAATAGGTGATGAAAAACTAGAAGTTCACGCATTTTGGAAACCTGGAGGGAATAGTATCCCAATCGTTATTGATGAGTGTGAGAGCACTATGGATGAATTAAAGAAAGTTAACAACAAGCGTTGGACTAGGATAATGGCAAAGAATCAGACTAAGGGCAGAGGAAGAAGAAATACTAATTGGCAATCTATTGATGGCGATATGGTGGCAACATGGAAAATACCAAAAACTATTCTAGAAGAAATTTCACCTGGAATATTACAAATCACTGTTGGCGCTTCAGTTGCTAGTTTATTAAAAATTGGACTAAAATGGCCAAATGACCTATTGAGTAATGACTTCAGAAAAATGGGTGGAATATTGATTGAGTCAGATAGTGAAGATGAATCTTTGAGAGTAGGTGTGGGCATCAACAGAACAAAAAGAACTAACGAGGAATTATTTACATCTTCTGGATGGGATGAGACCATAGGTGAATTAGAAAATATCGAAGTCTATAACATGATAGATGTTGTTCTTTCTTCAAATCTTGAAGAACATTATCTATTGCCTAACATAAGCCCTCAAGAAATGGAAAATCTATCATGGAAGGCGCTTTCACATATATTTTCAAGAGGGGCTACAATAAAATACGGAAAAAATAACTTTAGAATAATTGGGATGTCCGAAGGCGGAGGAATAGATATTTTAGGCGGACATGAAATCATGAATATTACTGATTTGGAAAAAATAGATTGGAAATTTTTTATGCACTAAAATATTCTTTCTCTAATTTGATTGATTTTACCTGAACTAGTTAATGTTTCAAATGAATTATGTGAATTGATAAGATTGAGTGATTTTTCATAATCTTGGAGCTGTGTCCTAATAATGAAAAAGCATATTTGATCGATATATTTGACATCATATAATTTCCACTCACATTGTTCAAGAATATCTGAAATAGTGTTCATTAATTCTTCTCTGGATTTATATCTTTTATCTCCTCTAACTCCAATCCATCGGTGCTTGCCTCTTGCGACTTTAGAAACTCGTCCCATGCGTTCCGATAGGGGGTTTAACTTAACCAATGATGGTTCTTCGGTAGATTATGGAACAAATAGGGGAGAAGAGTGAGAATAGTTTCTTCATGACTATTTTGAACCCATCTACCTTATCTCACTTAATTATATTATTAATGAATACTGCAATATTATACACGTTAATGAGATATGAACTCGGATATCTCGGAATGAACGGAAGCTCGATTTTTCTTTCATTATCAATCTCATATGTTATCATAGCGATAACTATCTCATCAAGATTTGGAGAAATGATATTCAATGTAAAGGACGAAGGAGAGGGTATATTTACAAAAAAATATTTTATTAAGGCGGCTATATCCTTAGTCCCAGTAATTGTAATTACAGCCTTGCAATTAATAATTATAAATAGTCTATTTGAAGTAAAAAATATTAACTTTTTTATGAGTTCTCTATTCATATTACTTTCAATAGGGCAAGGAATATCCCTTGTGTTTGGTAGCCTGATGTTTATAGAAAAAAGAGATTCATTAAAACAAAGTAAGATTTCAAAACATAATACTCTCTTCAGAACTCTCGGTCTAATCATGATATTCATTCCTCTTGTTTGGTGGTTTGGTTATGGTGCAGAAAACGTAATAGAGTCAAATATAAAGGTCCATATTTTATGGTTTTTATTCTTTTCAATAATTACCACAATAAGTTATTTCATGGACACTTATACTTCAAATATCAGAAAAAATTTAGGCGAAAAAGGACATTTAGGAGACTTATTTATGAGTGTTTTAATTTTTGCTTCTAGTTGGCACATATTAAGTGCATGGAGAAGAAATACTTGGTTAGTAGATTCTGTTGATGGATTAATGCTTATCGAAGAAGGTTTTTTAATGATTATAACAATATTTTTCGCTGTAACTTCAATGATAAATAGAGGTAAGAAAAAGGGCGTTGATATCTTTGGTGGCGGATCTGCGATATTTTGGGGTATTTCATTTGGTTATATGTATGCAGGTAGCATAAGTTCACTTACCATACTGTCTGAACAATTAACTGAAAGTAGTCTACTACAGACAACTGCCATAGGACATATCATAACTGCATTAGTTATCTTATTGATTTTACCATTTTCAATAAAGAAAATCAATCAAGAAGAAGAAGAGTAATTAAAGTCCGCTAAGGACTGCAACTAATCTAAGTTTACCTATCATTTCGTCGCTAGAACGAGCACCTAAAATAACTTGACAATTAGGATCCAAAACTGATAAGAAGCCGTCAGAAACTAAATTTAAATGTGATAATGTCATATCCGGCCCACCTTCGACTTGGATTAAGCAGCCTTTTGCACCTTCAACGTCAATATCATAAAGAGGAGATTGTCGTGCGACTCTTACAACTTTTTCTGGTTCATCTGTAAGGCCAGTACCAACGACCAGTGTAGCATTTCCTGGCTTACTGACTATTGACTTTAGATCCATCAAATCAAGATTTATTTTTCCTACCTTGGACAGTGTAGTCACCAAGCCTTCTACTAATTCTTCTATCCACTCTGATCCTGATTCCCAGTCTGATTTACGGTCTCTTGCCTGCCATGCGAGTCTTTCCATACTCAGTTTTATGCACATATCTGAAGCGTATTCTATTTCAGGTAGAACATCCTTAGCAATAGTAGTGCGAAAGGGTTGTTCGGCAAAGGGCAAACCAACAATAGTAATAACTACGCTATCTGATTCTTTTGCAATGGTGGCTAGTTCAGCAGAAATTCCAGAACCGGTCCCTCCTCCTAATCCTGACAATATTATAACCAATTCTGAATCCTTGAATAATGACTGAAAATCACCAATTCCGTCGTTTAAACGATGTTTTGCCATCCTCCTTAGTGTAGCAGAACCTTTGTCTTCATCGCCTAATGATAGTTGGAGACAATGTGCAGCTTGTGCATCTGAAAATGATTTTTTATCAACATCAATTAGAAGTAAATCAGCAGAACCTTCGGGACATCTAGAATGTGCTTTAGTAGCCCATTTACATCCTATCCCTCCAGCACCTAATATCAATATGGTGCTTCGGTCCACACATTCCGATAGAGGATAGAGATTTATAGTATACTAATCATATTTTAGATATCTTTGATAACGACGCCTCTCATCTCTCGCCCATGCATTATCGGGTTCTAATTTCAAAACTCTATCATAATAGTTTATGGCATTTTCAAAGTCAGACAAATATCGGCCCTGCATATGACCCATTACATTCAAGACAGGAATACAATCAGGATTATCCTCAATTAGCTTCAATAATATTGATTCTGCTTCAGAAATTTCCATTAATTCCATGTGATCTTCGGCCAGCCCTAAATCTCTAATTTGTTGATCATTTAGTTCGTATATATTCCTCCACGTAGGACCCGCCATAACCCTCTCCTGTAGGCATAACATTTTAGGTTTCTGAGATATCTGTAATTGATAAAATACTAAGCAGTGTGAAAGCGCTATACTGGAACCTTAATAGCCTCCTTTAATCTGGAGGGATTTACCATAGAGGCCAAAGCATGCAAGGGTTGGATTTGTTCTCTAAGAGACTCATGGTTTTAAGCCTAATTTTGATGTTTATTGCTGGTACTAGTCAAGCATTACATTCTGGTGTTGGAGGAGATGTTAATAATGAAGGAGATGTTACAATTGCAGGATGTACTTGTCATGCTTCAGAACCAGATAATTCGGTAACCATAGTTTTAGATGGAGTACCTTATCATTATTCAGCAAATACGAATTATGAGATGAGAATCCAACTAATTGGCGGCCCAGACATATTAAGTGGGGGGCAAACAGGAGGTTTTTCCATTAGAGTCAGTAGTGGTACTCTATCGGCAGCAGAGGGATATGAAAACTTAGTTCAAAATTGGGAAGGTGATGAAAGTACTCTGACTCACACTTCATCAGGGTCAGAAACTGAAGATAGGGCTTGGAGTCTTATTTGGGCCTCTCCAGAAGCTAGCGAAGAAGAGCCAGTTACAATCTGGCTTGTTGGAAATTCGGTCAATGGCGACCAAATACCTTCATCTCTAGATAGATGGAATAGGTTAAGTGTCACTCTAGAGGAAGGTGAAGATAATGGGAAAACAAGAACAATTTTTTCTGGGAATGGAGATATAAATCCCCCTGCACCGATAAATGAGGAAGTTGATTTACACCACATGGGAGCCAAATTAAGAGCGCATTGGCTAGGTCTTCTCGGTTTTGGAGCAGTAATTTTAGTGATTGTATTCTGTGGATTTTTCTTGAGATACGGTTTTTCAAGGCATTATGAAGGTCGTAGTAATCTGTTAAGACTAAGAATTAAGCACCTTCGAAGAGGTGATCAATTATGAAAGACGATGTTGTAATGAAACTATTGCGAGACGTCAGTAGCGGAAAAGTAACAGTTGAAGAGGCTAGAGATGCCTTGGAAGGTGTGAATTTATCTGAAGAGAATTATACAAAGGCGGTCGATCATGGTGTGTTTAGTATGCCAAAACCGGGCACTATTGTCAGAGCAAGTATCTCGCCATCAGGAGACTCGTGGTTGATAATTCTAGTAGGATTATGGGGGATACTTTGGACTTTATTTTGGTCAGGTTCTTTATCATATGGACTTTATAATCGCTGGGATCAACAAATTCTTGCATTTAATTTAGGAATGACATTACTTACTTTGATAATAATGGGAATTGTGTATTTAAAATATGTAATGCCGGATGTTGTTGTTGTCAAGCACAGAAGAAACAAATATATAACTAAGAATGATACTGAAGCATGGAAAAAATATGAGGCATAACGATGGCGAGAAAGTTTAAACTACGTCCTATTCCTTCAGAATCTGATGTAGAGGATGAATCTATCAAAATGATAGATAGAAGAGAATTTATGAGGTTATCATTTAATACGGCAGCAGGACTAATCACAATGGCTAGTTTAGGTAGTGTAGGGTTTGCCGCATTGCTGATGGGGCAACCTGAATCTGATGGAGGAGATAGTGCCGTAAGATTTTGGGTTCCTTCGGGAGCAGAAGATACTTCATGGTACGGAGATAAGCACTTAGAGCCGATGAATTATAGTTCTTTTCAAACAGCAGCAGCAGCCACAAATACAGGTATGATAGGTGCTCAAGGAGTATGGTCAGGACTTCCAGTTAACGTAGTTTATGTTCCTCATGAAGAGAATAAAGATTTACCTCTCCAGTCTGATAAACCTAGATTCCAATACTTAGATGGATATGATCTTGGAGGAAAATATATCGGTTCTGGAAGAGAGGTGGAAGACGATGATACATACAGTACATTATCGATACATGACAATATGGTAATTATTTTCTCAAGATGCCCTCACTTGTGCTGTATACCAGGATGGCAGTTAGTTACTAATAATTACACTGGAGATACTTGGGCGGCAGGTGGAACTGATGAAGGCGGAGATAAGCTTTTTTGCATATGTCATTCTAGTAGATTCGATCCCACTGCTATTGAAAAGAATAGTATGGGTAAAGGAGCTCCATTCGAGTTTATTGGAATCAGAAAAACTGGAGGTCCTGCTCCAAATGGAATGCCTCTAATACCTTTTACAGTCAATGGCGATGTAGTAGAAGCATTGCCTGATTTCAAAGATTGGTATGCATATTGTGGGTGAGGTATTAAGATGATTCAATTTTGGTTTTTATGGCTATTTATAGCATTGGTTGTTGTAATAGTTGCATTTACATTACGAAAGGAAAGAGACGATATGCCTAGAAAAGATATTCTAAGAGCCGTAGAATCTAATGCCAGTGAAATGGGATTTTCAGAAAAAATATTCTTATGGGCATTTTCATGGTTAGATACTAGATTTAGAATACAGGACTATTGGGGGATGAGTAGAGATGCATTCCACAGCGTACATAGGCAGATGCCTCTCACTCATGCTGAAAAATACAAATTAAGAATAATATGGTATTGGTATCCATTGTATTGCTTAGGAGGAATTTCGTTCTTAGCTTTTATCATATTAGTGATAACCGGAAGTATTCTTGGATTATATTATGTCCCTGGGGGAGAAGGCGATCCAACTCCTGCGTATAGTAGTATGGAATTTATTATGACCACTTTACCGTTTGGATATATCATTCGTTCAATACATCATTGGACTACACATTTTATGGTTGCAGCAGTATTCTTACACATGTGTAGAGTATACTTCACAGGAGCATATCGTAATCCAAGAGAATTGAATTGGTTAATTGGAGTAGCATTGATGTTTTTTGTGATCTTCTTTGGTTACTCAGGATACTTGCTACCATGGGATAGCTTGGCGTTTGGTGCTGCTACGATTGGAATCAATATGGCAACTGCGACACCTTTAATCGGAGATTGGATGGCTAATGCGTTGTTTGCAGGAACTACATTGTCAGGCCAAACAGTCACAAGAATGTACTTTTTACATGTTTTCATTTTGCCTGTATTGGTTACAACATTAATTCTTATTCATCTATTTATCGTTTGGGTACAAGGGATTGCTGAACCACATTAAGGAGATTTTGAAATGGGATTATTAGATAGGTTTGGAAGGATTGCTGATACTTATATTAGTGAAAGAGATGCTCTTGTTGAAGCAGAACAAGAAAGAAGAAGGGTTTTTGTTGGCCATTCTTTTTGGCCAACAGAGGTATTGAGAGACACGATAATCTTTGCAAGTATGATTATGGTAATAGTTTTTTACTCATGGATTGTACCTCCTCCATTACACAGTGCTGCAGATCCTTTTGCACAAGCTGGATTCGTATTCCCTGATTGGTATGTTTTATTTTCTTATGGATATCTAAGATGGGGAGAATATTTGCCTCAATATACCATACCTGCAGGACCTATCGGAGATTTCTTTGGTCAACCATTCATTTACTGGAATGCTGCATGGTGGGGCGCTGCGATAACAGGCATTCCAGTAGCAATTCTGGCATTACCTCCTTTCATTATTGGAAAAAGAGAAAAGAGAGGGGTTGAAGATCCATGGTTTGCGAGTGCTGGTGCTGCATATTTGGCGCATGTATGGTTCATATCTGTTTTCTCAATTAACATATTTTTAGAATTGTATGCAAAAGATTTGACTAACTATTGTTTTATAGATTCACATAACAACTTTCTCTGTGGCCGACAGGCTCCTTGGACGGCTACAATTTTTAATGCAATACCTTGGATTTTAACCGCTATTTTCTTATTTGTAGTACTTTATTTTGTAATAAGAAAATTTTTACTAAACACTATGGGAGCCCGTGTCAATCCAAAAATAGGGAAACAAATTACAATTGGAACTTTAATAATAACGGTTCTTATTTCCACTGCGACTTGGCCTATTTATGAAGGAGGTTTTTGGAATTATGGTGGACTTGGTGCAATGGATAGTGTATCTCAATTAGATGAGATGAAAGAACAGCCGGAAGATACCTTAGTTCATTATGGTAAAGGAAATGTATGGGAGACATGGGAAGATGATTGTTTGCCATATTCTGAAACCACTGGGTTATCGGTATGGGAGACAATTGAAGTAGAAGATTATGAAGATTGGTGTGTGATTACGGCTTCTAATTGGGTTAATTGGGGAATTTATCAACCAACTAAATATAAAATAATTGATTTTGCAGGAGTTAATGGGCATGCTGATCCTGAAACAAATAGGAATACTGCTGTGTCTGAATTCACATATAATGGCGACTCTAATAATCTCGAGCGAACGATTTCAGAATCTAAAACATTCACCATAGAAGACTTGGGAGTAGATAAAATTCCAACAGACATAGGATGTAACTTTAGAACATCTACTTACGGCGTCGGGACACACAGTCAAAGTATGAGTTTAGAAAACTCTCTAGGAGAGAATATATGGAATATGGAAGGTAATTCTTGTACCACTGAAACAATTTATTTAGATTCTGGAGAATCATATGTTTTGTATTACAGTACAACATCATCAGGGATTAATGAAAGTATTTCTATGATTACAGACTATAATGCAATAGCGTATCAACCGTTGATATTGGCTGAAGATGGTACAGCATTAATTAGAGAAGACAGTACTTTAACTATTCAAGAGATAGAAAAGATGGCAGTTAAAAATCCCACCTATCATAAAAATCCTAAAAGTCTGGATGCTAAATTGATTTATTCACTATTCATTCCCTGCCTAGGAGTGGGAGCAATGGTCTTCATGTTGATGCGCAGCATGGCAAGAGGGTACGAATGGGAAATGAATAAGTGTTATGGTTGTGACTTATGTGATGATGCATGCCCTGTAAGATTATTTAATGCAGGAGATAAATTGAATATAATCTACAATACATGGAATAATGAAGATGATGGAGTTCCATTGTATTCATGTTTGACATGTAGTGCATGTACTAATGCTTGCCCTCAATTAGTTGATTATGATTCATATGTCGATATTAGAAGGAATTTGATAGTAGGAGGACCTCCAGCTGCTGAAATACCACATACCGTTTTACAAGCAGTTTTAGCTGCTGAAGCAGACGAAGAAGAAGCATTTATTTCTACAGAAGATTATCCGATTGATTCAAATGTTGGATATTATCCTGGTTGTGTAGATTACATAGATCAGGAAATGATTTTTAGCCATGTTAATGAAGGGACAATGAATCTTGGAGAAACTACAACTGCTGCTTTTACTCTATTTGAAGAACTGGGTCAAGAAGTGACATACTTGGGAAGAGATTTTCTGAAATGTTGTGGTCATGACCAGAAGTGGCAAGGATTGACAGAGGTTTTCGAGAAATTGAAGCAGTATAACCAAAAGAAAATTGGTGAAAGTGGAATTGACACTCTAGTAACTTCATGTGCAGAGTGTTTCAGAACATTTGCTTTAGACTATGAACTAGATGATATGAAGGTCATGCATACTACTGAATATCTGACCGAGAAGGGTTTTGACATGGAATTACAAACTGAGGAAGATGTTACAGTAACATATCATGATCCATGTAGAATAGGTAGACAGATGAATATCTATGATGAGCCTAGAGACTTAGTACAATCCGTAGATGGAGTCAGTCTTGTTGAAATGGAACATAATAAAGAAGATGGATTGTGTTGTGGAGTATCAAGTATGATGTCATGTAATGAAAACAGCAGAGGTTTGAGATTACAACGATTTGATGAAGTCAAAGCCACTGGAGCAGATATTATGTTGACAACGTGCCCTAAGTGCGTTAGTCATTTCGAATGTTTGAAGTTCGAAGGAGATCCTAGGCATGATTTCGAAATATTGGATGTTGTTAGCTTCTTGGCAAGACAAGTTAACGCCAAAAAAAATAACTAAGAAAAGGCCAGATAAGCAGAAAAAAAGGATAAAAGGACATTAAATAAAATTCCAAATAATGTCATCTTCGCAACTTGTTCTTTTTGATAACCTAATGCTGTTAGCCACAAAAAGAACCCAATCAAACCTCCGCAAGGAAGAGAAATCCAAGCAACTTCTAAATTTAGAAAATATACCATCAATACCCATATTGATATACCCTGTAATAGTCCAACCAAGGAAAGAGGATCTTTCCACCAAGGTACAATGTATTCTTCCATACCTATCCGACTGTAGTAGGAGCAATGAAACTGACGATTATAAACAGTAGCCTTGTCAACTGAAGTAAAGAGGAACGTGAAGTGACTGAAAAAAGCGAACTTGCTGCCAGAAGAAATGCTGAGCAGAAAAGGATACGGATGATGTTAAATGCGATGCGTTCAGAAGAAAGGGCAAAAATAAAAGGAGGTTTAGATACAGTAGCATGGGTAAAAGAAGAGTTGTGCATTGGCTGCGATCAGTGCACAATTGTTTGTGATGATGATGCTATTGAAGTCTACAAAACTCCAATGAAAAGTCCAATGATGGATGTTGATAACAATAAAAAAGCCAGAGTTTTAAGAGATCCTTGTACAGGGTGTAAGATATGTGTATTGGCATGCCCAACAGATGCTATAATCATGATAGATAGGTGATATAATATGGAAAAAAGTAATCCACTAAGATTTGGAGCTGAGTTTGGGCCTAAAGGAGTAGAAAATCCCAGTGGAGTATCCTTATCCACTTTCAAGACATTAGTATGGGTTTCTAATATAGGGGGGTTGATATTATTTGCAATCGGGTTAGAAATAATGGTAGTACAACAATCATTTGGAATAGGTTTGGCATTGTTAATAGCAGGAGTTATAATAGCATTATTTCCATCAAACTATGAAATAAGAGGTATGGAAGAAGATAATGATCTGGAAAAAAATGAAGAAGAATGATTTTATGTCAGAAATTTACAATTATGGCATTAGGAAAATAGATACTCCACTAGGAATTATATATGCGATTTCTTCTGAAAAAGGAATTATCAAGATAACTTCAAAGAAGCAAATTGGGAATGACTCAATAGGAAAATCACATCTTGATAAAACTGAAAAATGGTTTGATTTGTATTTTAACGGTGAAGAAATTGAAAGGCCCCCTCTAGATTATCAAGAAATGACAGTATTCAGAAAAAAGGTTCTAAATAAACTGATGGAGGAAATTACATTTGGAAAAATAATTTCCTATGGAGAATTAGCAAATTTATTGAAAAATGAAAGAGCTTCAAGAGCCGTAGGGACGGCTTTAGGAAAGAATCCATGGTCAATTATTGTCCCCTGTCATAGAGTTGTAAATAGTAATAAGAAGATAGGAAATTACAGCGGCATAAAAAATAATATAGGTAAAAAATTCCTTTTAACACATGAAGGTTTTAATATCTCTGAAAATATGATGCTAATTGATATTCCATGAATCAACATCTTCCAGTAAATCCATCAAGTTAGTTTTGTTGAAACTAGCACCTCTATCAGTCATGTGTAATGAATGAAATAATCTTATTCCTACAGCCATATCAGGTTGTTTTCTTAGGATATCTGATAAAATCCCATATTCTTTACTCCATTCTATGGCATGAGGAGTCAACTCGTCCATGAATGATGACAATAAACTAGGAGTAGTAGCAGTTCCAGCAGGCATCTTAGGCCTATCTGTAACTATTTTGGGTAATTTAGTTAATTTGGCTGCTTTACGTAGAGCCATTTTTTCTTCTTTATCAGAGACTTTCCAGTTTAATGGCACTTTATAAGACTCTTCGCGGTGTCTATAATTCAGAAATGGGACTCTAGCTTCCAAACCAAAAGCCATACTATGACGATCGGCTAATCTCAATTGAAAGTTTGATAATTGCCCCCTTTCCATTTCAAATTGAAGAGTAGATAGTAAATTTGAAAAATTATTCTCAAAGAAAATCTTTTTATCCCGCCATGGACATCCTAGCCCTGTAGGAACGTTCAAATCTAGTGAATTATTAGTATTAGTATCATCTAGTCTAGATTTAATTAACTCATAATGTGAATTTAAATCCTTATATCTTTGATAACCCGCATGCAATTCATCGGCACCTTGCCCACATAATCCAACGGAAACATGCTTTGACATTTCTTGAAATAATGGCTGCCAAAATAGAACTGAAATATCCAAATCTTCCCCATGCCAAGAAAAATTTGGTAATTCTTTATAAAAAACATCATTTTCTATAATTTTAGAATTGAATTTTAAATCAAGATGATTTGCGACTGATTCCGAAAAAACATAATCGGGATTTTCTTCACTACCTGCAACAGTCCAGCATTCAGGGATACTGTTATTTGTAGCAATTGCAGAATCGTGAGATAAAGCAGCAACCATACTTGAGTCTAGTCCTCCAGAAAGCACAACACCTATTGGGACATCGGACATGAACCGATCCTGAACACCATGTCTTAGACTACTAAGCAGTTTTTTAGAACCCGAAATAGGATCCCAATTTTTATTTGGAGAAATTTTTTCTGAAGAAAATTTACTAATCCCAGTCAATACTGCTTTACCATCTGAATCTAACGACCATGTTTCAATTGAGCCAGGTTCTACTTGAGTAACTCCTTCAAATAGAGTCGTATTATCGATTGGGTATTCATACGCAAGACGTGCATAAATAGCATTTATATCAGGTCTTCGAGAAAAATCAGGGTGTCGATAAAATGCCTTTATTTCGGAAGCGAAAAGTAATGTTCCATCATTCAAAATAGTTCTAAAAAGTGGCTTAATGCCCATCGGATCACGGCTTAAAATTAATTCCTGTTTTTTTGAATCCCATAATGCGAATCCCCACATTCCATCAAGTTTTTCTATCCATGAATTATGAGATGTCGCAGGATTATTTGTTTCCAAATGATTATCCGTAACACGTATATAGCCGTTAAATTTACTTTGAATTGGCTTAAAAAACTCAGATTTTACCTGTGATGAATTCTTATTTAAAGCTAATATCACCTCTCCGTCGCCACTTGTTCTCCATGGATAATTACGTATCTTTGACTTTATTGATTTGTAATTATATATCTGGCCATTTTGAATAAGAACTGAACCATGATCAGAGCCTAAAGGTTGTTTTGAATTTTGTAAATCTACAATTGAAAGTCTTGCATGACCAAGTGTAATCGAACCATTTGAGATAATGTCAGAGAATATTTCCATTCCGTTAGGCCCTCGATGTGATAGTGCCGAAAGCATGGACCTCGCAACTGAAGTATCTGAATTGCCTAACAATCCAATAATACCACACATATTATTTCCAATGTTCAAAAATAAATAAACATATGCTTATGAGAATGCAACTGATGATTAGAAAAAGATTAGAAAAATCTTATGAAAATGACCATGGAGACGAATGCGGCAAGACCCCATATTAGTAAATATACATTTTGCGATAATTCAGATTCACTATCTTCAGGCACCATAGTCGACATTCGGACGGAAGTTAATTGAAATGTAAAGATGACGGGTAAATATCTACACAAAGGGCAATAATATCATTAATGCGGCCAAAGGGAATAGGATCATTGTGGCATTATCGTCAATATATTTCACTTGAGGGATTTCTCCAAGTACAGTCAAGGGCGCCAAAATAATAGAAATCATTAGGGGTGTTTCTATCCATAAACTGCATCCCAACCAAATAAAATATGAGCAAAATAATCCTACTGTTATAGCCATTTTTATATCTTTTTTCTGCCTTTTAATTTCTCCCATTAGAGGATCTACAAATGTAAGGCCAAAAATAAGAGGGATTCCATACATACCAGATTTTAAACCATCATAATTTTGTTCTGGAACAATCAAAAATACTAGGGAAACAGAAAGAGCCCCCCATGCTAACGCTGAAATTTGATTTGATTCGTATTCTCTTTGGCCAATAATAACCAATCCTGATTTTAACCTGACTGCCTCTATCAGCAAAATAGTGATGCAAACCAAACTAACAAATTGCTGTGGTTGGAGATTAAAATATGATGCTATTTCGACCCCACTTTGATAATAAAGGAGAGGGATAATAAACATAGAAATGTGAGTCATTCTACGGAAGGCGTGGCCGCTAAATCCTCCTATTGAATGAGAAACGTGATCTATAGTTAAACTATTGGCTGTTTTTTCATCCATTCTGGTTCCTCGTTAATGCCTTGTCAACTATATCCACTGCTTCATAGAGTGTTATACTTCCGGTAGATAAGTCGGCAAGAAGTTCATTTAATCCGTCATAATTCAAAAGACGAGCGTCCCACAAAGATAGGAGTCTTTCTTTCTGTCTAAGAATTTCTCTTTCCGACGATTTTGGGCATTCATCAATTGTAGAGAGTAAATCGTCGATACCATCTCCATTTAATGCCGAAACGAGGTGTGTAATCGTAGAGTTATTTTTATCTAGTGATAATGAAGAATTTAATGAGTTATATGCTAACTTTGAATTAGGTATATCTGATTTGTTAACAGTAACTATATCGGCTAATTCTAGAATACCTGCCTTTTCGGCTTGGATTATGTCTCCTCTATCTGGTCCTTCAACCAATAGTATACGGTCTGCAAAGGCAACTATTTTTGTTTGAGATTGGCCTGATCCTACAGTTTCAATGATTATTTTTGACCACCCAGAAGCTGATAAAACATTTATCATATGACCTATAAACAATGATAATCCTCCAGGGTGATTACGAGATGCTATGGATCTTATAAAAATTGATTCGGATTTTTCAGACCCCTGCATTCTGATTCTATCTGCTAAAAGTGCCCCTCCTGATTTTGGAGAAGATGGATCAACTGCTAAAACCGCTATTTTTTCTCCTTTCTTAATCCATCTAGATATTAAAGCACCTATTAANGTCGATTTNCCAGCACCNGGAGGNCCGGTAACTCCAAGCGTCCAAGGTTTTTGTACAGAGATATTAGGNTCAAATCCAGATTCTATTTTTGTAAGAATTTTTCCTANNCTCCTNCTATCTCCATTTAAAGCNGANTTCAACAATTTGGATTCCATGCTCAATCCCAATGCCACCCAATTTCTTCTCCAACTCCTGTTGGTTCGCCTCGTTCTTTCCTTAGGGAAATATCAATTAAGAAATTTATTATTTTTTCCGAGTGAGTACCTGGTCCAAATATAGCTCTAACTCCTGAATCATATAATGTTAGATGATCTTTTTCGGGAATAATACCACCTGCAAAAACAACAACATCNGATAAACCAGAAATTCTCATTTCCTCGCAAATTTTTGGTATTAATACTTCATGCGCTCCTGAAAGAGAAGAGAGGCCTAATGCATCAGCATCTTCGTCAATCAATATATTGATAATTTCTTCAGGAGTTTTTCTTATACCTGTATATATCACTTCATGACCGCCATCCCTAAGAACTCTAGTAATTACTTTTGCACCCCTATCATGACCATCTAGTCCTGGTTTAGCTATGACTATACGCATCCCTATCAATACTGGCGAGGTCGTATCCTATTTTCAAACAACCGCAAGAGGATATATTTTGACAAACTTAGTCGGAATGCTCAAGGGCGTCCTTACTCAATCAACGTTCAGACATGACCGGGGCAGATGAGCGAACTAAAGAACTTCGGCGAAGAAAAGCCCAGTCAGAAGCAGGAGGGGGTCATGAAAGAATTTCAGCACAGCACGCTAAAGGTAAGATGACTGCAAGAGAAAGAATTCTACATTTGTTGGATTATGAAAGTTTTATGGAAATAGACTCACTGGTTGAGCATAGATGCCAAGACTTCAATATGGAAAGAAATATTATTCCAGGAGATGGAGTGATTTGTGGACATGGAACAATTAATGGAAAATTAGTCTATTGCTTTGCTCAAGATTTTACAGTTTATGGAGGATCCCTAGGTGAAATGCATGGACTAAAAATATGTAAAATATTAGATATGGCGATAAAAACAGGAGCTCCGGTAATTGGTTTGAATGATAGTGGAGGAGCAAGAATACAAGAAGGAGTTGCCAGTTTGGGATCTTATGCAGAAATATTTTTTAGAAATGTACGTGCAAGTGGAGTGATACCTCAAATTTCAGTCATTATGGGGCCTTGTGCTGGAGGAGCAGTTTATTCTCCTGCAATAACCGATTTTGTCATTATGGTGGATAAAACCTCCCATATGTTCATCACAGGACCTGAAGTGATAAAAACTGTAACAAATGAAGAAGTAACCTTCGAAGACTTAGGAGGGGCTAGTACTCATGCATCTAGATCTGGAGTCACACATTTCACTGCATTAAACGATCGAGAGGCCTTAGAACTAGTACAAGAATTGGTAGGTTATTTACCAAGTAATAACTTAGAAAAGGCACCTACTTTGAATAGTCAAGACCCTCATGATAGATTATGTGATACTTTAGACACAATAATACCCAATGACTCCACCTTACCTTATGATATCAATGAAATAATTGAAGAGGTATTAGATGATGGGGCATTTTTAGAAGTTCAATCAGATTTTGCGCCCAATATAGTAATTGGTTACGGTAGACTAGGTGGACATACCGTAGGAGTGATTGGTAATCAGCCTAAATTTCTTGCAGGTTGTTTAGATATTGATGCTTCAACTAAAGCAGCTAGATTTGTCAGATTCTGTGACTCTTTCAATATACCATTAATTACATTTGTAGATGTTCCAGGTTTTTTACCAGGTGCTAGTCAGGAATGGGGCGGAATAATACGCCATGGTGCTAAATTACTTTATTCGTATGCTGAAGCAACAGTACCAAAACTAACTGTAATAACTAGAAAGGCATATGGCGGAGCATATGATGTAATGTCTTCAAAACATATTAGAGGCGATTACAATGTTGCTTGGCCAACTGCTCAACTTGCAGTCATGGGAGCTAGTGGAGCAGTACAAATAATCCACCGTAAAAGAATATCAACTGCAGGAAATCCTGAACAAGAAAGAGATAGATTAATTGAAGATTACAATGATACCTTCGCTAATCCTTATCGTGCTGCATCACTAGGATATTTAGATGATGTTATTCAGCCAAGAGATACACGAATGATGTTGATTAGAGCATTAGGTGCTTTATTGGAGAAGGAAGAAGTAAGGCCTTCTAAAAAACATGGAAACATACCATTATGAGGATTATTAAATGAAAGAAGATTTAGAAAATAAAATGTTAGCTGCGGCCATATCTGCAGTATTACTTTTTGAGCCTGAAGGATCTATAATTAAAATTTCTTCAGGAAGAGATAAAGGTAGTTTGTGGTTTCAAGAACATACTAGGATAATTATTGGTAAGACCAGTTTATCGAATGAGAGAAGTAAAAGAAGTATATTAAGGTGAGGCAACATGACTGAGAAGAGAAAGGTCATTGTAAATGATGAAGAATTCGAAGTAGAATTAGAAAAGAAAGGTACATCTTGGCAAGTGAGAATAAAGGATAAAGAATTTTTAATTAAGGTAGAAGAAGAAAGAAATAAAATTACTAAAGAAAATAAAAGAAAGAAGAAAGTCAGAGTTGGAAATGGAACGGTATCATCAAGCATACCTGGGAAAATTATCTCAGTACACGTCGGCATTGGCGATAAAGTAAAACAAGGAGATGTATTAGCAATTTTAGAAGCAATGAAAATGCAGAATGAAATAGTTGCACCCATAAAAGGCATAATTAAACAAATTAATTGTGCTAGCGGGGATAGCATTGTTGCAAATACACCTTTAATAATTATAGAGGAAAAGAAATAGGTGAGAATATAATGAAAGAATGTAGTTTCCCTAAATGTTCAGAAAAAGGAATTAAAAAAAGTAGGTTATCTATCGAAGGTTTTCTAGTTTCTAGCGGTAAAAAGGCATATTCATTTAGAGAAGCTTATCAACAATTTCATTATTGTAAAAAACATCATGATAAATTAATGCAAGAGGTCTGGAATCGTGTTAGAACTACAGATAAGAAAGATGATGACCACGTAGCGCCAACTTCAGTGTGATTAAATTAATCCTAAAGCATCTTCTATCCTGTTCAATTCAGGGCCTGTCGAACCAGAACCTACTAATGCATTTGAATCGCTAGAAGTGCATCCAGCGCCAACGAATGGTGACCCAAAAGTAACAGTACCTACCATTAATGGTACATTAAGTGTAGATTCAATTATCTCAACTTCTTCAGGCGTAATATCTGGATGTGATAAAACTCCCTTATTATTTGCAACTAATAGACTACCAATCGATTCTTGATGAGCAACTGTAGTTCTCATTGATTTTACTCCTAATACATCCTCAATCATTTCTAAACCAGAATCTGGTACTATAGGGCTAACTATAGCACCAAAATCATTACATTCTATTAAATTTCCTGCTGCATTCACTCCGCTTTGCATGACGACTACATCTCCAAAACTAGTTAATTCGTCTAATTCCGATTCAAATGCTATATCTGCAACTGCTAGGCCTTTTTTATTGCCTCTTAGAAGGCTACCAAGTAATGCAGATCCTCCAACCAGAAAAGGGTGCATCTCCATTTCAAATGCCGTCTCAAGAAGTGTTATTGATTGAGAATCTAAAGAACGAGGATAAAAAAGAACATCTCCAATTACAGAAAGATGCACTCCTACTTGAGAATGACCGAATAAATCTCCCGTAGATATAGTAATTTTATCATCTCCCTTAATTTTGTTATTTATGGCTATCGCATAGATAGATGTAATGTTTGCGGGGAGATAAGTAAAGGCACAACGACGAACTTTTCCGTGGGCTTTCGCACCACAGTACAGGAAACGACGCAGGAGGGCTTGACTTCCGGGTTCGATATGGGACCGGGTATTACCCCTCCGCTATGGCCGTGCTCAACTTTTTCTCGAATTTTATAGAATTGATATGCTCTGTTGGACAGAGGCCCACATAGGCCTGGATTAGTGTAGAAATTGGATGCTCGGGGAGTTAGTGCAGCTGGGCTGAATACCTCGGAAAACCTCGGTACTTACACCCGCTGTCTATCAAACTCGTCTTCTACGAGTCCCCTGAGGTGTCTCGTCTTTCGGATGACTTCGAGCTTAGATGCTTTCAGCTCTTATCCACTGGAGCGTGGCTACCCAGCATTGCCCTGCCGGACAACTGGTAAACTAGTGGCTCCGAGTCCTCGTTCCTCTCGTACTAAAGGACCCTTCCGATCAGGCATCTGATACGCCTCAACCACAAAGCAACAAACCTGTCTCACGACGGTCTAAACCCATCTCACGATCCCCTTTAATGGGCGAACAACCCCACCCTTCCCAGCTGCTGCACCGGGAGGTTGGGAAGAGACGACATCGAAGTAGCAAGCCACCAGGTCGATATGTGCTCTTGCTGGTGACAACTCAATTATCCCCAAGGTAACTTTTCTGTTATCAATGGCCCCCAGAAATGAGGCACATTGGTTCGTTAGGCCCTGCTTTCGCATCGTCGATCGTTATTGATCCGATCCACGTCAAGCCAGCTTTTCCCCTTACAGTTAACGGCGGAGACTGAACCGCCTAAGCTGACCTTTGGGCACGCTTGTTATGTTTTCGAGCGCGTGGCGCCCCACCCAAACTACCCACCAAACGGTGTTCTCATTAAGAGTTAGTACAGTCACACACTAAGGACGGTGTCTCTATGGACGACTACTCTCGAAACTAGCGTTCCGAGGATCAAACATCTCCCGTCTACTCAGCACAAAATGTGCGAATGTACAACGCCAGGCTGTAGTAAAGCTCTATGGGGTCTTCGCTTGCAGGTTGAGGTTACTGGACTGTGCGCCAGTAAAGTCAATTTCGCCGGACGTATCGCGGGGACAGTGGAGCCCTCGTTGGACCATTCATGCAAGTCGCCAATTAAGCGACAAGGTATTACGCTACCTTAAGAGGGTCATAGTTACCCCCG
>PBHZ01000024.1 GCA_002719615.1 Methanobacteriota archaeon
CATAAACATAAGCATAACATTCCATTGCATCAAGAGTCATATTGAAATGTAATCCATCAGAAATATTGTCTGTAGTATCTACATAAACATAGTTTTGATACCAACCATTCCAGCTATTCTGAGAGCTCCAATACCAATCTAGATAGTATGTTGTTCCGTTATCCATATGATTGAAATCAAAGAATAAATGATTATCTCCTGGACTTAGAACAAAGTCAGGATCTAGTGCATCCACAGTCAAATTACCTGCAGCATCTTCTGCAGCGAAATTGAATGGCGGGTAGCAAGGCTCATTTGGATGGAAACTGAAAGATTCTGTTTCTTCATAATTTCCAGTATATTCAGACATTGGTCTCAAGTATGCATAGAAATATACGTTACACTCGTATTGATCTATTGTTATTGAGAAATCAAAGGATTCATTTGCTGTAGAATCTGCTGTGAAATATTGATATTCACTGTAATAGTCAGATCCTTGTTGATACCAATAGAATTCATAATCATATCCATCTAGTAGGTTATCTAATGACCAAGAGAAGTATGTTGTTCCTGGTAATAAGTCATATGAACTACCATAGCCACTATCATATGAACTATTGCCTTCATCGTATCTTTCTTGTATTTCTAGAGTAATATCTCCACCATCTAGACAATCATTATCTGGATAGAAGTATTGACTACCCATACTATTCCAACCAGTATAGTCACTGATTGCATAGATATTTCTGTAAATATTCATATCACATCTGAATTCACTCAGAATCATTGTCCAATCATCTAGTTCATCAGGGATATTATCACCATAGAAATAACCAGACCATCCATTGTTAGGCGTGTTATAATTCATGTAATAATATGTATCTGGATCTAATCCACTAAGATCCCAAGACATATCTGTCTCGCCAGCAGGGAAGAAAGTATCATCATCAACTTCAACCCATGCTCCATTGAGATATGCATGTAATGGAGTACTGAGTCTGCTTTCTCCATCAGATCCATCACATGGACCATCTGCATAGTAATTTGTGTAATTCAATTGGTTGCTACCACTAGAAGTGGTTACGTATAGATAAGATCTTACTTCCACATTACATACATGTCCTGGTAGATCGATTATAGTATGGAACTCTTCCATAGTTGTATTATTTCCAGTGAATGAATGAGTTTTGAAGACATTTAGATATCCATCATAACGTACTTGTAATTCCATATAGTATGGGAAACTATTCTGTAGATTATCTGCTCCAAGTATGATTGTGTTGTTTCCTTCTGTGAAATCAGTCTCATCATCAATGTCATTTCCAGCATCATCTGTTATTGTGAAATCAGGATAATCTGAGCTATCATAACTCAATGATTCACAAGGACCATCGATGTAAGTACTGTCAGATCCTAGATACCAAGAATTGTAGTTGTTTCCATCGCCATATCTAAAGTCATAAAGACTAATATCATAGCTGAAGTAAACACTACATGCCCAAGGAGCAATGTCGATAGTCATCTCCATTGGAGAGCCATCATATGTGAAATATATGTTCTGAGAATTGCTATTAAATCCTGTATTACTGTAATAGAAATACAATCTGTAATCAGCATCAACTGACATATTCTCAAAGTGGATTTCAAAGTCTACTTCTCCCGAAGGAAGAGTCTCTGGATTTTCTACCATTGTACCGTTAATATCGACATACAGGTTTATGTAATTATCATCAGGATATACCCATTGATCACAAGAAGGGTACCAATAGAAGTATTCATTATCCATCTCTACCCAATCAGAGTCTCCAGAATCAACAAACATTCTGTACATTATCTCAACATTACATGTTGTAGAATTATCCATATCGAAAGACCAAGATATAGACGCATTAGAATCTCCAGTAGTCCAGGTTTCATAATCATATGACACAATATCATTGTTGTATTTCACATACCAGTCTATTGTGTAAGTTTCTCCCACAATAAGATCTGTCATTTCCCAACTCATATCATTAGTTCCATTATTCAAATTAGACCAATCGTCCCAAACTTCTCCCATACCATCCATGTTTAGAGAAACATTTCCAGGTTCAAGACAATCTGTGTTGAAATATTGATTGGTTGAAATCATATGGTTGTAATATCCTTGGAATGTTTCATATTGAATGTAGACATATAGTCTAACTTCACAATCCCAATTAGATACTGGTACATCAAAGTAGAATTGATTGTTAGTTGGGGTTACGTCTTCCCAATTGAAATATTCAGAATCTAAAGATGTATACCAATTATACTGCACTTTGTAAATTTCATCATCTGCAAGATTGCTGAGATCTAACATCATTGGAATTGTTCCATTTCCACCAATATTATCATATTGTGATACTTCTGAATAATTTCCATCTCCATCTGCATCAACAAATACTGACCATGGATACATTGATTCGTATGAATCACAATTCGGATAGAAGTATCTTGAGTTTCCTGTAACAGAATCCCATCCATCATCGGAACCCAAGTAATACAAAGTGGTTTCAACTCTAACATCACAAGTTGAATATGTATCAACATCAATACTGAAATCAATACTTACATTGCCACTATCATTGAATAATTCATAAGAATATTCTTGCATATATCCATTCATGTAAGTTCTCATTTCTAGCGCAAATTCATATCCTTCTGGAAGATTATATATATTCCAAGACATATCGTTTGAACCATTAATCAAATCATCACTATTCATGTAATCTCCATTTGAATCAGTATGATCCATCCCTACATTGTAGCACTCTGGTACATTGAAGTAGAAATATTCACTACCAAAAATATGCGATCCATTATCTGCATAATAGAGGGTTCCGTATGTATAAGAATAGCAGTCCCAAATATCAACTGGTAAATTCCAAGAATAGTCATTAGACTCATTGTAAGTGAAATAATAATTTTCACTGTAACTATAAGATCCATTGTACCAGTAGTAGTAGAACCGATAATTAATACCTGTATCTAGATTATCGAAGGTCCAAGTCATATCATTATCTCCTACTGAGATATCTGGATTTTCATTCTGATCGTCATACTCAACACCATTTACATCCAAGTTGAAAGGAATTAAACAAGGTCCATTAAGAACAATATTATTATAACTTCCAATTTGATAATTACCGCCATAACTTCTGTCGTAAAGCCTCACATCAAGATATACAGAGCAATCTAATGATTCTAACGTGATGTTCCAAAACAAGCCGCTATTATTTTCATCCACTGTAAAGTAGTTGTCATAGACCCAACTGGTGGAGCTTTCATCACTATTCCAATAGTAATCTATTTCATAATCTCCTTCACCAAGTTCCGATAAATCAAACATCATTTGCGTAGTACCCACAGGAAGAACATCGGTTTGTGCATCTAACCATGATGAGGAGTCATCTGTAATGAAATTAATATCAAAATCTGGAATACATGGTTCTTGAGGATGGAAAGAAACATAATCTACTTGAGAATAACTATTATCAACTAAAACATATAGATAGGCGTAGGCGTAAAAATTACACACACTTGATTCTATATTTACAGGGAAATACCAAGATTCTGAGGTTGAGTCTGCTACCCAATAATCACGTACATAATTGTATATTTGGATATTGTCTTTGTAAGCGTAGAACATCAGCTGATAATTTTCTTCCAGAGAAAGATTAGTCATATTCCAATAAAAATTATTTTGCCCAGTTTCAAGCTCGTAATTATTATCCAATTGGTCGTTCCACTGATTATTAACAAGACTAGATATGGAAATTTCACCGGCAGATTCACAATTTTCTACATCAAAATTAACAGTATCCATTCTTTTAAATTGTACCCAGTTATTTGTTGGAGTGATGTAATATATGTACGCATAAGCAGTAACAGTGCATGACCATTCATTAACTGTGAAATTGAGATAAATATCTTCTCCAAAATAATCATCCCATGAACTGGTATAGCTAGAAGAAGGTTGTCCTACACTGAAATAGCCATTCCAATTCTGTTGTTGAGAACCTGTAGCAGAGACGTATGCTGAAATATAATAAGTTGCATCTTCTACATAGTCAAAATCCATATCAAATCTCATTTGATGTGTTCCAGGGGATAATGTCTCAAGAGAGGAATTCCAAGTATTAGAAGCATCTAAAACTGAAAAATCTATATTATTATCTTGATAATCGCAATCTGAACTATTTCCGGAATAAGACAAATAATAGCTTGAAGAATCTATTGAATCCATCCCATTATATTCTTTTACATAAAGCTGCATATATATCCGAATATCGCATACATCTCCTTCTAATTCAAATGACCAGTCGCCACTTATTTCTCCACCATCACCAAGGAAATTCTCGAAGATAAATTCATCAACTTGGTTATTGTATCGCAAACTCATATGTAAATAGTGTTCATAATCTTCTACTGTATTTTCAACATTCCATCTTATTGTATTCTCGCCTTCATCAAGAGTACCTTCGTAGGATTCAAGATTCTGTGTTGAGTTTTCTACCAACTTACTAATTGAATATGATGGTTCATTAGAATTAGTGCTACTAATATCGATCGGAGTATTACATGGACCATCAATGAATGGATTATTCTTGGAATGATCCATGTCCCTTTGATTACCTGAATGTAGTGAAACTAAATTTAGATCAAAATCAAAATTAATATTGCAAGACCAGTCGGATATTATTAGTTCCCAATTTTGTTCAAAGTTTCCTTCTTTATAATAATCATTAGATTGTGTAGAGCTGTTTAGATATTGCTCGTAAGTCGTATATAATCTGACATTGGCTGAATCACTAATACCGCTTACTTGCCACTTCATATCATAAATACCAACGGATAGGTTAGTGGATTCGTTAACTTCTGTCCACGTTCCGCTATCGTTGTACATTAGTGAAACAGGATTGAATTCTGGAATATCAGTACCATCGCATACAGGGTCGAAATCATAACTAGAAGAAATTATATTGTCATATCTTCCTTCGTCTTCTGAAGTATGCCATTCCTGAGAAACTCTAGGAGAATATAATGTGTAATAAATATCAAGATCGCACCATGAGCCAGGTACATCTATGGTCCAAGCAATTGATTCATTTTCTGAACTGGATGTAAATGTTGTTGTGTTGTAGTATTCACCGTAAATAGATCCATCATTATTGGTGTAGGAGCTTGAACGATAAGAATACCACTCTAGTACATACTCCTGTCCAACTTCTAAATTTGAAATATTCAGATACATACTATTTGTACCATTTAAAAGATCGTTAGAATCTGTATCTGTAGTCCATGAATCTTGTGATGCAGAATTATTCCAATCTATCGATATGTCTACATCTACCGTATTACAATCACTTAGTTCCATTGATTGAGACCAGTGATCGACGTGATGTTGGTCACCACCAGGTGTAATTAAGTATAGATAAGAGTAAATGTATGGAGTACAATCCCCATCTGTGGATGTTGCATTCCAGGGTAATAAATACAAAAAGGTCGTTCCATCCCCCACCTGCATGCCATCATCATAATCAGAAAGTGTATCTTCACCAACTATAAAAGATTGGAAATCAAATACTTGGTCATTATCATAATAAGAATAGAATCTATATTCTGAACCATATGAACTTGAAGGGAATGCCCAATAAAAGTTATGTAAATTAGTAGTACTTGAATTAAGTTCTCGGTTTTCACTATCAACTACTTGGTAAGAATATGTGCCATTACTATCTGTCATGTTAGCATATAATCTAATTGGTTCTGATATATCATCAGAATCAGAATCACAAGGCCCAACTCCTTCTATGGACTCAGAACCGATTTCAATCCAACCGAATGGGGATTTGGTGTATATTATTGCTAAAAATTCTACATCACATGTTTCATCATATATGAATACGTTTTCACCTAGTGCTTGACACTTACCAAAAGAGGTATAGTAACATTCTTCGGTGAATAAATCAGTTACTATATTGTCTTGATATAATTCGATCTCGACAATATATTCTTCATCATAAGATATTTGTAGAGCAGTAGCAGTAAAACTTGCTATTCCTGCTGAAAAATTATGGCCGTTTTGGATTCCTGTGCTTCCTTGGAAACCAAATGAAAAACCAGTTGAGGGGCAATTTGATACATCAAAATCTTTACTGAAATATTCTTCTATATTACTTGAAGATTGATTCCTAAGGTATGCATAAATATTGACCTCGCAAGTCCAATCAATGCTCGAAAACATATCAAAAGTTATGTCTTCAATACCTCCGTTAAAATAGTAATTTCTTGAATAACTAGTTAATCCGGTATTCCAAGAAGAATATAATTGATATTCGGTATTTTCATCTAGATTACTTACATTCCATGACAATGTAGAGCTTCCATTATCAATGGAAGCGGGGTTATTAGCCCACGTCCCATCTTCTGAAAGTGCATTAAATGAAAATGGGTTACCATTACATAAATTGGTTGCATTTTGTGTAATTTCATTCGGTTCATTCCAATCCCATAGGCCATCGCATAATTCCCAAGATCCGTCCAAATTGGTATTATAATAATCATTATCATTAGGTCCGTAGCAATCTAGTTGTGTTATCTCGGTGGCATTAGTATACTCTGTATCTCTTGTAGAAATAAATATTTGATCATTACATGAGATATCGAATGAAAAATCTATACTCCTAGTAAATAATAAGTATCCGTTTGATAAAATAGTTGTATTATTTGCTATTTCGAATGAAGACCCAGAATCACCAATTTTCCATTCTCCTAGATCGCATGTTTCATTCCCACTATTATGAATTTCAATCCATTCATTAGATGAGTAATGATAGATTTCTGTAATGGTTACATTAGACATGTCACAATCAGAAATTGTGGTGTTTGTTTTGGCTGTTGTAGATTTCAAAGGTATGGTATTATCCGATAGAATACTAGTCTCTAAACTAAGCATAGGTGTTGCTAACATTAAAAAAACTAAGAAAAATGCAGTTTTTGTCTTTGTATCGTTATTTGGCATGAGATTCGGTGTAGCGTACCCATTATTAATATAATTATGATTAATAAAATATTAAGAAATAAATAATAATTATTCTGCTTTCAAAATTTTATGCTGACCTGGTTTTCTGGGTTTTATAAAAATTCGATAACCACATTTATGACAAGATTTACCTGTTGATCCGGCCTCAACCCAAGCTAAATGTCCACATTTCAAGCATTTATAACGGATTTCCATAGGATCCATTGGAGAGACTCCATCAAAGGGAGAGATGACGTCTCCAGTTGGGTTATAGGGCATTCTTTGAGTGCGTAAAGTTCTTCTGCATTTGTATAGAATCATATGTTCAGTATCTTTAGCCATGGATTGCGCGACTTGCCTGTCCTTCTTCAACCTGTCCGTTGGGTTAAATGTTCTTTTTTGCTAATCGGCATACCTGAACAAAGTTAGAAAATATTTTCTGACCATATTCTGAATGATCTACTTCTGGGTGAAATTGTAGGCCAAATCTAGTTGATTTATCGTTTTCCATGGCTTGTACTTTACATGAATCGCTAAATGCTGTAATCTTAAATCCTGGGGGTAGATTAACAACTTCATCATTATGACTTTCCCAGACCCTTTGACTTTTTGGCGTATCTTGAAATAATTTGCCGCCTTTATCTACTAAAGTTATTCTTGCTTCTCCAAATTCTGGTTTTGGTGCTTCTGCGGAATTACCACCATAAAAATCGGCCATGAATTGATGACCGGCGCAAATTCCTAGAATTGGTACATCTAACTGTAAATATTCGGCACAATTACCTAATTCCCCTGTAAGACCAACTCTTGCTGCTCCTCCTGACAGTATCAATCCATCAACTTCTCTGAATTCAGATAAAGGTGTTTTATTTGATATAATCCTGGTGTCGACATCCAAATAACGTAACATCCTCCACTCTCTGTGAGTCCATTGCCCTCCATTATCAACAACATCAATCACAAGGTGACTATCGGTCATATTTCACCCGGAAAGTTGGCGGGTCATGAATGATGTCCTTGTTAAAGGTTGAAAAAGAGTATCACGGTCGGAGTACTCCAAGCCCTGATGGTGTAGTGGCCTATCATGCAGCCCTGTCGAGGCTGCGACCCGGGTTCAAATCCCGGTCGGGGCGCCAACAACTGCATTTATTTTAGCCACGCTTCGAATGAACATAGTCTGAGTGTTGGACCATAATCACGTTTAATTTTTAATTCTGGTTTTGGTTTGTTTATGAGACACTCAGGGAGTAGTTGTTGTAAGATTTGATTTGTTGTTTCAATTTCTTTTTCCTCAACAATTAGTCTTCCCCTAATTAACGAATGGGAGGTATTGTCTAGAAGAGGAATCAGTTGAGGCAATAATTCTAACGTTCGATGGGGAAGGTTAATCAAAATCATATCCCATTTTCCAAGATAATCTGGACCTGAGACTAGATCCAAGGCGTCGGCTATTCCAATCAATCGATTTGGATATATCCAATCAATTTTTTTTGCAATTTCTGGATAGGGTCTTTTATCCCATTTTGACATGTTTTCAAAAAGAATTTTGACGGCTTCTTGATTTAAATCCGAAGAAAGAAGGTTTCCCACCAAGTCGGGTTCTGATAATAATGAAGATACAGCAGGCCCGACACCACAAAATGGATCACAGACATTAATTGGTCGATGAAGTAGATGTTTCAATTCTTTGGCAAATAGTAGAGTTTCTTGTCTTTCGGTTTGTAATTTTGTAGAAAAATAAGCCTTCATTGGATCGCATATTATTTTCAAACCGGACTCTTTTATTGTGACTCTTGTTTTGCACAGCTCTTTAGGTATATTTTCCAAAATTATCTGACTATCGTGTCTAACTCCTATGGGAATTAACTGTCTGATACGAAATTCTCCCTTGACTCCATGGTCGGCTAATACTAATCTTATATTCGGATGTGAAATTAGTTTTGCATTTGCAATTTGAGAAGAAAAGGAGAGGATTTGTTTATCTAATTTAATTATCATCATGTCTCCCACAAATTCGTGAGATGTTGGCCATAATTGTTCAAATTTTTCATAACTATTCTTATCTATTAATGAGGATAAATGAGTTAACCAGTCAGGATTTATCCGGCTATCGAACTTGTAATTTGCATTGATTATTTCATATTTAGATAATTCATCAGGAAAATCATCTGGCAAATTTGTACTCAGAGGAATTAAACGATATTTATCGTCTTTACTTGGATAAATCAATTTACCATCAGCCAACCAATTATTATTTTTTAGTAATAGTAGTACTTGTTCGACTTCACGGTTCGGTACTTGGAGGTGCTGCATCATATTCATGACGGGGGAGGGCGTAGCCGGCTTCAGAATGACGGTGGCGAATGTCCTTTCTGGTTTGTGGCTAATAGGTATTGGTCCGGGAAATTTACAACAGATGACTTTGGAGGCTAAAGAAATTGCAACAAAATGTTCTAAGAGATATTTAGAAGGATATACAGCAATTTTACCAAAGGATCAAGAAGATGAACTAGACAATATGATTGGTGAATGGAAGAAAGTCATGAGAGGAGAGATAGAGAATCCAAGAAAAATCCTAGATGAGGCAAAAAATGAGGCCGTCTGTATACTCGTTGTCGGAGATCCAATGCAAGCCACCACCCATGTTGACTTAGAGATGTATTGCCATGATGAGGGAATAGATTTTAACATTATACCAGGACTATCGGCTACTTCTTTGGCAGTTTCCATGTCTGGTTTACAATCATATAAATTTGGAAGGCAGGTAACACTTCCATATCCTTATGGAAATTATTTGGCTACTTCGCCTCTTAAATTAATACAAAAAAATCAAATCAATAATTTACATACACTTGTATTATTTGATTTGGATCCTAGCGGGATGGGTTTTGAAATTCCTCAACCAATGATGCCTTCAGAAGCTATCGAAATATTGCAGAAAATGTATGAGAAATTAAGTGATGAAGAGGGTTTATCGAATGTTGAGTCGCCTCTTACTTGGGATGGAATATTACTAAGTGACCTTGGAACTAAAGAACAGAGAATTACTTCAGGGAGTTTAAATGAATTGTCAACTCGAAATGTAGGTACCATCCATTGTATGGTAATCCCCGCAAATTTTTCAGAAATGGAAAAGGAAGCATTCAATCGTAGACGCATAGTGGAGTAGGTTAGGTTATACTATGGCAAAGCCCCCAGCCGAAGTTAGTTTTCCGGGCGATAAAAATCGTAGAAAAAAGGTGAGGGTTAGGGGAATAAAAAAGGCATCAAAGGACATTCAAAAAAGATTGGAAAAAAATTTAAACGAATTATTGGAGGATCCTGAAATTTTTTTACCAGACATAAAGGGAACTCTTGGGAAAAAAACACTGTTTGGTAAAAACAAAGATTTGATGGCCATTACTTTACAAGATATTGACATGGTGTCAAAAAAGAGACACGATAAAAAATGGTTAACCAAAAGAATGACTAAAAAGAGTGGGGATGTAGTTTCACGAGCCTTGGCAGGTAGTTTATTGGCTGCTTCCGGAGATGATTTTTCGACAGTATCTGTTTTCAAGAATCCTTTATTTGGATCTGCAAGTTACATTCGAAGAGGAGGAGGTAAACAAAGCCACTTAGCAGGAATTCAAAATTTTAATCATTCGAAATTAAGGATGTTGGTTTGGGATGATCATGCGAAAGCGGGGCAATGGTTTTTTTCATGGGATAAGGGATTTGTTTTTACTGGTAATAATCCTGATCCTCCTGATGAATGGATAGAATATGTACTGAGAAATGCAACTATCGAATTAACAGGTAAAGAAATAAAATATTCAAAGGGCTTAGATAAGTCAATAGTTGAAAATAAATTGTTTACAGACAATGGTTGGTTAAGATTAGAATTTGAAAATGGCGTTACTGTTGGTATATCCAAAGAGTCTCTGATTGGCACTAAAGAGTCGTTTGTTCAAAGCGTTGCGATGTCAATGATGCCTCCAAAAATTAGTTCCATTGTGAAATCAGAATGGATTTGGAAACCAGAAGGGTGGCCGAAGGATAAAGAATTGCCTAATGAAGGAATGGAAAGAGTTGAAGAAGTTATTCAACAATGGTTGTTGATGATTTATGATGATAAGAAATTGGCAAATGCTTGTAGAATTAGTATATTAAATTCGATTAAAGAAGGTTTTGTGGTCGGAAGTTCTTGGTATCATTCAGAAAATATGGAAATGATGCTTGAGAATATGAATGGAAGTCAGGAGGAGAAAGATGCCATTGCCTGTGTCATTGATTCTCTTGGAGACGGGATTCACGTGCGGGCTGATGGAGTAGTAATACATTTAGAAGAAGAAGTAGTACGTTTTGAGGATACTTCTTGTCATCCTGTATTGGTGGCTCTTTGGCCTGAATATGGACATGTTATCCTAGAAAATCTATATGAAATTAAAGATGATGAGGCTCAAATTATAATTGAATCACAAAATCAAAGAAAACAGGGATTTGGAGCGTTTTTAAAGGAATTGAAACAATCAATTTCTATTTCAAAAAGATTGGATCGATTGCCCTGGAAGGAAGGGGATTTAGTATCGCCTTTGAGTTTTGCAGACTTCCTGGTAAGAAGTGCAGTAGAAAATGGTGTTGCATCAACTGTTTCAAAGGCTAGGAAGGGGAAAAATCTGGAAATGGCGATGGGTTGGGCTTGGTTAAATGTCCATGAAAGAACTGAGTCTGATGCTTGGAGATTTGATGAATCTAGTAGAGATAAAGGAGGAGATTGGGTACCTGCATTACGTGCTCTTTGGGATGCCGCTGAAGATCTACTACTAAACGATAATTTAGAAGCTGTTGTAGATTATAAATCAGCAATGAAGTGGTTAGCAGAAGTTTCAGGTTCAAAATTTAATGATTAGTGGGGTAATGCAATCCATAATGCAACTCCAAAAAGAGAAAATCCTAATGAATAATTAAGCCACTTTACTTTGTTGGGTGTATTGAAAAAGCCTCGTAAAATTGTTCCAAAATATGACCAAGATAGTACCGCAGGTAAACCAAAAAATAAATTTAGAAAAACAAGTGCTATTTTACCAATTAACCCCGGCCCAAAAAGAGTAAATGGAATTGCCATTAATACAAGGAAATGAATCCAAGCTTTACCGTTTACTAACTGTAGTAATATCCCTGTTTTAATTCCCAGTAATTCAGTATTCTGTTCATATTCAATCGTTCTAGCCGTAGCAATTTTATAAGCCAAATATGAAATATATATAGCTCCAAAATAAGTGAGGATACGGAATATTTCTTCATTCTTTTCAATAAGATCTGCAGCAATTGCAACGAATATTCCCAGAGTGCTCCAACCTATTGCCATGCCTAATGTAAGAGGGATTGTATTTCGAAATCCATGTTGAGAGCCATGTGCAGCACACAACAAATTATTAGGCCCCGGAGTAAAACACATAGGTATAATGAAAATTAATACTGGAAACAGGCCAGTAGATGACATTGGCTAATTCACGCCCTAGTCATAAGAAAATTCTCTGAAATAGATAATGCTTGATTTATGTCGGCCCAAATATCTTCAATATCTTCAATACCTACGCTCATACGTACGAATCCAGGTAAAATACCATTTTCATTTCTTACTTCCTCTGGAATAAACATATGGCTTGAATTAAAAGGACATTCAATAAGGCTTTCAACGCCTCCAAGGCTTGTTGCTTCTAGTGTAATTTTTAAAGATTGTATAAATTTTAAAGCGGCGGCATCTCCTCCTTTGATAACAAAAGATATCATTCCAGAGCCTTTTGGGATTATTCTTTTTGCAATGTCATAGTCTTGATATGTTGGTAAAGATATGTGATTGACATACTCTATAAAATGGTGGTTAGTCAGTCTTATGGATAGTTCTTCAGCGTTTGATACATGTATTGGCATTCTTGCATGAAGAGTTCTCATTCCTCTTTCTAACAAATAGCACATATGAGGATCCGCTGCACCTCCAAAATGAACCTTTTTAGGAAAAATTTCAGCAATTAATTTTCTTTTACCCACGACAAAGCCTGCAATTAAATCTGAATGCCCTCCCAGATATTTTGTACCTGAATGGATTACTAAATCAAAACCATGCTTGATTGGATTACAAGCCCAAGGTGAGGCAAATGTGTTATCAACGATGGAAATTAAATTGTGTTTGTTTGCTATTTCTGCCATTGCATCTAAATCACATACTTTTAGAACGGGATTTGATAGTGTTTCTACATATATCATTTTTGTATTTTCTTTTATTGCTGCTTCGTAAGATGAGGGGTCTCTCATATTTGCCATTGTTACCTCAATTCCAAATCGTGGTAAGTCTTCAGTCAATAGCCCATAAGTGCCGCCATAAACATCCGGACTGGCTATAATATGGTCTCCACTAGATAAAAGTCCGAGAAGAGTTGTTGAAATTGCGGCCATACCGCTTGCAAATACTTCACCATCTTCTGCCCCTTCCATTGCCACCAGTTTGGTAACAACGGCTTCTGAATTAACACTAGATAATCTAGAATATAACAATGTGTGCTGTGCTCCCGCAGCCCATCCAGCATACCTATCCTCAGTTAGTCTGTAAGTTGAAGATAAAAATACAGGAGTATTTACTGCATCACCAATTGGATTTGTACCTGAATGAACAGATTTGGTGGCAAATCCTGTTTGGCGTTCACCGTCCTCCATGGTTGCGGATAGGTGTTAAGGTCATCAATTATTGCATTATCAATGGCATATTTCAAAGCGATAAATCAGTAGCGTGGCATATGAGTTTGCCACCTGGTGTGTTTAATGATGTAGTTGAAGCAATAGGAAATACTCCTTTAATAAGGCTCAATAAAGTTACTTCCCATCTGAAAAAATCTGAAATTTGGGTTAAGTTAGAAAGATGTAGTCCAGGAGGTTCGATAAAGGATAGGATAGGCTTACAAATGGTTTTACAGGCTGAAAAGGAAGGTTTATTGAAACCGGGTGGAACTATAATTGAAGCCACTAGTGGGAATACAGGTATTGGTCTCGCTATGGTAGCTGCACAAAGAGGATATAATTGTATATTTACAATGCCTGATAAAATGGCACAAGAAAAAATAGATCTGTTACGTGCTATCGGTGCTGAAGTACATATTTGTCCCACTGCTGTTGATAAAGAAGATCCTAGGTCCTACTATGAAGTCGCTGCTAAACTGGCAAAAGAGATAGAAAATTCCTGGTATCCAGATCAATATTCTAATTTGGCAAATCCTTTAGCACATATGAATAGTACAGGACCCGAAATATGGAGACAGACTGAAGGGGAATTAACACACTTCGTTGCGACTATGGGAACTGGGGGGACGATTTCAGGTTGTGGAAATTCTCTGATAATACAAGCAAAAAAAGATGGTAAATCTCCTCCAAAAATCGTAGGTGTTGATGCTAAAGGATCAATATTGAAAGAATATTTTGAAAGTGGTACAATAGGAACCCCTCATACATACAAAGTAGAAGGTTTTGGAGAAGATTTCATTCCTCCTGCTACAAACTTTGATGTGATTGATGAAATAAGAATGGTGAATGATGAGGATTGTTTTAAAATGTGCAGAAGATTGGCTAAAATGGAAGGTTTATTTTGCGGAGGTTCATGTGGAGGAGCATTGAAAATTGCCTTAGATTTGGCTGAAGAATATGATTATTCAGATAAGAAAGCTAAGATAGTAGTCATTTTACCGGATTCTGGAAATCCTTATTTATCAAAACTATATAACGATAATTGGCTCAAAAATAATGGTTTTGACATATCAACATGGGGTGAATAGATGAAGAAAATTGGAGATTCAACTAGATCAGTGCATGTTTCTGCTGAACCTGACAAATATACTGGCTCAGTACAGATGCCTATTTATCAAACGTCAACATATGTTCAAGAAGATTTTGCAATACACAAGGGATATGAATATGCTCGTACACACAACCCGACAAGAGCTTTAGTAGAGGCTGCTATTGCAGAATTAGAATCTCCTGATGTGCAGGCGTATGGCACTGCTTTTGCATCTGGTATGGCAGCAATCACCACTATAACTCAAATACTGGAATCGGGTAATCATATTATAGCTGCTTCCGATCTATATGGAGGTACAGCACGTTTATTCGATCAGGTTTTGAATAAATTTGGCATTGAAACTACATATAGTAACTTAAATGATGGAGACTTGGAAAAATGTGCTACAGAAAATACAAAAATGCTGTGGTTAGAAAGTCCAACAAATCCATTGTTAGAAATTCATGATATAGAAAAATTATCAAATATTGCACACAAAAATGGATGGATTGTAGTAGTTGATAATACCTTTGCAAGCCCCATCTTACAACGGCCATTGGAACACGGAGCAGATATTGTTGTACATTCAACAACAAAATATATTGCAGGTCATAGTGATTTGATAGGAGGTTGTGTTATAACTAGAGATGTGGATATAGATAAACAGTTAAAATTTCTTCAAAATGCATTAGGAGCAGTTCCTTCACCAATGGATTGTTTTCTTACTCTAAGAAGCATTAGAACATTAGCAATTCGAGTAGAAAGGCATTGTGATAATGCTGAAAGGCTTGTCCAAAAACTTTCTCAACATCCAAAAATAACGAGGCTTTTATATCCCGGTCTGAAAACTCATAATGGCCATGATATTGCAAAAAAACAAATGCAAAGATATGGGGGTATGATATCAATTGAAGTTATTGGAGGAGAACAGGGGGCTAGGAAATTTGCTAGCGCATCAAAACTTTTTACTACCGCTGAGAGTCTTGGGGGAGTAGAGAGTTTGATTAACCATCCTTGGAGCATGACACATGCGGCCATACCGAAAAAACGTAGAGAATCTATAGGAATTACTCCCGGGTTAGTACGTTTGTCGGTTGGGATAGAAGATTTTGAAGACTTATGGGACGATATTGTTAATGCTTTAGAATTTATCTAA
Organism: Methanobacteriota archaeon; assembly: GCA_002719615.1. Taxonomy (GTDB): domain Archaea; phylum Thermoplasmatota; class Poseidoniia; order Poseidoniales; family Thalassarchaeaceae; genus MGIIb-O3. The sequence continues at coordinate 15,988 of PBHZ01000024.1, forward strand.
TTATTAAAAAAAATATCAATTTTTTTGGTCAATTGGAGACATATGGCTACAGTATGGCCAATAAATATGGCAAAAATAACCGTTCCTAGACCAACAGTCCCACCAAGATAATACCCTAATAATAATACACTTATCTCGATACTGGCTCTAACCTTAGCTACTGGAATATTAGTAATTCTTTGAATACCAGTCATCCAGCCATCTCTTGGACCTGGCCCCAAATTCGCAGTCAAATACAAACCACTTCCAATACCGACAAATATTGTTCCGATTAATACTTGGATAATTTGTAAAACATAAACTTCTGGTTTTGGAAGATGTGGGAGCATTACATCTATTGCTAACGCAATTAATATGGCATTCAAAATTGTACCCAATCCTGGTCTTTCTTTAATTGGAATCCACAACAAAAGAACAAAAGCGCTTACAAGAAATGTGGTTTGTCCTAATGTCCAATTTATTTGTTCTGCAATACCTTGAGCCAATACAGTCCAGGGTGCTACCCCAAGTCCTGCAGCAACAATAATTGCATCTCCGGTTCCAAAAATCCATAAACCGATAATTAAGATAGTTATTGTACTAAATTTTGGTTTCAACGACATTGGATCTGAAGAACTCCAATTGGTAGATGGAACTTTTTTTGCTGGTTTGAAGAGGTTGTTCCAGTTCATTGTATGGCCGTGAAGGTATTATTCTTCAATCCATCTTGCATAATCAGCAGTTGTTCCTACTTTCCAAGAAATTATTTGTGGAATTTCATATGGATGTTTGTCTTTTATTAATTTGATTAAATTATCTTTATTATTATTTGTGACTTTCATTTGGATTTTCCATTCTTTAGAATTATGAATATTATTTTCCCATTCATAAATAGAAGTTATCATACTTCTTTGTATGCATTTGGTTAATCCTGCGTCAACAAAATATGTTGACCATGCACCAATTATTGGTTCAATCATGTCGCCTGGGAGTGTTGTTTGTACTAGCCATATAGTTTCATCCATGCTAGTCTGAAGGGGTGCTAACGAATCAAGTCAATGGTAGACTTTGAATGGATGTGCCTCATCCGATAGAGTGGGGAGTTGGCATGGAGGACTGGACTAAACCGATTAATGTTGGGACAATTCCTGAAAATAATAGTCATTTTGACGTAATAGTTGTTGGAGGAGGGCCGGGCGGTTCTGCTGCAGCCTCATATAACGCAATGAAGGGTCGAAAAGTACTTCTTTTAGAGAGAGAAGTATGGCCTAGAGATAAAATATGTGGTGACGCCGTAGGTGGTAAATCATTACGTCATGTAAAAGAGTTGGGAGTTAAAGTAATGATAGAAAAAACGCCTCATTTCCGAGTAGATTCTATAATTATGAGTTCTTCTAATGGAAAAAACGTAAAAATTGATTTACCCAAAGAAGCATTTGAAAAATTAGAGGCGGGTTACTCTTTGCCTAGAGTTCAATTTGACTATATGATGTTCAAAAGGGCTACTGAGATAGTTCTAGAAAATGGAGGGAGTATTATTCAAGGCTTTTCGGTGAAAGATATCAAAATCAATGAAGATGAAGATGTGAAAAGAATAGTTGGTATAAGTGGTAAAACTAGCGAAGGGGAAGAGTTGGATTTTACATCTTTGGTCACTATTGGTGCAGGAGGATATAATTGTCCAGTGGCAAAAACGATTACAGAAGACATACATAACGAGCCAATGAGAGATATAGAGCATTATTGTGGAGCATACAGAGAATATTGGACAAATGTAAAGGGATGTGAGGGAGATTCTGGATCAATAGAAATACATTTTATAGATGAAGTTAATCCAGGTTATTTTTGGATTTTCCCTGTAAATGACGGTACTGTTAATGTAGGCATAGGAATGGTTATTTCAGAACAACGAAAACAGCATGGGATAAAGAAGTCATTGAGAAAGATGCAGAAAAATGTTATAGAAAATCATCCAATTTTCAAAGAGCGATTTCTTGGTGCTACCTTGGTTAAAGGCACTGAAAAGGGGTGGCAATTGCCATTTGGCTCACCGAGAAAGAATGCGCCATCTCATCAACCAAGAAGAAGTGCGATGGCTGGAGCGATGTGTGTCGGAGATGCTGCTAGTTTAGTCGATCCTTTTAGTGGAGAAGGAATAGGGAACGCTCTCGTTTCAGCTAAAATGACTGCTGATATCTTTGATCCTTCTGTTCATTCTTCTGGCTTTAGTGAAGAGTCTGCTGAAATTTATATGAAGGAATTGTGGGAGACATTAGGCCCTGAATTAACTAATTCTTACTCCCTTCAAAAGGTGGTTAAGAAAAAATGGTTGATGAATTGGTTCATGAAAAAGGCATCAAAGAAAGAAGCCATAAGAGAAATGATGACTGAAATGATTGCAGGGAAAGAAGCCTCTGGTGGAGTATATAGCAAGTGGTTTGTAGCAAAGTCACTATTGTTACCTTGAGGTGAATATTTGTTTTCAAAAATAGACAATGCACTTGAAGGAATAGAATGTGTATTTCTGGATTTAGATGGAACGATATATCTTGGAGGAGAGTTAATCCCAGGAGCTATAGATTTCTTAAATAGATTAAAAACGAAAGATATACGTTTTTTTTTCTTATCAAATAATTCAAGTAAATCTGTTGACCAATATTTAATAAAACTAAATGAAATGAATATTCCTGCTAAAGTTAATGATATCATACTATCTACACATGATTTGATAACCTGGCTAAAAAAGAATGAAATTTCTGAAACATACTTAGTTGGAACTCAAGGAATGCAAGGAATGCTAGAGTCAGCAAATATTCAGACGCGATCAGAGAATCCAGAATATGTAGTACTTGGTTATGATACAGAAATAAATTATGAAAAATTAACCATAGCATCTTCTCATCTCCATCGTGGAGTAAAATTAGTTGCTAGTCATCCAGACATAGTGTGTCCATCTCCCTTTGGTGGACTACCCGATAATGGGGCTTTCATGGCTTTATTTGAAGCTACAACAGGCGTAATACCTACTCATATTTGTGGAAAACCTAATCCCGGAATGATTCTGAATAAAATAGAAGAATTGGGGCTTAAACCAGAAAAATGCGCAATGATAGGGGATCGTCTTTATACTGATATAGAAATGGCCAAAAGAGCTAATGTAAATGGTATTTTAGTTCTTTCAGGTGAAGCAAATATGCAAGATATTGAAGTATCTTCACAGGTACCTGATTTAGTTGTGAATTCTGTGAATGATTTGGCCAGATAGTGTGATATTACTTACCTTGTTGGATAATTATGGGTTGCATTCAATAACTTCGAATGTTACTGAATATCATGGAAAGGGATTGGCGAGTTCGGGACATTTCAAATTGCGATTTGGAGTTGTTGCCAGAGGTTTTTTCCTGGCCAAAATTATGTTCTCAATCAGAAGCTGTAGAAAGATTAGCATATATGGGAACATTGGAAGACTCTACAGTAAAAGATACATTGTGTAAAACTCCTAGAGGTGTGCATGCGCTTCCACTCCCATTGAGGGTTGAAAATATTGAAAGTAGTGCATTAAAATTACCATGGTGGCCAAATTTGGATGCTCCTAACTCACTTTTGCCTGGGTTGTTCGAAACCGGCCATATATTTCAAATGATAAATATTAACCCAAATGATTGTGTATTATTGATTGGCCCGAGAGGGAACTGGTGGACAGAAATTATATTACATCTTGGTGCAAGTAAAATAATGATTTTAGAAACAGATAATAGTCGAAGGGAAGTTCTGCAAAATAGATGGGAAGATCTGCGATTGGATATTGTTGCTAAAGCATTAAATTGTGAAATTGAATGGTGTGGTTTAGAGTATATTAACGAAGAAAGTGATAGTATATGGGACAAAATAATTGTTACAGGAGGGTTGAATACTATGCCCGCGAATTTACTAAAAAGAATTGATATTAATGGTGAAATATGGGCGCCGATTAAAAATAATAATTCGATGATTTTACAAAAAATAACAAAAGAAATATTTGGAGAGATTAAATCTCAACATATTACGCTATGGGATGTTGATATGTTTGAAAGATATACTGAAAATATCCTCTGTGGAAGTATTTTGTTCGAGGAAAATTTAGTTAAAGAAAATTTGGAAGAAAGTCCAGATTCAATTAGAGATGCTTGGTTTTATGCTAATGAAAACCCGACTAGAGATAGGCTTGGCCCTGAATCATTATTAGAGATTATTCAAGAAGTGTGGGACTCAAAGGATATACTAATTGAAAAAGATAATATGTCTGTGAAGGATTCTATAGCCAAAGATCTGTTTAAGATGGGGCATGTTTTACAAAAAATTGGAATTTTTAGAATCGCTGCAGAGCATCATGGGACTTCTTTTCTACTTTCTCCTTCTGCTGAATCTGCGTGTTATTTAGGAATGACTTATTCTGTAGATAATGAAGACTCATTGGCTTGGCAAAGGAAAGCAATTGAAACAAATCCACATTTTGGTGAAGCATGGAATGAAATTGGAGAGATATTGATGAAAAGGGACGAGATGCAAAATGCAATAAATTGGTTTAGAGAGGCTATAGCATCAAAAAATTACTCAAAAAGAGGAGTGGCATGGATTAATTTAACAAGAGCTCAAATGGAATTGGACCAAGATGTTTCTGCATTCTTCTCTGCTCAAAAGGCATCTGAGTTATTTCCCGAGGATAAGGAAATAAAAGAGTTATTATTCTACTTAAGTGAAGATTTGGTTTAGGGCAAAACTCAATCAATGAGTATGCTTCGGAGATATATGACGGAAGATCTCGTGGTTGTTACTGGAGCAAGTGGATACATAGGAAGCCATATTGTCGCAAACCTCTTATCTAAGGGCAGAAATGTTAGAGCCACTGTTAGAGATACTACGGATCCTGAAAGAACAGTCCATCTGAGTAGCTTACCAATAGGTAAAAACGGTTCATTAGAAATTGTTGAAATGAATTTACTGGATGAGAATAGTGTAAATATGGCAATTTCTGGTTGTAAAGATGTAATACATACTGCAGCGGCAGTTATTATTAAATCAAAAAATCCTCAGAAAGATATAGTAGATCCTAGTGTTATTGGGACTAGGAATGTATTACTAGCAATAGAAAAGAATGGAGAGGTTAAAAATTTTATACACACATCTTCAACTGCAGCAATTAGGCCTAAAAAGTGGGAAAATGGAATAGTTTTGACAACTGAGACGTTTGCAAAAGATGCAACATTGGATACAAACCCATATGGTCTAGCAAAATATAGTGCAGAAATGATGGTAAGAAAATGGCATAAAAATTTAAAATCTGGCCCAAGAATGTTAACTATTCACCCTTGTATGGTATTTGGCCCCCCAATGTCAAGGAGACATTTACATGGATCTTTGGCCATATTGATGATGTTAATTAAAAGAAAGCTGCCTATTTTATTGCCTATGCAAGTAAGTATTGTAGATGTTAGAGATGTTGCTGAAGTTCATGTAAAGGCATTGTCTATGGGAGTAAATGGAGGACGTTATTTGGTTGTTGCTGGCGAGATGATGTGGGATGAAATGTCTAAATTGCTAAAGAAGGAGTTTCCTAAAAGAAAATGGGCGACCAAGGTATTACCTTATCGTTTGGCATTCTTGGTAGCAGCTTTGCATCCTAAAGTAACATTGGAATGGGCAAAAACGCATCTAAAAAATAAGCTTTATTGGGATTCAAGACCTGCGGCTAAAGATTTTCAAATTTCTTGGAGAAATCCAGAAATTACCATTCTAGAGACGATCCCCAATATAATTGAAAATGAATGGGATAAATAAACGTGAACTAGTGCTATTTTTTAATGGGTAGTCGTTGAGTTGTATTATGCGTAGTTGTGCTTTGATGATGGTTAGTGTAATTTTATGCTCTTCCTTAACGGGATGTTTTGCATCTGAATCTCCTGTCGATATTATGGAAGATAGTACATTTATCTTTCCAGAGGGAGAAATACCAATAACAACATGGTATCATTTTGCTGGAAGCGTAGAATACCCTTATGCCATAGATGCAACAAATCCTTCAGAAGTAAATAATGCCAATGTAACAGTTAATTTAAGTGGCTTGAATATTCCATATTATACGAGTGGGACTTATTACGGAACCGGTTGGGATACTTTCGAGCCGACAATAGGAATTACTTCATCTGGTGCAATCTTTTTCACGAATTACAACGGCCTTGGTGATGGTACACATATAATTAGATCCAGAGATCAGGGACAAACTTGGGAAGATGTCGGGCCATTTAATCAAATTGATGATGATTCAGGGCAAACCCCTAACTCAAATGATCCTTACCTTTATGTAGATAAATTTAATGATAAGTTAGTCAAGTTTGATATGCACGCTTTGACATCTATGTTTGTAGAGTATTCAGAAGACGAGGGAGAAACGTGGAGTGTTCCTTTTCCTGTTGAAGGATATTATGCACCACAGGATCATCAAAGTATTGCTTCTGTTCCTCATGAAAATGCAGTCTTAGGAGGTGTTGTGTATGTTTATTGCATAAATACCGGATCTCCTGCATTGGGCGCTCAATGCTCCAGATCATTAGATGGAGGGCATACTTGGGATTTACAACAAATAGGCTACCCTACTGAGAGTTTTGGAAATCAGTGTTCTGGTTTGCATGGCCATTTAGCGGGCGGTTCCGATGGTTCCATTTATCGGGGGAATCCTTCCTGCGAAGGGCCGGCAGTATACGCGTCCCATGATGGGGGCTATACATGGAGTGAAAATACAATTACTACTGAAGTAGGCATGCAACAAGGATGGCATTCACATGAAGTTGCAGTTGCTGTTGATGAAGGAGGGAACGTTCATGCAACATGGATATCTACAGACATGATGCCATGGTATGCATACTCTAGAGATAAGGGAGAAACGTGGAGCAGTCCAATGATGGTAGCAGCACCTGTAGTTAATGAAAGTGGTTTTCCAACTATTTTTGCAGGAGATTCGGGGAGAATAGTAATAGGCTATATCGGAGAATCTCATGATTGGAATGAATCAACAGGAGGCGGTTGGTCTGGTTATATGGCAATTATGACCGATGCATTTACTGACTCTCCCTTAATTACCAGTGTAGCTGTTAATTTACCCACTGATCCACTAGATATTTTACCTGATTGTGGTAACATTAGATGTGGTGGCTTTGGAGATTTCATAGATGTAGAAATTGATGATGATGGACGTCCGTGGATCGCTTTAGCACATAACGCAGCTGGGAATGAAGAAGCAATAATTGGGACTATAATGACTGGTCCTGCGCTNTATGGAGAGATTNTACAACTTCCATTTCTCCCAGAAGGCGGTAACTCTACTCTAAAAATGTAACAGAACATTCAACAGTTCATATGATGTATAAAAAGGGTTGCCGTNAGAATATGAGAGTTGCTGCAAGTGTAATCGTAATTTTATTTATTTCATCAACAATTACAGGTTGTTTAGGTAGTGAAACAGCCAAAAATACGATAGAGACATCTATTTTAGATGATATTTGTCCTGATGGGGTGGCAAATAATACATGGTACCATTTCCCTAATTCTACAAACATACTTACAGTAGATGATTCAGAACTTTCCTCCATCCTAATAGGTGAAAACATTCCAATTTGTGCAAAGGGGACATATTACGGAATTGGTGTATCTACATTTGAGCCTACAATAGGAATAACTTCTGCGGATAATCTTTTCATGACTAGTTGGGGNAATGGACCNGGCGGTTCGACAGCNATAATNAGGTGTTCAAATATGATTGAAATGGTGGANTTGGAGTACACTTGTGAAAATACATANCANGGTTCTGTTTCTAATAGTAATGATCCTTACGTTTACGTAGATCCTTGGACTGATAGAGTAATGAAATTTGACATGCATGCTCTCGCAGGAATGACTGTTGAGTGGTCAGACGATGAAGGTGAAACTTGGGGACCTCTAGGATTAGCATCATTTGCTACAGGATATTCTGTACAAGACCATCAAACAATTGCTTCATCTCCCTATAATGCCCTTTTGCATGAAACTACGTGGGTATTCTGTGTCAATGGTAATTGGGTTTCACCACTCTGTTCTACAAGTAATGATGGAGGTTTAACTTGGGGGCCAGAAGTTCCTGGTGCTCCAGCTAATTGTAACAGCGGGGGATTAACAGGACATATGGTTGGATCTAATAATGGTAATTTCTATCGAGGAAACCCGGGTTGTGATGGAGAAGGTTATTCCATATATCGTAGCACAGATGGAGGGTTGACATGGACGGAACATCGATTACCTACTGAAAATACAGGTACTGCTACAACATGGAATTTTGAAGAAGCTCAAGTATACCCTGATGAATCTGATAATTTACACGCAATGTGGATGGGTATAGATAATATGCCATATTATTCTTATTCATTTGATACTGGAGATTCTTGGAGCGACCCAATAATGATTGCTCCTCCGATTGGATTGAATGGGACGGGGTTCCCCGCCGTTGCAGCAGGAGATTCTGGTAGAGTTGCCTTTGCATATCTTGGTGATTCTGGAGGAAATACGTGGAATGGGTATATCTCGGTAATGACTGATGCTTTTTCTGATGTTCCACTTATTACAACTGTACAAGTGAATAATTTTGGAGATCCGCTTGATACTGAAATTGACTGTGGATACATTAGATGTGGAGGGTTTGGAGATTTCATAGATATTCTCGTCGATCAATATGGGAGGCCTTGGTTTGGCCTTTCTCACAATATTGTAGATCAAGGAATATATGGGACAATGATGATAGGTCCGAGTTTAAGAGATTCAACAGTTCCATTAAATCCACTCCCAGAGGGCGGTTTTTCTACATTATAATGCTATTTTGGGATAAAATATCTATTGCATGAAATAAAAATCCAACTGAGAATAGAATCATGGCGAAACCACAAATAGATAAGCTTATTTTATAATATGAGTGAGTATTTTGCCCCCTAGTTCTATCCAAAAAATATGCAATCATAATATTAACAACCGTATGTGCAACCAAAAAAGATATTGCATAACCAATTGGTGCTAATGGCTCCTTAATTGCTGCTTGAGCCATTAATGGTCCACCGATTAGAAACCAAAATATATACACATTAGGGTTTAATAAATTAGTTAGAATACCTCTTTTGAAAGAAGTATTGTAATCATAGTTATCGTTTTGTATTTTTGGAGGATCGATTGAAAAACATTCAACCCCCATTTTCATCAAAAAGAAAGAGCCAAGTGTAGAAATTACTGCTAATACTATAGGATTTGATGCAAACCAATTAGCTGCAATGAGGCTGACAATTATCAACGGTCCATCGGTAAATATAGGTGCTGCTGCTGTTCTTGCACCTGCTCTAATCCCTCCAGAAAGGGTCTCACGAATTACCATTGTCAATAATGGCCCGGGCTTTATACCTTCTAGGATGCCCAGTGAAACACCTGCAATGATTAGTCCGATGATTACGTCTAATTCCAATTCAATCCCTTAAGATGATTTTTCCCAATAATCTCACTATTTCAAAATAAAGCCACGCTAATGATACAAGTAAGCCAAAGGCTGCTCTCCATTCAAGTTGTTTTGGAGCGCCTCGCAAGACTCCTCTTTCAATAAAATCAAAATCTGCCACCAAAGTTAATGTTGCTATTCCAACTACAAAAAATGAAAAGGCTATTCCAAGAGGTGTTGAATCATGTATTATAGGTACTTCAAAACCTACAAAGAAACCAATAAGCGAGATTACGTATAAAATCATTATTGCAAATACTGCTGAGGTGACTGCAATTTGCATATTTTTATCCCAGTGAATTAGACCTAATCTGTATATTGTTATCATAACACCAAGAATTAGGAATGTTATTAATGCGGCCAATAAACCTAATCCTGGAATACCCGTCATATTTTCCCATTGCCATGTAAATCCTCCTAAAAGGAATCCTTCAAAAACTGCATAAGTAGAAATTAGAATAGGATTTGTTGATTGTTTAAAGCCAATTACTAAGGCTAAAATTATTGAGAGAACAAATCCTAAAATGTATAATATGGATGATTCTGGCATAGTCATGGCAGTGGCTATTGCAGCAGTAGCTGTGATTATCAAAAGAATGGCAGTCTTTTCAGATACTCCCTCTATTGTCATTTTGTTAGAAGATTCATTTTCCCACCAATTAGTATTATTATACGCATTTTTATCAAAGGTTGAATCAGTAAGAGCAGGGTTTCCGGCGCGATACATAATTATGTCAGAAGGTGCTTATACTCAAAACTTAGGGTATAAAGATTAGCCATATGCAAGTCCGTGGCGTTTTCCTGATTTAGCAACCTTGTGTAGAAAGTTTTCGAAATGGATTCTTGCATAAGTAGATCTGCGAATCGCGGCGTCACATCTTGCCAGTGCTTCTAACATATCTGATTTGACAGTGTCCGGCAGAGATAGTCGGCGCCCCACAATAACATCATGTAATTGATTGATAATATCATCCGCATCAAGGCCTTGGTTGTTCATCAGATTATCTATTTCAGAGATTGCGCCTGAAAGGATTTTCTTTTTTTTGCCTCCTCTATTTTCCCACCTCCACTCGACAACTGCTCCCCTGAGAGCCATTTCCAGCAAATGTCTACTTGATTGTAGGGTTGATGCTTGGACTAAATTATGAACTGCAGATCTATTTTTAGTTAATTTTCTAATTTCTAAAAGGTCTAATATAAAAATAGATTTTCTTAGATTACCGTCCGAAATATATGTAATATCTTCTAAGACTCCTGTTTCGGTTTCACATGCGTTTGCTCTTGAAATATTTTTCAGCGTCTTCAAAACGGTATTTTTTTCAGTAGAAGGAATTCTTATCATTTGGGCTCTAGATCTTAAAGCGTCTATTATCCTAGAGGGAGCTCTAGTGACTAAAATAAACCTAGAGGCGTTACCAACTGTTTCCATCATTCTACGTAAGTATGATTGCCTTATGTGCCCCAAATAATCAGCATCTTCAAGAATAATAAGTC
>PBHZ01000025.1 GCA_002719615.1 Methanobacteriota archaeon
CTTGACCTTGTCCTTGACCTTGTCCTTGACCTTGTCCCTGACCTTGTCCCTGACCTTGTCCCTGACCTTGTCCCTGACCTTGTCCTTGACCTTGTCCTTGACCTTGTCCTTGACCTTGTCCTTGACCTTGACCTTGTCCTTGACCTTGTCCTTGTCCATTGTCGTTAGATTCTCCGCCACCTTCAGTCCCTCCATCACCAGAACCTGCTTGAGATTCTTGATAATCAGGGTCGTAAGCATCAGGGATTCCATCACCGTCAGAATCGCTATACTCGCCATCGTTTGGGTCATTAGGATAGGTATCTGTGCCATCGGGTTTGCCGTCACCGTCAGTATCGGCATTATTAGGATTAGTTCCTTTCTGATATTCTTGCGAATTAGTCAAACCATCACCGTCAGGGTCGCCATTTGCGTCACCACCATTAAGAGGGTCTAAACCATTAGAAACTTCCCAACCATCTGGTAATCCATCTCCATCTGTATCAGGATTATTGAAGTTGGTCCCTTGATTCTGTTCTTCAGCATTCGTTAAGCCATCACCGTCCCAATCAGCACCGCCATCTGACGGGTCTAATGGGTCTGTTCCATCTGCAGCGACTGCACTAACACTCATGAGCATTAGCATAATTGCCGTAAATATCGCCTTTGTGTATTTCTTATTTTCATATTTATTCATATTCACCATTTTAATTTCACTTTTTCTTTCATAGGGAACCCGCTGTTCCCTCTAATTAGAAATTATTTTAATAACTATTTAAACTTTACTAGGGCTAGGCGACTTAACTAATACATATCTCATATACTTTTGTCCAGTTACATCCTTCTTCCATTCATGAGTAAATTCATAACCTTCTTCTTTCAAATCCATAATCCTTCTTGGCAAAGACCTAATCTTATAGACTGCTGCAGCCTCTACTCCTGTAATGCTTTCCTTTCTTTCAAAATGCTCTCTTAACATATCTCTTTGGCTTACCATTTTATCACCTAGTAAGGTCTTAGATTTAATACCTTTATAAAGTTTTAGATTATTCAACACTATCTTCTTCTTCATGGATAACTATAGGCTCTTCATCTTCTTGTAATTTACCTAACGCTCTTTGAATATCATTTTCAGTCTTGTGCTTTCTTCTAATTGATTCAATATGTTCTTCTTCTTCTGCGTTCCACCTGTCAAAGAATCTTGAAATAGCCATATAAGCAGGTCCAGAAAGAATACCTAATACTGCGATATATGCTTCAATATCTTCTCTAACTTGTGGGTCAACAAAAGCAGTTGTGATAAGTTGATAGGATAAAATCATAAAAGCAAAAACTAAAGGCAATGAAACTAAAGCAACCATTATTGAATTATAAGTAATTCTAACTTCCCAATCTACTTTCATTACATAACCTCCTTACAAAACCACTCATTCAATCCAAATCTTTCAAAACCATAGTGTGCGATAAAACCAATTAAAAAAGTTCCAAAGTAAGCAAACCAAATTCCTTCAATTGGAACTAACATTAACGCTGAACCAATAGATAAGGTAGTAATTCCTACTACTATTGATTCTAAAAGCAAATTTCTTTCTTTCACATTATCACCTATGGGTTTATTTCTCTATTTAACCAAGTTTGTTCAATATATTGTTGATTTCCATCAGCATCTTCCCAAATAGCATACCAATAGAAATCATAATGAGTAGTATTTTCAACTGTAAAGTTATCTAACAACAAAGTCTTAACATCATCAGCATATCCTTGAATGTAATATGTTTGAGTAGTCCATTGCAAAGGTCCTGTGGCATTTGGACCACTATTAGTTTCATTAACATGATAAACTAAGAATTGAACACTTACATTGTAGCCTTCAAGGTCATTTGTATCATAACCACAATCAAGGTCAAAACTAATAACAGCAGAAGTATTGTTAGTTTGCAATTGTATACCAAAAAGGTTAATTTCACAAGTTTCAGGCTCTTGTTCTTCAACATCAATTCCCCACATCATGATACTTTCAACAACGGAATCATCTTCCATATCATAAGCAGTAACTATTGGAGTCCAACTATCTCCTACTGCTACACCATCAAATATATGTGTGAAATCTTCGGCTTGGCTAGAATCCTCTAATTCCCAAGATGTTGAATAATTTACTGGTTGTCCAGGTTGTTTAAGGAATAAATCTATTGCAACACCCTCTTCACAACCTTCATTTGGAACCACTCTAAATGCAACCAATATTGCGTCTTGTTCTGCATCTTCTGCTACATGACCTCTATAATGGTTAATAATTTCAACTTCACAATCTACTTCTGGGGGATATTCGCAAGTTCCATCATCTTCTGTTGCTTCTGCATCATAATTAGTCGCTGAGGAATCTGTGCAACCATAGATTACATCTTCAATTTCATCAATTTCTACTTGATTTGACATTTCACAACAATTCTCATTACCATCAACTGTTCTAAATCTGAATTCAACCTTCCAATTACCATCTTCTAAATCCTTCAAACCATCATAATTTTCAACCTTAATATTAGTGGTTCCAACCTCTGAAATCCAAAATGTTTGAATATCTTCATATTCAATTGATTCAACATAAGCGTCATTTAGATAAGTTGAAATCATAACTTGAATTTCTGCTCCACAACCATTTTCATCTTGAAAATCTGCTTCAACAGTTAAATCATCATTATTAGTGATTAATACTAAATTATCATAACTTACGGAAGGAACACAAGCCTGTTCAAAATAATAACTGTTGGGGGAATCCCAATTCCAATTTGAACCATCATAAGTATCAAATCTAAATTGAATTGTGTAGTCGCCCTCTTCTAAATCTTCAAATGAATGATAAATGTCGTATGATTCTCTAAAACTAATTCCAAAAAATTCATCTTCATCATAATGTTGTCCGTCTTTAAATAGGTGGACTCTAAAATCACCTTCCATTTCGTGAGGGCATTGGAAACTTGAAAAACTACCTACTATAAAAAGAGTATTTGGTTGTCCATCATCTGTATATGATGAATCACTCCATTGCCAATCACAAGATTGGTGTGGGGGACCTCCCCCACCTCCATTATTATCATGCCAATAACAAGAACCATCGTCCCAAGAAGCCATCGGGTCATAATTATCTGCATCAGGGGCTGTGCAACCGCCATAATCCACATAATAATCATCATCATAATCATCATCATTATCAGAACCAAACCAATCTGTTAAGCCAAATGCTTCCATACTACCTCCAGTCAACAATAAAAGAACTGGAGCCACAATTAATGCGATTTTTTTGATATTTTCTGCCTTTCTATGGACTGATGCAATAGCCCTATCCACAATATCGCCCTCTAAAGTAGTTTCTACCTTAACTTCTGTAGAATTATCGCCTCCATTCAATACTCTATTTTCAGAAACTTCTTGATTAATACTTTGAACAGTAGTAATTAACTCTGCAGCCTCCTTCAATTGAGTAACTAAATCTTTTTCTGGCGCTTTATGAGAGTTATTAACAATACCATCATCTAGCAAATCAGCCAGAACATCCGCTTCATCTCTTCCTGTCGCCTCAGCCACTACCTTAGCCTGCTTCGCCAACTCAGTAATATCTTCTGTGCCATCATCTTCAGCCATATATTTTAATTGTTTCTTTAGATATTTAAAGATTGTTTTTTGCATCTTACCGAAATGTTTATAAAGTAGTTAGTATTACGGTCAAATAAGGGGAGAATTATGAAAGATAATAATTGTTTTTGTTGTGGAGCCGAAATGAAGAGATTTGAGACTGAAAATTATGTATATCATTACTGTTTTGATTGTAATGAAGACATTTCAGATAATGAAAAAATTATTCAAAACTTTGCAGCAGAGTATGAAACAGTTTGATTTATACAAAAGGTTTAAATACATATAGAGGGAGTTGATTTTTTATGAGCAAGACTATTTATTGTTGGAATGGCTGTATTGATGAGGATACAGATTATTATGTTATTATGTCTCCCATCGTGATAGGTGACGAAGAGTTTATGTATTGCCCCCAATGTAATGAGGCTTGGGAACCAGATTATGAGCAAATCCCTCATGGTCCACCTCACAAGCAAAGAATGGAAGGCATTTCAAGGTATATTGAAGAAAAGGAGCAAGATTAAGGTGTGTGGCGCTATTCCAAGCCAATGCGAAGTGTGCGGGATTTGGTGGAGAATCCAAAAACTATGCGACTGTAATGAAAAAACGGCTAATCATCAATAAACGGGTAAATTTTAGGCGCATCGTTAAATAAATAATAGATAGATTTGCCTAAAAGACCATAGAAAAAGATGGAATAAATTGTTGCACCTAGAATAACTGGATATCCTTCTTTTTGTTCGCCCCAGTTTTCATATTCTTTGTCTTTAATTGTATTTTCAGGATAATTATACAATTTATCCTTTCTTAATTCTTTATAATTATTTGCATATTTGGTGTCATCATACCAATAGTTCTTATCAAATTGGTGTTCATAATTATTTTTAGGTAAAAGATTTTTTCCATCAGTAGAAATTATGTATAAAAAGGTTAAACTTCCTACTGCATACATTACTTTATTACTCCACCCAGTTTTTTTCTGTAACCAAGGCCAAACTAAGCCACCTACTATGACAAATGTAATGTAATCTTTAGGAAAAGAGATATTATAAGAAGATAAAGTATTAAAAAGACCCCAATTTTCATATTGCCAAGACAAAGACCCATAACCCTCAACCATTTTACCCATAACTACTGCTCCAAAACCTGCCAAAGAGGTCAATAAAGCAGATTTTAACCTTTTATTCAGTTCAAAACCCCCTAAAATTGAAGGTCTCCTAGCCTTAATTTAGACATTCCTTTTGATAGATTAGTCATAAAATCTTCAAATTCTGATGAATCCCATTGATTAATGTCTTTAGGGCAATTTTGAACCAAATTATTCAAATATCCAATAGTTTCTTCATAATTCATGTCTTGGAATTTAGGCTTTCTAAAGGATTTTACAGGAGGAATAAAGTTAATATTCAATCCATTTACTTTAATAATACCTCTACCATGATACCAATTTTTATTAAAATTAACTGAACCGTCCTTATTTCTTTCTTGAAGAGGATATCTTAGCAATTCTGCCCTACCATAAGAAGTTGCATATTTCTTTTCAAATTTGCTAAACCACCATCTTTTAACTTCTGCTGGCTTATATCCCTTTAGCCTTAAAGAATTAATAGTCGGTAAATCTTCATGTTCCCAATTCCCATTAAATGGAGGATTTTTTACTATTTTAGATAACGCAGAAGAAGACATGGTATTGATTCCTATTGTTTTTCCTGTTTTAGGGTCTTCAAAAGATAAATATTTATCCATGTCAATAAAATTAAACCTAGGCCAATATAAAAATACAGGCAATTGAGAGTTTGAATGCCAATCACTCCAATTGCTAAATACATAAGGATAAAAGAAATGATAGAAATCTTCTTGGTCAATTAAATCAGCACCTCTCACTACATGGGAAGTGTTTAAAGCCCAATCATCAAACGGACCTTGATATTTTAAAGTAGGCCATAACCTAATGTCTGGATGTCTGGGGTGTGGATTTCTACATAATCTCATAATTTTTGCATCTTGGAATTTCATAGCCCTAGTTTCAGACATCAAATCTTCTGCTAATTCTTGAATAATCGCAGGTGATAATCTTAATCTAATTTCAGGCATAGGCGAATTATCATCTTGAACAATTTCGCCATTTTCTGATACATAAAAAGACTTTTGATTATTAACCAACCATTGGAATTGCTGAATATTTTCTTCAACAGATTTAGCCCTACACCTTTGCATATTTGATTCAATAGAAGTTCCAGGCATTCCTTCAACTAAGTAAGCCATACCTCCACCCATTCTGCCTTTATATCTCATATTCATTAATCTTTCAATACCTTCATAATGGTCTTTGTAGTTATCGCTAGCAATATAAGTAATATCAGGGTCTTTTCCTGACATCCACTTATAATCTTGGAAAACTAAAGAAGATTTATCTTTGTAGAAATCTGCTAGAGGAGGTTTTTCATCAGGGTCTGTATCATCTAATCTTAATACAGATTTTGCTTTGAAACCTGCTTCTTTGTATTTTTCAACATATAATTCGTTGACTAAAATTCCCAAGCCATGCGCCATTGTTAAGGCTGCGTTAGGATTTGGAGCCATTCTTAAAATATATTCATCCTTCCCCTTCGGCAAGGGTGGCAGATTTTTAAAAGGAGTTCCTGCAAACTTTGGAGCCTTTCTTTTAACTATGGGTGCGCCAGGAGTATATTTTCTAGCCTCATTATTTAATGCTCCAATAAGTCTTCCTTTATCTTGGTTTTGGACAGTTATCTGAGATAAAATCTTAGGCATCAAACTTCCAATACCTTTGGGGTTTTGTCCAGATTCAATATATTCCTTAACCATGCCTTTAATCTGAGCAGGCAATTCATCTCCTGCCGACCATGATTCTGCTGAAAAATTAAAAACCTTTTTATTCTTTCCACCCATTACTGAGGCTATACCAGAAAGGACTGCTACACCTAATGCTACACCAACACCCTTCTTATCCATATTAATCACTTAACCTTTCAGATATTTAAAGGTTAATCTTATATTATAATTTCAGATTATAGCCCTATAAGCCATAACCCATTCAATACTAAACATTCAGAAATTAAGAATTAGTGATTACTTAGCCTTGTATACTACAAGACCAGTCTTTGTCGTCTTCTTTACATAGGTCTTCCCATTGTAAGAAAAGGACTTAGCGCCACTCTTTCTAGCCTTCTGAAGTGCCTTCATGTAAGCATTCATCTTCTTTGCCATATTATAAAAGTGTTTATTCACCTATTTAATAGTTCTTATAGGTATAATTGTTCTAAAAATATCCCCATTGAAATGAACATAAAAAATGCAGAACCGAATAAAAACATTCCATTTCCTAATTTGCTCATATCAAGAAATTTTGTGGCAAAATACAAACTTAAACTGAAAGCAAAAGTGATAACTCCTACAATTATTTGGGAACTTCTGATTCCTTCAAAATCTCTTTCAATATTTTTAAACATAGTCCCCATATCTACCCTTCCTAATCACTTCTCATGTTTTTTAAATATTTTTTGATTGATAATATAGTATTGGGGTGCATTAATAAACAACTCCTGCTTCTTTTAGGTAAAGGCTTGCCAGAATTCCACCCAACACGATTCCAGAAGGTCCTAATATTTTTCCAACTAAATCAGATTGACCCTTAATGGTGTAAGGTATTGAATGCAAAGTTTCTAAAGTTCCAATAGCCATCATTCCTAATGCAATAGTATAACCTACCTTGTGTATCATTTTATCTTCTTTAGCATAAAATTCTTTAGGATAATTTCTCAAGATAAAACCCACCTTTTAATTCTCTTTCCTGACCTATTATAAGTCCTACAAACCCATAACTTTCCATTTCCACCCCTCATTACCGTCCCTACATTTACAGAGGTCGCACTAGTAGAGGGAGAAGGTCTTTTACCTCTCAGGATTGTATCTGCGGCTAATGATTCTCTATATTTTTTAGCATCAATTCTATCTTTTTCTCTTTCTTCTTTTGCTTTAATTCTAGAAAGTCCCAATATAATCATGGTTAAGGAAACAAAAATGCTAATTTGTCTAAACTCACCTGTTGTTAGAAAGGCTTGTGCACTCCTTGATAAGCCACCGATTCCTGAAATTAAAAAGAATAATCCTAGAATTGACATAATATAATTTACATCAATTTGATATATAAAGGTTATGTGCTTTACTACCAAGCATCCATTCTAAAATCAGGTTTTTCTCTAAAAATATTCCATATGAAAAAAATTACAACTAAAATGATAAAAGAGGATAAACAGAAATATCCTGCATAAGTTAGAAATTGATTCATATTTTCTCATATCTATTTATTCTATTTAAATCTTATCTCTATTTATTGAAAGTGGCGGGCGTAACAGGATTTGAACCCGTGTTATCGGCTTAGAAGGCCAATGTGATATCCAGACTACACTATACGCCCATATGTATATTTATGGCTTTACCTTAATAAGGCTTTAGCAAACCCAACCTCTATCTTTTGGAGTAGGCTTTTTACTTCCAAAAGGAATACCCCAAAAGTTATGAAAATACTTAGCATATTTGTTCCAAGCATAAAAATAATAGATGCCATATTCTGCATTCATTTTCTTCTCCATCTTTCTAAACTCTTTGCCATGATTGTCAGTATTGATACCATGATGATGATAAAAATAATGGTGAATAAACTCATGTATAATAGTATGTATCTTTTCAACTACTTGCCACTTGTGATTGACTTTGATTGGAACATTTCTATCCTTGCCAGAAATCCTACAAGTCTGACCATCAAAAACAATATACTTGCCAAAGTGTGCATCTTCTTCACCTTCATTAGGCCAAAATGCACAAGCACTAACTCCTTCGCCAGCAAACCATTCAACCCAATTAGTTGACTTAACGATAACTTTAATAGGTGGAACCTTATAGGTTTCACACATGGAATCAACAAATGATTGGACATCGGAACATGAATCAACCTTCGGCCAACTCTTATACTTATTGCTAAACATACTTATCACTAAATCTCCATAACACATGGAGTATATTAAGGTTTCGGTGTTTTTTGACATTTATTTATAAACTAATCAACATATGGTTGAATGCATTTATCATATATGTATTTTGCTAAGTTGGCAGTAAGCAATCCATATTCCATTTTATCAATAGGTAATTCATTATAAATTTTAGCAACATCTCCCCAAGATTTAGGGTTATGTATTTCTAAAATGGAGTATATAATAGTAGACAATTCATTCAAAACTACTAATTTATCATCTCCACCTAGTTTGGTTTCTAAGTCAAACCACTTCCCAGTTGAATAAAATAGAGGAACTATGTTTTCCATATGCGCCTCCTCAAACCAATTTTTATCATTTAAGAACTTATAAATTTCCCTATTAGTTTTCCAATATTTACTGTCTATAAGTAATCCATCTTCCGTTATCAAACCCCTTAAAGTTTTATAATAATCCATGGCAATATCTTTGTAATGCTTACCGTAGAAATCAGACCAATTTTCTGGATTGTCTACAATATCATAATATTCTCTTTGCAAAGGCAAGAATTTTTTATTTTTTCTAGAATATCTGATATAAGAATTGAAAATAGACCTAATAAAATCTATTTTAGTAAGTTTGTATGAATTCTCAGAATTAAATAAAATCCAATCATAAACCAAAGAATACTCATAAATTGCATCATCAGATTTTTTGCTATTATCTCTATCAAAATCAGAATCTTCAAACACATCTCTTTTAACTAATTGGTCTCTAGTTTGTTGAATGTTTATATCTAATATCATTCTCCTATACTTTTCAAAAAAGTTAGTTGCAGATTTAGCCCAATTAAAGTCTGGGTTATCTACATCAATAATATCATAACTTTCTCTAAAACTCTTGTGAACATTATACATATGTTCGTTATATTCGTTTTTACAAGTATTCAAGGTTTTTCTATCTTCTTTACTTAATGAAAGTTGTAATCTTTCATAGATATTTGAAACTACAGGTTTATGAACATAGGTATTTTCATAAAACATAATCCAATCAAGTTGTTTAGCATTCATATTTCTATTATAATATTTTAATTGCTTTGTATTGTCAATTTCCATATAGCAATTTTTAGTAATACATCTAAAAATATCTTCACCTTCTGGATTAATATATTTCATAAAATCTTTACCTCCGCAACTAGGACAACTTTCAAATTGTTGACCAAATCCAGGATTCATCTTTAATTCAGAAATATAAGTCATATCATCATCAACTATCATCTTCTGTGGGAAAAATGCAGAATAAGCATTTTCATCTTTTAATAATTCAATAGTTTTATCTCTTGCAGAATCTAAAACCAACCTCAGACCCTCAGTTAAATTATCATTCCAAATACTATGCCCATAACTCATGAATTTGTTATATTCAAATTGTAACTTATCATATGTTTTTAATTCTTCAGAAGTCATTTTGCCAATTAAAACATTTTTATTCTTTTTAATATCTCTATTATCTGCAATAATTTCAAAATCGCTAAAGAGCATAGAATCTAATGGATATGAAAACCACTTATTCACCCAATTTTTAATCTTTGATGCCTTACCTTCTGGAGTAAATCCTACTATCCAATTGAAAATAATTAAATTAATTACCTTTCTAAAAAATTCAATATTTTCTACTTGTTCATCTTCCCAATCCTCAAGTTCATCTGCAAACTCTTCATAAGCATCAATATATTCTCTTAAATCTCTCATTTCTTTTTGAGGGATAGTTGTATTTTTGGGACCTTTGACTCCTGTTTTCTGGCAATATTCTGAGATTATTCTTTCCATTGAATAATCATAATTCTTTTTATCGTCTAAGACACCTGCAATCTGTTTAATATCTCCTGTAAAGGATAATTTGTATTTTGAAGAAGTTAACATATTAGTCAATATAAATTCCCAAGAAGCAGATTTTTCCTTTGCAATCATTACATTAGCAATAGCATCTTTGCAAATTTGACTCGCCTCATCTTCTGTAATATTATAATAAGAAACAATATGTTTAATTGCCTTATCTTGATATTTTAATAAATTTTGATATTTGGCGCTGTATAAATTAAACAAAAATCTATTTTTATTAGATATTTTATCAAAAGAAATGCCTTTGTCTAAACTAATAGGGATGATTACCGAATTAAAACAATTAAGTAAATCTTTCGGAACTAACAAGCCTGCATTTTTCTCAAAAAATGAATCTAATTCTCTTTTGACTTCATATAAATCAGTAGGTATCCCAGAATCTAAATATTTTTGAATTGCTCTAAAAAATATACTAAATTGCTTTCTTAATATTTCAGGAGGTCTAAAATATTTGTAATAATGTATTGCTTTGTAAATTTCAGGAGTCAAACTTTGTTTTTGGCTATCTTTAACATAATTGCTTTCAATTGATACTGAAGATTCGGCATAACTTTCAGAGATAAAATAAATCAAAAGAGCCTGTATAGCATCTTTAGAAGTGTCTATTTCTCCTGATTGCGGAGGTCTCATATATCTATTCAAATTTTTATACCCTAATGTAATTCTTTTCAAAATATCTTTGCTAGGGACTCCACCATATTCATAAATCAATTGCTCAGTTATCCCATATTTGTTCAACATCTGAATTCCAGAAGGGGTCATTAAAATTTCATTAATCAACTGCCTTTTAATATTT
Source organism: Methanobacteriota archaeon (assembly GCA_002719615.1). Classification (GTDB taxonomy): domain Archaea; phylum Thermoplasmatota; class Poseidoniia; order Poseidoniales; family Thalassarchaeaceae; genus MGIIb-O3. The sequence goes on from PBHZ01000025.1 coordinate 11,301, forward strand.
GGTCTAACTGGAATCAACTCTTCAAACTTTACTTTCTTTAATGCGGATTCTGTTTTTTTATCCAATTTAAATCCTTCATCATTTGATAATTTAATAGCCCTGAGCATAGTCCTTGGTTGATTTCTAAACATTTCTTCAGGCTCTGATGTTGATTTAATCAACCCCGATTTCATATCTTCTAAACCGCCTGTAAAATCTTCTATTTTACCATCTTTATCAATAGCAAGTGAATTAATAGTAAAGTCGGAATTTGACAAATGTTCTTCTAAAGATTTAACCATTAATGTATTGGTTTGGTAATTTCCATCATCATCAATTAGAGGGGGTTGGTATATTTGATAAGATGCAATTTCAAAATCCCAAGTTCTTTTAGTTTTACTATTGTATACTTGAGCAGAAACCATAGGTCTATAATATCTTAATTGAACACTATCATCTTCAGCCAATATTTCATATAATTGAGATTCATTTAATGATGAAATAATTTCTCCCTCAGAATTGATTTCTTGCAAGTAATTTCTAATTTTAATTACCTTTGAATCACCATAAGTATTTGCCAGAGGAGTCAATACCTTTACTATATCTGACACCGAAGCATTAGTTGCAAAATCAAAATCTCTAGGGGTTTTCTTAAGAAGTATGTCCCTTGCCGCACCCCCGACTATATAGACTTCAGCCTTTTCCCAAGTTTTACCACTCTTTGGAATTGCAGGACCTTTATTAGTAATTTGAGTTAAAATTCTAGTTACCATAGTAATAATTGAACTCTCATCTCTCGGCATTACAGAATTTAATGCAGACCAAAGACTAGTCCTAAGTTTATTGACCATGACTTATTATTTGTGTATTTGATATATAATAATTACTAATTAACCTCTAATGGATAATTTAATTCTCTATTACATTTTACCAAATATTTAATTTGTTCTTGAATGTCTAATAACAAATAATCACTAATATATTGCATAGGATTCAAGGTTAAAATAAATTTCTTCTCATTACCTTCTAATACTAAATTTCCTTTAAAATGGGCTTGACTTAGAAAAATTTCAATATCATTTAATGTTTTATAGATAAGATTAGATAATTCAACATTTTTATTCAACATTCTTTTAGTTTTATTCTCAATTACAATCTTCATATAATCACCTTGAATTAATTTTTGATATTTAAACTTTAACTATCAAATTTCACAAATACCGCTTGGACAATCACTTTGTGCCGCCCCAATCTCAACTTCTTGTTCCTTCAGGTATGAAATTGCTTCTTCAATTTCTAATGGAACTAGGGGCTCATTTCCTCTACTTCCACTTCTATAAACTGTAGTTCCTTTCAATTTAGGACCATATTTAAGAAGTAAAGAACCATATTTATCTATAGGATAATCATTAGGTAGATTAATGGTTTTACTTACTGCATTATCAATATGTTTTTGAACTACACTTTGCATCCTTAAATGGTCTTCAACATCAATTTGATGCGCTGATACAAATGCAGACAAATCATAATTTTGCTCATACAAATCTTTAAACAATGGGTCAATTACAATTTCTTCTTTGATGACTCTTTCATTGGAATCATCTTCTGAAGCGTAATACCTTCTCTTATATCCTGCACTAAATACAGGTTCAATTCCAGAGGAAGTTGCAGCCATGATAGAAGTAGTCCCAGTAGGTGCAATAGTCAATATTGCACAATTCCTAATACCATATTCTCTAATTTTCGCTCTTGTTCCCTTGGTTAGAGTCTTACAAAAACCAGATTCCAAAAACTTTTCTGAATTAAAGGCAGGGAATGGTCCTTTCTCAGCGGCTAAATATGTTGAAGCCTCATAACCTCTCTTTTTAATAAAATTAAAAATCTTATCCACCATCTTTCTTCCTTCTGCATTATTATACTTTAAGCCTAACTTAATCAATGCATGACCCAATCCCATAATCCCCAATCCAATTCTTCTAACTTCTTGACAATTCTGTTCAATCTTCTTCAATGGATAGACATTTACATCCAAAACATTGTCTAAGAACCTAACGCCTAAAGTAACTGTATCTGCTAGTGAATCCCAATCAATATCATTAGTTTCAGAATCAATATGATTAACCAAATTAATGGCACCCAAATCACAACAACCATATTCTTCAAGCCAAATTTCACCACAAGGGTTTGTGCTAACTAATTTCTTATGATACCAAATGTTATTCATATCATTTGCAAAGCCTTGATTCAAAATTCCAGGCTCTCCAGATTCCCAAGAATTTTTAATAATAATGTCCCAAATTTCCCTTGCCTTAACTCTCCCCATTTCTTTACCGCCCCATTCAAATTCAATAAACTCATCGTTTTTAATAGAGTCAAAGAATTTTTGGTCAACCAAAACAGAAACATTCGCATTTTTCAATCTTTGGTCAAGTTGATATTTAATCAAAGACTTAACTACTTCTTCAAAATCTCCTGAATACATTTCAACAATTCTATCTAAATCATCTTTAGGTAAATTAGGATAAGTATTATTCATAAATTCAACTAGATTATCTTTATTTACATCAACTTTATTGAATTTTTTATGTAGGAATTCTAAAATATCTGCATGGTCATACCTAAGACATTGCATTAATGCTGTCCTTCTACCGCCACCTGCCTTAATAACTTCTCCCGTTTGGTTAATAATTTCCATTAAAGAGACTGCCCCTGTAGATTCACCACCAGTTCCTCTAATGGGAGCCCCCCTCGGCCTTACTGGACTAAAATTCATACCAACTCCACCTCCAGTTCCTGAAATAATCAACATATCATTAACGGCCTTACCCCAACCTTCTCTAGTATCTTCAGTAGGGATTACAAAACAATTTAACAATTGCCCCTTCATCCTTCCACTACCATACCAAATTCTACCGCCTGGAATAAATTTATTTTCTACCATGGCCTTTGAAAATCTTTCAGCATATTTCTCACTACTTCCATTTTCAGCCATGGCAACGTGTTTTGCAACTCTTAGACAAGCCTCTTCATAGGTCTCGTTAGCAGTAATTGCATATCTTTGTTTAAAAATTATTTCAGCAAAATCNTTTGGTTCATACATAATATTATGAGTATGGAACCAACTATATAAGAGTTAACTACTCATCCTTTTCAGGAGGCATAAACCTCATAATATCAATCAATCTATCAACATAAATTCTGTTAACATCCATTCCGTATACTGGAGAGTAATGAGGAGGTTTCTTCTTCGGTGTAGTGCTTGAACTGCCACTACTATAATAAGAGCCATAATATACGCTAGCATCTTCTTCAGCGCCATACCCATCTAGTTGATTATAAGTTTTAGAATCAGGATTAAATTTCTTATCTTCTTCTTTAGTTTTATTAGAAGGTTCAAACAACTGCTTTAGACCCTCATCTTGTGTTTTTTCTCCCTCTAGTGGAATATCATCATCCCTAATTGTTTCTTCAACATAATCATCTCTTCCTTCATATTTAGCATACAAACCTTGTAATTCATTCCATTCAGTTTCAGTAAGGGATAAGACATCTTTATCATTCAATTCTAAAAATCTTGTATATTCTTCATCATCTACATCATCAACATAGTTTTCCATTGCAATTTTTTCCTTTTCCTGGTCAATAATTTTTTGCACTTCGCTTTGAACTGTGTTATCAACGAAATCCCCAAGAGTTTGTTGAACACCAGATTTCGGGGCAGGTAATGCCTTTGCATCTTCCTTTTTAGGCTCATTCTTTTTAGTAGAGATAGGCTTATCCCAAGCGCCACCTGCACAAGCCATCCACTTAGGGTCAAAATCCATCATTCTACCCATGATTTGTGAAATAGTTAAACTTTCCTCTGCATCGTATCCATTGATAAGACAGCCGCCATCATCCACATCAGCAATAAATCTATCTAATTTTTCAGCAATATCGTGTATTTTCATTTTAACATTTAATTTGCCTTTCCTTGAACTGTAATAATCAAGAACATACATAACATCTCCCGTATCCATTTCAACTTCTACAAAGTCATATAAAAACATAAGATAATCAAAGGCATAGTAATCAGATTCAGTCCTACAATAAATTAAATTATTACCAGTATCAGGAACAACATGTAGTTGCATACCTTCAGCCTTATCTAAATCACCTTTAATCATTTGTAATGCATCTTCGGAAATTCTATTAAATCTGTGAATAGTTCCCTTTTCTTCCACTTCTTCTTCAACCACTGGTTCTTCTTTTTTAGGAGTTGAAGGAGTTGAAGCACCCTTCCTTCTCCTCTCTCCCTTTAGAGTATCTAACCAAGCCTTTATCTTTTTAGGAGTCTGATTCATTTTTTTAGCAACTTGAGCAATAGCAGTTTTTTCAGGCATACCTGCTGCAACTGCAGTATCTACTTCTTTTTTTGCCTGATTCATAAGGTCTCTTTTTTTACTAACCTTTTTACCTGAAGTAGTAGTTTTACTTTCTTCTTTCTTTGGTTCTTCCTTTTTTTCTTCTACTTTGATAGCACCAGTATGGTTCTTTTCATATTGGTGCTTGTTTGCTTCCTTTCTAGTTCCAAATCTTTCTCCACAAGCAGGGCAAACATATTTGCCAGTAGAAGATTTCTTAGTTTTTACTTTCTTTTTACCAGAATATTTTCTTTCAGCAGACATTTGAATATTATTTTCTTCTGCGTTTTTACATCCACAAGTATTGCACATTTTTACTCACCACCTACTACTCTTTGAAGTTCTCTAATTGGGATATGTTTCTTCCCGTATATAATGTTTTCCATTAAAGCCCTTCTTTTATTTAAATCTTTAGGATGTTTCAAATCACAATATCTCTTAATAATCAATTCATATTGTGAAGTATATTCTTCCGCCTCATATTCTTCCGCATCTCCTTCTAACATCTCATCTTGTAATTGCCTTTGATAATCAATAAATTCATCTAATCTTGCGTTTCTAATATTTCTAACCAAAGCCTTAACTTGTTCAGAGGCACCAGGATATGAAATTAACTCATAAACATATGAAATAGGTAAATCGTTAGCAAAATTGTTAACAATCCATTCTTGTATAAATTTAACATCTCTATTTGTAATTATGCCCAATAATCCTAACTCTTCTAGTTTAGCCTCTGTATCAGCCAAAGTTAATTTTAATATATTAGCAGTAGGTTTTGCATTAGGGTAATTGTTGATAAAGACATTTGAACCAGGAGACACTAACTCATTAAAACAGTCATTAATAATGTCTTTAGTCCATAATTTGTGCCTATCCAATACATTAAATAAATCGTTTAATCTAAAATTATAATCTCCTACTGGGCTAGTTAATTGTCTTTTACTTCCTGATTTTGCAACCTTAGCACTAGATTTCTTAATATCATTAATAAATTGCCTTGACATTAAAAAGTCCTCATGATTAGTTAATGGATTTCTAATGTAATTTCTAAACATAGTTTTTAATTTAGAATTAGTCATTTCTAATCTCCAATTAGGTATCTTTTCTTCTCTCTTCTTAGATACAAAACCTAATACTAAATCTTTAACCCACCCATCAACTGTATATCCAATCTCATCATAGAATTCAACTGAATCTAATGAAAAATTAACCCATCTCCCTCCGAGATTCTTTTTTCTACCAATATACTGGTAATTAGTCAAATCAGAACTTGGTAGTAAATCTATATCATCTCTTGAAACTCCAAACCTTCTTTCTAAAAGTAATGATAACTCAGAAGGTTGTTTAGTAGGGCTTTCAATCACTTCTTGAACTTCATAAACCGTAATAACGCTATCTCTTATAGGCCCTGAATTAGTGTCTATTCTAGAAACTGCAAAGAGATTTTTTCTATCCTTTGAACCATCATAAGCATCTATACTTTCTATAATGTTTTTAAATGTGGGTGTGTCTGATAATCTTGTTATGCTATCTTGATAGTAAAACTTACCTGTATCAGGGTCTTGGACTCCGTAATTTTTTCTTAAGAACTCTAAGGCATCATCTCTAGTTTCATAGACGGCTGACATACTTACTTCTGTAACAACATATTTCATAGAATATTGGATTACTGCTTCCCTTAATGCAGCAATAGAATCAAATTGTTTAGGAACACCATTGGCAGAATTCCAAACTAAGTCATCAAGAAATACCATGCTACTTAAAAATGAAGATTTATAATTTAATTGATATTTTGTTATTGGAAGATATGTAAAACAACCACCATCAAAACTAACTATAAATTGAGGGTCTTCAAAGTGATTTTCCATAGTAGTCATTGCATCTTTATGAACATAAGGCCAATAAGATGTATAAACTTCTCCAGTATGAGTAAATCCTTTGTCTTGATTGCCTTTATTGCCAGCGTAACCTCTAATACTGCTGCTTCTTGGATTAGCCCTAATATTAGAAAGTGGGAATGTGTCTTCTATTTGTGCACTTCCCTTATGCATTGGTTTATTCCAAGTTCCACCCCTCCACATTTGCAAATAATCATTAATTGCAGTTTTTCCAGAGATAAGGCTTTCTATTCTATCTAAAATCGCTGCATCATTATTTATATTAGTAGAATCAGAATTTAATACATACCCAATCATTGTCCCCAACCCATATTTCTCTTTATTACCGCTTAAATCACAAATTTTCATTGAGAAAATTTCTTCAGGGTCTTGCTTTACTGGCTTTTTTATCAATTCAATAATTTTGTTCCAAAACAAATTTCTTAAATTATTTATTCCTTGTTCAGTATTATTCAAAAGAGGGATTGGATAATTATCAACTAATAATTGGTAATTGTCTTCTCCCACTTCCCACGAATTAGGGTTTTGGGCGATTTTATTAAGTATCTTTTTCCCTAATATTTCATAATAATTTTGTAAAATGTATTTTAAAGTTGAGCCAGTCGCTCCTTTGTTTGAGGCTAATTGTTCAACTATTGAAGTTTTATAGTAGTTATAATCTCCCTCATACTTTTCAGAAATTATAGACCATTTTGTATCTCCAAATGCGCCTATTTTTTTACCAGTTTTTAAGTCCGTTTCAGGCAATAATAGCCTAAGTTGTAATGATTCTGGTAAATTGGGGTTGGAGGCAAGTCCCTTAGTTTTATTTTCAAGCCCATTAGCGCAAATAGTAAGTAATGAGATATCAATCTCTGATTTCATTTCTTCTATTTTCGCCATAACTTCATAAAAGTCATTTAAATCTGTAGATTCCATATNTGGTTGAGGAGGTAAAGGTGTAAAATTGTGAGTTCTACCCTTATATTCATAATATTTACCAAATATTGCTTTATAAAGAATTCTTTCAAACTTATAAAAGTCCTTTTCATCCTCTAACCACCCACCAATCAAATCTACTCCAAACTGCACAATTAGTTTTTCTGCATTTTTGTGGTCTAGAACTGCCTTAATAAATCCGATAGGAGCATTTTGTCTATCTCTTCTACCAATTATATAATTCTTGGTGAATATTTGCTCTTCAGGCAATAATTCTGTTTTGATGGGCGATACATCCCAATTAATTTTAATTTTCGGGTCTAATGAATCTACATATTGTTTAATAACCCTTTCTTGATTTTTTGGAGAAAGCATACATTCTAATTTGCCACCTGATTCTAAATAAACTTCTAATGAATCCAAATCTTCTGTGATTAGTAGATTTAAATCTTCAGGGATGGATTTGACTAAAAGATTAGCAGGTTGAATTCCGTATCTAATGTGCTTTTTATATATGTAGTCGGCTACTTCTGAAGATTGAATATGATTAAAGAAAATAATATCTTTGCTAGTTAACAATGAAGGATTGCCAGCAGAATCAAAATTAAACATCTCAGAAGGTAATTTAAAAATTTCAGGACATATATCAACCAAATAATCTATTGCTTGAGGAGATTGCCTTGGTTGTTTAAAGTATCTAACCTTGTTTTTTAATGGCATAAGATTTAATTTTAATTCTCTATCAAATCCATTGTTATCTACATAGTCGTCCCAATCCCAACCCCANGATTTTGAAGTATTAAATGGGAAGCAACTAACAATAGCAATTTTAACTCTGACAGATTCAATTAACCTACAACTTAATGATTCAGAACCCATATCCCCTGAATCAATTAATTCTTTTTTCCTCATATCAATATCTTTAAAAAGTTTTAATAATTTGCAATATGATTTGTTTGATAGGTTAGGAGATAAAATCAAATTGTTTATGGCATATAATGATTCTCTATATCTCTTATAAAATTTCTTATCTTCTGCATTTGAATAATCGCCTTCTATATAATTCATATTTACACAATAAGCCCANCTATTTTCAATAGTTTCGGGGTCTGATAATAATTTTCCAGAATATAATTTATCAACAGCATCATCTAATACTTCCATAGGCGCTAAACTTATGCTCCTATTCAAATAAGTATCAATTCTGTTTGCTCTATTTAAAACATCAAAATAAATTAATTCTTCAATAGTTCCTAATTTAATATTACTTCCCAATTCTTTAAATCCTGGGTGAGTATCAAGTAATTTTTTATGAGTTAGTATGTCAGCATTTGGGTGATTTAATATTACTGATGTAAAATTCTCAGCATTACCCCACATATCATATTCAGGGTCATATAATGAAATAGTATCAATTACCACATTCATAAAATTAAAATCTGCATAATCTGAAGATATTAAATCATAAATTAACCCTCTACCATCTTCTAAATCTAATGATGAATTAATCAATCTTCTTGTAGGAGTCTCATACAACCATATTACTGGATTTTGTGCAAGAGTTCTTTTTACCATTTCATTACCATTACTGACTAACCAACCAGCAGTAGCATAGGCAAGTTTGACATTTGAAGCCATAGACATTAATTCATTTTCTCCTAATTCTACAGACTTTCCTTTAAATTTAGGTTTATTATATTGAATGCTAGTTCCTCCCCTACCAATATAATCCGAGTAGCCGTCATATCTGTAAGGAGTATTTAATTGATGATACTTGAAATATCCACTATCGCTCAATATTTGAGCAATTGCTTTAAACATATTTAGACCCCATGCAGCATCTTTAGGGTATAATTGTTGTTCTAGGCCTACATCTTTTCTATTCAAATTATTACCTAGTTCATCATAACAATCTCCCCACCTCAAGATAGCCCTTCCAATTTGTTGGTTATGTTCTAATTTACCTGCCTTAAAGACCCAAACAATACAATTACCATATTGAAAATCTGATTGAGGGCCCCTCAACCATTGTCCATCCCAATTTTCACAAGAATAATCTTTAGAGCCCCATGCCCTACCTGTGGTTTTAGTCAACATGTCTACAGGATTTTGAGAAAATCTCAATACATAGTTTCCACCTCTGCTCTTAGGCCAAGAACTTCCGCCACCCTTGCCACTTGCAGGAGGTTTAAATTTCATCAATTGATTTTTAACTGCTTCATCTTTACATCTATTTATTAACTTTTTAACACTTACAGTCTTAAAAACTTCTTGATAAGTTCCACTATTTCTAACTTCTTTCATCTTTCCGATATCTTCATATTTTTTAAGGTCAATACTTATCAATTCTAAAGCCCTTTTCTTGGTTTCGTCATCTTCATCAGATATAATTTTTGACAACTGACTATCATTACCTTCAATTGGATAAGAATTGTTTATTTTTAAGACAGCATCAGTTAATTTTTCTTTAATTGTGGAGGCAAAAGGCCTTAATTCAGGATAATTTCCTAAAATAAATCCTAAAATTTTTGGATTCGCTTCTCTTTCAGTTTCTACTATTCTTTCTAATATAATTTTTCTAATAAAATCATCAATTTGCTCTTCTTTAACTTCTTCTCTTTCTGCCTTCGGCAACTCTAACACAGAATAATGTAATTCATCTGTATTTTCAATACCGTATGGGAATAAATACTCAATTCCCTTTTCTTTTTCAGTTATGGGGTCTATGGGAGTTTTTGCATTTTCATTAGTGCTTGGGTCTATGCTAGTTAACATTTCATCAGAATTTAGTAAATCTGTAAATTTATTCAATATTACTAATCTTTCCTCCATCACCTCATTATCAATAATTTCAATTTCATAATCACCCAATAATTTTTCAAATACCTTCCAACCACCTACTTGTTCGCTTAAATAATTTTCAATTCTATATCTACAAGCGTTTAATACATCTTCTTGCATATTATTATATCTTTCACTAAATGGAACTCCACCAGAAGGCATTTTAAGAGTTGGATTATCAGAAGTGTGTCCATAAACTGAAAATATAGAGGAATTTTTATGATGTTTAAACTCTTCAAATTCAGTTTTAATTTTATCAAACCAATAATTAACTTTTTCATCTACACTACTAATTCCTTTTGGAAATTCATATTTGGGATTGTCAGGATAAACAGTAGTATCTGAAGACACTTTCTTATAGTTAATCTTAGACATATTTTTTAATATGGTAATCAACTATATAAAAACTATTATTTTAATCAACCATCTTCATGGTGTTCTGGCGCAATATCTAACAAATATTGGTTAAATTCTCTAGGTCTTTGATTCCTAATATTTTTAGCCATATTTACAACTGCTGGAGTAATAGTAGTTTCCAAGATGTGATAAACATATGGGATTGGAACTACTGGATAACTTAATACCTTCATCTTAATATTATTTAAATCATTCAAAGTTACTAATCCTGCAATTCCTTGCTCTTCTAATTCTTCATCAGTTTCACAAAGAGTTGCACTAAGTAGTTTTTTAGTCAATGGCATATTTTCCATTCTGAGGAAAATTTCACCCTTATTATACAACAAATCAGGTAATGCATCATCAATTAATTCTTTAGTCCACAATCTATTTTTATCAATGTTGATGTAAATAGCCCTCAAACTCAATTCTGCTTGCCTTTCTTTAGAGATATTTGCACCCTGAACTAAATACTTAACTCCCCAATCTTTCATTAAAGTCTTAATTTCTTTATAACTCATNCTACTCAAGAAAGCCTTCAATATTACTTCCATTTTTTCAAGGTCCCAAGAATATCTCCAAGCGGGAACTTTCTTCTCTCCTCTTGGGGGTTTGTTATCAGTAAATACAAATATATTGTCAGCAGTCCATTTGTCTGCTTCTTTAACTCCTTCTTTAATATCACCATCACCATACTCAGTCCCATTATCTTCATTATATCTGTTAATATGGTCAAGCATTTCTTGTTTATTAGTAGTTTTAAATTTACTCATATCCCAGAAATAAAGAGGCATTTCGCCACCTCTTTCTTCAGGAGGTATGAATTTAAAGAATTCTTGTGCAGTATATTTTTTTCTACCATCTAATTTGGTTTCATCCCAAATTCCTGAATCGGGATTATATTTCATAACTGTTCCAGATATTTTTAGATTTTCTCTATTTCCAGCCATATCTTCAATAAAGTAAATTTCAGTCTCTTCAATAGCATCTTTCTTTTTATTAGGAGTAATTACCATCACAAACTTCTTACCTATGATTGGAACTGGTAAATCAGCAATACCTCCATCTTCCCACAAATTCAAATTCATAAATTCAGAGTATGAACCTGCCTTAACTCTACCTCCTCTCCAATAATTCAACCAATTACCATTTTCTCTCAATAACTTTCTGTAAAATTCTCTTCTCTTCACACCAGATAGGGGAGTTTGTAAGTTTGCAATATTGTTTCTAAATAGATTGTTTAATCTATCCATATCAATTTCTACTTCTGTTCTTAAAACATCCATAGTCATATACCACAATCTTGAGAAATTAGCAGAAGTTAAAGAAGTGTTTGATAAAACCCTTTCTGGATAATCTTTATACAAATATAACAATAATTTTTGAGGCGTGTTAGGATTGCCAGCAATATCTTCATGTAATCTTTTATTTTCTAAATATAAATCATTTAAGATATTAGGAGTAGTTTCAGGGTTTAATGATAATGATTCTAAGATATAATAATAATCTTCTTCATAAAAACCGTTGAATTGTCTAGAAATATCTCTCCATGTTTTAATCAAAATAGATTGCGTGTTCGCAGGAATATTTTCATTCCTACACAATCCGCCAAAACCATTAACTCCTGCCGCAGCAGTATTCAATACATTCAAATATGCTAAATTATCTTCATGTTCCTCAATAAGTTGAGGGTTTGAAAATATATCATCTTCGGTATATGGCGGATTTACAGTTCCATCTTCTTCCGAATAATAATTGCCTATGGCAGTAGCCAAAGTTAAATCTACAAACCTATTAAACTGCTTAGGAGTCATTAGCCAGTTTGAAACTGTATCAAAACCAACATTTAATAATTCCTTTTTACCTTTCTTCAAAATAGTATTGACTAATTCATTACTTACTTCCTTTCTAATAGTCTTTACAGCCCTACCACCATTAGGTAAGAAATCAAACCTGAACTTAACAACTTCATTTCCTTCTAATTCTTCAAAGGCAATGTTTAATTTTCTACCATCAATAATATAATCACCTGAAATCAATGGATTTTTGGAATCTCTAATTCTGTAAGTAAATGAAGAACTAGGAATTTCTAACTTAGCCCTCCTTCTCCAAAGATAATCAACCACTCTTGCATCTCTGATTAGCCCATCCTGTAGTCCGTCTTTAAGTTGTATAAAACTTTGTTGCCAATAATCAGAAGATGCTGCCAACCCTGTATTCACTTCTGTATTAGCATACAACCACATCAAAAATTCTAACAGTTTTACATTTTGCCTGTCGAAAGCAGAATATCTTGACTTCAATTCATTAGGAACCCAATTTGCATTAGGAGTTAAAGCAGTTCCATCACCTACTAAAAATTCAGAAGAAAAGCCCCAAGAATCGGGTTGGGATAAATCTAAAAAGAATATTTCAGAAAACATCCTTCTAATAGATATATTGTATATGGATGCCGTCTCAGGCCTAGCCTTTTTATTAATCTCGTTAGTAAGTTTTTTCATAACATCTATCAACATATTATACAAATCTTCAGACAAATTAGGGGATAAAATTACATTTTGTATCATATTTACATTTTCAAACATTTTTGCAATCCCTAGAGGTATTTTCCCACCTTCTCCAACACCATAAGAGTTATCTTGATAATTTACCAAGCCACTACTTACTGCATAATTAACCCTAGTTTTAATTCTATTAGTTCCACCAACATTTGCTTTATAGGATAGATAATTACCAATCAATTGTTCCATCCTTTCGGCAGGTGCTATTGTGCCCCTACCCCATCTTGCATCTGCAATATCCTTTCTATGTAATAATCCTAAATATAAGATTTCTTCAGCACTACCAACATCTTGCCCTTGTTCGTTAATAAATCCTGGATGATTTTTAACAATAGCATCATAAACATCTGCATTGCTGTTTGGGTTCTTTACAATAGTAAAAATTAAACTATTTGTTGCAAGGGGGTTTCTGTAATTTTCAGGGTCAATATTTGCAACTTGTTCTGCCATTGCCGCAAGGGCTGCAGGGTGTGCCAAAGGCGAAGCAGCCAATAGGTTGCAAACCATTGAATCTCTAGACCTAATCAACCTTCCTAAAGCCATATCTTGATTCCAAATATTTGCATTTTGTGCTAATTCTCTTCTAATTCTAATATCTACATTTTGTCTTGAAAGTCTATTACAATCTGAATAACTAATTGTGGGGCTTGCAGCCAATTCCATTTCAGGACCAAAAATTGCTTGGTCTAAATCTACAGATTGACCTTCCATAATCAACTTAGTATAATTAATTCTAACACCATTTTTACCCATAGTGTCTGCCCAACCCTTGTAAATATAAGGAGTTCTACATCTAGTCTTATACTTTAAGAACCCTGCATCTTTTAGAATCAAACCAACTGCTGTTGCTATTTGAAGACCCCATACCTTGTTTGAAGGATAAACTCTTTTTTCAACTCCAATATCAAATACTCCCTTTTCATCATCTCTATTACCCCACCTTAACAATGTTCTTCCCTTTAAAGTAGCGTTTTGTTTGTCAGGCCACCCATCAGTTTTCTTATCTGATTTAAAAATATAAACAATTGCGTTTCCATTTTCAATATCGCTATATGGCCCTCTATTGTATGCACCATTATAGTTTTCACAAGAAGTTCCTGCCCAACTTCTGCCTGTTGATTTTGTAGCAACCAATACAGGGTCGTTTGAAACAACTAAGTAATAATTACCACTTGCTGAAACAGGCCAAAGACTAGCATTTGGTTTAATTTGATTTAATCTTTTTTGAGCATTTTTATCATGTCCAATCTTCTTAATAATATCTTTAATATCAATGCTTTTTTCATCACCACTTGAAAGTTCATAAATTAATTCTGTTGGTTCATAGACACCTGCCCCGAAGTAGTATGTAATTTTTTCTTCCTTCGGTGTATCTTCTTTTGAATCCTTAGATTTTTCTTCTACTTCTGCATCAGGGAACTCTAATTTAATCATCTTTAGCATATCACCCTTAGTTTTGTTTTTGAGAGATGCTGTTTCACTTGCAATTAGGGGTCCTAATTTTTTAGCAACATCTTTAGGGTTAATATCTGAGAAATTATTAGTAATATACCCCATCACCGCACCAAATGGAGCAGACTTGTTTAATTTATAACTCATTACTAAAATTGCTTCTTTAATCGCATCTTGTTCATCAACACCACTCCTAGTTTTAACCTTGTCTCCTTTTTTACTAGGGTTTGGGTCTTTAGAAGTCAATAACTCATCTTTATTTATAATATCTAAAAACTCTCCGAGCATTTGTAATCTGTCATCAATAACCTTTCTATCTTCAATAGTAACTAAGTATTCTCCAATTATTTTATCAAATACTCTATATCCTACTGTATCATTAGGCTTTTTCTTGTTTGCAATCCTAACCTTTAAGGCATCTTTTAATAAACCAGAATGGCTTCCTGTAATAGTCCTTTGACCGACAGTTTTATAACTTTTAACTACATCCTTATGCCATGCTTCAGCGTCTGTGTAAATATCATCTTCCATTGTGTAGGTTTCAGTTTTTTGATATGTAATATGATACTTATTCTTAGAAGCCATAATTTTGATTTAGTTAAACGGATATATAAAACTTATTACTTCCTTATCAATTCAGGAGGAGGATTCATAATCGTATAGTATTCAGAATACTCTTTTAGTCTTTCATTTTTAATCTTTACAGCCTTAGCCATTAATGCTTTATCAACGCTATTCTTAATTACAAAATAAACAAACTTGATAGGGACATTAACTTCATCTAATATCTTTCCTCTAGCAGATTCTAAATCCTTCATTTTTATTGGCGTTTGCATATCGCCTACTAATTTAAACTTATCTAAGTCTTCTTGAGTTTCACTAACACAAACTTCCAATAGAGTTTTTGTCAAGGGTATATTTTTGCAAGAATTATAATTATTTGCAGAATTGGATAGTAGGGAACCTAAGCAAATACCCACCAAGTTTGTATTCCACATATTTAACTCATCAAGGGTTTCCATAATTATTCTGTGAGATAAAACAGCGTATTTTGATTCAGAAACCATTCCTGATTTTACAGTATATGGCAAGTCCCAAGCATTTAACAATGATTTTATTTTTTCAGTATTACTTCTTTTGATATAAGCCTTTGTTATTTGTTTTAAAGAACTATTGTCCCAACTATATCTCCAACTAGGAATCGGTTTAGTTTTGGAATCTACTTTACTGTCTGTGAAAACAAATATATTATCAAATGTCCATTTATCCGCTTTAATAATTATTTCATTACCTTCATCATCCTTGCTCTTTTTATCTGTCTTTCTTTTTGATTTGGGTATGTATGAAAACAAGTCATTAATTTTTATTTTCCCTTCTATCCTTTCTGTAGATGTCCCAGTATGTTTGTCTGCAACCACCTTTGCGTGATATGGTCCAGAAACTTCAAACGATTTGATTTCCCACAATTCATTTTCCATATGTCTTTCCTTATCATCCCAGAACTTTAACATAATTATTTTCTTATTTTGAATCTTATCAATGATTGGATAATCGGCAATTCCTTCAGAATACCAATTATTTGAAGCATAAGGTGCAAACTTTCCTTTCTTAGTATTTCCACCTCTCCAATAACCTATCCAAGTCTGAGCATTATTTAGATATCCTAAAATCTGTTTCCTCCTCTTAACTCCGCTTATTTTATCATCAGGTCTNTTCAACAATTCATTCAATCTATTGATATTAACATCTACTTCCTTTCTTAAAATATTGTTTGTTAATTTCCAAAAGTTGTTAAAGGATTTTTGAGAAAGGCTTGGATTGCATAATACTTCTACAGGATAATCTCTATAAAGCATATTTAATAATTTTTGACTAGTATTTGGATTTCTAGCCACATTGACTGCATATTTAGGATTTTTAATCAATTTCTCTAATAAATCAGATGCAGTTGCAGGATTCTTAGAAAGTTCTAATTCAATAATTGGCATTACTTCATCCATATCACCACCGTATCTATTACTAATCTGAGGCCATTTATTTATTAAACAATCTTGAATATAATATGGGATATTCTTATTCCTACATAATCCACCCTCTTCTCCATTTAATCCAGCAGCAACTTCTCCAAGAATGTAAATATCCTCTGTGCTATCATATAATTTAAATGCATCTTTGGGAGGTTCTTTAAATTCTCCTGAATCATACAAATCTTTTAATGCCATTTTCAAAACAATATCTTCAAACCTTTTGAAATATTTGATATCTCCATAAATCCATTTTGATATAACAGGTATGGATAATTCATTAACATATTTATCACTTTTCAATATTGTTGAAAGCAACCTTGTGTGTATTCTATCTCTTTTAATAGAATTAGTTTCATCATAAGGAAGGAATGAGTATAAAAATGCCCTAGTAGGTTTTTTAGTATTCTCAAAAGCATAATCTAAAATTCTTTCATCCCAATAAGTTGCAATACTTCTTTTATTATGATATTGAGAACTCCTACACTCTAATGTAAAATAATAAGGGTCAATTGAATATTTATCTTTTTCTCTCCATAACTTATCATAAAAAGATTTGTTCCTGATATATTCTAATATCTTACCCGATTCAAATACTTCAGGATAAATTAAATAAACATGATTTATCACTCCAGGACTTTGCCTGTCTTTCTTTAATAAAAATGTATCTGTGCTAGCATAATTAGGAAATGAATAATCAAATCTATCCACTCCTCCATACCAACCATAATGCTTTACATCATAAAGAGGAATGCAAATGGAATCTCCAATCATTTTAGAAGTATTTGATACTAATGAAGAGATAAGCGGGTATTTATCATGATGTTCTGAAATAGTTTTCCAAGAATACAAAGAATTTTTAAATTTGACTAGTAATTTAGTATAATCTTTAATTGTTAAATATTTTGCAAAAATTAAATTATTAACAAAT
This sequence comes from Methanobacteriota archaeon, assembly GCA_002719615.1. Taxonomy (GTDB): domain Archaea; phylum Thermoplasmatota; class Poseidoniia; order Poseidoniales; family Thalassarchaeaceae; genus MGIIb-O3. Next base: position 28,704 of record PBHZ01000025.1, read on the forward strand.
AATGAAGAATAAATAATATCTATTTTTCTTTCTATTAAAAGTCCATCATTACCATCCTTTAATTCTAATTTGTAAGGTGCTAAAATAGGATTGATACCTTGATATCCTTTATCAACTTCAGATTTAGAACCTTTTATAATATTACTCTTTAATTTATCTACATCAAATGATTTTCTATTTAAGAAGTTTGAAATTTCCGAAGATAAAATATTTTGAGGCATCATAGAAACATTGGTTTCCGTAGGATATAATAAGTGATTGTAAAGGTAAAACACTTCTTTAGCAGTCAATCCATTGGTAAAATCAGGATGTTTTTTAATCAATTTTGTATGAATTTCTTCACTAGCGTTTGGGTGTCTTGAAATAATCTTACAGATATTATTTGTAATTTTAGTGTAATCATTAGCCTCTGGTTCAATAAATTCTAAATTATCTAAAACATAATTCATAGCCTCAACACTAGCAATTGGAGAAGCCATCATTAAGGAGATTATATCTTTGTCGTTAGTTTGTAATAATCTATTAATTCCTTTATCATTTTCAGGTATTGCCCAAATAGTATGATTTTTTGCAAGCAATAATTTTACCTTTCTATCTGTAGCAGGTTTTGTTAACCTATTAAAATCATAATATGAGATATTAGGGTTTTCTGCAACAATTAAATCTGGATTAAAATTCATTTGGTCAATTCTAGTAAAACATGATGTGCTACTTGAATAAGTTAAGTTTCCAGTTCCTGAACCTACATCACAATGTCCTTTATAATAATAAGGAGTTCTCATAGTAGTATAATTAAATAATCCTGCCTCTGCTAAAATCATAGCAACCGCCCTATTGGAGTTTGCTTGATAACCCTTTCTCCCGTTTGAAGGATAATGTCCTGGGTCTATGCCTCCTCCGATAGAGCCTCCATTATCAGGAGATTTATTTTCTTTATAACCCCACTTTACATTTGTCCTACTCAAAAGAGTTCCTATGGGTGCAGCATCTACCTTGTTTTGCCAACCACTCCCTACTGATTGTTTGTAAGGCCAACCTTCACAAGGCCTATCTCCTTTAAAAATATAAACAATTAAATTTCCAAACCAAACATCACTCACAGGACCTTGAGGATAATTTCCTGATGAAGAATAATTCTCACAAGAACTATTACCCCAATACCTAGTAGTAGATTTACACATATTTAAGAATGGGTCATTACTTAATACCATGTAAAATTTACCACCGCCAGACTGAGGCCATTTTGCACCTCCAGGTTTTAACAAGTTTAATTCTTGATAAGCCTTCTTGTCATGCTTCATTTTTTTAATTAGAATTGAAAGAGGAATACCATATTGTTCATCTCCAATATCAAAATAAGCAACTTCAGGTTTTAGATTGCCTCCGCTAAAATAATATTGTAAAGGCTCTTTAAGCCTTACAGGTCCAGACTTTTCTTTATCCAAATATTTTTCATAATCTGGAAATTCCTTTTCAAGTATAGATTTAGCACCTTCTTCCCCTAAAGCCCTAATTTCATTACCAATCATTCCAATACTCTTTCCAACTAATGGACCAACATCTTTAGCCCTTGCTTTCATAAGTTCAGGATATTTATTTACTAACCTACCAATTACTTGCCCTGCTTTGACCTTTCCCCTAGCCGCATTAAATGAAATTAAAACCGCCAACCTAACTTCTTTTTCTAAATCTAATTTAGAAATATCTACCTCAGTTTCAGCAATATCTGGCTTAATATCTTCATCTCTAGGGTCATAATAAATTAATTGTTCATCATTGTTAAAATAATTTAATATTGAATTCATAGTATTTATTTTTTGGTCAATAACTGTTTTATCATCAATACTAATGATATACTCTCCAATTATATCTTTGAAAACCTTTCCATATCCATAATCTCCTTCATAAACACCTTTATTTTTAATCCTTGATGCTAAAGCAGAATACAAATTATCTCCAGTCTGACAACCTCTTTTAACATTAACTCCTGATTTTTTATCAGCATTATTATAATTATTTACATTAGAGATACTATCTACAACATGTTTAAACCAAGCATCTGCATCAGCCCAAGTATCTTCGGGCATATTATGAGATTTTACCTTTTCATAAGATACAACGATATTAGACATATTAATCAATTAATATCCCCGATATATAAAATTAACTATTAATTCAACCTTTTAAAGATGGTCGGACCCCTACCATTTTTAATAACTCTAAATTGCTTATCATTTCTAAATTTTACAGATAAACTCTTTTTAGTGGGTATTTCTTTCCTTCCATTATCTAACATTCTATTAATAATTTGTTCNGCAGTTAATTCTTCACCAACTAAGATAACAGATTTAGCAGCCTCAAAATTAGTAGGTTTAGTTCTCATACTAACCTCTCCTTGCTACAAATGCTTTACTATTGGAATTTTGTGAAACATCCCAAGAAAATTGAATAATGCCTTCCGAACCACCCTTTACTGCCAAATAATTCTTAGCAGTAGATAATGCATTATTTACTTCAGAAATAGTGTATGTATTTTCACCGACATAATCAATAGGGCTTAGAGAACACTCCTCACCATCTAAATTAAGTTCAATCAAACCACCTTCAGTATCACAATTAAAATTTAACATACCATTTTCAATAGAAACATTAAACATTAGGGATTTTCCACAAGCCTTCAAAAAATCTTTAATTTGTTTAGCAACAATAGTTGCAGTATAATCATAAGAAACTATTAGGGAGGGAACTCTACTTAGTAGTTTTGAATCAATTAATTTAATTTGCCTAGTCAATCCATTAGCCCTTAAAACAATTACATCAGAACCCTTTTCATAACTAAAGTTAAGGATATCTTTATTCTTTAAAGTTTTAGTAACATCCCAAATCCTTTCAATAATTACACCCAACTCTACAGGCGATTCACAACTATAAGTCAAAAAATCATCGGATTTAATGCTAAGTTCTAAAATCTTAAATCTATTTAAATCTGAAAGTCTAACGAATAAGCCGTCAGAGTCAAATATAAATATCGCTTCCTCATTGAAATTTGAAACTGCCTTAACAACCTCTTTAATCAACGAACTTTCTATTTCAAAATTTACTCCCATAGTATCCAATTCCCTAATCACCTATTTAACCTTATTCACTCGGTATAGTCTGGATGCTTGTCAGGGGGGTTATCTTCAAACTCAATAGTAATCTTATCGTCCTCTGAATCAGGGGTGATATCTTCAATAGTCATTCTATAAATCTTATCGCCCCTCTTTACCTTTGCAACAACCCTTTCGCCCTTGGCAATTTTATTTTTAACATCCTCATGATTCAAAAACTTTTCAAGTGTATCAACATAATGCTTCAAACTCTTTCTCCAATTGTATGGAGTATAGGGGTTAAATCCATAAGGATTTTTATCTTTCTTTTCCCAATCTCTAGGCCCGCTTGAATTTCCAAAATACCATTCAGTCATATTCTGAATAGGATACACCGACCTATATAAAGGTATGCCCNATTCGTTGGGTCATTTAAATTCAAACGGATTAGTATAAACCCAATTAACAAAAGGAACCATATGGTATAATGGTATAATTCCTACTTTAATTCTTTCAGCAACACTTTGCCAATCAGGTAATATTCCATCGTCTCTCATATAGTCAGCCGCACCTTGTGCCCATGGGACTACATCAAATAAAACTGGTTTTCTAACAGTAGATATGCCAATGTCCCAATCCATGTCATCTCCTCCAAATGCCCAAGTCACACAATAAAAAAGTTTAGGGTTCCCTTTTGAATCTTTAAAAAAGTAGTCGTGCGATTGATTCATAAGATTATTGTGAAACTTAAGATTAACAGGCTTTCCTTGTGTTTTACTATACACTTCACTAATATTTTTTAATTCTACTTCACTTAAAACCAACGTAAATGTATAGTAATCATAATTTTCATCCATATGGCTATAATTATCAGGAGTTGAATTAAGCAAAATATACGGAGGCTTTAGAGGTTGAGAAAATTTATGTTTATCTTTAGACCACTCATTCTTCATGTGGCCTCTTAATTGTTGCCAATTAATTTCTGCCCACTCTTCATATTTATCATTAAACAACTCTTGTAATTCTGCCGCATCATAAGAATCTAATGTTTTAATAGTCCATTTACCCCACAATTCTTCAACATTATTTTCAACCCAATTCATCCAAATCCCTGCAGCATCCCATTTTTTATAATTNTTATTTGTAAGTGTGGGGTCGTCATAAATGTTATATGTTGAATTTATAATTAATGAATTAGTTACAAGAAGTTCTACCTTTTTTTGTAATTCTGCCATGTTTTTTGATTTATGATGTAGGTCATATCCAAAAGAGTGAGCAAAACTAAGCAAACTGTTATAAAATTGTTCTACTATATAATTGCCAGAAATATCTTTAAAAGAGCCACCATAATTTCTATCTTCATAGGCTCTATTTACTTGGTTATAAATTCTAAGATTTCCGTTTATCTTTTCATTTTCTAAACCAAAGACCTTTTCAAAAACATCCATAAAATATTGTTTAGTATTAGCCATATAATCTAGACNTTTTATAATTTCCTCAATTCCCTTGGAGTGCTTAAACGCAGTTATTTTATAATGCGGAGGATTAAAAAAAGAGTCAAACCTCATATTCGTAAAAACTTCCAAATTTAACGGAGAGTAATTCACTTTAGTTTTAGGCCTTACAAACTTGAGTAGATTACTTGCAGTATCTGTAAATATAAATGGGATGGGAAATTTAGGAACTCTAATTGGTTGTGAAACTACATTTATCACCCTTTCACCTCCATAGGATTTCTTAAAGTCCAATTAAGATATGAGATTTTACTAGATTTACACCAACTTTTATTTTTCTTAGCAGTAAATAATAGAGCATTCCAAAACACACCCTGCACATCAACTAATCTTACATATGACTTATAATATGTATGACAAAGCAACACACCCTTACCATTTTTTAATTCTTCAGGATAATCCTTATAAGATTCTTCCCACACCCTACCTTTCTCATCAATCTGCCACTCACTGAAATCTACTTCATCATATGGAAAAGGAGTATTATTTTCCCAAGCAGATACAAAGGTAGAATATTGTCTATTAATGCTGGACCCATAAAATCCATTTATACTCAGATGATTTATTTTTACTAACGGAACTCCAGAGGAGTCTTTTGGCAAACCATTAAAATACCATTCAGGAACTCTTTCAACAAGATATTTTACTATTTCTTGAGGATATTCATCACTCAACTTACTCTCAACCCCTCTAATTCTTCCTAGTTCACTTAAAGGAGAATCTAACATCTCTAGGAATTCCTCTTTGGTGTTCCACCACTTTCCCTCACCCCATTCATAAAATTCATCTAAAAAGGGATTTACCCACAAATATCCAATAGCAGAAATCATTCTTTCACCTCCCAAGGATTTTTTATAGACCAATTTATAAATCTATTTAAATTGGACATAGATATAGGGATTTTTAGACAAAGTTCAAGTGGATGCCAATAACTATCTTGAGTTATGCTTTCATCCGTCGAAGTTGTGATAGCGTTAGGGTTCGCATACCAAAATCTAACATTTACCCTATTGCCATTTGAATCCAAAACCATCTGTGAAGGGTGTATAGTTTTATAAATAGTTACTCTATAGTATGAACANATAGGAGTAGGATATTCTTTATTTATATCTAAAGGCATTAGGATATTAATCCAATCAGCCCTTGAATTAAGAATATAAAAATAACCTAATTCAAATTGACTCATATGAAATACTTTAACTTCTGATGTTGTTTCAACAGGGGCCGCATTAATTTCACTAATATCCTCTGCACCATCAATACTCTTTAATATGTTATTTAAATTATTCCCTGAGAACCTCGGCAATGTTCTCAGATTTTGTATTACTCCATCCACAAAAGACATTAAAATTTCTCTATCCTTTCCATCGTCCTTCATTCTTTCACTTCCAAAGGATTTGTTCTAAGCCAATTTATGAATGGATAATTTTTAGTTTCATCAACATTTAATACAAAGATATTAGGAGGGAACCACCAAGAATTGTGATGTAAAGACCAAGAAGTATCTTCCCACTCAACCTCTTCAGTGCCAGCCCATTCATATGGGTCTCTTGTGGATAGTTTAAAACAAATTCTTGTCATACTTGAAATTCCCTCGTATCCAACATCTTTTACATAAGAAAGAACATCAAGTTCTTCTACAGGGACTCCTTTTTCTAATTGCTTATCAATAAGCGCATAAAAATCACTAGAGGTCTCGCCACCACCTACTACTTTGGTGGGAACTCCCGCCTTCTCACCAAGAAGCCTCATATATTCAAGATTCCTAGGTTCACCGTCATCTGTAAGTATTTCTAAAAATCTTGCAAAGGAAATTTCTCCCTTATAATATACATATGTCATATAAAAATCATAAACTTTAGGATTTACTATAACCTTTGGAAAATCAAAAATGTTAATAAAAATACTTTGATAATTTTCTTTAATATGTGATANAATATCTGTATCTGAAATTGGTTTTGAAAAATCTAATTCATCATAATAAAAAATTTGATTCCTCCTATTTTTCCTAGGCTTAGACCTTTCTACCCTTATCATCTTCTCTAATTTAGAATTATCAACTGAATCTAGCCTTGGAATATCTATTTTATAGTCCATTTTAGACTTGTTTTTAAATTGAGTGATGATAAACTCACCGAAAGTCATAATAGCCATAAGATTAAATTATCTAAACAACTATTTAATCATTCTTATCAATGATAACCTCTCTTTCTTTAGTTTCGCCCCACTCCTGCTTAATAAAGGCTTCAATTTTATTTACTTGGGTATGCCATCTTTTTTTATCATCAACTTCTTTAGCCCTTTCAACTCCCATTATAAAATCTTCCAAAGAATTAAAGTGATTATATAATATTTTAGACCTATCAATAGTAATCCCAGGAATTAAACTCATTATATTATGATATTTATTTCTTGAAGATTTAACAACAGTAGTTTTTCTAACCAACATTTTATAATCTCCAGACTCAATCCTTTTTACCAAACCTTCAATATATTTNATAGTATCATTTTTACTATCTGTATATACAACTGGAACTGCCTCAACACTAATTCTATTTAAAAAGGTCTGCAAACCTTTGATTCTTGAATAATTTTTACCCTTCCTCCAAGTATAACTTTGATTCCACTTACCTTCAATAATCAAAATACAATCGTCATAATTTTCAATCATTCTTGATATCTGGTCTTCCAACCTTTTACTCGACCAAGAAGTATAAGCATCGTCCCATGTTTTCCTCTCTAAAATAACCCTTTTGCCTTCTACTTCAATCAAAAAATCACCCTCTCTCAAAGGATATGATTTAGAATCGTTGATAGATAAAAAGTCCTCTGGTTCGTGGGTGTCAATCTTTACTTTCATAGTCGGTATATATTTGTTAACCTATTTAATACTAAACTTTATATAGGTAAAACACAAGTGAAAAAATCATGAGTAAATCGTTGAGCGACCATCAAGATAGCCATCACTATACTTATAGTAGGTCTTGGCAAGAAATTGAGAATATGCTAGACAAGGCTGAAAGGCTTTCCAATGTTTGGCAGACTAAATTCTATGAAGCAAAAGAAGACGGTGATAAAAAACAATCTATTAAATGTGCTAGAAATATGAAAGCACTAGAAGGAGTTATAAAAACTTTGAAGTGGACTCTTGGAGATAAAACTATTGAGCACCCACTAAGTTAATTACTCGCCAATAAACTCACCGATGACGGGCATATGGGGCTCGTCTTCATAATTTGGTTTGTAAATAAACATCTCAAAATTTAAAGTAGTATAATAATTCATATTTATCACTTACAAACTTGGCTCGGCATCAAATGTATCAACATCAAATACTTCTAACTCTTCTAATTCACTATCAAAATGTTGATAGCACTTAAATCCTACTTCTTCAATAGCCCTAACTAAATCAGACCTAATAGTTCCTGCATCTGCAAAGATAGTCCAGTAAAATTCAGAACTATCCCACGGGTGATTTTCAAAACTAATTTCTAATTCATTAAGAACTGAAATGATTGAATCTGCGTGTTGTTTAAATGTTCCGCCAAAATCCTTATCATTAACATATTCAGTAACATCTTTCCAATAAATGCTAGTATTGCCAAAACCCATGAATAATTGCACAATNTCGTGCCTATCCCACTTCTTTAAGGTTTCAACATAAGGTTCTAAAGCCTTTTTCAATACATTTGTAATATCGCTCATAATAATCAATTATCCATATACCTATATAAGGCTTTATTTATTCTTCATTAGGTTTTAAAAATCCCAAACCTCTACAAGCAGGGCAAGGCATATCAATACAATTACCACTACCATCACATTGAATACATTTTTGATTACTCATTTCCTTCACACCACCCTTCAACTTTAATAATGAGACTATCTAGGCTACACAATGCCCCTTCATAATCTTCATCATGAATTTTTTCCTTTACAATAGTAAGTAATGCAATCAAAGGTTTATCCCACATTGAAATTCTATTCATAATATCACCATCAACGAATTGTTATCTTATTAGTCCTCAATGTATCTTATTCTTCTCCATAAAAGTTATCTAAAGAAGTTTGAGTTTTTTCTTGCTCAATTTCAATTTGAATTCCATCACTATTTTCTATCAACGAAACTCTGTTATCAAGATTAAGGAGTTTTTCAATAATCTCGTCGTGCATTTTCAATTGCATATTAAATACTGTATCAAAGTGATTATAGAGCCACCAGATTGCAATAAAATAAAATCCAATACTAATCAAAAGATAGATAGTTGTGCTAATCATACTTTTTGATTAAGACATTACATATATAACCTTTGTGTATATTAAAGAAAGGTTTAAATAACGGATTGAATTATATAATACTATGTCTTCAAGGAGATTTGGTTTTAGAGATGCTGATTTTAGCATAGATGAAGATGATAGTATTTTTGGACCTAGAAGGTTGTATAATAGGACTGATGAAGAAATTGAAGAAATGATTGAAAGAGTCATGACTAGAATGCATGAGTTAAAAAGAATCTTTGAAAGAGCCAAAGGTAAAAAAGAAAGAAGTGCTGCAATGGAGGCTGCAAGAAATTGGAAAGCCTTGGAAGGAGTCAATCAAGCACTTAGATGGTGTTTGGCAGAAGTAGGCGTAGCACACCCACTATATTAATTTCCTTTAAATGGAAGTGTAATGATTTTCTTATAGTCTAATATTTTCTCTCTATAATATACTCCATCTTTCATAAAATACTCATTAGGGATATTATCTAACTCTCCATATTCTTCTATTATCTTTTTTGCTTTTGCAGGTCCAATACCATTCATTCCAGGAATATTGTCGCTTGAATCTCCAGACAAGGATTTCCAATCCACATAGTTTTCACAAGGAAGTCCTGTTTTTTCATAAACGATTTCTTTAGTAATCTCTTTAGTAAAATCATGCAATCTAATATTTTCATGCCAATTTAATATCTGATATAAATCAGAATCTTTAGACATTACTACTACTTTCTCACCTCTCCTTAAATGTCTAATGGATAACTCTGCCAATAAATCATCTGCTTCTTTATTAGCATCATATTTTGATTCCCAATCTAATCTTAAATTATCTGGATTAATTCCTATATTTCTTATTTTATCCCTAACATCTATTCCCTTATGTTTTGTAGCATTTATCCCCGCCCTATTCTTTTTATAGTTTTTGTATATCTTCCCCCTACCTCTCCTACCAAATATTCCATCATAACAAATTATTACTTTATCCATCTCACCCATATCCTCCATCTTCATATGCAAATAAGTTAAATCATATTCAAATATCCTTTTGCAATTTTCCAACATCTCTTCTTTACTACAATTTCCAGATTTGAAGTTATCCATCCACCAATTCATATTTTTTCTTTTATTTTTAGAATAATTATGTTTTTGAAACCTTCCTACAAAATATCCTCCATCAATTAAAAAGGTTGCCATAGTTCAAATACCTTTGTCTAACTACATAAGACTTTATATATCAAGTTATTTAATTATTATCTATGGACAGTTCTAATTACATTAAAGGAACTAATCAGAAAAGAAATTCTATCTTTAAGGAAATTTCATATGATATGGACATATATCCTTATTATATTTCAAACTCTGTTTATAAATCTTATTTTAATTTTAATAATGTTCCAAGATATGAAAGTAGGGATAGGAGAATGCAAATTTGGGGACCTCCTCCCAAATCAAAAAGAATATTAGCACCACAAATAATAGTAATGAATTTAAATACATATTTTAAAGAGAATCAATATGATTATGATGTCCTTAATTCAAAATTATTTAAAAGCAATTTGAATCTATTTATAAAATATCAAGAAAAAATGGTTAAAGGCAAAATACTAAAGGTTAATAAATCCGCACTTGAATTTAAAGATAAAAGTTATAATTTCTATCTTGAATACAAAAAAACAATTACTGAATTTTTAACACATCATTATAAAAACAAATGGTGGGAAGAAGGTATAGATGATTTAGAATCATTATTTGAGACGATGATGAGAGATAATTGGGATGATTTTGGATATGGTGATAATCCTTTTATAGAATACCCTAAAAGAATTTTTAAATCTCTCCCATTGTATTTATTATTCCCTCCTAGTGTAATGTTATTGATGTTTTCAAAGTTTAAGTTAGAATCATCTTATGTGTTATTCAAACAAAAAAACAATATTAAATTTTATTATGACTATTTAGATTTAAAAAGAACTTTGAACAAACATATAGAAAANATAAATTACGCAAGAGATGCTGGTTTAAAGGTAGACTATACCATAAATGAATATTTAGAATCTAGTGATGAATTACTATCTGGTTTAAATAAAATAAAAAATGGAAAATATTATTATAATGATAATTATCTTAAAAAATCATCACAACAATTAATTTCAATACCTAATTCAACTAATGAGTTTGTTGTATTTTCATCACAATACAGAAGCACAAAAGCAGACCATGAAATGGCGGGGTGGGGTAATTATGTTGCAAGACATCCTAATTATTCTGCTAATTATTATACTTTGAGGGAAAACGTTCCTTCAGGTTTTTTTACTGATTTAAGAGACATTAATATTATTAATAGTAGATATCTTATGATTAGTGATACATATCAAAGTAAAATAGATAAATTATATAAATATTATATTGGGAGGAGTGATAGAAAAATAATAAGTAGTATTGATATATCTTCTTTATATGAGCATGAAGATTGGGAAGAAGGAGGTCACATAGACACACATGGATTAATTTACTCTAATATGAAATATTATAAAAAGAATCCAGACAATAGTTGGAATGTCTATACTGTAAAGCCTCAACCAGTTAGAGACGAAAGCAATGAAGACTGGCAATACATAGGGCAAAGTAAATATTCAAATATTATTAATTATTGGCATTATGATAAAAAAACTACTAAATTTGGATTGTATGGAGGAGCAAAGTCTAAGGGGGCGAGAGATGAAACCTTATTGTATGTTGTTGAATTTGATAGAAAAATAGAAAAAATACACATGATTAGCGAATTAGGAATTATTGAAACCTATAATGATACAGAAACTTCTATTAAAGAAGGATACAGTAAATTTACCCCTCATTTTGATTATTTAAATAATTATTTTTCTCCGATGTCTAGCATTAATAAAATAGAAAAAATAATGGAAGAGTATTTAGATGTAATAGAAAACAAGCCTCTTAATTTCTATCAAAATAGGGGGACTGGAATTTTAACTAATTATATTTCTTGGAAAACTGTAACTCCTATGATTAATTATCCCAAATCCATAGTTCCAATTAAGTATTAAATAGGTGTAAATCCATTTAGTAAATATGAATTGTCCTAATTGTGGTTGGCCTATGAATGAAAAGCACGAACTAACAAAAATTACAGATACTGAGATAATTTTTACTGTAGATTGTAAAGAATGTTCAGTAATTGGAAATTTCAATATGAATAAACAAAAGTATGAATCCAAGAGGTCGGTTTAAATGGCATTTGATTTTTGTTTCCTTTGTATATATCTAATCTTATTTGGTTTAGCCTTTGGAGATTATGATTGGGATTATTAAACCTTAATCATTTTCATCTTACCGTCATAATCAGAGTAATAAACCCTCTTGATTCCTGAACTAATAATCTCGGACATGCAATCTGGACAAGGCTTTGCCAAACCATAATTTCCACTTGCAAGAAACCTATAAACATAAAGGTCTGCACCTTCTGCACCATTCTTTTGCCTCTTCAACCTATTCAAAGCATTTACTTCTGCATGAATTGAAAATCCTCTATGATTCTTTTTATTACTTCCAAATGCAATCGGAACCCCTCCCTTGACTACAATTGCAGCAAGTGATGTTCTGCAAGTAGATTCTTTAACTTTATCCCTTGCAATTTTTTCAGTCTTGATAATCCTACTAGACATCAAAAAACTAGTAGTAATACACCTTTATAAATATTTTGGTTATAGACTCTTATTAATAGTTCTATAGGCACCATAGGCAACTCCCAAAGAAGCCAAAACTCCAACAATCCTAATACCCACATTTGATTTTGTCTCTTCAACCTTTACAGAAGGCTTTTTAGATTTAGATTTAAGTTTCTTATTCCAAAGTTTATCATTCTTAGACATATAAGGACCTCTTCCTCCACCTCCGCCACCGCCTCCTCTAGAAGCAGTAGTGGCTTTAGAAGATTTATTAGTGTTAGCAGGTGCTTCTTCAGCAGGGGTTTCTTCAGTAGGCGATTCTTCAGTAGGCGATTCTTCAGTAGGCGATTCTTCAGTAGGCGATTCTTCTTCAGTTTCTTCAGGGATTACTTCTTCTTCCTGCTCTTCTTGGTTTGTAACCTCTTCTTGCTCCACTGGGTCAAGTTCTTCAACTTCAGAATCTCCCGTAGGTGCTTGCTCTGTGCTTTGACCTTGTGCCTCTTCAGGGATTACTTCTTCTTCCTGCTCAACAACAGTTTCAACAGGTTCATCAACTTCTTCTTCAGCCCTATAAACTTTTAATTTTAAAGGACTAAATGAAAAACTTGCCTTAGTATTAGAATCTCTAATAAGATAACCCATACACTAAAATTGTAAAAACCGATATATAAAGATTTACGATTAAAGTTTATTTCCAATATATATGCTAAGGCCAACTATTGTTCCAACTATGATGCTGCTTGAAATTGGAACTTGTGCATGATGAACCATCATGTGAACCAATTGTTGTTTAAATGTTAAATCTTTAGCATTGCCCGTAGGCGGTTTAATTTCATCGGAAGTTGCAAAGGGTTTAACAAGCATAGGTAATACCAAATTAATACCAATACCAATAAGTATAGGAGTTTTGTATTTGACGGCAGTTGTCATAAATTGTTCTGCATTTTTACATCCACAAGTATTACACATAAATATCACTAATAGTGAATTATAAACTAAACTGATATATAAAGATTACCAATTTAAGGTTATTTCATCATATAGATTACTGCACCTATGATTACTACAGGAATTCCAATTTTAACAGCCATTGGGATTTCTGGTTCAATAGGTTTTACTTGACCTGCAAGAGGTTCAAAACCTCCATCATCGTCATCATCATCCGCAGGAGGAGTGTAAGAAGCACTACCTTCTCCAGTAATATAAAAATCAGGGTCATTTACAAACTTATCATAATCATATACTGTAACATTACTCATTGCCGATGTATTAGTCCTATCAATATAACAAGATTTTCTAGCCCCTACGCCTAATTTGGCATCCTTAAAGGTTTTTTCCCAACCTAGTAATTTACTAGATTTATCCAATAGTCCAAATTTACCTCCTGATTTAAAAATTACAATTCCATCAGTTCCTGAAGAGCAAACAGATGCCTCAGTTATACAATCCTTAGCGTCGTCCCAAAAAGCCCAACCTGCAGACCCTGCCTTAGATTTAGCCCTTTCTTCTGCAGAACCTACTATGCCTATATTACTACCACCTTCTTCCTTAGCGCCAATATTACTCCAACTACTGCCAGTATAGGAATATTGGAATAAATCATTACCCCTTACAGGATGAGGTCTAATGTATAGAACGCCCGAAGCACAAGGGTCTGCCGCTTCTGCATTAAATGTTTGAGATTCTGCTGAATAAGACCTTGAATTATTAAAAATCATTGAAACCTTAGTATTGGTATCTTGATGTATAAATCCATCGTGCATAATAATAAATAATAAGAACGACTACTTAAAGTTTAATATTATTTCATCAAAGCGACTACTGCTATCAAACCTATAGCGCCTACTCCAATCATAACGGGGGAAATTGCAGGACCAGATTGAACAGTCTGCACAATTACTTCTGAACCGTCATCATCGTCATCATCATCGTCATCTTCTACTTCAGGCTCTTCAACCTTAGTAATTTCAAAGAAGTGGTCTCCACCCCTATTACCACCAGTAGTAATAGTTCCATCTGCAAGAGTTAACTTATATTGTCCATCAATACCATTTCTATCTAGTCTATCTCCACCCTCCAAAACTACTGTTGAAGGAATGTCTCCTAAACTACCAGTTCCGCCAGATAGTTTAATAGTTACCTTATAACCCGTAGCAGGAGAAATTGAAAATCCTTTATCATATCCACCCTTTACCTTTGAACCATCTACAGTTAAATCAGTAGTGCTAAAAATAGCGAAAGCNNCTGGGTCATATTTTGAGATAGTAGATTTATCGTCAACACCAAAACTCAAATTATTTTCTGCTGAAAATACAGTCGGAGAATTAAATAATAGTCCACTTCTAGTTCTAGAATCTACTTGGGTTTGGTTAAACATATTATATGATAATTGACTCTACTACTTAAAGATTGTCAAAGAAAACCCACCTAGATAGGTTTGCTTGGATAGCCTCAGTATCAATTAACCCTAGGAAATCATACAACTCTTCAAAACTATCAAANATAAAATTAAAGTCCATAATTCCAAACAACCAATTAGGTGCAACACCCTTGCCACCTTCAACAACTACCAAAGTCGGCTTCTTCTGATTTAAAGAATTAATCAATTCGTGAATAGTGCCAAACATAGTAATATTAGGATTCAAATAAACAATCAAAAAGTCAGATATGTCAGTCATCCTCAAATCAACGTGGGCAATTTCTCTCATTCTTTGTGAAAGTTCAAAATACCTACCATTATCTTTAAGTTCCATCATCTTTTGTTTTTCAATGTCAATCTCTTTATATGCTGTATAACTGATTGGCTTATCGCATGGGTCTAATACCTTTACACCTTTAGCCTTTAACCACTTAGTAGCATCCTTTCTCCAACCTACGCCATCATCTTCTGCTGCATCAATAGGTCCTGCCAAATAACACCTTAATCCTTTTAATTTATTCATTTTCTTTCTCCCCTTATTAGCCTTATTCTTTACTTCTTCTTGCAAGTTATCAATAACTTCTTTAAAATCTCCATTTTTTTCAGCCATTATTTCCCCTCATCTTCCAATTTGCGAATCACCTTTATAATAGTTTGCATTAATTGCATATCCACAATTGCAATAATAAGTNCCTAAATGCAAAGTCATATACTTTGTAGAAAACCTAGTAGTGCAAATTTTACATTCAACCTTATCCATCAAATCACCTCAAAAACTTTCAAAGCAACTAATGTGGCCGCAACTAAATTAAAACCAGAAAACAAAGTCCTAATTAAAGATAACTTATGATTGTGTTTATCACACCACAANTCAAGCATACTTCTTTGATAAANATAGTNGTGCAATTTATTTTTCAACTNCTCTANNTCTTTAGCGCTTTGATTATCTTTTGCAAAACTCTCAAGTAGCCATTCTAAATAATCATCTTTATTCATTTCCAAACACCACATTTATTACAATACAAATCAGAATAAGGGACAGACTCCCTAGTCCATTCATGTTGACATACCTTTTTTAGTTCTAGATTAATCTTTGCAAGTTTTCTGCCCAACTTAGAAATTTCAGAATTAAGCAAATCTATTTCTTTGTGAATTTTATCCATACTCAATTTAATTTCACNTTTTATTTTTACTAAGTCCTTAGCCTTTAAATTATCTTCTGCAACATTGGAATACATTTAATCACTCCTTCATAATAAAATTGTGAAAAGACCTTTATTAAGGTTTTTAATTCTTATACCAAATCTCACAATCTTCAGCCATTTCAATTATTTTATCTAATTCCATCATAGAAATTAAATCACTTCTACCATATCTTCTATAAGCCTTATATTTAGCCAATTTAGAACTTGAAACCGTATTTTTTAAATCTACTAACTCCTCTGCAATTTTTACTAATTCCTTTCTATTTACTAATGTAAAATTATTCTGCCTTTCAAAAGCAATGTAATCTGCTTCACCATAAAGCCAACCATCATTACCGTTCACATTATTAAATTCAACCCAAATCCATTTATCTTGGGCGGAGGTATCAGACCTACTGGTTCTTTTCATTATTTTAACATCAACTGATTTTAAGATTCCATTTTCATCAATAACATATCTATCAATCTTTCTAATCATATTATCCCTTTTGCTGGCTTCCATTACTGCACAGCCTCTAGCCTCAGCAATCTTGTCAAATCTCTTTTCACCAGCAAGCCCATTATCCACACTTTTTTTATATTTATTAAAAGTCATAGTCATCACAACCAATACATATGTTCAAGACATATAAATAGTTTTAGAATAAATCATATATTTCAGATTCATCTAAATCAGAAAGAATTCCAAAGAAATACCCTATTGAAGAATAGATATTAGGAATCCCTAACTCTACTGCAACTTCAAGGTTAGCCTTGTTATCATCAAAATAATATCTAATGTCCCACCCNTGGTCCATTAATTCCATAAAAACCCTATTTTTGTGAATGGGTGTTTTTACAGTCCTATTCTCCTTCATAAATAAATAATCTTTATCTACGGGGAACCCTGCTTCAGTTAAAAATTTGTATGTAGCATCAAAACCACTAACTCTCCTCCCAGTTAAATATGAGATTTTATAGCCCATATCTCTAAAAAGATTCACAGTTTCTACTGCATAATCAGTAATACTATCCCACTCATAATAATCTCCACTTTCATAAGTTTCTTGTGCCTTATCAAAATCTACTCTCAAATCTGAGATATACTTTTGAAGCCTAAGCCTAGTAGTCACTAAAAGGTCATCAATATCAAAAACAACCATTTTTCCTCTACTTTCAACTAATTGCATCATAAACATCTCCATTTTCATCAATCTTCAAATCTTCATAAGGGACTGCAAGCCTCCTATAAAGTTCCAACTTAGCACATTCCAAAACACCAATTAATTGATTATAGTAATAATATCCTACAGAACCCTCAACTCTTTCAACTTCTTCCAAATAATTAGCAATAATGGTTGAAAAACAATAATTCATATCACCCATGCTTAATATATTATCAGAAATCTTTTGCAAAGATTCATCAAACTTCTCTCTATCCTTATTCTTGATGTATGGCATTTACTCCACCTCAATTGAACCAATCATGGATTCTCTTAGAACCTAGCATAATCGCAGACGCCCAAAGACCAATAAATAGTCCCAAATGTTCATCTAAGGTATATGCATAGATAGACCCCAAAATAGAGGCCGAACTCAGTCCAAATCCAATCTTATCAATATTCTTGCTTAACTTACTCATTATAATCACGCTCAAACATTACTTTGTTGCAATACCTATATAAACTTATTCCTTAAGCATTTCATTAATTTCTCTCAAATACAAAGTCAATAAACAAAAACAAATATAACAAGGTTGTTTTTCGCAATTACAAACCTTCCTATATCTAATCCCATCAATAACCAAATCATTTTCTTTCATGAAAATTACCTGAAATTAATATCGTCATTTGCATGAAATGAAACCACTTTAGCCTCTCTATTTTGAATATTGTAAATAGTTAGATGCCCTTTCTGTGAAGCATACCCCAACATATTCATAAAATCTGTCTGACCTTGCATAGTAGAAGATACTACCAAAGGAACACCTCTATACCACTCAAATGCGTGGGAGTGCGTATGTCCAGTTACAAAAATATCGGGAGGTGTATGTATAACCATTTGGTCTTCTAATTCAGGAGAGATAGAATTTCTCTCTCCCCACGAAGGAGCCATATGTCTTTTTCTTAACATCTCTTTCATTCCTTCAACAGAAGTTTCATAAGTAACATGGTCCATTTTAGGAATGATGTCGTCCATTCCTTGCCCATGATATGAAAGCAAATCAATTCCACTTAAATTAACTCTACAAGGATTTCCNACATGAACAGTTGAATTAAACCTTTGTTGAATCAAGGGTTCTAATACAGGTTGTGGTTGAGAGGGTCTAACTGCGTCGTGATTTCCAGGCAACATAATGGGGGTGATGTGGTCTGGCAACTCATCTAACTTTCTAGCACAAAACTCATACTGGTCATAAGCATTAAGAATTAGCAAATTCTTTTCCTGATTAGGATACACTCCTACACCATCAACACAATCACCAGACAGAACAAGGTATTTTATATTTTTGGCTAGTTTATCCTCATTTAGCCACTTTACCATTTTATCCCAAGTGTGTTCTAAGAAATGCTTACTTCCCATATGCACATCTGAAATAAATGCGATTGAAACAGGGTCATAATCTTTACCGCCTCTATTTTGATGACTCATCAATACATCTGCGTATTTAACTTCATCAACCCAAAACATTCTCCCATCTTTGCTAAACTTTCCTGTAACACCTACAACATCATCGTTCATCAAACTTCTTGCTGCTGGGTCTTCTTTTTTAATAAAAACTTCCATGTTTCCAGTCGGGTCTTCAATCTCTACCATCCTCCCNCCACTTTTAGTTCTTCTAGTATTCATTACAATTCCAATAATGTTGTAAGATTTCCTTCCCTTTTCCTTTAAAATATCTCTAATGTCTGCTGTTTGTCTAAACCCACATTGCATTCTAATAATCTTTTTAATTGCTTTGTATCTTTGGTGGAATAGATTTACAATGTTATGGATNGTTCCCTTTTGTTCGGTTTCACCAACATTATATTGTTTAACTATTTGGTCTGGATAATCTGAAGCCTTTGCATCCCACGCAGATTTTAAATCAGCATCAAATTTAGGTCTCTTAATAAATTCATCCATAATTGATTAAAGTTTCAATACCTATTTAAGGTTAAGGGGGTNTTTAACAATAGTCCAATTAAGGTATTTTATTAGTTTTGATTCTAACTCATAATAAAAAACATTCACCTTAGTTCCCATATTCCACCCCTTACCATTATTCATATCAGTTATACTAGCCGTTCTCATAACCCAATTATGGTTTTCAGACCAGCCATCAGCAGAGTATGCCACATGCCATTTTTCATCATCATCCAAGCCCCAATTGCCTTGAGGATAGTAGATATACATTTCTGATTCAGTTGAAAATACTAGATAACCTTTATCTTNATCCCAAACATCTGGAATATAGAGTAATTTATTTAATGTTAAAACAGTAACCATATCGTAGTTCTGTGTTGGCGAATAAGGTTTAAAATCTCTTAAAATCAATTCCATATTTATTACACTCCCATCCTCAGAAGATTTAATTATATAAGGTCTTACTAATTTTTCAAAATCCTCTTTATTCATTATTTCACCTCTAAAGGATTTTTACCCAACCAATTAATAAAATTAGTAAATTTAGAAACATCTAAAGTTTTACCTAAATAGATAAAATTAGGAGCAATCCACAATTCATTTAAAGCAAATGTCATACTGTTTTCACTATTTAACATTGTAATACTTTGCTTTGCTGCTAATAANTCTCCACCTACAGTATTATAACCNAATTGAATATCTAAAAATCTATGCGCTTCTTTATATTTATCTCTTATCTTAAAAAAAGCATCATTTATTTCATATGAATCAAATACATCATATTCCCAAGCAAAATTAAAGTTTGGCGAACTCATAACATATGATAACATAATTCCAGAATTTTGTGCACCTTCAAAATACTTATTAGGATGGCTATTATCTTCTACAAAGTTGCCCGATTTAAAACTTTCTGCTTGTTTATCTGTTAGCCATAAAATCCAACCTTCTTTAAAAACTTCATTGTATAAATAATTTAAATATTTAATCAATACATCTGTATTCTCCATTTCATCTACCATAGCATATTCTTTTTCAATGCCCACTCCCTTATAGTTTATCCACCAACCTATTGTTGTTTTCATTATTTCCCTTTCAACATGTGAAATCCTATCTTCTAAAAAACTACCTTCTCCTTTATAATTCAATATCAATTTCTTCAAAAAGGTTGAAAACTCCTCTTTTGTTTCAAAATTGAATTTTTCTCTTCTTATTGTTCTATTATCCTTTAAAAGAGATTTTTCATAACCTTTATCATCTCCTATAACCGAATAATAAAACTCTAAAAACTGATTATGTATAGCCCTATCTTTTACATAATGCCCGAATTTATCAACCTTCATTCTTTTTCACCCCTTAATGGATTTTTACTTTTTAACCAGTTAAGATATA
>PBHZ01000026.1 GCA_002719615.1 Methanobacteriota archaeon
AGGATCTGCAGGAGCACTTGTGCTATTAGTTAGTTGAAATAACTCAACTGTTGCAGAATTCAAACCATCTGCGCCTGAAAATTGTACAACATCAGACCACTCTCCAGATCCTATAGTATCTGTTGTTCCTGTTCCATTCGCTGTAGCTGCTACAACCCATGCTTTTTCCGTGCCAGACAGTGCTTGTGGTACAGTATACCAGCCTGTGCTTCCAATTTGATTATTACTTATACTACCAGACGAAACTGAAGTTATTGTACCTCCTCCAGTGCCACTAAGAGTTACAGTAACAGTTGGAAATCCTCCTATATTGGAAGGGACAGAAGGAGCATTTGTAGACTTAGCGTACAGGTATATCACAGCTGTAGAAGCACCTTGAGTGCCCTCTCTGACTTTTCCGAGAGAGATAGTGCTAGACGCTTGACTAGATGTATTGTCTGGGTCAAGCTTTTCTCTTGCAGTTACTGTAAAATCCAGTAAAGCGCCGTTATTATAAGGTATAGCAGGACTTCCTCCACTCTGATCGTGGATCTTAAATGTTGCTTTATTTCCAGAAGCCGTAATGTCTGCGAACTCAGCATCGCTTGCAGAAGTGCTTACACCCGCAAAACCAGTTCCAGTAATTTGGAACTCTGCGTCACGAAAGCCTACTGCATTCATAGAGAGAGTTATATCGGAGGCGGCACTTTCAGCATTTGCTGCATCATACTGTATAAGGGGTACATCAGCAGATAGAGTAACAGATCTTCCAATAGTATTCAAATCCTCTGTAATCTCTAAGAAAGAAAGTCCACCCTGACCTCCACCTAGCACATACCTACCGCTTGCTCCCGAAGGATCATTTTGATTCGCATCATATGCCACAACGGTAACTAAAAAGTCCTCTCTGTAGTCTATATCTAGTTCTTGTACACTGAGAGCTTGTCCTGTGGCACTTGCAGCCTTCCACGGTCTATCCATGTACATCACAGTATTACTTTCCACATACCCAACTTTTGCTGCAAAATTACTTCCGATCTTTATAACTTCAGGAATTTTTAAAGCATTAAATCCTGTACCCGTAATTTTAAGCGAGTTTTGAGTAACACTAACATTGCCCACACTTGTCCATATACTGTTTGGATCTGCTATGTACTTTATTCCATCATAAAAGTAGCCTATAGGTTCTTGAAAGGTTGTGGTATCCGTATGATGAACTATAAGTTTTAGAGCATTAGCATTTGGAGCAGATGCATCTAAAAGGCTAAAGTCCATGAACAAGTACCCGTATGGTACATTATTTACATTTTTTAATTGCCAACTACCATTCGCTAAAGCTGTGGTCAGTAAGGAAAAGGTATCTGGGTCTGCGGTTGTATTTCTTTTTGCTGCATTTATATCTTGAAAAGGTGCAGCTACAAAAGAGTCGCTGGTAAATTTTACAGTTCCTTTCTGCGATCCTGATCCAACCATCATAACATCATTTGTAGAAAAGCCTCCTTTTGCTAGTCCCTTAAACTTAGGATGATTACCTTCAAAAATGTCTGAGACTCGTAATTCTACGCTGGTCTTTTTGGACTTTCTTTGGTTTTTACTGACTGCTTGAACGCTGACTACGTGTAGACCATCTCCAACTTTATTAAAACGATATGCTCTTGTTCCTGCTCCTATTCCTTTAATAATTGGAGGTTTACCCGTTACAGGACCAAAAGTATGAGTTATCTCAAATCCAGCTAGATGCGAATATACATCTACACCAGTATTATCTATATCTGGTGGAGCTTCCCATTGCACGATCAATTCTTCTCCCTCTTCGTGAGGTAGAGGGTCTCTTATAACAGCTACACTTGGGGGAGCAGGAACCTCCCTAGTATCTTCGGGCGGGAATAGTGGATCAGGAATAGCAGTTGTAAATTCTTTGTCTACAGCATCGAACTTCCCTACAAAATACTCTACTGCCGTAATCTCATACTCCGCTTTTCCTTTTTCGGATATGTTTAGTATTTTATACTGCTTATATGAACTTGCCGTAGAGCTGCCTCCAGAAGTAGGAACTTCTTTTATAGCCCATATATCACCATTTGTAGGAGTTACAGAAAAAGCAGAAGAAATAGGAATAGTATCTTTTCCATCAGAAGTGTTAATACTTCCTGTAGTAAGAGTCCTTTCTTCTATAATGGTTTCTTCTGCATACTGTAAATTTAATAAGTTACCGCTACTATCAACAGCACTCTCTATCTGGCGTCGGGTTAAATCAATATTAGCCGCATTTATCAGTTGAACTACAGCCCCACCAACAGTTGCATGGGTAATTTGATCACCGCGAGAGAAACTTGCAGTACCGCCTCCGCTTACATTTATAGTTGCACTATCTTGATTTAAAAGGACAGTTCTTTTCGGAAGAACAACAGAAATTGTATAGTTGTACCCACCCGCTATATGGCTAGCAATGGATCTATCAAGAGTTATTGCAGAGCTTGTACAACTGTTTACTCTTCCACTAAAAGGCACATTGTAGTCTGCTTCGTTTTGGATATTTATTATATCACCTGGGGCAAGAAAAGAAGCATTTATGGAAGTTGCAAAGTTACACATCTCCGTTTGATTTATTGCAGTCCAGAGCTTCCATCTGCCATATCGAATAGCCTGACCTTCAGATGTGCAGCCAAAAGCTACTGCTTTTTCACTAAGTATTCTACCTGTTTTTATTTGGTTCTCTCTGTCCTCAACTATTATAGGTTCTGCTTTGTAGTCTGCATCAGGATTATTCCAAGTTACAATTATTTGGTTTGCTCTTGTTTTGCTACCTGTGGTTTCGAAAGAGAACTCACCTTCAATAATATTACTTCTAGAAAAGGTAAAAACAGGTTCTTTAGGTTCATCAATAACAGCAAAAAAATTAGCATCCGACCAGTACAAAATTCCTCTGAAAATTGTTGCCATATCTTTCAGAACTTTATAAGCGTCAGTAGCTTTAGTAAGATATAGATTAGCTCTGAAACGAGGCTCTGTGCCTCCTTTTCCATCAGGTACTAGCTCATCACAATACTTTGCTATTTTGTAAAGAGAATACTTATCTATATCAGTTGTTCTTAGAAAATCCCCTAATCCGTATCTATCATGTGTAAGAACATCATAAAAGACCCAAGCAGGATTGTCTGTATAAATTTTATCTGATCTAAAGTTACCGTCCCAAAGTTGGTTGCTGTTTTCTACAGCTCCTGTGCTAACATTTCTTTTATATAGAGCATTCTGTCCATCATTCTCCTCACGAGTAATGTAGTTAGACGGAACTTGAACTTTTAATCCTTGGCACTCATAGGTACGAGTAGGAGCACTATTAAATGACTTAGAGCTAAAACTTACATTACAAACAGCGGTATAAGGAAAGCTAAGTTTCTCTTTTATCACTCCGAGAGCTAAAGTTATGGCTCCTTTTGTAACGTGTTGGTAGTGGCTGTTCTCTGTCAGGCTGCCTCCAACTTCTACACCCTTTCCTGTTATAGAAAAATCGTGCTCAGTTAAGCGAGTAAGTCTAACTTTGAACCCGTTAAAAGGTTGATACTTTGTTAAGTCTACTCTTATCTCGAAAGTTATTGCTTGCTCTATTGGGTTTCTGGAAGAAGTACACCCGTGAGAAAATGTCTGAGTTCCATTGAATCTGGAATTTCCCTCAAGAATTTGAAAGTTATCTCCACTACCCCTGTCTATACTTAGCTCTATTTTGTAAAAAACTTCTGTGCCNTATTTTCTCCCAGAGTTTTCACTAACATAGTACAAGCCAGACGGATAAGTAATAAGTATCTTTAAAGTGTCAATCTCACTAGCTTGAGCACCGCTTGCCGTAATTATCTTAGATCCATTCTTCTCCAGATCTCCCGTCTGAGCACTTAGTGCAACACTAGAACTTCCTTCTCCCTCTATTGTCGGGAGGGCTTCTTGAGCCATTTCTCCGCTGTTGAAATGAAATCCAGAGTTCTCATATTTTTCATCGAGTTGTTTCTGAGTTTTACCTGTTCCTACTACTGTAGTAATTTGCCCGCTAGTTATAGAAAAGTCGAAAGTTCCTGTGATAGGAGGAGCTTGTGTAAGAGTAATAACATTATTTGCAATAGAAGCTATTTCTAAAAATAAATCAAACTCTAGAGTATGAGTTGTACTTCCATTGTGGTCTGCATCATTAAACGTAAAACCNAGTCCAAAAGGCATAGAGAATTGTAAGGTCATTGTTCCAGCGCCTGCATTAACAGACAGCGCTTTTCCCTCTACAATTTCGCCGCTAGATGCAACTGTAAGAACAGGAACCGCTACTAAATTTGCTATTTGTGTTACACCTAAAGCAATTTCATCGCTTGATGCCTGAAAAGAAGCTAAAAAGGCGTCTCCTGCAGTTCTGGTTACCTCAACTTGGCAACCTAAAAATCCATTGTTATTTATAATTGTTTGTAAGTTTGCAAGAGTAACTGTAGAAGAGTATGCTTTGTCAATCCTTAAAAATCTTGTCCCTTCATTACCAAGAGTGGCTGTAAATATGTTGCCTTTAGTATTTACAGGAGCAGTTGCATCGGAGTCTAAAGTAACGGTCATGCCTACAGGAGGACTATAAGTAGATTCTCCTTCTGACATTAAGTTATCGTTATTCAAAAATATACTAGACCCTCCATTCACTAAACCAGCTATCGGGCCTTCTGATATAATATCTGTTATAAGTATTGACTGCTCTGTTGATCCATCGCCGTTTGTCCTAATCTGGTCGTTTTCTGGGACATACTTTCGTCTGTCTAGAGCATTAATTGATTGAATTGGCATTAGTTTTCCTTCGCTATGGTGAAGTTTGTTCCTGAAGTCTGGTCATTTCCTCCAGTGCTTCCACCGCCTCTTCTGTAAAAATTTGCTTTTGCTACTGAGTCAATTCCTGCTATCTCAAAGCTAACAGGTTGTCCTGGGACTCGCAGTTTTCCATAAAGAAGGGGAACCGGGTCTCCTTCTACTATATTTTGCTCTGCTCCATTAAAGAGGTAAGATTCTTCTTGGTCTGAGTCGCTCGCAGGGTCAGGAGCCATCATCTGTTGTATACCCATCATAGCGAGATTTACCGCCATATATGCAAAGATTTTTCCAGGAACAGTTAATGTACCTAGTCCGAAAAGACCTCCTCCTCCACCAGCAAAAAATGTNTCTCTCAAACCGGGGGTTACCATTATAACGATAAGAGCAATAGCTGCAAGTATCTTTCCTATAGCAGACTTCGATCCTGCTGCCATAGGAGTAATGGTTATATCGCCTTCATTTAGTTCCATAAGCATCTCTGCTTCATAATCTAAATGATTGTCNGCTACGTCAATAGTGAATCCTATCTCTTTTTCATGGCATCCTACAAGATATTTTTTAAAATTAGGAAAGTTAGCCTCAAGCAAAGATAATACGTCTTTGACTGTGGGTGCATATACTTGGAAGTTTGTTCCAAATAAACGACCCATTTCTCCTTCAAGATGTATTGTTCGCATCATAGCGATAAGCTCCTATTAAATATTTGTGCCAAAGAGGATATATGCTTTCTCTGCATGAAAGTCTCCCTATGGCATGATGGTACAGAATATCGTTTCCAACGTATACTCCACAATGATTATTAACTTCTGAGTCTACTTTAAATATTAAAACATCGTTTGCTTGCAATTCTTGTAGTGCTACAGGCTTGTGNCCCCAATTAGCAATAGTTTCTTCAGTAAAATAGTCTAGTCCCTTTTTCCACCAGTTATCCTGAAACATTGCTCTTGCTGGTATTTTTATGTTCTGGGCTGCTAAGTAATCTCTTAACGCTTCAAAACAGTCTCTAACTCCAAACTCGTACTCTCTACCGAACAAGTCAGTAGTAGTATTTTCGGGTTCCAGCACAGTAAGATCCATCTCGGGATAGCTGAATATATAATACTTTATTCCAAGTGCATTACAATACTTTTTGTCTCCTTCTGTTGGCTCGGAGGAAGCATCAGGGTGGCTATGCACAATTCCTACAATATCTGTTGTTCTTTGTAGCTTTAAAAACTCATCTGAGTCTATTACAAAATCTTCGTCGTCCTCTGCTATATTTGTACAAGGGAACCACCGTTTCTTGCCCTTTACTACTGCTATAACGCCACAACCCTCTCGGGGGTACTCATTTGCAAAGTGTTGTTCTATATCATCTAAAAACTTCATTATCTAAACTTTCTACTTCCTGGGAATCCTCCAAATGGTAANGCTTGGTAAGTGTTTTCTTTTTTGTGCGGTATCCCGCCTAAAGTATAGCCACTTCCTGTTGCTTTTGGTATTACTTGGTACCTTGACTTACACGACTTAAGCAACTTACCACAAACATCTCCTCTAACCCATACGTTTTGATTAGTGCCTGGAGTTACGCCTGTATTTGCAGCGATCGCTCTCCATACAGTATCGCTCGATAGCACATAGTCATTTCTACGAGGATCTGTGGCATGAACAGAGTAAGCTGTACTACTAGAATACTGGCTGTAAGTTCTTACTATCTGCCAAAATATACTTGTTTCTGAAGGAGTGTTTCCTGTGTTACTATCTTTTTCGGATCTCCAATACAATTCCGACGTTGTGCCAGGGTTAGTGCTTACATATTCTCCTGCAGCATATGTTGTTCCGCTACTATATTCTCCTTTCCAGAAACTAGTACTGTTTCCTGTTAGGCGAGTATTCAGTACGAGGGGCTCATCGTCCTTTGTAAAATAAAAACTGTAGAAATTTCCGTTTTCATCTCTAACTTGGTTTTTTGTTTTCCAGAAACACGCACTAGACGTTTCACTCTTAGTATGGTGTCCTTGATATAGCCATGGGCAATACTTACCAATTACTTGCCTTCTCGGAAGTCTTATGCCTGCAAGATCAACAGGAGCAGATAGTTCAAGCTCTATAAGAATTGCAGTTTTTGCGGCGATCCTATCTATAATGAAAACTTCTTTATCAAACTCATATGCAGTTGTACCAGAACCTGTATACTTTTCCAAAGTCACTCTTCTAGTAATTCTCTGCCCCACTAGATCGTCTATTTCAAACTCTGTTGCTGGCAGAGCTTCTCCGTCTATGGTGGCATCCCAAGTTCCGTCTTCCATTTGAGTTTTAAAGTCGGAACCAGTCTTGATTATAGACTCAACATTTGCTATGGTCAGCTTGGGTCTATTCATAGCTCCAGTAGCTGACTTCTCTATGTTGTCCATCATTATAGGCAAGGCAATATAAGTATTACCATCAAAGATCAAGTCTTTGTCAGTAGTGCCATTATCTAAGTCTTTTCCAGGGTGGAAAAATAAAGTATTGTTGCTGCCTGTTCCTATTTCAAGTTCGTATAGTTCAACTAGACCACTATCTATTTCAAGGTCTTGGGCATCTGTAGCTATAAGATTTGTCATGGTTCATAAACTCGTTCAAAGGTTGCTTGTACGCTATAGTGGTCTGAGTTGGAGTATTGCACGCTCCAGTCGTTACAAATTACTTTTATTGTTTTCTCTCCTGTAGCTGTCGTATTGTCAGTGTCAGGGATAGTAAAAGCGAAAGAGGTAACTCCTTTCTTTTGGTCAAAGAAAGCAAGAAGATCGTCTGCGACAGCTTTTTCCCTATTTACGAAATTAACACTGTAAGTTTCTCCGATAGAGTTTATACCATCAGCAATTCTTTGCTGGTATCCGTCTCCAAAGTTTGCCACTCTTACTTTGGGAGTGGCGCTACGATTTAAAGTTTTATCAGGTATAATGGTTGCACTCGTTATACCAGTGCCCGAAATAGGAAACCCAATAGCCATTATGCTACTCCATATGGATTAAGAATACCACCAGAACGTTTCTGGTATAGTAATTCTTCTTGGACTGCTGCCGCTACCGCTCGTCCTAGGTCTTCGCCCATGTTTCCGTCTGCAGTTGCGCTTGTAGAGGCTCCTCCATCATTTGCTATATTCACATTTACACTCACGTTATTTGTGCTTGCTCCTTGCTGTCCTAAGTTTACTGGGATTGCCTTTCCGTCTGGAAGAGGCACCACGGCTTCATTATGCTTGCCCTCTCCTATCAAACCTACAGTTGGACGAGTGGCTATTCCACCTTTTGCATAAGCGGCAGACTTAAATCCTCCTTTGAAGATTCCTCCCATAGCGGCTGCTTTGGCTCCGCCTCCGAATCCGAAGAATCCTCCGATACCTGATAATATATCTCCAAATAAACTTCCGCCACCCCCGCCTCCAAAGAGACCAGAGAATAAACTTCCTAAATCACCTGTTAGCCCAGAAAAAATTCCCCCAAGTTTAGAGAGAAAGGGAGCATCTCCTTGAAATAGGTTTTGCATGGCTCCTGCAAATCCACTAAATATTCCGTCTATTCGAGTTACTTGCTTTCCTGTTTCTGTTACTTCTCCTCCTTCTCCTTCTACAGTAGTATTTGTAACTTGCTTCTTACCAAATAATCTTCTAAAGAATCCTTGTTTCTCGTCTCCTCCTGTACTTCCTCCTTCCTCTGGTCCTGGAACAATACTTGTAAATACTCCGTCAAGGGGTCCTCCCTTTTGAGTTGTACCAGTACCAGTACTCGCTCCACTACCTGGAACACCCATTGCTTTTTTTATCTCTGACGCATGATAATCTGCACCTTTTCGTATACCCTCTTCCTGAGGTGTCATCTTCTTGCCGAAGAGTCCTCCCATTATTGTCTCTGTCAAATCTTTTGCAAGAACATCAGCTATTGAACCTATAGTACTTTTTGCAATTCCCATTATTGCATCTTTAAAACTACTCTGTTCGCCTTTTAGTAGAGCTCCTATAGAAGATTGTAATGAGCCTTCAAAAGCGTCTCTTCCTGCTTTTGCTATTTGAAAACTGAGGTCTAGCTGCTCTTCTAAAGTGTCTTTTTGGTCTTTCATTTTTTGCAGTTCTAAATCAAGTAAGTCTAGCTTATGCTGCTTTTGTTTTGTATCTAAAGCAGAGTTCTTAAGAATCAAGGTTTTTTCTGCATTTATATGTATTTCTCTGGAAAGAATTTGCTTCTGCAACTTGTCAATTTTTGCCTCTTGTGTTATCCTAGCTGCTATTAGCGGGGTGGCATTACGAAGCTCCTCATTAGTGTCTAGTTCAAGCTGTAGAAGGTCTTTCTTTAACGTAAACTCATTATCTCTTAAAGCTATTAACGCTTCCGTCTCTGTTTTTGCTTTTTCTACCTCTTTTCTTTGTCCTGAGAGTACTTCCTCACTGAGACCCAGTTCCTCCATCTTCTTAAAGCTAGCTATTAACGCATCATTCTGCTTTATCATACCTGCAAACTTACTTTTATCTGTTATACTATTTATAAAAGATATCTGAGTTTCAGCCGCTTGTTTAGACGCCTGCTCAAACTCATTTGCAGCCTGTCCCATAGCCTGGATTTCTCGCAGTTTATCTCCTAGCTGATTAAAGTTTTCCCCTATCATACCAGAGTCTAAAGACATTAATTTTAATATCATGCCTTCGGCATCTTCCGCTGTCTTTCCAAAAATAGGTTTGGCTTTTTGTAGTATCTGTAAATAATTTTGAAGTGCTTCTCTGCCTACCTCTCTCTGGGCTGCATCTCCGCTTCGTAGTAGTAGGCCTAAGTCTTGTTGTTTAAAGTTACTCAGAGCATTACCAACAAAACCAGCCCCAATAGTATCTGAGCTGATTTTTCTACCTGTCATTTCTCTTAGTTCTTCATTTACGCTTTTTAACTCTTCCGCCAGCTTTCTAACTTTCTCTCTTTCCTGTTCTTGTGCTATTCTTAATTTGGTACCCTCTGCGGTCTCAAATAACCTAACTACAAAAGTAATTGCCTCTTTTATCATACTTATAAAAAGAAGCGCAGCACTAATAAATGCTGTAAATTTAAAAGCCAAATCCATTGCCTTACCTACTCCTACAAAAGCCGCTTTCATAGCTGTTGTTACTTTTTGAGTAGTTACTCCTATACTTTTAATTTTTACTTTTGCACTCTCTGCCCACGTACCTATAGGAGGGAGCATGTCTTTCCAAGTTTTTGCATTGGCTTTTTTCATCATCTCTAAATTTTTGATGAAATCCTTCCTCTGCTTATCTGTCATCTTCTTATATTCGCCAGTGCCTTTTTTAGCAGCATTTATCATGCCCTGAATCTGTCTATTAGTTGGTATCCCGCCCATTTGAAGAGCTTCTACTCCTGATCCTTTTCTAGCTTTTACACCTTTTATTTGGTCAGCAGCTGCCTGTCTATTCTTATTATTGGCAACTTCCTGCTGTTTTTGCAGCTCTTTTAAAGCTGCTTTCTTTTCGTCCAATGCAATGATTTCTTCGTCTAAAGCTCTCTTTGATTCATCTGCTGCTTTTCTTGCTGTCTCTCCCATCTGACTAAGACCTGGTATTATTTGCTTAAAAATAGGAATTGCGAATAAAAGTAATGCTCCTGCAAGAGCTGCAACATTATTAGTAAGAAAATTAATTAAAGGATTTAAAACAGTTGCAAGACCCTCCTGGAATGGTTTTAGTAAGTTGTTTTCAAAAGCTTTACCTAGTCTTGCTACAGAGTTGCCTAAACTTTCAGTGTCTCCTAAAACATCACTAAATTTTGTTTGTGCCTGTTCAAGAACGTCATTTGCAACAGCTTGAGATTTTTCAAACTGTGTTAGCTGTTTTACATCTTTCCCAATCGCATCCGCGTACTTTTGAGAAGCAGTTTCTAGCCGAAGAATAATACCAAGTTCATCTAGTAGTTCTGGTTCTGCTTTTGTTGTACCTCTTACAAGACGGTTAAATGAGTCTGTAACGTCCCTTCCTAGTACTAGCGATACATCTTTTGCGGCCTTTCCTAGATCTTCTAACTGTTTTACATTAAGACCTGCTGCAAGTCCTATCGCTGCTGCTTGGCTTGCATCTTTGAATCCTATTTGTGCGCCCGTTGCCTCAACTATGTTATTAGACAAAGTTTTTATAGCAATACCTGTGCTTCGTGCAAAGGCTGCTTGTCCTTCGGCTAGTACAGCAAAGTCTGCGGCTGATTTTAGAAAGTTAAAAGCAGCGGTGACAGCGAATACCTGTGCGGCAAGAGTAGCATATGCTCCTACAAGTCCGCCCATTCCCTGTTGCATTTTTGAAAAGTTTTTTGACGCGTTTGAAGACTGGTTAGTAACCCCTTTCATATTCCTGTTAAGGGTGCCTGCACCTTCTGACGCTTTATCAAGACCGCCACCAAGCTCTTTAGAATCTACAGCTACTTTTTTGGTAGTGCCTTTGTCATCAATTATTACGTCTATAAAGACTTTTTCGTCTGCCATTATCCTCTAACATTATGGGTATACTGCTTGCCGCCCCTACCCGCTTTGGCTTCTTCTGCCTTTCGTTTTCGCTTGGCTTCTTCCGCTAACTGCTCAACTAGAATATTTTCGTAAACTTTTGTCCACTTAAAAACCTCTTTTACATCTTCTATCTCATACAACTCTACTAGAAAGTTAAAGTCTGACCATATCTTTCCCATGTATGTACCAGAGTTACCTTCCCAAGTATCTTTTAGCTGCCCGAATATAAAAAATGCCAGTTGAACTTCTTCAGGAAAAACTGAAGGTTCAAGTGGCATCCTTTTGGGGTCAGGTTCTTCACCTAATTGTTCGCATACTAGCAGGTACTTTTGTAGGTCGAAAGAAGAGTTTCTCTCTTTTACAAACCTATCAAGTAAAGAGTTAATTCTCTCTACTTGTTTTTGGTAAAATTTTCTAAGTCACCTACTATTTCTGTAACCCATGTGTCAAACGGAGTTGAATTTTTCATGAGTAACTCTGCATTATCAGCCGTATAAAGCAAACAATCCTCAGGATCAAAGTCAGAGACATCAACCAAAAGAAGCTCTTCTAAGTATTGATATCGTAAACCTTTCCATCCTTTTATAACTGCTTTACAATATTCTGTCAGAAACTTTTCCTCATCCAGTTCTTCTTCTGGCTGGTGAGTCTTTTTATTCCACTTATTACTTACGCACTTCTTTCTTATTTTTACTAACTCTTCTCGTGCTAGGTAACATATGTCTACCAAAAAGTCGTTGTATCCGGGAAACTCAATGGATACTGTCTTACTGGGTGTCATCAGAGTTTTAAGAGATACAGGCTCTGGTGATTTAGATGGTGCTTTTGTTTCTGTCATGGGGCTAAATTCCTATTTAAAAGTAAATTATACTGTAAACGACAAAAAATGTCAAGAATTATTTTTGGTGGGGTGAGAGAAAAAAGGGGCCGAAGCCCCTTTTTTATTATGCGTAATCGCCTACAGGGAAGTAAGTAATTGCGGTTATCTCGTTGGCAGTTCCAAAGTCTGTTGGAAGTGCTTCAAAGGCTGTTTCAAGAGATATTACATCCTCGATTTGGTGAGTTGGTACTGTAATGTGAGCAGCTGGGAACTCAATTTTCAATGCAGGGTCATTACTGCCTTCAGTTGCAGCTGTTGAGCCTCCAATGTCCATGGTTACCTTAAACTTATTCACAACTTTTGACATAGCACCTGTACCTACCAAGTCATTAAAGAACTGTCTAGAAGTACCACTTGTTGTGTCACTATCTTCAAGTGTCAAGTAACAAGTTGCATTACCTGTGGCGGTTCGTGTGCCTGTTACGTGCTCTAGAGGCTTGTTAATAGCACCTAATTCTTCTGGTACAAGATAGGTGATATTATTTGCAATATTAAAACTTCCGCCTGTTAGTACAAGGCTATACTTACCATTACAAACTACTGCATTTGTAAGGGTTCCCGCACTTAGTGCGTCTAAATCAGTAAGACCTGTAGCGCTTCCTGTTGTAGCATTTGCAGCAGTATTGTACAGTTTGAACTGAGTAGTTGAAGTAACATTTACAAAGTGAGTTCCATTTAAATCAACTGTAGTACCTCCAGATCCAGTGATTCCTGAAATCTGTACCTCATCCCCAGTTGCAAAACCATGAGCAGTACCAGTAGTTACTTTATCAGTGCCACCACTTACATCTATTGCTGTGATAGCTGCCTGCTGTCCAGGGAATATGGTCGGAACTTTATCAGTAGCAGTTGCTGCTTCAACAGAAACAGAAGTCAGTCGATTTCGAATAAAGTTCTTTGTACTTGTAGCTGCTTCATCAATTGCTGCTGTTACAGTTACTGCACTACTTCCACCTGGAACAGTCTTAATAAGACTAAACTGTCGACCGGCTGCATTATCTGTATCAATGAAAATATCTCCGAGTACGATTGCACTTCCATCCTTTCTACCTGTTGCGCCAGTGGCATTAGAAGCAGGAGGAGTTGTTCCAGTACATACATTTCCTGATACATCTTGAATTTCTTTTGCGAACCCACTCCAGTTAAGAGTAGCAATACCATCAACGTCAAAGTCAACAGATACTTCGTTTACGATTGCTTCTGGCATACGATACACAAGAGGGTTATCAGTTGCCGTATCAATCATAAAGTACAGAGTAAAACTTGTAAGTGCTGATCTATTAGATTCTCCAATAGTAATAACAGAGCTATTAGCGCCTGGAGTAATAACTCCTCCGGATACTCCTCCTCCTGATGCCGCAGCATTTGTTGCTCGAGTAAAACCGCTTCCAGTTGTATAAGTGTCTGCTCCAAACATAGAAGCAAAGAAAGCTTCCTCTACCGCGTGCACCTCTGCAGCATTAGACGCTGCAACAGAACCCGCAGGAGTTACACTTCCTGCCTTAGACTTAAAAGGACGAATATATGTTGAGAAAGACCACTCGGCAGGTGCCAAAGAGTCTGTAAACATACGACGACCCCTTCTACTGATACCTGCTGTACTTTCCATCTCTGCTAGAGTTATTTCAGAGGTATTTGTTGTCTGAGAAAAGCTGTATCCATCAAGAACAGGCACTTCCCACAACGCCCCCGCTCCTAACTTAGCAGCAGCTTCTGTATTATCAGCAGGATCACGAAACTGAATAAACATTCTCGTATCACGGCTAAAATATAATTGTTGTGCCATAGATTATCTCCTATGAACTTGAAAAGACTGGTCGTGAATATTTATTCGTGCCAGAATTTTCCTAGTAACGAACCTCTATAGTGATTTCTCCCACACCTAGAGGATCTAGTACACCTTCATCAGTATCTATACTGATAATAGTGATCTGTTGAGTAAATTGCTCAAGTCCATTACGGTCATTGTACTTTAAGCGACTATTTTCTTCTAAAACCGTTTCTACATCTTCCAGTAGTTCGTCTAAGGCAGTAACTGAGTCTTCTTGGTTGACATAACAACGAACAGTTACAGTTAAAAATCTGTCCTTGTAGCCTCCTCCCTGATACTGTCTAGTTTCTGAGCCTGCATTCAAATGTATTGCAGGGAACTCTTCTACTTCATCCCAAAACTTTAATCTGGGGCTTGTTTCTGCAACAGACTGCAAAAATAAACCTCTTCCATCAATACCAGCTAACTTATCAGCAAGAGCTTGTGTTATCCCTGCCCTACGGGAAGTGTATAACCTTTTACTTGCCACTACTGTCTCCTAGTATAGAACCTTCCCAGAGCTAAATTTGCTGCAACTTCTCGTATAGAAGCATCAATAAGACCTCTAGGGTCTCTGTCCGTTGTAGCCCAAGGAGGTCTTCCCTGCGTCATTTCAAATACTTGGTAAGGTTCCTTTTGATATGTATACCCTACACTTGGGAACCCTCGGGCCGTTGTAGTTATGTCTGTAACTCTAACACTGTTTGCAAATCGTCCCGTCTGGTTTTCGAGTCGAGGAGCCCCCATATTTTTTCTTACTGTTTGGGGTAGTTTCTCATTTAAAACTCCCATTATTCTTGCCATACTAAACTGGCCTTTAGTTTGTGTTTTACGAGGCGACAGCTCTAAAAGAGAATCTACGTCAGGACCTCCCTCTGTAAATATTGTATAGTCTGCTGAAGGGCTCTTTACATTTTTACTGCCTTTTGCTCGAGTGGAATCTTTTACGACTTGAGCTTTTTTTCCTGTGCCTCTTACTTTTTTCCCTTTTGTGAGGTTATACATAAGAGCCTGAGTTAATGCTTCCCCCAGGGGAGTAGAGTTATCATCTGTTACCGCCTCTCTAACTTCTTTTTTAAACTCGTTTGATGCTACAACCTCGCGAACAAACTCTTCACTACCTTGGTTATCCCCACTTGCCTGATCTGTTAGTACAGCCGTATACCCTTTATTAAACTTACCATCAGCACTTACAACCTGATCGTGCATTACCTCTAAACCTAATTTTGCTTTATAGTTATCTACTGCGGTCTGCAATGAATCTACAGCTAGTCCTTCTGCTTTTGCTTTTGCAATCTTTGCTTCCGCCTGTAAAACACCTACAGAAGATACTGCTAAACCTTCTTGACCCTCTGCGTGTCCTATATTGGAGCCGGATTTGTTGTCAGCTCCTCCTAGCAGATTTAAGTCTTCTTCAATTGCTTCAGGAAACCTATTTTTAACTAAAGTTGCAAACTCCTGTTTTCTTCCCTTCCAGTCCGAGAGCCCTGTTCCGTCTTGTAAAGATCTATAGGTTGGTACTATATAAACTAAAAATCCTGCACTTCTACCTTGTACAGCTGCCTTCCTCGACTTTAAAGTTGTCCACAGCCTAGCATCTTTTGTTTTTAAGTCCGCCATAAAAGGAATTTCTATTCGGTTTTTTAGAGCCTTTGCATAATCTCCTGCAATAAAGTTTGCAACATCTTGTGTCATGCCTCTACGCTCAAAAATTACCATTAGTATGGTGGCAAAACGAGTAGGAGACAGTCTGTATATCTGACCAAAAATATTTCTATTAACTCTCCTTCTTAAGCCCTTGCCAAATATGCCCAGTATGTCTTGTTGTAGTTCTTTAACAGCCATTAAAAGTTCTTGTACAAGTCTAAAACTCTCTTAATGTGATCTGGAAAAGAGACATTATTATTCTGGCTAGTGCTACCCTGATTCTGTAAACTTGCACCTGCTATTGTCTGTCGTTGCTTGTGCTCGTCTTTTAAGTAGTAGGTAACTAAATCAAGAACTGCAAGTTTTAAGTCTGAAGGTATTGCACTGTAGCCTGCAGTATAAACCACTTTTACAGCGTCTACTCCCAGAGGCCAGTTCTTATATCTGCCCGAAGAAAGTGTTCTTAGTATACTATCTGTGCCCGAATCAAGTGCATACTCATATGCTCCTGTTGTAAGAGTAGCGTATGAGTCAGAATAAGACTGTCGTTCTTGCACGCTTACTATTGAATTTACAGGACTTTCTGTTAGCTGAACAATATATG
>PBHZ01000027.1 GCA_002719615.1 Methanobacteriota archaeon
GAAGATCTAGGCCGTGGTAGTGAAGGACACTTAGTCGTAGTAAACGATACACGTGTTACAATCGATGACGCATTCTCTTTCCACCCCTCAATTGCTGTTGACATGCAAGGTAACACTCACATCGCTTGGATGGACGGACGCGATTATGGATTCGAAAAGAACGTACCATACGAAATCTACTATACCAAACTGAGACTACAGGGTGCAGGAGAATGGGACGGAGTTTCAAACGGATTATCGACTTACGCAATTAAGAGAATCGAAGATACTCCTATCTCTGAAGTCGAAGGATGGCAACAAATGCCACAAGGCAGTAGCCAGAATTCAGCCTATCCAGCAATCCTAACCGATCCACAAAACAATGTTCATATCGCTTGGCTAGACTTTGGAAATGCTAGTGCAGGGGAAGAGATTCTCTACACTCGCTTGAATGCTACAGAGAATACAGGTCCTGGCGAAACAGCACTAGACTCTTGGAATTCCACAGCAGTAACATCTTGGTCTTCATTCAAACTAGGGCCTAACCAGCTTTCGAAGCCATCACTAGGTCAGCCGCCAGCATTTGCTAACGACCTCGGTAGTGGCGCACACATTGCCTGGTCTGATACTAACAAGTGTTCGAGTGAGAGCAATGGTGGGCCGTGGACAATTTGCTACTCCCACGTATTAACCGGACAGGTCGATGTTGAATTCGATGAAGGAGAGACATATTACCACGTTATTGAACCGGGAGAGCAGACAATCTACAATCTGACAATCAACAATACAACTCCTGGGCCAAAGGACCTAGTTGCAGATACGTATAACCTGAATCTAACAGGAATGCCAGAGAATTGGACAGCAAACCTGTATTTCTCTAACAACCACACTGCGATTTTCCCAGACACTCCAATCTTCCTAGAAGGTGGAGAAATGGCTCGCATGTATTTGAGAGTCAGAGCACCATCGATTTACCAAGCTCAAGAAGACCAATTGGCTGAGATTGTGGTTTCAGCGATTTCGATGAAGGATCCTGCAATCAGGTCCGAGCGTC
This sequence comes from Methanobacteriota archaeon, assembly GCA_002719615.1. Lineage (GTDB taxonomy): Archaea > Thermoplasmatota > Poseidoniia > Poseidoniales > Thalassarchaeaceae > MGIIb-O3. Next base: position 1,034 of record PBHZ01000027.1, read on the forward strand.
TTACTCTGACTTTGATGGATGTAGTTCACGGAATTGATTTGGATACAAGCCATCGCATGGCAGATGTAGAGCAAGGACAAACAGCAATCTTCTCGATTACAATTACCAATACAGGCAACGTTTACGATACGTTTGCATTCTATGATCCAAATAGCCTTGAAGGACAACAAGAATGGCTGTTACCGTTTGGTTGGCAAGTTGCATTCCCAATGCAAGTCGCTTTGGACCCCGGACAGTCCGTAACTAAGAATCTGGAAATCTCAGTGCCTACAAGCCAAGACCCGGGAACCTTCGTCGTTTATGTGAAAGGTTGGTCTGAAGGCGAGCCGATTAAGTCCTTAGAAAAGGGAACATTCGATGTTCTCGAATTATGGATAAACGTCTCGATTAGATCGATAGGAAATATCGTATTCGAAATATATGATACAAGCGAAATCATCCTGCCAGGAACATGTGCAGAGTATGATTTGAACGTCATCAAGAATTACGAGGCAGGTTACCTTGTGTTCTCTACACCAGGCGCTCCAGAAGCTAAGCCTGATGAAGTTGACATGAACACATGGAGGCAAGACCATTGGACAGTCACATTGGACTTCTCTAATGCACCCGGGCCCAGGGACCCTGCTGATCCGCATAGTCCGAGGTTATGGCCAGTAGGTACGACTTACACGGTAGGCGTAGCGGTTTGCGCACCGTATAATGCGAATGCTGGACTAGGTCCTGCGGTGACCGTAAAGGCTCATTTGGAAGGATATCCAAGAGTTGCAGACTCAGTAATTCTCTCGACTAATGTGATCCACGTATTCGATTTGGTTGCTGATGCCGAGACCACAGAATTCTCTGCCAATCCTGGCGACACTTGGATTATACCAACCACAGTAACAAACGCAGGTAATGGGCCTGATAGGTATGACTTGAGACTTGGACGAGTTTACGAAACAGGTAGTGGAATCGATGTCTTGTGGGATATCGAAATCCCCCGCTCCCTGTTGACTGAATTGACTCGTGATACTGCACAGACTGTGGATATCACAATCAATGTACCTACACAAGTCCCAGCGGGAGATTACACAGTAGTTATCCAAGCATTCAGCGAAGAAGACTATCCTGATGATACAGGACACAGAACAAGACTTCGAGACGAGATCATGTTCCAGATTACTGTAAACGAATTCTATGATATGCAAATCAGCATGGATCCATCTGTCGACAATGCAGTCAAGACCAGCGCTCCTGGAAGAATTGTTGAGTTCGTAGTGAACATCACCAACGCTGGAAACGTTCCTGATACGCCATCTCTACACAACCATACCTCGTCTAAGGATGGTTCAACTGGAAATGTAATTTGGAACACCTTGCCAGGAATGGGCGCTCTATCAGACTGGAGAGTTGACTGGAAGATGGTGAACTATGTTGGAAGTGACTTGATTGTAGAGACTGAGTGTGTCGAGACTCCTTCAACAGCGGACGAATTCCCAGACGATGTTTGTGTATACATGACAGACATAGACGAATGGAGGCTTCCACAAATGGACCCATACACTACTCATACCATGATTGCAACAGTTCACATTGCAACCGGTGCTAAACTAGATACTCGGCTCATCGGACTGAAGGTTACTAGTGAAGCAGGTAACATGGAGAATGATGGTGACCATGACGACAGCCCAGAATGGTCTGGAGACATGTTGGACACCAACGAATTCATTCTAACTCTAAGATTACGCGCTCCTAACTTGGTAATCTCAGAAGTATCCGTATCCGAGACTAGCAATGAAGTTGACAAGACAATTCCAGTGCGTGTTGTTCTACAGAACACTGGAAACGTTCATGCGACAAACATCGAAGTTGTTTTGTGTGAATTCAGTGAAGCAGATGATGAAGTTCTGAAGGACATCAGAAAGAATGGATGCCCTGAAGACTCAATCGTAATGCGACAGACAGTTGGAGCTCTACTGGCACCAGATGCTAGCGAAGACGCCCAAGAGATTGAATTATACCTACTATACCCGGTATCCGCAGGTTCTCACGATGTGGTTGTAGTTGTAGATCCAACCAACTCAATCGTCGAGGTTAGCGAATCTGATAACATCAGAGTTGTAAGCGATGAACTCTCAAGCGACTCTCCGTTCCTAGACGTAGCTGGAGAAATTATCAGCGATTGGGCTCTACCGTTTGGTGTTCTACTGCTAACCTTCTCCCTATTCGGTGTACTATACTTAGTAGGCAAAGGACGACGTGCTGATGTCAAGAACCGTATTGCAGAGCAAAGCAGTTTGATCTCAGTTTTGAACGAAGACGATAACTGAGTTAGTTAGAGGCATTGACTTCACTGGTTTTCAGTGGGGTCAATGCCCAACGCTGCCCACCAGGGCAACTCAATACTCTGAGGTCCAGCGATAAATTGGCCACTTCTTTCTGCAAGCTGTCTAACCATCCGGGCTCTGACCTCATCCATCAGTTTCTCGCTGTCTTTAGCTCCGAGTTTCAATTCACGCGCAAACTCTCTGAAATTAAATTTCGAACCAGGGGACTCTAAGATATTGTGAACCATTAATCGTTGCTCATAGGATTCAAAGTCTGTATCGACAGTCGTTGATACCCTTTGTTTGATTTGTTGGTGTAAGGCAATCAAAGCATCCCTCTCTCTGTCTAGGTTCTCGATTGCTTCAGATATCGCAGATAGATGGTGTGCACCCTCTCCTACGCCAATCATCTTTCTTCCACTAACAACTTCTGCTATGTTGACCATTTCACCTTGTAACTTGTTTGATAGTTTCAGTGGTCCACCGGCTGGTAAAATCCGTTGATTGCACTGGAATAGATCAGGCCCTAGGTCAATCCTGATAGATATCGCCTGTTGCACTGAATAGATGTTTTTTGGAGGCCCACCTTTGTTACTAGCAGCCTTCATTTTTACAACAAAGCCAGCACTTTCCAGTAACTTGAGATGCTTCATAACCGCTTGTTGCGATATTCCAATCTGTTTTGCGAGTTGCAATGGGTAGTGCGGCTCACGAACCAACCGTTCAAGAATGGCTCGGCGTGCTTTGTTTTGTAGGATTCCAAGGGCCTCGTCGAGGTCTGCCATGACTTCACAACCAATGGTTACCTAGCATCGGTTGCCTAAGAACCCGTCGCAATTGTGCTAAGACTCATCCCAGTTCTTCCAAGATTCGTCGGTTGGCGGGTTTTCGTGAGTGTAAGTACTAGCTCTGTTTATCGAACCACCTGTCTTTGATTTGGCCGGAGTTTTCGCCCTAGTATCTACGTCGCTAAATGGGCTAGGGACATTGACTTGTTCGGGTTCGGAATCCGGTAACTCGCCGCGTACTAATTTGTATAATTGGTCAGTTGTAAGCATCTCTTGATTTGAACTCATTTCCTGTTCATATGGATTCATAGCCTCAGCAATCTGTTGTTGAGTAAGCATTACTTTGTTACCTCTGCCCTTGTTAATTGAAACTAGAATCCAACCTAATGGAAGTAGAATAGCTCCGCTACAACAGGTAGCGAACACCAACCATAGGCCCGCGTCTCCAAACAGGTCGAAGAGTGCATCTTCAGAATTAGTGAATAATAACGGCTTGTCGCATCCATCTGCAGAATCGCACTCGATTGTGATTAAAACATCGGAAGTTTCCTCAATTTTTAGCTTGGAAACAACCGAAAAATCAACATCTGTGCCCGTTGCTTGGAAATCTGTCCTACAATCGTCAGAAACAGTATCTCCAGCAGCACCATTTTCTACATATTGGAATTTGACAGTATAATCACCATCGTTTCCTTCGACGTTTACAACCCAGCACCCTGGTTCTAAAGTTAGAACAGTATTTGTTCCAGAATCATATTCAACCGAATGCTCAGAAACTTCCCTTGGATCCATATAATCTATCAAATCGCCAGCAACTAGAGTAAATGCAATCACTCCGACAAAACCTAGGACTGCGCCTGCAATCATAATCCGCTTGGGCCAAGGGGAGTGAGCCTCTGCGGGTTGCATAATTGGCGCTAAACGGCTAGAGGACTTCAACCAAGCGCTTTCACGCTAATCCCATCTCACCTAATTTTTCTGGTAGGTAAGTGTCGGTTACGAAATCCAAACCGTACTTTGCTAGAGACTGCTGCTCAGCCTTTTTACCAATTTCAAGCATCATGTTGATCTGGTCTTGCCACCAACCATCTGCGAATCTTGGGTCAGACAACTCAGCATTCAGGGCCTCAATATCCTTCTTCGATAGTTCATCAGATGGTAAATCATAAGCGAGGATATCATCGGCAGTAATTCCTAGGTAAGACGCAGAAGGAGTTGCCAAATACTCTGAGATGTGAGCGGTCTTAATCGCCCCATAAGCAATCGATGCGAAGATTCTGAAAGACCACGGATCGCCGTCCAGGAAGACGATGACCGGCAAATCCCATTCCTCATTCATACGCTTCATAATTCTGCGAGTAGAACGAGCAGGCTGCCCTTTCAAGTGAATCAGGCCACAGTTGTACTCTTCATCAAACCCGTTTTCTACAAGTCTGTCAAACATACCACCAGTTTCAATTGCCATCAAGAAATTAACATCATGCTCTTTTAGTCGAATCTTCTCAATTTCAACATTGTATGGGACACCATAACCCGAATCCCCGACATCGTCACGCGCGTTGATAGTCATCCATTGCCCTCTTCGATTCAATTCCTCGATTGTAACATTGCCAATCATTCGAGCACCGTCTTCTTCAGGTCTCAATTTGAAATCCTCTCTTAGGCAAGTAGTGACGACTTCAAGGTCTTCTGCTAAATTGTTTGATTCGTTTTGGCTGCCGAATTTTCCTAGGCCCCAGCTTTCAGAGATGTAGTACATTTCTCTAAGGGTTGATGATTTACCTGCTTCTATCATTTCTTCAATGAACTCGACAACGTGTAATGCTCTGAGCAGATTTTTCGCAGAACCCAGACTTGTTGCATCACGAGTAGACCTTTTCTTTCCGTACTTGTATACTCCAAGTTTTTTGTCAAATCCGATATTGTTCTTTGTACGGACTGGAAGTGTCATCGTAGGGGGCTCGCCCTTCACTATCCTGTCATACATTTCTTCAACCACAAGGTGAAGTCGTGCCTTTGTCAATTCTGGATCATTTACTCGTGCCATCAATTTTCACCTCCAAATAAAGTGGTTTGGCCAGAGTCGCCTTCAACCACTCCCGGCTCGTATGTTACATTTGCATCGCCTTCTTCAGCAGGAGCATCGCTTTGATTGAGAATTTCTTCTTGTTTCCGAATTTCTACAAGCATTTTTTCATCTAATTTTGTAGCACCGATTACATCTTGGCTACCTCTGAAAAAGACCTCGGTTTCAGTCCAATCGCCCTTTTCTAAATTCGAAAGAGAGTATTCTAGTACCGCTTTTTCTCCGGGCTCTAGGGTCTCAATTTTCCATCCCCAAATCCCCATGGCTTCTTTCCTTCCACCACGCTCATTTCCAACCATCTCTCCGCCCGACTTCTCTGGCCAATTGACAAGGAGAGAGTAGCTTCTGGAACGAGATGTATAATTGAACAATGTTATGGACACGTCAACTTGCTTTGTTTCCTTATTCCAGGTGGTAGATTCGTTACAAATTACAGCACTCATAATTTTCGTAATCGAACCTGCAAGGTCAGGAACAGGCCGCTCTAAAATCGACGCTGATTTCTCAGCAATAGCTGGCAAAATATCGTTGATCAGTTCGAATTTTTCTCGAGTCTTTGCCATCTTCTTTTTCTTTTCTAAGTGTTTTCTGAGTCCTCTTCCCATTTCCAGCATTGCCCTTCGAGTTTCTTCGAAAACGAATTCGTTGTCAGATAGAGCTTCCTTTGCTTCAGATGTGAACTGAACGTTTGTACTAGCAAGGTGCACAAGGATTGCCGCAGGGCCTTTGGGAACACCTTTACCGCCGGCCTGCTCTAATCCGTATTGCCTCCAATCAACGCTTTCAATGGCCTTGGTTAGTAGACAACCGCCCTGTTGATACATTAGTGGGACACGGTTTGCAAATCTCAAAACCTCTACATGTTTGTCAGCAACCATTCCTTCTCCAAAAATCAACCCGACTTCTACTTGGAATGGGTTGCCATGACTTACTGTCGGCGCCCTTGTCATAGTTGCTACGAACTTCGAATCGATTGTTTTCGATAATCCTTTTTTGATTAACATCTCTTCAATCGGAGATAGACAATTGGTTGGCGGGCTGAGCAATTTAATCGCTTTACCATTAACCTCCCTTTCCCCTTGGAATGCTTCTAACAGCGCTCGAACATCATCCGGCTTCAACGATTTTGGCTTCGTCGTAATCTCCAATTCAGCAGCCTCGCACAATTCTTTGGCAGCACGCATCGATACGCCTGAGAAGTTTTGTCGCAGGAACACGGTCATTCGCGAATCGCTAGATTCCCTACACATCCTCTGTAATTGACCGAGCTCAATCCCGTGAGGGTGAGGTTTGATTGCATCAACCTTTGATGGCAACCTTTCAGTTACTCTTGGCCAATGGAAGGTTTCGCCATCCGGATCTGTGAATGTAATTTCTGCATGGGGATTGACTATGCTAGTCATCCTTAGATATTGGAAAACAGATTGTCTACCTCTCTGATACTTTGCCTTCATTCGGGTGGTGACCCGAAGTCCGTGCTCTTTCATTGTTTGATCATCATTTTCCCAAATAATACGAGTTTGGTCACTCTTTACGGCTTTATTTTTGCGAGTATCAAGACCGATATTGACGCTTACCGCCGTCGGGTCACTAGCGATCTTTGAGATTACATGCGTAGGCTTCCCAGTAGTGAGTTGTGAATACATTACAACTCCAGTAATTCCAATTCCTTGTTGTCCACGACTTTGTCTAATTGCATGGAACCTTGAACCGAATAGTAGTTGCCCGAACACCTTCTCAATACTCTTCTGAGGGATTCCCGGACCATTGTCTTCGGTTTGTAATTCTAAGATGTCTTTATTTGAATCGATTTTTGAAATCTTAACCTTGATCTCTGGTAATATCCTTGCTTCTTCACAAGCATCTAGCGAGTTATCTACTGCTTCCTTAACAGCAGTGATAACCGAACGTTGTAAGGAGTCAAATCCGAGGAAGTGTTTGTTCTTTTCAAAGAATTCAGAAATCGCAATCTGTTTCTGATTTTTTGCCATTTTATCTGCAATGCCCGCCACGCGTATCACCAACTTACAGGTCCTCCTCCGTCCTAATGACGTTGGGCCTCAAGCGGCCTTACCCCATCGCCCAAGGTTCTTGAATACTGGCGTTCATTCTGACTCTTCAAGCGTAATGTGGGCTAGAGTAATCCTACGCAAGTACGCAATAATCCAAATTGTCAGAATGATTGATGACACAAGTGCAGTCCAATAGGTCCAATCTCTGCCCTGGTTCATAGCCACTGAAATGTCTGCAGCTTTAGAGCCCCAGTATGCATATAGCGCACTTGGAACAATCATTCCTGCAGAACCGAGCAGGTAATCTTTCCAAGTTACATCAGTTAGTCCAAATCCGTAATTCAAGACGGGATAAGGAATTACTAGACTTACTCTAGTAAGGAATACACATTTCAAACCGTCTTTTCCTACAGCCTTTTTCAAGGCTCGCAAGGTCGGTTTGCCCTTCATTTTCTTATCGACCCAATCATGTATGTATTTCTTAGTCAACCAAAACGGAAGAATCGCTCCTAAACATGCTCCAACGAATGCGATTACCCATCCTGCCCAAAATCCGAACAACACGCCTGACACAAATTTGTGCAAACTCGCCGGCGCTGCTAGTAATGCTAGAAAAACATACAAGAGTAGCCAAGTCACTATTCCAAGCCAACCATTTTCTGGAAACCAAGTCGCCTTTTCGATAAGAGGTGCAAGTATGGTTTGTGTAAGATAAATAGTGAATGCAATTCCACCGATTACCCCTAGTATGCTTAATGCGCCCATCAATCGTTTAGACATAGAACCACTTAGTCAAAAAAGCCATTTTTCCAAGCGGTAATTTCTCCGGTAAAGGCACTAGTGGCAACAGTCAGTGGGCTTGCTAGATACAATTTGCCCGGCCCCGAACGGCCTTGGAAATTTCGATTGATCGCTGATACTGTGACCTGTTCTGAATTAATTGAAACACCAGGTCCTGCGCCAATACATGCACCACAACCAGGGTCAATTAGCTTCACTCCAACTTTCAAAAACAACTCATGCCAGCCTTTGCTCGCTGCCAAATCCTTGACTAGCCCACTTCCATATTGGATGTAGAACTCGACGCCGTCCTTTACTCGCAAACCAGCATCATCTGCTGCTTGGCAAACTTCAGCGTAATACGCCATATCGTCCTCTTTCCCCGCGGTACAGGAGCCTCCGTATGCAATATTGATAGGAACACTTCCTATGTCAGAAATATTTGCTCCGTTTGTCGGGTCAGAAGGAATTCCTTTGTCGGGGTTACCTGGGTGAGCAACCATTGGGACAATTTGTGAGAGGTCGATAGTGTGTACGCCTCCATCGTATTTTGCACCTTCATCGGGCATAACCGAAAGTTTACGCATTTTTTCCCTATCCAATCCTTGCGCCTTTTCCATCCAATCATACAACGCATCATCAACTTCGCAAATTCCTGTTCTTCCACTACATTCTGTCGCCATGTTACAGAGAGTAGCCCTTTCATCAATTGATAGGGAGGAAAGGCCGGGGCCGCCAAACTCCATTGAGCGATTGAGAGTCAATTCTTTACGAGCGTGGTCTGAAAGTATGAACAAAATAACATCTTTAGCAGTACAACCTTCGTTCAGTACTCCTGTTAATTGAAAGCGGATTGATTCTGGCACCTTTACAAATGTGAAACCTGAATATACCAAGCTAGCATATTCAGTAGCTCCAACTCCATATGTTAGTGCATTAGATGCTCCACCCATGCAAGTGTGGGAATCTGTTGCTTGTATGAAATCTCCAATTTCAATGAATTCCTCACGTGCAACTTGGTGACAAATTCCCGGCGAGACACCATCTACAGCAGAATAATCTCGCACACCAGTGTGCCTTTGGAACTTAACTTGTAAATCTCTCAATGTCTGAACTTTGTGCATGTGGGGTACAAATTTTGGATTGTGTGCTGCATACAATAGATGGTCTTCGAAAACGGCAAATTTGTTAGGATTGGGCAGAGAATAATCCTCGCCGTATTCTTCACTCAAAAAGGTATGAACCTGGGCAGTAGTAAACTCGTGACTGTAGCCTCCTTGAACTTGAGCAATTACAGGGTCGTGAGGCTTGACACACTGTCCTTCAACATGCCCAACTAAATTCCGTGAAATTATTTTTTCAGCCATTGTCATTGGAAGACTAGGAGTATCTAGAGGAGGTAGTGAAATCCGATCGTTTGACAATTTCTCAGCAAACGGGAAGAGCCCACCACTCTCTACAATCAATCTTGTAACAGGGTCATATTTGGAGGTGAANTCTTCGAGAGAAATACTCTCTCCGTTTTGNAACCTTTCCAGCATATCATAGTCGCCCATCAGCTGTCCAAGGTTGATGTTATTTCTCTCGTGGATAGGAGCGAATGATGAAGCAATAACGATCCTAATACCTGCCCATCTTTCACATTGAGCAGCAGTTTCACGAGAAGAACCGGTCCCCTTTCGCTGACCGGATACTATCACTTCGAAGCCACCGCTAATCAGAGCATTTTCACTGAACACTCTCATCCCATCATGCATCAGGCCAGCATAAGCATTCTTTGCAATTTCAGAAGGCTCGTGATCAAAGCACACCCAAGCAGGAGTCATAACATCAGTATTGATGTCATCGAGCAAATCTTCGGGAGCTATATCGCTCATTTTCAGGTTTAGACCATCATACAGTTGTTGTTTGATTAGACTCAGGTCCTTAGTGAGAAAAAGGACTCTTTTCCCCGGAGAGAGGTTGATTTTTTCAGGTGGCCAAATATTAGTCATCCTACTCCCCTAAATCCTTTCAAGGGGCAGAGGGGTATAACAGGTTTGGAGGTAACTTTTTGATAAGGTTCAAAGGGGGTTATTGTCTCAGCAATTTACCAGCTAGGTTTTGTAGATTTAATTCTTGATAAGATTACACTCTCGGCGTCATTTTTGTGTAATATTTGTGTATTAGATTATTTTTTGATAGACGAGGCACTGCGTCACATAAGGCATAGAAACCATATTAACCATGCCGCCGAATAGTTTAAGTAACCCTCGTTGGAGGGTTTTGATACTTATTCAGTAAGCATGTGCTATGCTGAGGATGTGAAATCATGGTAGACAACAACCAACATGTGGAAGATATCGTAAAATGTAGCGATTGCGGAAGCCGAAACCTAACCCGTGACGAGACTCGCGGAGAAGTAGTCTGTGATGACTGCGGACTAGTATTGGAAGACAATGTAATCGACCAAGGAGCAGAGTGGAGAGTATTCTCTCCAGAACAAGGAGACCAGCGCGCACGTACCGGTGCTCCGATGACAGTAATGCTTCACGACAAGGGATTGTCAACAGATATCGACTGGCAAAACAAGGACTATTCAGGAAAAACAATCAATTCGAGATACCGATCTCAATTCTATCGTATGAGAAAGTGGCAGAAGCGTTCCCGTGTTTCTAACGCAACCGAGAGAAACCTGGCTATGGCACTGGCTGAACTAGATCGTATGGCTAGCCGCTTGGAACTTCCTAAGTCGGTTAGAGAAGCAGCTGCTGTAAACTACAAGAAAGCAGTTGAGAAGAGACTTATCCGTGGCCGTTCAATTGAGGGTGTTGCAGCAGCATCATTGTATGCAGCATGCCGCCAATGTGGTGTCCCTCGCACACTTGACGAAATCGGACAAGCAAGCAGAACTGGCCGTAAAGAAATTGGCCGAACCTACAGATTCATGGTTCGCGAACTAAAGATGAAAATCATGCCTACAGGACCTGAAGATTACATCTCAAGATTCTGCTCTGGACTAGGATTGGATGCTGAAGTTGAAGCTAAGGCACACGAATTGATCAAGGCTGCACAAGAAAAAGAATTGACCAGTGGTCGTGGACCAACTGGAATTGCAGCATCTATCATTTACATCGCAAGTGTACTGTGTGGAAAGCGCAGAACTCAGCGTGAAGTTGCAGAGGTTGCAGGTGTAACAGAAGTCACAATCCGTAACCGATACAAGGAACTGATTCAGAACCTAAACATCGAGTTGGACATTTGAGGCAATTCCGTTAATGGAATTGAAGCGCACGTGAGGCGGCTTGAATGAAGAGTAAGCGCCGTGTATCAGAGAGAGTATTGGAATCTTTGTGCGAACGCCTTGCTCAGTCGATTAAGACAGGCCTCAAAGCATGGCCTCTCCCTTTCCCGCCATTGAGCGATCCAGATTTTCCTGTGATGCATCCTAAAGATCCAGAGAAGATTGTCGAAATGGGAGTTGGTCTACTCCAAGTAGATAGAGGGATGTTCGATAGGCACCTTGCAATCGTTGTAGATTTGATAGTGCCTCACAGAATGAACTTGACTGATGACCCCTTTGAAATTCATGAGAAGTGGTTGATGAGAAGATTGGGCACTCTGACCGAAAGGCTGCAATTTGCAATAGCAACAGAATGGCTTGCCCAGGCGCTCGATCAATCAAGCCCTGACTCAGACCGGTGGTGGTTATCCATTGCTCTAATCAATGGATTGTGTAATGCGTCACACGGACAGCCTGTGCACCAAGGATACCACTTGGTCGAATCTATTGCATTGGCAGAAAGGCCAGGAACATGGCACACCCAACCTGATGTTTCGAATGCAAATATCGATTGGAATCCACATGGAGTTGTGCCTAGGAATACGTCGGTCGTCGCTCACGAAGCAGGCACGGATGCTGCAAAATGGATGATGGAACAATTAGAGAATAGTGGCGAAGAGCGCCGTAAACTACTGATTGAATGGTGCAGACTACTTCTTGAGAGAAAAGAATTGATTCTGCCCCTTGGCATTCCTCAAATCTTGATCCGTAGAGCTGGCGATCCTTCTCAGGAAGTTTCGACAAGAGTGGTATTGTGTCTAGCCAAATTGATTGAAGGCGACCGTGATTCTGCTTTGGAATGTATTAGGATTCTACATGGCCGAGAAGATTTGCTAACTCGTAGAGCAATGGCTGATGTTCTAACAAGACTGTTTAGAAGAATCACTACTGATGCAATTCCGCTACTTGAAGGCATGTTAGAAGATAATGACGAAAGTGTTCTAGGTGCTGCAAGTGCAACAGTTGGCGATTTGAGATTCATTGACAAAGAGATGTGGGCAGATAAGATCGTGGAGTTATGCAACCACCCGTCTAGAATAGTTCGCAGGAACTTAGTATACACAATTCGCGACTATCTCGAAGAGTTCTCCGAGGATTCAAGAGGCATCATTCCCAAACTCTGGGCTAATGGTGATGAAACAGTACTGACTCGATTACGCGAATTATTGATGCGAATGGACGAGGTTAATGCAGATAGATTTGCAGTAACACTTCGCTCACTAGATGGCCTTGACATCGAAGGTCTATGGGCGCCAATGCGTGTAAAAGACGAAGATAGAGTGGCACAATGGCAACAATGGTTAGTTGGCGAAGCAGACCAACCAACCACGCCTGAGCGCCCTGAAATCCATGTTTCAGATATGACAGAGGGGGAACTTCCTGAACTCGATGATGCACTAGAAACCCTTGATGATTTAGGATTCCTTGATTGACAAAAACCTCTTGAACGCGACCTAGTATTCGTAGCCATGCGCTGCGCAGTGTTATTCACCTCGCTTCTACTACTTTCAATAGTTCCACTATCAACCAACGTTACTGCAAGTGGAATGGATTTGTATTCTGGAATAAATATCTCAGGTACATTCAACAATTCTACAGAATCTACGACACTAACGATTACAATACCAGAAACTAACAACTCGTCACTATTAGACGAACTTCGCACCACCGATGTATTGTTACTAAGGGTGTCCGTGACAATATACAGCGCAACGGAATGGGACATATTCTATGAATTAAAAGATAATTTCACCCTTTGTGACAGAACAATGTTGAATTCAGAATGCGCTGGGCACACATTCGACTTAGAATTGTACCCTAACTTTCCTGGAAACGAATCATCTGGTTATGTGTTAGCTACATCTTTACCACCTGGTAATGTTAGGCACGAGGGTTTAACTTCAGAAGAGA
>PBHZ01000028.1 GCA_002719615.1 Methanobacteriota archaeon
GGATTTAGATATACTGGTAATGCACTAACAATAGATGGCAATGCATCTATTGCTGGTTGGACGATAGGAACCAATCATATTTCTAAAAATGGTTTATCACTTAATTCGACAACAAGCGCAGAATCATTAAGGATAGATAAATCCGGATATACAGATACAACAGAAGGAATATATTTAGGAAATCATAGTGGAAGTCCAAGACTTAATATAGGAACAGCAAATAACTATTTAAAATGGACAGGAACTGCAATAGAAGTTAGCGGTTCAATAAATGCTACATCTGGTACAATAGGTGGGTTCACATTAGGCGGTGGATCATTTACAGCTACAAATATTGCAATATCTACAACACATGCTTCAATGTCATTAGGCAATAAGGTAAAGATTGCTGGTGGAACTGATAGTTATATTGCAGGAGGAAACCACTATAATTCACCGTGGCAAGCATTTGATAATGATGCCTCTGGTTTTGCACTTGGGATGGATGGCACAGCAACAAAATTTGAAGTAAATGATGGCAATGATAATTATATAATTTTTAGTTCTGCAAATGGCACGTTGAATATTTCTACCACCAACTTCCGCGTCGACAGTGGTAATCTTACGCTATCAGGAAACTTAACTGCAACAACTATAACTGCAAACGCTGCAGGAACAATTGCAGGTTGGACAGTAAATAGTGGCTCACTAACAAAAGGTAATGTATCACTTCAACAAGACGCAACATATCAATTAACAGGTAGCTCAGGTGATGAAGGAAGCACAACGCTACACACAAATGTAATTGCATCAGGTCTAGTTATTAGAAACGGTGAAACTCCGATATTATCAGTAGTATCATCATCAAAAGGTCAGACACCAATAAACGCACTCACAGGTTCTGCAGGAACATCTGGTATTTCTACACAGTGGCAAAATAATGATTTTTCAAGTAATGCTACAACAACCTGGACATTGGCAAACTCAAATTGGTCAAACTGGGCATATACAGCACAAAAATTAGGAGGAGCTGCATCAATACCTGCAAATACTGTATACTCAGCAGGGTCGACTGCAACATTTACATCAACAATATCAAAAAGATTTGATGTAAGTTTAAGAACAAGAATATCAGTATCTGCACTAATACAAGCTTTTCCATCAACAGACACTGTTTTCGCTAAGCCAGTTGGTGATATCGCATATCTAGATCAGTACCTAGACATCACAATAAAGACTAGCTCATCAACAGTATCACAAAACGGATCTTACAGCACACACAGAACAAGAAGATTTAAAAATACAACAGCAGTTCAAAAGTACTTTCAAAATTTATACTTTGTGTCTGGTGTCCAAAGTATCGAATTCGAATGTAAAGCAACTACACAAGCGATAAAAGCACCAAAAATCAATGTTAAAATAGGTGGATGGGCACTAGCCAGCGTATCTGTTAATCCTATTAATGCATCACGAGGTGCTGGCGCAAAGCCAACTCGAACTAAGCCGCTTGTAGAATTAAGTCAAGACGGTTTATTAGTATTTAGTGATGAAGAAAACTTCTTAAGAGTAAATGAAGATGACGGATTTACGCTAAAAGGTGCATTACAGGCAAATGACCTTACAGTAGAAGGATCAACTGTACTATCAGGTTCAGTAGTAAGTACTGCAGAGTTATTAATTTCTGGATCAATTAAATTTACAGATGAAGTTTTTCTCGGTGTAGGTTGGGATTCACCAGAATCGAGACTTCATATTATAGAAGCTATAGACAGTGATATTTCAAAATTCCAAACAGGAATTACGCCTACACAGTACGGTTCTAATAAGTCTATAGCAGGGGTAAAATCAGTTATGCTTCCGTATACAGGAGCAACAAGCTATGATTATTTACAGGCTGCTTTCTTAGCACCTTTTGTCGCTTCCCCATATAGAGTTGTAAATTGTGGCTTTTACTCAGAAGCTTATCACGGAGTACCTACAAACTCAGACTTAGGATACACACTTCAAGGTCCGCACACATCACTAGGCTATCAAGCGACTGGTTCTGTCGCAGTAAATAAAGTTCAAGGATTTGCAGGCAGTAAAAGAATGTGGGGCCTAGATATACTACAAATAACAGGAGGAGATGCAAGAGGTGCAGACAAAGGAGATCAAGATGAACTACAGTGGGCTGGTGTTGAGATAAGGCACGATCTTGGCGATTTTAGATCCGACGACGGAGGTATTACAAACGAAAGTGATGGAAGTTCAGCTCACAAAATGAGAGGCTTTTATTATGAGTGTTCAGGATCTTATCAGGCACTACCCACAATAGGGACAACATCATCACACTTACTTGATAGTGGTAGAGACGGCGGCTATACTAGAATGGTTGGTATTGGCGCAAGAAATATGAGAACAGGGACTTACGGTCAAAAAGCAGGTTGGGGTTTGTTTATAAGTGGATCTCAGTGGCCGAGCTGTATAACTGGTCAATTAGGAATAGGAGATGCACCTAACACTGGAATAGATAATGATTCTAAATTACATATAGTTAAAAATTCTTCAGCAAGTGACGGTATAGTTAACATAACTAGCCTGGATACTACATCAGGCACTTACCATTCGATGTTTACACTAAAGTCGTATGACTCATCCAGATTTAACTACAACTATTATATAAAGTTTATGGGCAATTCTCAAACAACTCCCGCAGTAGTTGGATCTATAAACTCAGAAGTTGTTTATTCAACATTTACAGGTGCACACGTTTCACAAAGACCTTCTGGCTCAACGTCTTCTGGGTGGCGACAAGGTTCGATTGTAAAATCAACAGGTAATATTATATCATCTGGAAGTGGTATCGGATTGGCATGGGTAGAAGTAGATATAGCGACAGCACAAAAAGATAAAACAGTGATCGGTGTATATGATATTACAGGACCAGCAGGGCATGATTACTTTGGGTTAGATAACACAAGAGAAATGCTTAGCTATAATGCAGTAGGTGAGGGAAAAATGTTAGTAACTGATTCTAACGGAACAATTGAAAACGGAGACTACATTTGCTCATCTAATAGAGCAGGACACGGTGAAAAACAAGATGAAGTCTATCTTGCAAACTTTACAGTTGCCAAAGCAACAGAGACAATAGACTTTTCAAATGTAGAGGTCGATTCAGAATTAGGATTTAAATCAACTTTGATATGCTGTACATATCATTGCGGTTAATTAATAAAGGAGACAAAAATGAAAATAGCTTTTGATGAAATAATAGAAGTAGTCTTACATCATGAGGGTGGTTATGTAAACGATCCAAGTGATCCAGGCGGTGAGACCAATTACGGCATATCTAAAAGGGCATACCCAGATGTAGACATTAAAAACCTCACAGAAGACGGCGCGAAAGATATTTATAAAAGAGATTACTGGGATAGGTATAAATGTGAAGATCTTTCAGAAGACCTTCGACACATTTATTTTGACATGTGTGTCAATATGGGTGCTGGACGTGCAACAAAGATAATGCAAGAGACAGCAAATGCTAAAGGAGCGGATCTAAAAGTCGATGGTAAAATCGGACCCAAAACAATCTCGGCTCTAAGCGGAGTTGAACTTGAAAGAGTTCGAGCTTATAGAGTAAAATATTACGCAAATTTAATTGTGCGTAAACCAACGTTAGAAAAATTTTACTTTGGTTGGTATAGAAGAAGTTTAGAAGTTTAAGGAGATAAAATGAAAAAAGCCTTTACTTTTACACAAAAAAGTATTAGATTTAAATAAGATGAAAAGAGTCTATAAAAATCTTTTGTACGAAACAATGTACGGTGAAGGCTGTATTGTGCTTGATAAAGTGCTTGTTGAAGACTATATAAAAGAAAGAGAAGTTATCTCTGAGTCTAGTAAGGTGCAAGGAGTTTATTCTGATGAGGGTTTGTATGATTTCTTTGCAAGCTTTAAAGACTATAAAAGAGTTACAGCTGCAAATGCACTTAAAATATTAGGATGGCCAGTTATTGAGTATATGCTTGATAAACATGCAGAAGATCCTGCAGTTCATTTTGATATGATGCAAGATGATGGACCTTCTGGTCATGATGGAAGAGTTGATACAGGAACATACGGCGGCGCAGTTATCGCAGGGGAAAGATCTTATAAAAAAGCAGATAAGCTTTATATGAGAGAGATGGATAGAATAATGAAAGATCTTGGCTGGGATATTATAAACTGGATGGGTGTAGGCCCAAATAGAAAAAGCACAGTAGTAATAATACCTTCAGACCAATTAGATACTCTAGACGGCAAGCTGAACGAAGACATTGTAATGAGAATACAATTTAATGAGACAATTAAAAAAGTTGACGGTGATTATGTTGTATATCCTAAAAAAGGCGGAAAACGGTTAGGTTCTCATAAGTCAAAGAAAAAAGCTATGGCTCAACTAACAGCAATTGAGTTGTCTAAAAAAGGTATAAAAGAACAAGAAAACAATATTGAAAAATTAGTTGCAATATACCCAGGAAGATTTCAACCTTTTGGACCTCATCATTTAGAGTCGTATAAATTTTTAAAGAAAAGATACGATGAAGTCTATATTGTTACTAGCAATAAAAAAGGCGGATCCAGACATCCAATGAGTTTTTCTGAAAAGAAAAAACATATGATTAGAATGGGAATTCCATCAAAATCAATAGTGCTAGAAAAACAGCCATATATACCTAAGGGCTTGTTATCAAAGTATGATGGTCAAACAACCGCAGTGGTCTTCGCTGTTGGTGAGAAGGATGAGGGGCGACTTACAGGTGGAAAATATTTTAAACCATACAGACAAAATTATAATAGGCTTAAGGGTTTTGAAGAGCATGGTTATACTCTTTCTTTGCCACACACAAGTATAAAAGTTGGAGGCATGGAAATAAGTGGTACTACAATGAGAAAACTTTTAGGCTCAGAAAAATTTGATATTGATTCTAAGAAAAAATTCTTTAAAAAATTATTTGGATATTTTGATGATAAAGTTTTTGATATGTTTACAGGAGTTTTCAAAGAAGATATTAAATTAAATGTAAATGTTGGTGATACAATACTTGTTGGTAAGTTTAAAAATAAAAAGATGAAAGTTAAGAGTATTGGAAAAGATGATCATGGTATGCCAACTATTAATGGGCGGAAAGCAACTACATTTAGATATGGAAAAGAAGTTAATATTTTTAAAGAAGAAAGGGAGTTATTACTTATGGGAGGAGCCTACGGACACATGGCACACCCGTTTGATGATTACGGATTAACCTTTGGGGAACTAAAGGATATAATAGACTTAGGGTTACAGGGTAAATTAGACAAAGAAGAAGCCGTTACAGAAAAATTAGACGGACAAAATATTATGATTTCTGCAATTGATGGCAAAGCTGTAGCTGCAAGAAATAAAGGTGACTTAAAAAGAGGCGGTATGGATTTAAAAGGCGTTCAGGCAAAGTTTGCTAATCACATACCAAGTGTAAGAGATGCTTTTGTATTTTCAATGAAAGACATTGCATCTTCTGTAGAAAAGATGTCAGAAAAAGATAGTTTAGCACTTTTTAATAATGGAAAAAATTGGGCCAATATAGAAATTATTTATCCAGAAAATAAAAATGTTATAGATTATGATGGAGGTGCAACAATAGTATTTCACGGTATATTAAAATACAATGAAGCTTGGATACCTTCAGGTGAAGTAAGGTCAGGTGGTAAAAAACTTGCAGATATTATAAACAAAGTCAATAAAAAAATAAAAACAAAATTTGCTTTTAAAGGACCAAATGTATTAAAGCTTTTTAAAGTAAAAGATTATACAAAAATGAAAGCAAAATATATCGGCTCTTTGACTGAGTTGCAGAATATATATAGATTAAAGGATAGCGATGAGCTATCGTTATATCATCAACACTTTTGGTTAGAATACATATTAAACGGCGCAAATTCATCGGATTATTCAAATATTCCAGACAATGTTTTATATCCGCTTATGAAAAGATGGGCATTTTATGATAAAAGTTATAAAATGACAGAAATTAATAAGCTAAAAAAAGAATATCCAGAATTTGTTGATTGGGTAAAGACAACTGAAAAACTTGATCATAAGAAAATAGCAAAAGAAAATATGAAGCCATTTGAAGAAATATTCTTTGGTGTAGGTGCAGAAATATTGGCAAATGCTAGTAACTTTTTAAGTGTAAGTCCAGATAAAACTTCTAAAAAATTAGTTGATGATCTTACTAAAGCAGCAAAGTCTTTAAGCTCTAAAAAAGATTTTTCTAATGCTGATAAATTAAAAGTTCAACTTCAAAGATTAAAATCGATGCCAGACTTATCTAAGGCGGCACCATCAGAAGGATTAGTTTTCAAATATAACGGAAAAGTTTTTAAATTTACAGGGTTTTTTGCACCAATTAACCAAATACTTGGACTAGAAAAGTTTAGTAGATAATAATGAATAAGTTATTAAAAGAAAGATCATCAAACACGACATCTTATAAAGCAGATGCAGGCGAGCCAGACACAGGATGGACACCTGGTGGAATAACAAGAGTTCTTGGTTTGGATTCTGGAAAACCTGAGCCCTGGTACGATCAATTAGAATTTGAACAAGTAGATTTTCCAATTGCAGATCATATTTACGGATCTAAAAAAGAAGACATAAAATATAATATCTATGTGCAGAAAAAAGCTCCAGTTGGAAGTATGAAGGCAACATTAAAAGACTTAGAAGTAGAAATAGACGAGCTGACAAAGACAACTAAAGATCTATATACTTCAACAATGAAATAGAGGAGTAGTTATGGCCTATAGCAAAGAGGCAGAAAGACAAAATAAAGTCTTAGGTGACTTATTATCCGGAAAAGAACCAGAAAAGAGAATTTTTGTTGGCTATCAGGGTGAAAAATCAACAGAAAAACAGAAAGATGTTGAAAGCCACTTAACAAAGATAATGAAAGAAGTCAGGATGCCGTGGTTTTGCCCTAAATGCGAGCGTGTGATGAAAAAAAGACTAGATAATAAAATGTGGAGGCTATTTCAGCACTGTTTTGAGTGTCAAGTTGAAGAAGAGCACGAAATGCGTGTAAATGGAACATTTGAGGCTTATGAAAAGACAAAAGTAATCCAAAATAAGATTTCTGCACTGTCAAATAACATAGATGAGCTAAAAGAGTGGTTAAAGGAAGAAAAAACTGAATATGTTGAACCAGTAAATGTAGATACGGGATTTGTGCACGTAGAAAAGTTTGAAAAAACAGAAGAAATGTTACAAGAAGGTAAAGATGCAGTAAAAATGCTCGAAAACAAGAAAAAAGAATTTGAAAAATTACTCGAAGATGTAAAAAATGGCAACAAGTAAGCAAATAAAAGACCAACTTAGAGAAGAATATGTAAAATGTGCTCTAGATCCAGTGTATTTTATGAGAGAGTACTGTTATATTCAGCATCCTGTTCAAGGTAAGATGAAATTTGACTTATATCAGTTTCAAGAAAGAACATTAAGAGATTTTAAAGATCATGACTATAATATTATATTAAAAGCAAGACAATTAGGTATATCAACGCTTACAGCAGGCTATTCTTTATGGCTAATGAACTTTCATGCAGACAAAAATATACTTGTTATTGCAACAAAGCAAGAAGTTGCAAAAAATCTTGTTACCAAAGTTAGAGTTATGCACAAAATGATGCCAGATTGGTTAAAACAAGGCTGTGTTGAAGATAATAAATTATCTTTACGTTATAAAAACGGTTCACAGATAAAAGCAATATCATCTACAGGTGATGCAGGTCGTTCTGAAGCGTTATCACTATTAGTTATGGATGAAGCAGCATTTATTGCAAATATAGATGAGATATGGGGTGCATCACAACAGACATTGGCAACTGGAGGTAAATGCATTGCATTATCAACACCAAACGGAATGGGAAATTGGTTTCATCAGACATGGACAGGAGCAGAAGAAGGTACAAATAAATTTAATTTTATAAAATTACACTGGACAGTACATCCTGATAGAGGTGATACTTGGAGAGATGATCAAGATAAATTATTAGGTCCAGAGATGGCAGCCCAAGAATGTGATTGCGACTTTATAAGCTCTGGTCAATCTGTAATACCTGCAAATATTATAAAAGAATATCAAGACTCAATTAAAATACAACCAATAGAAAAAAGATATTCAGATGCTATGTGGGTATGGTCACAACCAAAGCAAAATAAAAAGTACATAATATCTGCAGACGTAGCTAGAGGTGACGGATCAGATTTTTCTGCATTTCATGTAATTGATATTGAAGAATTAGAACAAGTAGCAGAATTTAAGGCAAAAGTTGATACAACTCGTTATGCAAACATATTAATGTCTGTAGGCACAGAATATAATGATGCAATACTAGTTGTTGAGAATAATAACGTAGGTTGGGCAGTATTGCAAGTGCTGCTTGATAGGGAATATAGAAATCTATTCTGGCAAAAACGTGATATGAAGTATATAGATGCAAAATCACAGCATACAAATAGATACAGAAGAGAAGAAAAGAATCAAATTCCAGGATTTACAACGAGTATGAAAAGCAGACCATTAATAATTGATAAGCTTTCTAAGTTTATAAGAGAAAAAGAAATAAAAATAAATTCAATTAGACTTATCGATGAATTATATGTTTTTATATTTAATAATGGGAGAGCGGAAGCTTTAAAAGGATATAACGATGACTTAGTCATGAGTCTAGCTATAGGCCTTTGGATTAGAGAAACTAGTTTACGTCTTCATGAAGAAAATATGAGGATGACAAGAGAAACAATGACAAAAATAGGGTCAAGCTCTGGTGTTTACACAGTAGAAGAAGAAAATGATTACGGATGGAAACATCACGTAAAAGATGGTAAAGAATCACTAACTTGGTTAATAGGCAAGTAATATGGCACAACAAGACACATTTTATGATAGAATAAGAAGACTATTCTCAACAGGCGTTGTAGTAAGAAACGTTGGTGGCAAGAAACTAAAAGTAGTTGATACAGATGAAATACAAGCTGGATCAAAAACATTAATGGATAGATACCAGCGGCTTCATTCTAGTCAGCATGGTCACGGATCATACCACGGTTATAGTGGAGAATTAGCAAAAGCACAAAGAATGGCATTGTTTAGAGACTATGAGGCAATGGATGATGATCCGATAATATCTTCTGCATTGGATGTATATGCTGATGAGTCTACTATGAAGTCAGAATATGGAAATGTTTTAGAAATTAAAGCAAATAATCCGCAGATACACGAAATACTTCATAATTTATTTTACGATATATTAAATATAGAATTTAATTTATGGCCGTGGATTCGTAATATGTGTAAGTACGGTGATTTCTTTTTAAACTTAGACATAAAAGAAAAATTTGGAATTATAAATGTTCAGCCATTGTCTACGTATGATGTGTCAAGAGTTGAAGACTTCGATCCTGATAATCCTTACGATGTAAAATTTGTATTGGATGCAACAGATCCAAGAAATATGCCGCAGAACGCAAGTCGAAATGAATTACAAAATTTCCAAATAGCGCATTTTAGGTTACTATCAGATTCTAATTACATACCTTACGGAAAATCAATGATAGAAGGTGGAAGAAGAGTTTGGAAGCAATTAAGTCTTATGGAAGATGCTATGTTAATTCATAGAATCATGCGTGCACCAGAAAAAAGAATTTTTAAAATAGACATTGGTAATTTACCTCCTAACGAAGTTGATACATACATGAAAAGAATTATCGATAAGTCTAAAAAAGCACCTGTTGTTGATGAGAAATCAGGTGACTATAATTTAAAATATAATATGCAAAACTTAACAGAAGACTTTTATCTTCCAGTCCGCGGTGGTGATAGTGGAACATCAATTGAGTCACTCCCTGGATTAACATATGAGGCAACTGAAGACATCGAATATTTAAAAAATAAAATGTTGTCTGCTTTAAAAATACCTAAAGCATTCTTAGGATTTGAAGAAAATGTTGGAAGCAAAGCAACACTAGCTGCAGAAGATGTTAGGTTTGCAAGAACAATTGAAAGAATACAGAGAATTGTAATTAGTGAGTTGACAAAAATAGCAGTTGTCCATTTATATTCTCAAGGATACACAGACTCAGCTTTAGTTGATTTTGACTTGATACTTACTAGTCCTTCTACAATATACGAGCAAGAAAGATTAGACCTTTGGGAAAAGAAAAATTCTATAGCTAGAGATATGAAAGAACAATCACTCGTATCACAACAGTGGATATATGATAATATTTTTAATTTTACAGATGCAGATACTAAGAAGATAGGCAAAGAAGTTATAGAAGACTTTAAACAAAAATTTAGACATTCACAGATTGAAATGGAAGGTAATGATCCTGTTCAATCAAAACAGACAGTTGGCACGCCTTACGATCTTGCAACTGCAGGTGATGACGCTAGCGGAGCAGAAGATAGTGATTCAGCTGCCGGCTCAATGTTTGGTGAAGATGAAACAATAGCATCAAAAGAAGACAGAGAGACTCTTGGTGTAAGAGATGCATTAGGAAAACATGACTATAAGCATGCAATGAAAAGAGATGATAATCCGACAAAGCATACTTTTAGAAAGAGTCCGCTTGCGCTATCACACTATGATGCTTTTAAAAAGAATTTAACAAATAAAGAGACAAAAATATTAAAAGAAATTGAAGATATAGATGACACAATAAACGGAACTAAGAATAAAACTTAATTTCTGTATATTTATTTATGAACTCATTATATGCTTAGCTAAGGGTAATTATGAAACATTCGAAATACAAAAATAGTGGTTTATTATTTGAACTGCTGACAAGACAAATAACTGTAGACGCGCTCAATAATAAGCCAAATTCAAAGGCAACGGCGCTTATTAAAAAGCATTTTAATAAAAATTCTCAGCTATTTAAAGAAGCACAAATTTTTACAATATTACAACAGACAAAGATTGTTAATCAAGAAAAAGCAAAGCACTTAATTGAGACAACAATAAAATCATATAACAAGTCAATAAATCAAAAAGTTTTAAGAAAAGAAAAATTTAATTTAATAAAATCTATAAAAGAAAGTTTTGTTATTTCTGATTTTTTTAAGTCAAGAGTTCCAAATTATAAATTATTAGCTTCTATATACAATGTAATATCTGAAGATTACACAAATCCTGTAAGATCTTCAAAAAGCTATTATACAGTTTTAGAGCATATTTCTTCAAAAGTTGTTAAAAAAGAAGATGCTGTTTTATCTGAATTGAAAAAACAAAATAAAGATTTAAGAACACTTGCATATACAATACTTGTAGAAAAATTTAATAAGAAATATAAATCGCTATCAAAAGAACAAAAAGCTGTTTTAAGAGAATATATAAACAGCGTTTCAAATACGACAGCACTCAAAGATTATTTGCAATCACAATTTAAAAGTGTTTTATTAGAGCTTAAAAAGACATACAATGATATTGATAATAAGATAATGAAAATAAAAATTACAGAGTGTGTTAAACTTTTAAGTGAAACAAAAATTGCAACACCAACTAATGCACACGTTTTAAAATTAATGCGATTTCACCAACTATTATCTGAGATAAAGAAAGCTAATGTCAAATAAGTATAAAACACTAGCAGAATTTATCAAAGAGCTGATAAGGAAAGAAATAGCAGAAGCCAGTGTTACAGGTAATATTGACGGAGGAGCTGGACCACCAAAAACACCTTATGCATTTAGAAATCCAAAAGATGATGATAAAGATGACGATGATCTAAAACTTTCTAAGGGTATGGAAATTGCAGAAAATTATCATCAATGGAAGACTGATGACACTATGTCGACAAAGCAAAAGCTAGGTCACTCTATGAGAGAGATAAGAGATAGAATGACTGAGATAGAAAAGCTTGTTAAGTACCATTCTAAATTAAAAAAAGAAATGAAATTTGAGTCCAATAATTATTGGAAAAACACAACAAAGGCACTGAATAAGATTTCAGAAAAATTAGTTAGACTTTCAACAAAAATCAAGGATTTAATATAATGGAAAGAACTTTATTAGTTGACACTATCCCTTTTGATGTGTCTAGAGAAAAAATAAATGAGTCCATAAGCAACAATGGTGGAAGGCTAGTTGTGAGTGGTGTTTTGCAAAGAGCAGAATCTAAAAACCAAAATGGAAGAGTTTATCCAAAAGAAGTATTAGTTCGTGAAGCTAAAAAGTACGCGCAAGAATTTATAAAAGAAAGAAGAGCAATGGGTGAATTAGATCATCCAGATTCTTCTGTCGTCAATTTACAAAATGTTTCTCATAATATATTAGAAATGAGTTGGAAAGGAAATGACCTAGTTGGCACAGTTGAAGTACTATCAACACCAGCAGGTAACATATTAAGAGAACTATTTAAAAGTGGAATTAAATTAGGTATTAGCTCTAGAGGCTTAGGTTCTATTAAGAACGAAGTACAAGGTGATGAAGTACAAGATGATTT
Organism: Methanobacteriota archaeon; assembly: GCA_002719615.1. Lineage (GTDB taxonomy): Archaea > Thermoplasmatota > Poseidoniia > Poseidoniales > Thalassarchaeaceae > MGIIb-O3. The sequence goes on from PBHZ01000028.1 coordinate 12,488, forward strand.
TGAGTTAATAGGCTTTGATTTTGTTAGTAACCCATCAACACATGGCGCTTTTCTTAGACCAGTAAATGAATCAGTTGATAAATCACAAAAATTAAACAAGTGGGCAGGTGTTGAAAAAGCCATAAGAAATATTTTAACAGGAGAGTAATAATGGCAAAATTAAAAGATTTATTTAAAGAAGAGATAGGTGGAGTTATTTCACGTAACCCATTTGAAAATTTAGATATGACTTCTAAAAATCAAGATCTTACAAATATCGTAAGTAAGATTATGAATAAAAAACAGCAGAACTTAATGACAAAAGAAGAGTTGTCTTCTGCAGTTAGTAATTACGGATCTTATGGAAACTCAATATACGGAAAGCACAATATAGCAGAAATTGCAAAAACATTTGTAAAAATAGCAGAGGCATCTCAAAAGCATGTTGTAGATGAGACTGCTGACTGGTTTGATAAAGTCACAGTTCAAAGAAATATGAAAGACTTAAAATCTCATGCAGGCCAATTTAATAAAATAGCAACAGAAGCAAAAGCATTGCAAGATAGGATGTCTGCTTTGTACGAAGATATGGGTAATATCTTAAACAGATATTTTGAAATTAAAGAACTCAATGAGTCTAAACTAAAGGAATTTAAAATGATTAAATTAAAAGATATGTTAAATGAAGATAGAACTCCAGACGCATTAAGAAAAGTAAAAATGAACGCTAAAGAAATTAGTCAAGGTGCTAAGGCATTAGTAAAAGCTGCAAATCAAAACAGCGATAAAGATATGATGGATGAAGTATTAGGTATTATATACTTTGCAGAAGAAATTAAAAAGATCATGAAAGATAAAAAGTCATATCAGCAACCTACACAAAATAGATAAATTAAGGAATACACGATGTTGCTTAAAGAATACCATAGAAAATTAAAAGAATCAACTGATACATTTGACTATAATGAAATGCATATTGATTCTATGAGAAGCGAGCTTGAAGGATATGCAAAAGATTGGTTGAAACGAGATTTTATGGAAGAAAAAGATGCGTATAAAATTTTAAAAAAGTATGATAAGTTATTAGCAGTATTATTAAAAAAATGTGATAAAGATTTATCACGTCTAGGTTAAGAGGACCAAATGTCTATATATGTAAAGGTTAAAGATAATAAGTTCGAATTCGCTTTAAAGAAATTCAAAAAGAAAGTTAAAGAATCAGGTATCTTACACGAGATACAACAAAGACAGTTTTATGAAAAACCTTCAGCTATAAAACGTGATAAAAACGCGAAAGCAAGGCTTCGTGCACAAATACGTTCAAAAAAAGCTGAACTTTAATTTTTTTATACAATACTTATATAAAAATATAATGCACCTACGTTCGTTAGGTGTTCCCGAATAATCGAATCTGATTATAGTTCCAAATAACTATATAACTCTCTTAGAGGAGAATCCGAATGGATAAATTATTAAAAGAAGCGATTGCTGACGCAAAAGCAGTACGTGAGACTGCATTAGCAAACGCTAAAATAGCCCTCGAAGAGGCCTTTACTCCACATCTGAAATCAATGCTTTCTAGAAAGCTTCAAGCTGAAATGGAAAGCGAAGATGAGGATTCACATGATGAAGGGTATCATGGCGAAGATGAAGAGCTAGAAGAAGAAATGGACTCATCCGAAATCGGTGCTTCTGATAATAAAGAACCTGAGCCTGAAGCTGCTGAAGCAGACGCTCAAGGTCCTGAAGACGAAGGCGCTCCAGTAGAAGCTGGAATGGAAGACGAAGACATGGAAGAAACCGAACAGCCTATGGGTGAAAACCAAGAAATGGGCACGGAAGATGAAGAAATGGAAGACGCTCCTGATCAACCTATGGGCGAAAACATGAACGACGAAATGGAAGACGAAGACATGGAAGAAGAATATGCCAATAGTGAAGATGAAGATCTAGAAGAAGTTCTTAGACAGCTAGAAGCTGAAATGTCTGATGAAGATGAAGAAGCACCAGCTGAAGAAATGGACGACGAAGAAGACGAAGTGCCTGCTGAAGCTATGCATGACGAAATGGAAGACGAAGACATGGAAGCACCTATGCATGACGAAGAAGAAGTAGATCTTGATGAAATCATTAAAGCACTTTCTGAAGAAGAAGCTCATGATGAAGACGAAGTTAAGGAAGAAGAAGCTCATGATGAAGAAGACAGTGTTGAAGAACAACTTGAAGAGTATAAGCAAACAGTTCAGTACTTAAAAGATAAACTTTCCGAAGTTAATCTTCTTAATGCTAAGTTGCTTTACACTAACAAGTTATTCAGAAGCAGAAACGTATCTGAAGCTCAAAAAATGAAAGTTATCGAACAGTTTGACAGAACTACTTCTGTACGTGAAGTTAAACTTGTTTATAGCACATTTGCAGAGTCAATGAAGCGTAAGCCTGTTAACGAATCAGCTCGTAGAAAGAGTCAAGCTTCTAAGCCAATAACTTCTACTCAGTCAAAGAAACCAATCATCGGTGAAAGTACGGACTTCAAAAGCCGTATGAAGAAATTAGCTAACATTATTTAATTGGAGAAACCTAATGTCATTTAACAATGAACTAAAAGACGTAATGGGCGGATACAATCCTCATAATGTGCTTCTTGATTCCTCTCGTAAATTGGTTGAAAAGTGGGAACCCACAGGCCTTTTAGAAGGAATTGAGAAAGAATCTGATGTAGCCGGGATGGCTGTATTGCTTGAAAACCAAGCAAAGCAGTTAATCGATGAGGCTTCTCAGGTCGGAACTTCAGCAAATCAAGAACAATGGAGTGGTGTTGCACTACCTCTAGTTCGTAGAATTTTTGCTGAATTATCTGCACAGGAATTTGTTTCTGTACAACCTATGAACCTACCGTCTGGTCTAATTTTCTATTTAGACTTCAAATATGGTTCAACACAAAACAGTGGATTATTGCACGCTAAAGATAGCGATCTTTATGGTAATACATCCTCTTCTGGCGATCCTTCCGGTGGCCTTTACGGTGCTGGAAAATGGGGTTATTCTGTTAACGATACCAAAACTTCTGGTGTAACTTTTGCTACAGGATCTGTTTCTGTTGCTGACATCAGAGGCGATGCTAACTTATCAGCTTCTCAAGCTGCTGGTAGCTTAGTAAAAGTATTGTTGTCAGGTTCTGCTGCACTTACAAACCCAGATCTCGAAGGTGTTAAATCCTTTGCAATCTCTGGTTCAGGTACAGCTGAATTAACAGCATTCTACCCTGCATTTACATCATATGATGATTCAGTTGATGTTATATCATTTATCGTTGATCCAGCTGGTGCTATTGTACCTGGAACTATCGACGTTAACTATGGTAAACAGCCAGCTGATACAACACGTGGTGACTTCGAAACATCATTTGCTGCTGAAGGATCTAATCCTGAAGAATCAAATGCTGGTATTCCTGAAGTTGACATCCAGATGCGTTCAGTCGCAATCACTGCTAAGACTCGTAAGTTGAAAGCTGTATGGACTCCTGAGCTTGCTCAAGATCTTAACGCTTATCATGCTGTCGATGCTGAAGCAGAATTGACTGCTATGCTTTCTGAGTATGTTACTATGGAAGTTGACATGGAAATCATTGACATGTTAAAACTAAACGCATCTGCAAAGACCGAATACTGGTCAGCTGAGATGGGTTTTGAGTGGAATGGTTCTGCTTTTGCACAAACTTCCGCTAATGTAGCTGCTTACACAAAAGGTGAGTGGTTCCAAACTCTTGGTAACAAGATACAGTCAGTATCTAACGCAATCCATAAGAAAACTCTACGTGGTGGAGCTAACTTCATCGTGATTTCACCTGAAGTTGCTACAATACTTGAGTCAATTCCTGGATTTGCTACTGATTCTGATGGCGATGCTACCAAATCATACGCAATGGGCGTCCAGAAGATTGGTGCTCTAAATAACAGGTTTAACGTTTATAAGAACCCTTATCTACAAGATGATCAGATTCTTTGTGGATTCAGAGGTGCTCAGTTCCTTGAAACAGGTGCTGTTTATGCTCCTTACGTTCCTATGATCTTAACACCAGTTGTTTACGATCCAACCAACTTCACACCTCGTAGAGGCGTGATGACTCGCTATGCTAAGAAGATGGTTAGACCAGAATTCTACGGCTTAGTTAACGTTGCAAAATCTAATCTTGTGTAAGCTAGACTAGATTTAACATATTAAAGGGGCCCTTTGCGGCCCCTTTTTTATTTCTGTTGTGATATTGTTTTGTTTTGTGATATTTATAAAAGGAAACGTTTCTTAATTGGAGAATATAAATGGCTGTTGAAATTTGGAGTGGCAGTAGTTCATTCTCATCTGGCGCAACACCGTACGGTTTTTATGATGCCGATAATGAATTCACGTCATCAGCAGATAAATTCGCAGATTGGTCTGCTAGAAGATTAGGCTATCCTATTGTGGATGTCGAAATGCAATCTGGCTCTTTCTATGCTTGTTTTGAAGAGGCAGTGTCAGAATATAGTGCACAAGTAAATCAATTTAATATCAGAGATAATTTACTTCACCTTCAAGGTCAAGCAACAGGATCATCATTGACAGGAAAAAGAGTTACGCCTACTTTAGGAAGGACAGTATTTCTAAGTCAGCAATATGGTACTGAAGCAGGTGTAGGTGGCTATGTAGACTGGAAAAAAGGAAGCATCACAGTTACTAGTGGAAGTCAAGAATATGACTTAAATTCACTATATGCGAATGTTTCAGAGTCTGGCAATGGTGCAATTGAAATAAAGAAAGTTTATCATGAAGCGCCACCTGCAATTAATAAGTATTTTGATCCTTATGCCACTACTGGATACGGAACTGCTAATTTTGTAGAAGGATTTGGTTTTGGTGATTATTCACCTGCAGTATCATTTGTTCTTATGCCTGTATTTGAAGATTTATTAAGAATGCAAGCAATAGAATTTAATGACCAGTTTAGAAAGTCTGCTTATTCTTTTACACTTGTTAATAATAAAATAAGAATTTTTCCAAAGCCAGAAAAAGATACTAGACTTTACTTTGATTATGTATTGACATCACAAAGAGATAATTCACTTGCAATGCCATCCGGATCAGATTCAAATCCAATATCTGATTATTCTAATGTCCCATATGACAATATGCAATATCAGTATATTAATGATGTTGGAAAGCAATGGATAAGAAAATACGGCTTAGCACTTGCAAAAGAATTATTAGGAACAATACGTAGTAAATTCGGAACAGTTCCAATACCAGGATCTGAACTTACTATGGACGGAGATACTTTAAGAGCAGAAGCTACAACAGAAAAAGAACAGCTTATAGCAGAGCTCAGAGAAAATCTAGAACAGACTAGTAGAAAAATAATGTTAGAAGCAGACAGTGAAGAAAGTACGCGACTTCAGGAGAAGCTAAATAAAGTACCACTTAATATCTACATAGGATAAAATAATGCCAGGTCGTTTTATAAGGTCTAAAGATTTAAACTTTTTTGATACTGTTAATAAAGAGCTTTTAGGTAATCCTCAGACATCAAAAGATGGAATTATAAATCAAGAAGTAGTTATCTACAAAGTATCTGTTTATGAAACAGAGACAAATCTATACGGTGAAGCATCTCAAGGTAAGCGTTATCAGAACGGTGTAAAATTAACTTGTCTTATTGAGGCTGAAGATTTTGATTTTGAAACTAATGAGTTTGGTCCAAATGCAAATCAAAACGCCACATTCGCCTTCTTAAGACAACAATTAGTAGATGCAGACTATGTACCTGATATGGGAGATGTTATAGAATGGAATTATGCATTCTTTGAAATAAATGCTGTAAATGAAAATCAGTTGATCGGAGGAATGCAAGAAAACAATCACTCCGTAATATGTACAGCATTTTTAACAGATCCAACAAAAGTTGGTATAGCACGTAGTAGAGGTTACTAATGGCAGATAAACCTACAATAAGCAAACTTAACAGAGGAAGAGAAATATCACGTGTAGGAGATTCTGTAAAAAGTATCTCAGTTGGTTTTATGGATATTGATAAGACAATATTCTATTATTTTGATAATGTCATAAAGCCTATTATAAAAGAAAACGGTGAGATAGTAAAAGTACCAATTATTTATTCAAATCCTGAAAAATGGGCTGCAATACAAAAGCAAGGTTTTATTAGGGATCATAAAAATAAAATAATGGCACCTGTAATTGCTTTTCGTAGGACTAGCTTTTCAAAAGATGAGACAATACCAGTTGATAAGTTAAATCCTATGGATCCAAAGCTTCATATGACTTTTGAAAAGAGGTATTCAAAAGAAAATAGATATGATAAATTAACAGCTTTAAAAGGAATAACACCTAAAAGAGAATTATACTCTGTAGCAGTCCCTGATTATGTAAATATTAGTTATGATTTTATTGTGTGGACTAATTTTACAGACCAGATGAATGAGATTATTGAAAAAATTAACTGGAATGAAGGATCATACTGGGGAGAGCCAGGAAAATTTAGATTTAGAGCAACAATTGATAGTTTTGATGATGCTAGTGAGTATGAAGACACGACAAGAAGAATAAAAACTAGCTTTTCTCTAGCATTAAGAGGCTATCTGCTTCCAGATGAATATCCACCTACAGCTGTAAATACACAAAAATTTATAACACCAAAGCAGATTGTTATTAATGATAATACTGATATGAACATAACTCAGCTTACATCAGTTGATGATGAGGGTGCAAAAACAATAAAAGTTATTAATAATATGGGTATGGCTGCCGGTGGCGGCGGAGGTGGAGGAGGAAGTGTTGAGCCTTTGACATTAGTTGCAGGTGATAATATGTTATTTGACAGTGCAATATTTTCAGGTGTAAGCGCAAAGACAGTAACAATAGCATCATCTCAGACACCAAGCTTTAATACAGTTTCGACAACAGGTAATTTAACAATTGGTGGAGGAATTACGTCTACAGGTAATATTGTTACGTCAGGTGATATAATTGCAGAACAATATATTGTATCTTCATCAATTAGTATAATAACACAATCATTTAGTAGTGGATCTACAATCTTTGGTGATACATCTGCAGATGACACGCATCAATTTACTGGCTCTCTACTTGTCAATTCTAATACAACTAGTTCTACAGCAATTTTTGCAGATAATATTCAAACTGGTTATCCAACTTCTAACAAATGGCAAGAAAATTTAAACGGAAGTTATTTTAATAATTTTGATAATACAACTCATGTTAGTGAAATTTTAAGATTTATGGCAGGAATAATTAGTCATTCAATAGACACAGCATCACCAACACCAAATACAAAAACATTTGCAAGTGTAGACACAAATAACAATAACTTAGGTTCAACTGCAAATCAGATAGCTGGTAGACTACCACAAAATTATACTGCATTAAATAATGATACATTAAATTATTTGGTTTCAAAAGGTTGGACAAGTGTTGGTGCAAAAGTTTTTGATAGTATATCTATTTATAATAACTCAAGCTACTTTTTAGATTTTGATTCAAATAGTGGAGGTTCTACAGCTATTAGCTCTTCTGGTGATAGTGAATTATTTGGCTTAGGTTCTTTAACAAGCGGCGGTGCAACACGATTTGATGTTAGAGTAATAGCAACA
>PBHZ01000029.1 GCA_002719615.1 Methanobacteriota archaeon
GTTCCTTCCTCATCTATTCTTTCCAATATTTCATCTTCAGACCAAGTTCTTTCTCCTCCTCCTATTATCTCACCATAACCTTCAGGTGCAAGTAAATCATGACATAATACGTATTTTGTGTCATCGGGATCAGGTCTATGATAGAATGGTTTTGCAACTCTAGGATAATGAGTTAAAAAATGAGGAACGTCAAAATCGGCAGTTAGTATTTTTTCTTTTGAATAATCAAGATCTTGTCCCCATTCAATATCTACTCCCTTATTTTGAAGAATTTCTACAGCTTCATCATACCTCATTATAGGATATTTATTATCAGCATATCTTGCAATTAAATCCAAATCTCTTCCTATTTCATTTAATTCATTTTCTCTTTCTTCTAGCAGATTTTGAGCAGTAGCACGTACAACACCTTCTCCATATTTCATTATTTCATCATTTGATGCCCATGCTACTTCCATTTCAGCATGCCAAAATTCTGTAAGATGTCTACGCGTACGGCTTTTCTCTGCTCTAAATGAAGGAGCGATGGTATATAATCTCTCCAAAGCAGGCATCGCAGCCTCTGCATAAAGTTGCCATGATTGTGTCAGATAAGCCTTCTTTCCAAAATAAGGTACTTCAAATAATGTACTTCCTCCTTCAACCGCTCCAGCTACAAAATTAGGGGCCTGATATTCAATAAAATCCTGGTTGCGAAAATAAGAATGTATTGTGCCAAATATAGTTGACCGTATCTTAAGCATTGTAGTCATTCTACTCGTTCTAAGATACAAATGTCTGTTATCAAGCAAGAATTCAGATTCACCCCCTTCTGCTTCTAACATAGCTGATTCAGTTATTGGAAATGGCTTATCGGGATTAACACTTCCAATTATTTCTACACTATTAACCTGGATTTCATAACCATGTTCGCGGTCAGTGGCTTCAACTAAACCCTTCATGATTACGCTAGACTCAATTAACGCTGATTTAATCAAATCAAATGATTCATCACCAACCGAATCTCGCTTAATGACGCATTGGATCACTCCAGTAGAATCGCGAAGAACTAAAAATCGAATTTTATTAGAGCCTCTAGTTCTATGAATCCATCCCTTTAATTCTATTTCTTGACCATCGAAATTACCTTTATGGACGTCCCCAATCCAACAATCTTTTGCCATGTGGTACACACCTTACTATCTGGCTCAAGCGCATCACAGTTATGAAACCTCGATTAATTGTCACAAAATATAGCGGGTCTGACGGGGTTCGAACCCGCGGCCGCCCGGTTAAGAGCCGGGCGCTCTACCTGACTAAGCTACAGACCCGCCCCTCCGAATTGGCAAAGTAATTTAATCACAACGGAAAGAGTGTCATGATATTCTCCCATTTGGTTTGATTAAAGTTTGGATTCCAGATAATGAAGAAAAAATTATCACATCACAAATACCTACAAACAAACCGACCTCTACTACTCCTTCAATTGAATTAATCTTCTTTTCATAAATATCTGGTTCTGAGATTGTAGAACCAAAATTACAATCTAGTATGTAGCCACCGTTATCAGTCACAAATGGATTTTGATTTTCCATTCTTAAATTTACTTTACCAGGACAGATGTTAGATATTTTTTCTTTGACTTCTTCCCAATTGGAGACTGACACTTCGACAGGAAGTGGGAATTTTCCGAGTGTAGATACTTTCTTTCTATCATCTGCTACTACTATCATTGCCTTAGATGCTAATGCGACTATTTTCTCTCTTGTTAGTGCGCCTCCTCCTCCCTTGATTAAATCATAATTTGTATCAAATTCATCAGCACCATCTATAGTTAAATCTAATTTTTCAATCTCAGACAAATCCGACAAAGGGATATTTAATGATTCAGCTAATTTCTTTGTTGCTTCACTGGTTGGGACTCCAATTATTTGCAACTCTTCTTCTGCTATCATTCTACCTAATTCCAATATTGTATATTTTACTGTTGAGCCTGTTCCAAGGCCGACTTTCATACCATTTTTTACATATTTACAGGCATTAATTCCAGCCTCTTTTTTTAGTTCTTCCACCGCGGCCACAGAACATCGTGCGTCAATAGGTGAATTATAATTTCTATAATAACCACTATAATATCGGCATAAATCATAAACATTCAACCGAGAAGTTCATGCACAAGTGCTAACCGGATAGGACAGAGGGAGTAGGAGGGTCGCTGACAGTGTACGACACTGAGGAAAGTCCCCTCTCCAAGATGCAGGTGGTCCGGCGCAAGTCGGAGACTCGGGAGGGTCGGCTCTGCAACAGAAACGAACTGAGCCAGGCGTACGATGATCCTGAAAAGGTGAGGTTTCCTGAACTCAGCTGGAACGAGCAACTCCACCGGAGCAAGTCCAAGCAGGCCCGCATGGCATCAACAGGGCCGGGTAGGATGCATAGTTGAATGCGACCAGCCGAAAGGTGAACAGAAAGGGGCTTATTCCCTACTCCCTCACCAAAAATAGTTGATATTATTGTAATTCAACTATTGCATCAATTGTAGTTTCTAAAGATACAGTGCCACTGCTTTCATAGTCCAACCACGTCCCATTACCAGTTATTCTAGATCTAAATTCATTATATGCAACTATCATACTTGGTAATAATATTGAACTAGTCAGTAATGCCAAAACCAATAATAACATCATGAGAATGAAGAAATTTTGTAAACCCGGAATTGCCACAAATAGTCCTGCGGAGAGGCCTGCACATGTTGTAGCAGTGGTTTCAAAAATTGTATGTCCAGTTCTAGAAATAGAAGTCACTATTCCGGAGGGTGTTTCTCGTTCATCTTTTATTCTGTCGACGATATGTATAGAATCATCTACTCCTATTCCGAATACTATAGTACCTATCATTGCAGTAAATACATTTACATTAACAGAACCTAATTTCATCAGAATTGGTTGCCATAAAACCACTGCACCGACTGCAATCATAGTAAAAACTGATAATCTTGGAGAACGGAATAATAGCGACATAATAAATAGAAGAATAATCATTGTTGCAATGGTTGAGTCAGATTGTGCATCGTGTATTCCTTTGTTAATGTCCAAAGATACAGGAAGCCCTCCCGTTAAGAGCGAGTTGGAAACGCCATCCACTCCCAGAGTATTACAGTCAAGAGCTGAATTACAGCCATCTCCCGTCAAATAAAAGTCGATAGAATCTCTTAAACTTGCAGCAGCCGCTAAATTGATGTAAGGTTGATTGACATAAACAAGGGTCTTAGTTTCACCCACTCCAGTGTCTGCGTTCATCAACATCGATCTAATTTCGGGAGACAAAGTATCGAATACTATGTTGATTATATCTTCCCTACTAGAAATTGTGTAAGCCCAACAATCAGGACGTAGGGGATTATTTGATTCGTCCCAACACTCATCATGTAGTAAGTCCCAAAGACTTTGGTCATACAACTCAAGACCTTCGAATTCGACATCGACATGTATTGCTTTTAGGATATTAACTAAACTAATTGTAGATGTATTCCTAATATTATCCAAATTATTTACTTGTGCATCCTCAATGGCATCCAATATAGATAAGTCCCTTATTGGGGCGCTTTCTGTAGGATTGGCATAATTAGAAGCATCTACAATAAACATGTTGGTTTGGCCTCCTTTGAATTCAATACTATATTCTCTAAGAGATTCATATGATTCTAAACCGGGAGGTACTTCTTCAGAAGAACCAGTGATATCTTTACCTAATTCCTCTGAAAAAATACTAATTCCGCCAATGGTAACTGAACCTGCTACAAGCAAAACTATGATTGTATTTTTCAGAGGTATCTCACCGATTTTTCCCCATAATTTGGGTAAGAAGGAACATAGTAACACTAGACATAAACTAAAAGAGAATAGAAATGCATTACTGGAATCCATATTATTTAAGTCGGAAACGTAATTCAAAAATCTTGTAAGGAAAAAATACATCGATACAGAAATAATAATTGCAGAAGACCAAATTTGTTTTGAAGTCAATTCAAATTCTATTTCTCCTCTTCTGTATCGAAGTATATGGACCAATGCTGGAACCATCAACATAGAGAGAACGAAAGTTGATGCTATGCCAAGTAAAAGAGTTGTCCCCACAGTCCTCATAGGCTCTATAGGGACTATTTGAGTCCAAGTCAATACACTAAAACCAATTATTGTTGTAAGAGCAGATAAGAATATTGCATGTCCTGTGGTTCTTGCAGATTTGACAGTCGCAGTGAGACTTATGTGAGAATCCCAAGGATCTATTTCATTAGTTTGTAAACCATCTCTTTGTGCTGACCAAGCCAACTTTTTTTGTTCATCAATTAGCTTACTTCTATTCTCTTCAATTCTATTTGTTAAATGAAGAGCATAGTCAACACCTAAACCAACTAAGATAGGCCCTGCAGAGATTATCATAGGAGTAAGCATGATATCGGCTATTACTGTAGTACCAAATGTTACTGCTAGACTCATGATTATTGGTAAACCACATATAATTACTACCTTGGGATTTCTATGTAGTATGAACATAGTTAAAGCGACAAAAAATAGACTCAGGGGCAACATTGTGTCCACTAATTCTAAATAAATAGCATCGGAAACGTCATGTAATACAGGAGTAAGTCCAGTAATTGTAATGGCATTCCTACAAAATTTATCATTATTTTGAGTAAATCCCTCGTAAGGAGGTTCTCCGGGTAAATCTCTACAGATTGTATCTAGTCTTTCTAAGTCCATTGTAGAAGTAGGGTTTTCATAAGCCCTACATCGTAATAAATCATAATTATCGGGCAGATTGCAATCATTACGCGTTAATTTTTCCACATACATCATAAATGCTTTATGATCACGAAGTTCTTCTTGGGGATTTTTTGGATCCGGCCTCTCATCTATGTCTGTGTTAGACATATCAAATATTATTCCCATTACTACTACGCCAGTATCCCATATTCCATCTCCATTAGTATCGCAAACTAGACTACTGCGGCAACCAGGGCGATTCAGTAACTCACCAGAATTTTCCACATATCTATCTATTCTTTCCTGCGCATCATCCCCTTGAGGTATTGAATATCCTTCGAAAGGATTTAGAGAAGCAAGAGTACAATCATCCTGATTACCTGATGGTAAGCCATATTTTTCTGCGGCACAACTGAATCTATAATTTGATGAATTAGCTTCTTTAATCATTTGAGCAGGCGATAATATCCAAATAACCCCGTCATTTGTTCCTCTATCCGATTTATCATAATCTAATCCTCTTTGGTATCCTGAAAGCTGAATATTGTTATCATCTCCTTCTATCCAAGAAATTTGAGATAAAATATTAGCATCTGTGATATTCTCAGAACCCTTTTCAGAGCCAGACGCGGCATTATTGGTTTGTACATATAAAATTACTATATCAGTTGCCCATTGTTCACGAACATTTTCTAAAAGTATAGTAGAATCAGCACCATCGGGAAGATATATTTCCACATCACCGTTAATTTGGTGTTCGAAATCAAGGGCATCCTTACCAATAAGGACTGTTAGAAGAAGTAATACGGCAATGATACTGCCCGGACTTCTTAAGATAGTAGAGTAAGTTAATTCAGTTATCCTTGTTGAAATTACACTTGCAGCATCTGAAATATCATCATATAATTGCCCTAAAGTATCATATATTTCCCCTAAAAAAGTAGATGAAAGAGTCTTTTTTATGTTTGAATATGAATTGCGTAATGGTTGTAAACGATTAAAGAAATTCTGCCAAAATATGGCTTCATCATCCAATTCATCTCCGTCGAAAGAGTCTGGCACATGTACGAGGCATAATAGGAGACAAATGAAGAGTTCGCAATACAAGACTGTAAAAATGATTTTAACCGATATAAAAATAATTTTCAATGAAAGAGATGAATAATAGATAATCATAAGTAGGAATATTTGAAAGCGTGAACTGTTGCCATTAGATTGAGAGTTATGTCTAGAAGGAGAAGGAAACAACAATCACAAGTTGTCGTCGATAATGGAGATTCAAGAATGACATCGTTCTTGGTGACGTCTGGAGTGATTTCAGTAGTAATAATAATTTTTATTAGTATGGCATCAGATTACAAAATAGGCCCTGCAGAAGGAGAAATAATACCGAACATAGGTGGAGACGTATATGACAATGGAGAATGGTCTGATTTTGATTTACATTCTATGTTTGATAGAGGCTGGGCTGAAGGTGAAGATGGTAAGTGGATTTACATTCAGGTTCTAGATACTGATTGCCCATATTGTTACAATGAAGCGGATGAAATGAGCGATAGGTACGCCTCTTATGGCACTAAAGCAGATTTCTTGTCGGTTGTTGTTGAGCTAAGTATTACAGGGCATGAAAGTTCTAAGGCAGAAATATCTGCTTTCAAGGATAAGACCAATTTTGGCACAGATAGCAATGATGGAGATGGATGTAATTCTGGTAGAAATAATTGTGCTAGTAGAGATGGAGGAGTACATAACTGGGAATATGTAGATGATTTAAATGGCGATTCAATGAGTGCCTGGGAAATCAGTGGAACTCCTTTCCATATCATTCTAAAACCTAATGGGGAAGTTGCATGGAATCAAGCACAATCAGGATCTGGACAAAGTATTGACGAGGCTTTGGCAGTGTTGCTGGGGGACTAATATGCTTGGAGAATATGGTCCATTGATTATCTTTAGTGCTATAATTATCTCTGGAATAGTAATTTCTAGCCCACTTGGTAAGAGCATGAAATTTCCACTAACAGATACTAGACGGATGCTGTTGGGGCTGGTTATCGTAGAAACTGGAACGCTATTGGCCGCCATGTGGACCGAAGTCATTCACAGAGAAATTGCAGCCACTGGAGGTACAAACTTCTGCGCTGCTGATGGTTTAGTCCAGTGCGGCAGTGTAATTGGAGATCCAAAATACTCAGAATTTTTTGGAATGTCATGGGGGATGATAGGTATGATATCATTCTCAATACTGCTATATCTTGCTATTTGTCTTTTCTTCGGACCTAGAGATAAGATGGCGAATGTTTGGCTAAATATGGCCTTTCTTTTATCTTTACCAGGCCTAATCGGAGTAGCCTGGTTAGTAATAGTAGAGTTATTTTTAGTTGATGGAGCTCCACATATTTGCCCATATTGTACAGCAGTACATGTTGGAATGATTGCTACGGTTGTAATATTATATGTATTAAGAAATCAAAATGAAGAAGGTAAATGGGACATATCAATTAATTGAGGTTTTAACGTGGAATTGGTAACAGGAGGGGCAGGATTCATTGGATCTCACTTGGTAGATTCATTAGTCGATAAAGGCAAAAAGGTAAGAGTTATCGATAATTTTAGTAGCGGAAAAATGGAGTTTTTATCACACCATAAAAGTAATGTCGAAATTATTAGATGTGATTTGCTAGACTTTGAAGATTTGAGTAAGGCTATGGCTGGAATTGTAACAGTACATCATTTGGCAGCTAATCCCGACATAAGGCTAGGTACCGAAGTGACAGATACCGATCTCAAACAAGGGACTATGGCTACATATAATATCTTAGAAGCAATGAGAGTTAATGGTGTAAAAAATATTTCATTTGCATCCTCTTCTGCGATTTATGGAGAAGCAAAAGAGATGCCAACGTCAGAAAAATATGGCCCATTACTTCCAATATCTCTTTATGGTGCATCGAAAATCGCAAGTGAGACATTAATAACGGCATGGATAGGTACTTTTGGAGGCAAAGCATGGATTCACAGATTTGCAAATATTGTTGGCCCTAGAGGGACACATGGAGTAATTTTTGACTTTATCCATAAGTTAAAGAAGACACCGGATAGATTAGAAGTTTTAGGAGATGGTTTTCAAGAAAAATCATACATGTCAGTACATGATTGTGTCAATTCGATGCTACATCTGATTGAAAAAACAAATAATGATGTTAATCTTTTCAATTTGGGCACGGGGGATACTTGTTCGGTACGAAGAATAGCAGAAATAGTTGTAGAAGAAAGTAAATTTGAAAATGTAAAAATTGAATATACTGGAGGAAAAAGAGGATGGGCAGGAGACGTCCCTAAGACCTTTCTGAATGTTGATAAATTATTAGGAACAGGTTTTGAACCTACTAGAATGTCTGAAGAAACGATCAGGGATTGTGTAATTAATCTGATCGACGAGATCGGATTAAAATAGGAACTACTGAGATACATATTATTACCAAAAATGGTATGAAAATATTTGTCTTTTTAACTGTATTTTCGTCACCCAAGTGAATTGACATGGCCCCTAATATTTTTGAATTTGTATTGTTGTTAGAGACTGACTCATGTATAACTACTACTTCCAGATTTTCAAGTAATTTATCTTCTGGCAACAGAAATTTAGATGTAAAATTACTATCCTGATAAGATATTGTAGTCCATGACTCATTGGGATGAGCCCATTCATAAGAGCCATTGACATAAATTTCATTATATGCAAATACAACATCATGGTGTATTTTTATATCATTTGAATTTATATTTTCAGAAACCAATACATTATCTTCCAAAATTAAGAAAAAAATTTTTGAGTCTGTAGTAGTGTCCCAATTAGATAATTGAGAATTTATAATTAATTCATTAGAATTTAAAGATAAATTTAGGTTAATTTCAGTATCTCCCCTCCTTTCATTTTCTGCAGAAAGTAAACTTCTGTGTAATGTTGTTGTATCAGGTGCACCGCCAGAAGTGATTAGACCATCAAACCAAAAAGAAGGAGCGACAAGTTTATCTGAATATTTTGCGAGCCTGTAATCAGTTATTTCAGTACCTAAAGGATCGTCAATAGAATCATGAAATGCTAGCCTAATAACTCGATTACCATTTGCTTCTGTATATTGGGGCATCCAAGAATCCACAGAAGCGCATACGTCACACCATGTTGCAGTATATTGCTCCATAACTACTGAATATCCTCCTTTTTCTGACCAATAAGTTTCTTCATCCTCTTGAGCATAACTTGAATTACTTAGAAATAAAAGCGCGATAATGAATATCATTAAACGATGCGCGAATGCCATTACAAATGACCCTAGGGTGCTTCCTTTCATAACCTAATGTCTTAGCGCCATCAACTATGAGTAAGCGGTGGTACCAAGAAAATCGTCGCGATCCATGGAGAAGAGAGGCGCGTTCAAAGGGATATCGTGCCCGTTCGGCATACAAATTAAAGCAAATACAAGATAAATTTGGAATAATTAGGAAGGGAGATTCAGTCCTTGATGTAGGTTGTCATCCGGGAGGTTGGACGCAAGTAGCGGTCGAAGAAGCAGGAGAAAATGGATTTGTTTTGGGAGTGGATTTATTATCTACGTCTCCGATAGATGGTGCTTCGATAATAATAGGAGATATTTCGGAGAATTCTACCTTAGAGGAAATTTCAAATCTGTTAGGAGATAGAAATCTAAATACAGTAATTAGTGATATTTCGCCAAAGTTAACTGGCAGATATGATACAGATCAAGCAATATCCTTAGAATTGTCAACACTTGTATTGGATAAGGCAATGATGATGCTAACGCCTGGAGGGAATTTTGTCACAAAAATATTCCAAGGGACAGGAATTGAAGGTTTGATGAAGGCCGCAAAACAAAGATTCTCGAATGTGCAACGATATGCTCCTACAGCAAGTAGAAAATCGTCTTCTGAGACATATCTCATTTGTCAAAATAAATTACCGAGAGTCAAAAAAGGAGCACAAGGGAAAACTGCTTATCAGCAGGTACAGGAGCATCTAGAAGAAATAGACGTATTAGTAAAAAATTCAGAAATGGATGAGACTCCCACGGTGAAAGGATTTAGAAGATTAAAAAAGAAATAAATTCACTGATTTCCATTGCCATTACTTGTTCGGACTTCGGCTGCCAATAAACCGGGCAATACCAGTAATGCCAATAATAATGAAAAGGCAACCGAAATAGCACTTACAATACCAAAATCTCTAATGACAGGGATTGGAGATAATAACAAAACCATGAATCCACAAATCGTAGTTCCTGCCGAAATTAATAATGATGCCCCAGTAGTCAAGTACATATCCCTCATTGCAGGCCATATTTTCATCCCTTCCCTTCTATTTTCTTCAAATCTTCTCCATACATGTATTGAATAATCAATACCAAGACCTATGGTTAATGCTGTAATCATTATCGTTAAAACATTCCAGTTTATACCCAATACAGCCATTGAACCTACTACCCATGATCCTGCCAAACCAACGGGTAAAATCACAACTAATGATTGACCAAAACTTCTCGTGAGGATTGCTAAGACCGCTAAAGAAACTGCGAGACTGATTGCAGTAGAATACAAGATAGATGATATTAATCCCGAAAGAACATTAGAAAGAACTATTAGGTTTCCATCTAGGTATGCATTACCTCCTATATCTTCTTCGATTATATTTACTTCCATTTGGAACTCTCTAGCAATATTCTCTACTTCTGTACTTGATTCGGCTTCGACATCCACTCTTATTGACAAGAATTTAATTGCAGAATTTGATTCGTCTAGTGCAACATATAGTTCAGTTCTATCTGCCCAAGACAAACCTCTTAATTGATCTCCAACACTATCATTGGATAATAATTCAATGACTGCTCCAGTTAAATCTCCATGTTGGAAATTTTCTGTTGTTGCTATTTCATTTCCAAATAATTCTAAATTATTTCTTTGGCCAAACTCATCACTTTGTATCAACATATCTTTGAGGATTAGGTATAAACTATCATAAGATGGCCATTCATTACTAGAACCGGATACCTGAGTCGATACGACTGAGGGTATTCTTGGAAGTGATTGATCGAATCCTCTTAGTGAAGTTAGAATTCTTCTTTCGTCATTAAATGATAATTCGTCATTTGATGGTTCTATCAAAATATTGACTGATTTCAAAGCATCAATTTCATAAGAATCATATATTTCATTTCTTACCTGCATTATTTCCATTTCATCTTCTGATAGGAAATCAGTTAATTCAAAACTAGTATCTAGTCCATTTTCAGCAACTACAACAGATCCAGTAGTTATCAAAACAACCATCAATAGTACTCTAACCGTATTATTTCTTTGAAAATCAGTAGCCTTATCGGCAATGTAGTCAAGTTTAATGCCACGTGAATGAGTTTCTCCAGTTATTTTTTCCACTACGACATGTACAGCTCCAACTGTGACGGTACTTGCAATAAAGGCTGAAACAACACCTAATGCTAAAGTAAATCCAAAGGCCTGTAGAGGTGGCAAGGGAGAGAATGAATTTGCCAAGAATGCAAATACAGTAGTTACTACAGCAAGAGATAACGCCATTCTTATTTTCATAAAAGATTGTATCCACGCTGTTGCTGCACTATTTGTTTTAGATCGTGCTTTATCATAACCGGTTTGTAAGTGTATAGAGTAATCTATCCCAAGTCCCAATACAACCGGGGCTACGGCTACCTCCAGGATTGTAAATCCAAAACCTAACATAGAGATAATTCCATAAGTCCATACCAAAGATGCTGAAAGACCAAGAAGAGGAGCTGCTACCATCATAAATGACCTGAAGGTAAGAGCAAGAAGAAGAACGACTATCAAAATTGCTAAAATGAATAAATAGATCAAATTATCAAGTGTAGACTCATTGATATCATTGCTTATTAATGAATCAGAAATTACGCCATATTCAAGCGGTTCGTTTGAAGAATCACCACTATCATGACTTAACATATCTCTAATTGCATCAGCATATTTGAGATTTTCATTTTCATCTAAATTACCATTCATTTCTATAATCCATAAAGTACTCGATGCATGAGGTAATGGATTACCAGTCCCATCTAGTAGCCAATCGCATAGAGATTCAAAATCAAAGTCTTGATGCAACATTACCGAAGATGCAAAAGATGCATATGCTACATTTTCTTCATCATTTGAAAATGAGGATTCGCAGTTCTCATTATTGACAAATACAGAATTGAGTAAATCCTGCCAATCATCAAAATCATATAAAGAACCGGAATAATTACTTTGTTCAATTGCTCTTTCTAGGATATCAGCAGCATTAAGTTGAGATTTGATAAAATTTCCATTAGATTCAGAATAATTCTGTATTATTGTAAAATCTGTATTGAGCTGTTGTAATGCGCCGATTTCAAGTACACTCGAATCATCCTGACTTGCTTCAATATTGATGTAAATAAGTTCTCCAGATTGTGTAATTTCATTGTAAATAGTAGATTTAGCCTCATCGTATTCAGTATTTGGAGCAAATGAAGATAAATCAGTAGAAAAATTTGGCAAAGGAGTAAGGAAACTAGCAAGTAAAATTGTGGCTAAAACACTTATTATGACTATTGGAAAAGCCATTTTTTCAAAAAGTTCAGAAAACTTTTCCGACGGTTGGTCAGCAACTGCCATGCGTTCCGCTGAGGATGCTGATGTATAACTTAGGGTCAATATGAATCGAAGATTGTTAATAATGACATGAAAGGACTCAAAAAGGAGAGGCAGGTCGAAAGGTCGTCTTATGCCAATCAAAGTATTGAAAAATGAAGGTCGAGAGTTGAGAGTTAGAATAACTGGAGAAAGTCATACGACATTACAAATGTTTAGGTCAAGACTTAATGGCAGTAAAGATGTTGAATATGCAAATTACTTTCAAAATCATCCTGATTTAGATGATCCGGAGATATTCATAAGAACGGAAAAGGGAAAAAAGGCTGAGAAAGTTTTCAAAGATCTTTGTAAAGAATTGAGTAAAGAAATTTCTAACATAAAACTCTGAGGCGGTGAAGTCTTGAAAGATAGCTCTCTAGAAGGGCGTCTTGGCTTGTCTGAATGGACATCTGATAATGATGGCATTGGAGGGATTCTAAAATCCAGAGTTGAGGATTTCAGAGTAGAGGAAATATCAAAAATACCTGCTCTTGATCCCAAAGGTCGGTTTACAGTAGCAAGGATAACCATGGTTAACTGGGAAACGAATAGATTTTTGAAGAGGCTTTCCAAAGCGTGTGGAATAAGTAGGAACAGGATTTTCTCTTCAGGCATGAAAGATAAAAGAGCGGTTACAACTCAGATTGTGGTAATAGATTCTCCTATGTACAAAGTTGAAAAAATAAAAATTCCAGATAGTACGATAGAAATTATAGGTAGAACTCATCAAAAAATTGGTATGAGTGATCACGATGGAAATAGATTTACAATTACTGTTCGCGGATGTTGTGACTCAGAAGGCCTCCCACTAGATGGCAAAGAAGCTATGAAGAGAGTTAAACAAATTAGAGAAGATATGACAGCAAAACTTGGTGCTGATGCATTTCCCAACTGGATAGGACCGCAAAGATTTGGTTCAACTAGGCCTGTAACTCCAGAAGTAGGACGAGCTGTAGTTAATGGAGATTATAAAAAGGCAATTGATCTTTATTTGGGGATGGAGGGAAAAAATACTAATCAGGATGTAGTACAATTTAGAAGAATGTGGAGAGAAACGGGAGACATAGAGGCATGCCTGGAAATAATTCCTGAGCACCTTGGTTATGAAAGAAATATATTAGAAAAGTTACGAGAGAAGCGTGAAGATTATGTTGCTGCGTTCATGGCTCTACCAAATTCTTTACAATTACTTACTGTGCATTCAGTTCAATCCTTGACGTTTAATTATTCATTGAGAGAAAGAATGAAGAAAAATCTGCCAATAATTCACCCAACTCTGGGAGATATTGTTGCACCTGTAAATCCTAATGGAAGAATTGATGCAGGAAAAATGGCATATGTTTCGGAAACTAATCTTGAAAGATGTAAAAGAAATTGTGAATCTAGCAGATTAGTTGTTACTGGGCCTTTACCGGGATTAGATTCTCCAATGGCTAAAGAAAATCCAGGAGTGATAGAAAACAAAGCATTGAAGGAAAGTAAACTTGACAAAGTGGATTGGAGGATTGAAAAAATACCAAGATTGACATCCTCTGGTACTAGGAGGCCGCTTTCAGTATTTTTCAGAGATTTTAGCGTCAGTGAGGCTCCAGAAGTTGACGATCTAACTTCCAGTCGTTGGATAGAAGGAAATAGAGAAGGAGATAGATGGAATCCCGATGGGGCATGCTTAAAACTGAAATTTTCCCTTCCTCCTGGGACATATGCTACAGTATTGATGAGGGAATTTATGAAATCACCATTGGATCATTACTAATAAAAAATAGTGTTGGAACTAATTAAAGTCGTCCCATCTCTAAAGTCTCTATCTGACTTACTAAAGGATTGAGTGATCGAATTTTATCTTCAAAACCATCAACTATTCCTTCTCCTTCTCCTAAGACTGCTTGAACTTCAATGAACATCATTCCAAAGGCAAGTGGCTTAATCTCCACCATTTGAACTTCAGGTAAATTATCTATTAAACCAGCTATTCCTTCATAATCCGGCATTTCATCTTCTGGCTGATCCATAGTAACCTTGTACTTAACAACAACTTGTCCCATACTATAACCTACTTTATTTAAGGGCCTGTAAAAGCACAATCTGGGCAAATATACTTGATTCCTTGGACTCTGCATTGTTCACTACGGCCTATGACATAACCACATTCTGGACACTTAAAGCTCGTATCTCGATTACTAACTAGTGGCACTCCGGATGAAGTACACACTTTGTTTTTTCCTACCATAAACAATCCCCTATGTGCCCGCCGAGCGATGTCCCCTTTTTAGCGTTGATTGAAATACATGAGAAAAAATAGAATAGCTTTTAATAAAATATAGACTAAAAATACATACTCAGATTATATTTTGAAAGTAAAAAATGTTGAATATTTTAAAGATTTATTTTTCTAGTATTTGATTGATTTTTTCCATATCTAGACCTTGTTCCCGTGCTAAAAGCGAAACACATAGCCACAAAGTCACAGGCCCCAATGCTTTTCTTTTTCTTTGTGATCTCCTTACTACTTCTCTATTTGTCAAACCAGATTTTTTTGAAACATAATTAATTAAAATATTTGTCTTATCTTCAACGCTTTTCAATTCGTTATCGGAATCGTGAGAATCTTGTTTTTTTTGTTTTACAGTGATAATATCTGTTTCATCTTGAATAGGAGCAGATTTTAAATCATAAACAGACGAATGCAAGATATCTCGTAAGATTGGTTGCCAACCAAGTATGGGAGGAGATAGATTAACATTGGAATTTGGATACAAAAAATCACCAGATTCTATTATCCAATTCATATCCAACAAATGGGAAAGTACCAAATTGGCATCATTAGGATTGAACCACTGCAATTCTAAAGACCATAGTCTGACTATGTCTGTTTTAGATATTTTAGGAAATTGAGGAGAGAAACTTGAAAATAATAATTTTGAGATTTCCGTATTACTATCTGACACATATGTTCCTTTGAAAACAAAGTAATAAACTTAACATAAAAAAATGAACAAAAATTAGTTTGGTTGAATAGTGTAGTTGTTGTGCGCGGCTCGATATAAATGCCTGGTAACTACATTGCTAGAGACCCACGTACGGGCAAGGCGATTAGTAAAGGCATTCTTTCTTACAAAGATGAAGACATCAGAATGCTCTTGCCAAATTCTGGCCCTTGGCAAAGAATACCCGTTATCGAAATACTACCTCTTGCAAGTGGGCGTGTGAAGAAAATTGAATTACCACTGAGTGAAGGGAGAGGTGGTTTTGCTGGAAGAATTGATGGAATAAAAGCCCTTAATAGAGTTATGGATGCAGATGTCGACAGGGCGCATGAGGAGTTACTAAATGCTCTTGATGATGATTATCCAGATGTTCGAATAGCTGCATTGAAGGCCATGCCATCTTTTTCTCTGAGAAAAAGTGTTTCTATTTTCCAATATCTTTCAGATAGATTAATTGATGAAAATGAATCAGTGAGAGAAGCTTCTAGAGAATGTCTAAAACTTCTAGCACCAATTTTCCCATCTGGATGTGAAAGCATCCTGAGAAGAGAATTGCGGAATTCATCAAAAGAATGCAGAAATGATGCATTTGAGGCTTTGAGATTGACAGCAAAGAGATGGCCGGAAGCCGGTTGCCTACATCTAGATGAATTGATTAGAGAAGAAGATGAAGATCTGCGTCGCAGAGGATCAAAAATTCTCAAAACAATCGCATCTTCTGGTGGTGCAAGTGGTTGGGATTTGATTAGTTGGTCACTTCAAGATGAAGATACACAGGTCCGTAGAAATGCATCTCAGACGTTTGCTACACTTGCAAATTCTGAACCAAGAATAGCTATAATATTGATAGAGGCCGTAATTGGAGAAGAAGATAAAATAATAAGAAAAAATGTTATTAGAACCCTGAAGAAATTAGACGTACAAAATCCAAGGGTCACGAGAATGATAATTGATGGTTCTAGATCGAGAGATGTTGAAATGCGAAAAGCATGTGTGAGTCAATTATCCATAATCTTGAGTGGGGACAGGTTAAGAGAAATTGCTGAAGAATTATTACGTCACGAAACAAATCCTGAGTTACGTAAGAAGCTAACCTCATTGTCGATAGACATAACTATGGAAGGAACAGAACTTGAAAAAAATCGATTCTTAGCACCCTTGGAATATGTCGAAGAAGATTTAGAAAAAGAACAAAAACCTATTAAAAAAGATAAATTAGTCAAGGGTGAGTATGATAAACAAGAGTTGGGTCGGCGAAACAGAGAGGGTTCAAGATGAATGATGATTTTGATGAGAAGGGATCTCAGTTCGACAAACTTTGGGATAGCGAAAATAGGTCAAAAAGACTGAAATTTAGACAATATATGAAGAATCATGTATTACAAAAGTTCCATAAAAGAAATCAAGAACAAACTTCAACTGCAGACAAAGGACACTATAATCATAGTTTTTCCAGTGATGATCAATTCCTGACTAGGGAAAACTGTAAAAAATATTGGATGGGCGAACTTCAGAAGGAAATTAAAGATGCAGAAACCTTCTGAGGCGATTAAATGAATTCTATCGATATTTTCTCTACATGGGATTTAGATTCTGAAATAATATCGGCTATTGAAAGCAAGGGATGGAAGACTCCTACAGAAATACAATTAGAGGCCATTCCTATTGGACGTAAAGGCAAGGACATAGTTGGGCAAGCTAAGACGGGATCCGGGAAAACAGCCGCCTTTGGCATACCGCTTTTGGAAAAATGTTCTCCATTAGGTTCAGTACAAGCGGTTATATTGTGTCCGACTAGAGAATTAGCCGTACAAGTAGCAGAAGAGATTGATTCTTTACAAGGAAATAAAGGTTTAATGATACAGACAGTATATGGAGGGGTTGATCTGGAAAAACAAGCAAAGCGACTTACTGAGGGGGCAGATATCGTCATCGGAACTCCGGGCAGAGTAATTGATATGACAAAAAGAAAATATCTTAATCTTCAAAATGTTAAGATTTTCTGTCTTGATGAAGCAGACAGGATGTTAGATATGGGATTTTTCCCTGACGTATTATGGATTTTTGAAAAAATGGCTAATAGAGAACAAACCATGCTATTTAGTGCGACATTTCCTCAAGAAATATTAGATGCAGCCAATGAATTTATGGTTGATGCGATACATATAATGAGTGATGATTTGGAAGTAGAGGTTCCCGAAATAGATCAATATGGTATTCAAATTGGAAGAATGAATAAATTATGGGCCTTAGGAAGAATAATTTCCAATCTACATGAAGGAGATCAAATGTTAATATTCGCAAATACTAAACGTATGGTAGATATTTTGGTAGAAAGATTAGATAGAGCACGTATCAAATCCATAGGTTTGCATGGTGATATTGCACAAAACAAAAGGGAGAGAATACTCGAATCATTTCGAGATAGGAGGGTTAGAATTGTTGTGGCAACCGATGTAGCTGCCAGAGGACTAGATGTAGATGGAATTACCCATGTTGTAAATTATGATTTACCAGATGATACGGAGTCCTACGTCCATAGAATTGGGCGCACAGGAAGAATGGGTAAAAAGGGAGAATCATGGAGTTTTGTGACAAAAGAAGATATTTCGGCATTGGATAGGATATCATCCACATGGAATATGGAGATTCCATTAGTAGAAGTACCAGAACTGAATGATAGTTTTGACAAAGATCCAGTAAAGAAAAGAGATGATTGGGGAGAAGTATCAGATTCTTTTGGAATGGTCAAAGTAAAACTTCGAGTCGGTAATAAGCAAGTATCAAAGAAAATAATTTGTGATTGGATTATTGATATCACAAAAATACCTGAGTTGGCTGTTGGAAGTGTATTTCAAGATGATAATAGTACGACAGTAGAAATTCATGTAGAGAAAGTGTCATATGTGATTGGAGTATTAAAAAATAAGAAATGGGGTAATATTAATTTATCTCCAGAGGTGGCATGATTACTGTCTTTTCACAGTTCGTATACGCTGTAAACGAGATATCTTCCGTATTCTAAATATAATTGGTCTGTGGAAGACAGCCTAACACAGAGGCGGGCAGTGATAGAATCATTCATTAGCAAAGTGAAATTTCTTAGGAGGCAAAGACATGAATAGGAAAGAAGCTGAGAAAGAGATTGACTTGATTTATAAAAATAATTTCAAAGGAGAGGAATACGAAAAAAGGAAAAAGAATATTCCTAAACTTCTGGAAAAATATGAAGGAAAATATGATAAATTATTAGAGGCAATGAGCAGAAAATACGTCAATGCCAAAAAAGAAGAAACTGGGAAAATAACCAAACAAGAAAAGGTATCTGTAAATGATAAATTATCCGAAAAGGATGCAATATCCAAAGCGAAAGAGGCAAAAAAAACTGCTGCTGCCAAGGCAAAAGCCGACAAACAGGCAGCAATAGCAAAGGCGAAAGAGATGAAGAAGGCTGCTGAAGCAAAGGCAAAGGCAGAGAAGCAGGCTGCTGAAGCAAAGGCAAAGGCAGAGAAGCAGGCTGCTGAAGCAA
>PBHZ01000030.1 GCA_002719615.1 Methanobacteriota archaeon
AAGGCAGAGAAGCAGGCCGCTGAAGCAAAGGCAAAGGCAGAGAAGCAGGCCGCTGAAGCAAAGGCAAAGGCAGAGAAGCAGGCCGCTGAAGCAAAGGCAAAAGCGGAGAAGCAGGCTGCTGAAGCAAAGGCAAAAGCCCTTAAAATGAAGAAATTAGCAGAAGAAAAGGAGAAGAAGAAAATCGCAGCTGCCACAGCCAAGGTAAAGGGGCAATCAGAAAAGGCTGCAGAGATAGTGGAAAGTTCAGAGAAAAAACTTGCAAATGAAAAACAAAAGAAAAACAAAAATGAAACTGATATAGATAAACTTACGAAGTCGATGACTAAATCAAGGGAAGAAATGAGAGTAAATGCCCAATCGAAAGCACGTTTGGAGAAAGAGACTGCAGAAATAATGAAGATAAATAGAACTCTTGATAAAAAATTAAGTTCATTAAACAAAACAAGTAGTGAAATGACAAAGAAATTAGAGAAGTTAGTCAAGGAAGTGAAACAACTTAACGAAAAAACGGCAATTGACAATAAGGCTAGGAAGAAAATGGAATTAGATATTGGCAAAGAAACCAATAAATTAGAGCAGACAAAAAAGAAAATTGAGGAAATGAAAAGAAAGAAAGAAACGGCAATCTCTGAAGGTAAAGTTGCAGCGAAATTAAGGGCAGAGAGAGATAGAAAGTACCAAGCTGAAGTCAAACCAAGAGTAGAAGCAGAAAGAAAGTTGAAGAGTCTTGAGGCAGAGGAACATGAATTAACTGTAAAATTAAAGAAGACCAAACTTGAGTTAAATAATGTAGAAGAGTTAATTCAAACAAATATTGAAGATAGGAAGAAGATTGAGAAGAAGTTATTAGAACAAGAAAAGGTAATAGACAAAATAAATGAAGAAAATGATCAAAAACGTCAGAAAATAGAAAAATTATACAATGAAGTAGAGCAAGAAAAAGAAACTTCAGTAGAAAAGAAAGAGATTTTGGAAGCATCTCGAAAGAAACATAAACAAGCTGAAAAATCTGCAGTTGACATTTTAGTCAGACGAGAAGAGGTTGAAAAGGAGTTAGAAACTTCTAGGAAAAATAATGAAAAAATGGAAAAGGATACCGAAAAAGAAGAAATGTTAGCAAAAGAAGCTGAGAAAAAGGCAGAAGAAGATAAGATAAAGGCTAAAAAAATAGAAGAAGAAATAAAGAAGTTGAAAAAGTCATTTGCAGAATCCAAGAAAAAGTATGAAATTGCTAAGAAGACAAAACAGGAGACAGAAAGACTTGTTTTAGAAGAAGCTAAGATTAGAAGAGATTTAGAGGAAAAAACCATCAAACAGAAAAATACTATATCAGAATTAAAGAAACAACTAGAAGAGCAGAATAAACAAAAACTAGAAGCAGAAAGACGTTCTCAAGAAGAAATAAAGAAACGAAAAGCCACAGAAAGAGTTCTCAAAGACGAAACTGAAAGGTATATCGAAACAATGGCTCAAGTCAGTGCAGAAACGCTGGCCAGAGAAGAAGCTGAAAGAAAGCAGAAAGTTGAAACTAAAGCGCATGCTGATATGGCAAAAAAAGCTAGTGATATGAAAGTTTCAAGGATTGAAGAAGAAAAGAAAGCAAAAGAAGCCATGAGAGGAAAGGCTGCTGCAGAAAAGGAAGAAGAAAAAGTAAAAGAAGAAAGAATTAATCTTGAGAAACAAATAAAAGAAGATGAAAAAATAAGATTAAGAGCAATTAGAATAGCAGAGAGAGAAGATAAATCAAAGATGACTGCTGAAGAAAGGATACTTGCAGAGAAAAAGGCGATGCAAAAAGCAAGAGACGACGTCAAGAAGAAGGCCGAAGCAAGGAAGAAGAAGGCCGAAGAAGAAAGAATGAATAAGCGTATGCGAGAATCAGAAAAAGAGAGAATAAGAAGAGAACTAGAAGAAGAAATCAGTACTGAATTAGAGAGGCTGAGAGGTGAAGAAAATAAAATGACACCTAAGGAGTACACATTAGCTAGGGTTGATGTAAAAGGTCATTTGGTTGATTTTGATATCATCGGCAGAGCAAGAGGAAGGCAGGATGATTTGCAAATGATAAAAGGAATTGATATTACCTTAGAAGAAAGGTTGAATTTAATAGGAATTACTACTTTTGATCAAATATCAAAAATGAATGATGAAATTGCGGACGTGGTTAATGATGCAATAGAACATTTCCCGGGAAGAATTAGGAGACAAGGTTGGGTACAACAAGCAAAGGTCATTATCGAGGATAATTTACTAAGTTCTTTATGAAAGTATGTAATGTTTATTTTCTTTCAACAGAAAATTATCAATTGATGGTAAGGTATATCATTAATAGTTGAAATGCCTTCGCAGGCTATGGAATGTATGGCAAGAAAGAAGCCAGTGCAATCTCTCTAGTTTTATTGATGATATTAAGTACTCAAATTGCGATAATTGCTAAATGGGATTACGAATCAAAAGAATTGCCCGATAATAGCCAAAGATTTGATACAAATAATGCTGGTGTTAATCTTATTTCACTTGGAGATAATTCGGCTTGTGCGATCGGAACAAATCAAAAAATGAAATGTTGGGGAGATGGATCATTTGGCAAAACGGGCCATGGTAACACAGAAGATTATGGGGATGAAGAGGCTGAGATGGGACGTTACTTATATTTCACTGATGTAGGAGATGACATTACTTTTACTGATATTGCAATTGGTGAAACATTTTCTTGTGCGCTCACTAATGATAGCGCAATTAGATGTTGGGGAGAAAATGACAAGTTAGGTAGTAGTGCAGGATTATCAGGATCGGGTGCGGTCGGAGATGGATACCGTGAAATGGGAGCAAGTATCAATGTTGTATCTATTGGTACTTGGAATGGAACATCGGTAGAAGCTGGTTCAAATCACGCTTGTGCCGTCATAAATAATGGTACGAATGATTCACTAGTATGTTGGGGAGAAAATTCTGTAGGTCAACTTGGGCTTGGCCATACTAACACCATTGGTGATGATTCTGGTGATTTAGTAGGAGGAGAATTGCCTCATGTAGATTTACCAGATAGAGGGCCAATAACAGATATTGCATTAGGTAATGACCACACATGTGTATTATGGACTGATGGACAAATAGGTTGTTGGGGAGATAATTCTCAAGGTCAATTAGGAATTGGTAACACAAACACTATTGGAGATGAATCAAATGAAATGGAGTCCAATTTGGTATTAGTTGATTTGCCTAGTTCAAGGAGTGCCACGGCAATAACAGCAGGTAACGATTTTACTTGTGCAATCTTAGATGATTCATCTGCCTCCTGCTGGGGAGACGGTTCTAATGGAAGGTTAGGAACAGGATCTACTGGAGACCAAGGAGATGAGTCTGATGAGGTCGGAGATGATCTAAATATTCTTAATTTAGGAACTGGACTCGGTGTAGCATCATTTGATGCCGGAGAATCTCATGTTTGTGCAATATTGACAAATGGTGTCTTAAAATGTTGGGGGTACAATGGCTTTGGACAACTTGGCTATGGAGATGGATATGATAGAGGAGATGATGACAATGAAATGGGTAACGAATTGGAAACCATACAATTGGGTAGTGGTAGGTTTGCTACTTCAATTCAGGCAGGAAATGCGTTCACATGTGCCTTACTAGATAATGCACAAGTAAAATGTTGGGGAACTGGAGCAGATGGCAGAACCGGTTTAGAATTAACTGGAGCAATGGGCGAACAAGTCAATGAAATGGGCGATAATTTAGCTTATGTTCAACTTTTTATGCCATTACCAACATTTTCAATTGAGTGTGACACTCAGGCAGAAGGAACAATAGCAGAAAAAAAGGCACTAGATAGTACATCCAGTAGTGTTGGTAACAAAGTATCTAGCACTTTAACATCGAAAAACTGTGCCAGTATAGTATATGTAGATGATGACTCAAATAAATTAAAATTTGGAATATTTGATAAAAATAAATGGACAATAGAGAAAGTAGTTGAATGGGACGCAGAGATATATGATACAAGCATTATTCTTGATTCGAATGATGATGCCCATATTTTCTTCATGGAGGATGATGCGCCTGTTTATTCAACAAAAATAGATAGTGTATGGACCTATTTTGAGCTTAATTCAGAATGGGGGGGTACTACTTTAAGTGCAGAAATTGATAGTTCCGGTAATTTATATCTTTTTACATTGACTACAACTGAGATGATAATTATTACTTGTTTGGAATCTGATGATTGTACAGATTCAGATTCTTGGTCTGAACTTGGCACGTACGCAGTAAACAGTGGAGGTTATGGACTAGATAGTGATATATCATATGATGATGAAATTTGGATTACATATACTAATGTGAATTTTCACACTCATGTTTTGGCTTCGACATGTTCCAATCTTTGTTATTCGTCAATTAGTAATTGGAATGGCGTAACAGTTAGTAATTTTGGAAATGTGTCTAGTTTGAATGCATCTTTAGCCATAGACATTGGAGTAGATAAATCAATTCATGTTGTACATAATAACATGACCAATGGATTGCAATACTCATACTGTGAAACATCTTGTACCTCCTCCTCATCATGGTCAACTGAAGGAATAGCATCAGAGTATAGTACCGGAGTTGTAGATATTGCAACAGGCCCAGATACAACAGTCGTGATACTAGCAGGTACACCGGACGGAGAGTTTACTCTTCATAAAAAGAATAATCAGTGGCATTACAATGAAGTAAAGAATATTGGAGATTCTGGATGGATGGCAGTAGAAATTACCGATATGGGACAAATGTGGGGATTTGCACATTATCCGGGTGATCCGAATCCATTTTATTTGTTAAGGCAAAAGGGTATGACTAGTTCAGGACTCAATCTCGACATTGATGGAGATGGATGGACGAGATTACAAGAACAAGAATGTGGTACCAATTTTAAAGATAGTACGAGCTATCCTTCCGATACTGATAACGATGGTATTTGTGAAGCCAATGATGGTGCTGTTACTGGAGATTTAAGTTTAGGAGAATCTGATGCATTATCATTGGGCGAAAATTTTGGGTGTGCACTGTTATCTAACAATTCAGTAGCATGTTGGGGAGATAACTCGGAAGGCCAGCTTGGTAATACAACTGTAGGCATGAATGCAATAAATTCTGCTGTAATGGTTGATTTTCCGGATGGATTCAAAGCAACTTCAATAGATGCAGGCGCTGCACATGCGTGTTCAGTTGGATTAGATTTTACCGTAGTTTGCTGGGGAAGAAACACTGCAGGGGAATTAGGCAGAGGCACGTTCTCCTCCTATGAATATCCAGAATATTTAATTTTGCCAGAAGATCAATTAGTTAGGGATCTAGCAGTTGGGACATCTCATAATTGTCTCAAGACATTAGAAGCAGAACTATACTGTTGGGGCGAAGGGGACAATTATAGACTTGGAAGAATAAGTGATTTGAATGTTCAGAGCGATATCAACGAAAACTTTGAGGATGTCACTCAATTGGGATGGATAACTGGTAAAGATTATCAAGGTTATTGGAATATAGAAACTCAAGATGAAAATGAAATATTACGATGGAACTATCGCAATGGCTGGTCAAATAGTTTATATCAATTACCAGAAGGTACTCTGAACCTAGTCCCTGGATCGAAAATACAATTCGAATTTGATGCTCGTGATTTTGGAAACAACGGTCAATCAGGCGAATGGGTTAAACTTTGGGCTGGTGATGTTTTAATAGGAACAGTTAATGATAATTCTTCAACTAGGTGGAATGATAATAGTTGGTTAACATTTGATGAAGGTAAGACAACAATAACTATGACAGTACCTGTAGATTTTTCTGATGTAAGTGGTTCTTTAGGATTTGAAATATATTGCTATAGATGTCAATTAAGAATAGATGATTTATCCATGAAAAGTCATGCATTTGGAACTACCGATGATCAAAATACTCCTTCTTTGGTTCATCTAACTAATACTAATTCAATATCGGAAATAGCACTAGGAAATCGTCACTCTTGCTACATTGGAGAAACGAATTACGATAATGATGAAACATACTGCTGGGGCTACAATGGTGGAAGAAACTTCAATGTGCTAGGAAATCCAAGATATAATGGCGAGATTAGTATTGAACCTCAGTTGGTTGATCTTTCTTCTGGAAGAAGTTTAGTTTCTTCTGTATGGGACAATTATAATGTAGATAGCATAAATGCTGGTAGCGATACTTCGTGTGTAATAATGGATAATTTAGAATCTATTTGTTGGGGTAAATCATCACAGACGGAATATAATAGCCCGATTTCGGATGTGATAACTTCAGATGGTAATCCAGATTATCCCGCATTAATTAGAACGGGTAATTATTGGAGTCTTGCATACTACGACGACTCAAGTCAAGATTTAGGTTATGCCATTTATGATGGAAGTGTATGGAATACAGAATATGTTTACTCAGGCAGTAACGATGTAGGCAATGGAGTATCAATAAATTTAAACTCAAGAAATCAAACTAGCATTATTGCATATGATTATACTGATGACTCACTGGTTTACTATAATAGACTAACTAATAGTTCCGAATCAACTCCAGTTACTGCAACTGGTAATTATTTTGCAACTACTGCAGTTAGCTCGAATGGCAATAAACATGTAGTTTATCATAAGTATGATGATAAGAATATGAAATATACCTTCTTTAACGGAACACAATGGTCTACGCCGATTATTATTGAGTCAGGAGCTGGTGGCTATTGGGCCGGTTGGGGAGTTAAAGATTTGGAAATTGATTCAGTCGGGAATTTGCATCTAAGTTATTTTATTTGGGATGCTAATCCATCTAACGATATTTTGTATTTGATGTATGCCACATACAATGGAACTTCTTGGAATAAAACACAAATTCGAGAGATTACACTTTCAGGGTCATTGAATACTTGGGTTGGTAAATTAGAGACTTCCTTGGAACTAGATTCAAATGATTATCCCCATATAGCATATTATGATGATAAAAATGATACTTTAGGATATACTTACTATGACGGCGCGACATGGATTGATACGACTGTAACTGCAGATGATAGTAACGATAGAGGGCGGCATGCTTCAATTGGCTTAGATAGTAATGATTACCCTAGAATTGCATACCATAATTTAACAGGCACAAATTTAGAATTAGCAATATGGGATGGTTCAAGTTG
Organism: Methanobacteriota archaeon; assembly: GCA_002719615.1. Lineage (GTDB taxonomy): Archaea > Thermoplasmatota > Poseidoniia > Poseidoniales > Thalassarchaeaceae > MGIIb-O3. Next base: position 7,193 of record PBHZ01000030.1, read on the forward strand.
GATATTTGAAAAGGTCGATGAACCTGGTGGAAATACAGGAATGTATCCTAGCCTACAGATTGATTCTAATGATTTAACCCAGATAGTGTACTACGGAGATTACAGTAATTCTATAAAATATGCCACTAATGATGGATCTAATTGGAATATAGAAGAAATCAATACATTCAGCATTCAAATATCAATTACTACCCCCATTAGACTTGGAATTGACAGTCTAAATAATCCTAGAATCGCTACTGTAGACTTTACAGGAACAGATAATGTAGTAGTAATCTATAACAATGGAGGAAGATGGTATAAATATGACGTTGAAGACAATTCAGGGAAGCATAGTAACTGGCCCGATTCTTTTGTTGATTCCGAGGGAACAGTCCATATTGCATATGTAGATAACAATAATAATCATAGATTAGTCAGGTATACAACAGTTTATACAGAAACAGTCTGGGAAGAAAAAGTAAATTTGACAGGAACCGGTGATGTTTCGGGTTCTGAACCAGGTACATCATTGTACTATGATCAAAATCAAGAGTTGAATGCAATATATATTGATGCTGATGAATCGGAATTAAAACAACTCATTATTCATGAATCAGGAGACATAAAAAGAACTGTTTTTGCAGATAGAGGATGGTATTCCTCGATGGAAATAGATAGTTCAGGAGTTTTGCATGCAGCATATTGGGAATATACTAACTCAAATCTAGTTTATGCGAAAAAGGAAGGAAGTGTATGGGAAACTACCATAATAGATTCTGAAGGATCGGTTGGAAAATATCCATCTTTAACATTGGATAATAATGAAATGCCTCATATTTCATATAAAGATGAGACGAATGATGAGTTGAAATATGCTAAATATAATGGTTCTGGTTGGGAAATAAGCCAAATCGATAATAACTGGGACACTTATTATAATTCTGGTGATATTGGTGAGACTTCTATTGATATTGATTCAGAGAATAATCCTCATATCGCATATAAGGTGCGAGATGGGAATGGAATTGGAAATTGGGAGTATTTTGTAAGGTATGCCTACTATAATGGAACTGGATGGGAATTATTGGATGTAAAGACTCAAGATAGAACTGAGTCTTCTTGGACAAGTTACAGTAATACAGGCAGAGATGTTTCAATATCAATAAATAGTACAGATTCAGTTTTCATCATTTATTTTGATGACTACGCAGATGATTTGCGTGTGGCCAACATTACTGGGACAAGTTTGACGACAGAAAGAGTGGCAACCAACGCAGCGGGACTTGAGAGGAGTGCTGCTTTAACTATTGATTCTAATGATTCATTACATATAGCATATTATGATAGAAGTGGTGCAGATTTGCATTATGCTTATTGTTCTCTTTCATGTGAAATAGAATCAAATTGGGACATTACTACTGATGTTGATGCTTCTACCAATAGCATCGGAAGGAGAGTGGACATAGTTGTAGATTCAAATGATAATCCCCATATCGCTCACTTTGATAACAAGCAAGATGATTTGGAGTACACCTATTGTGAAAATTCTTGTGACAATCAAGCATCATGGAACAAGACGACAATAGAATGGGGAAATAATGTTGGCTACATGCCTTCTCTTGTACTTGGTAATGATGGAAATAAGCATTTTATTTACTATAATTTTACATCATTAAAAGTCGAATATTCTATTCTCTATTCAGGTGTAGATTCAATATACAACATATCATCAGTAGGTTCTCATCACTATCAATTAGGTTCTGTTTCAAGTAATTCTCATCAATTACATCTATCATATTACAATGGAAGTGAAAGTAATGGTAAATTACAATATTCTTATATTAATGCCTCTACTGGGATTTGGGAAACTATAGTAATTGATGAAACTGCAACTAAAATCGGACTATACTCCGATATTGAACTTGATAGTGATGGAAATCCGCATATCTCTTACTTTGATGCAACAAATAATCAAATAAAATATGCAAAATTCGATGGGATTTCATGGACTATTACAGTAATATCCTCAGTAGGTAGTGGCAGTAGTCATACTGCAATTATCATAGATGACCTAGATAGAGCACACATTGCATACAGAAATTCCAATAATGGGAAGTTAGAATTGGCATCATGGAACGGTGTAGATTGGACAATAATGCCACAATATTCAGGAGGATCGGGTCTTACTGATTACTCGAATGTTGAAATTGATATTCTTGATGGTAAAAAATATCTAGTATTTGGTGCAGATAGTAACTTAAATTTGGCTACAGTAGGATACTACACCCCTTTATTAACGGGTAATTCAGTATATCATCACTCTGGAACTTCATTAGATGGAGGATCCAGCCCAGTAAGTGGAATTGACATTGGGGATACTCATGGATGTGCAATAATCGACAATGCAACAAAATGTTGGGGAATAGGGACTACAGGACAACTTGGTGATAATAATTTTGGACCTGGATCACTAAGTCCAGTAAGTGTTAGTTTAGTACCTGGATTTACTCCTATAGAAGTCGCAGTCTCTATACAAGAGTCAGATTCCTCGGGTTCGGGTTTTACTTGTTCTCTTTACAAAAATGAAACTACAGATGCAAGACCTGTGTTGTGTTGGGGAATGGGAACATATGGCAATTTAGGCGAAGGGACAAGTACAGACAATGTAGGAGAGCCAAGTGCCTCTGTAATGGTAATAGATAGTTCTGATGGTGTGACAACTTTAGGATTTGTAGATGATAGTCAATACCACGCGACAGGCCCCAATGATGTAAAGAAAATTGCCTCATCCCGCGACGGAACGCATAGTTGTGCTTTATCTTATGAAGGCCATGTAAAATGTTGGGGATATAACTCACTCGGACAACTTGGAATCGGAAATACTTCAAATATTGGAGACAACATTAATGAAATGGGAGATGACCAAGCCTTTGTTCCACTAGGTACAAACAGGACTGCAATCGATATAGCTGTTGGCGTATATCATTCATGTGCAATTCTAGATAATTATAGTGTGAAATGTTGGGGATATAACGCATACGGGCAACTTGGATATGGAAATACAACAAATATTGGGCATCAAGCTAATGATATGTGGGGCGATAGGCACACAACCGTCGATTTAGGAGTGAATGTAACTGCTGTTGATATAACAGCGGGCTATTACCATACCTGTGTAATTACCAATCTAGATGAGGTTAAATGTTGGGGAAATAACCAATACGGACAACTTGGGATCGGAAATACCCTACAGATTGGAGATAATGCTGGTGAAATGGGAGATAATTTAGCAAGTGTTGATTTAGGATATGGTAGAACTGCTATCAAAATTACATCTAGTGGGCATAGTACATGTGCCATATTAGATAGTGGATTAGTAAAATGTTGGGGATATAACCAATACGGACAACTAGGGATTGGAAACACAAATCATATTGGAGATAATTCTGGTGAAATGGGCAATAATTTAGCAATATCGGATTTAGGAGTTAACATAACAGCTATAGAAATAGACGCTGGTTGGGGTAACTATTGTGTAATCATCAACAATGGAAGCGTAAAATGTTGGGGTTATAATGCATATGGACAACTTGGAGCAGGCAATACAAGCACTCTGGGAGATGGGTCCGGTGAAATGGGAGATAAATTAGAAATTGTAGATTTGGGAGTGGGACGAACTGCAATTTCTATAACTTTGGGAGACCTTCATGCTTGTGTTATTTTAGATAATGAAGATTTGAAATGCTGGGGATACAATAATGCTGGACAACTTGGGATCGGAAATAACCTACAGATTGGAGATAATGCTGGTGAAATGGGAGATAATTTAGCAACTCCACAATTACCTTCTCCGTATATTAAATATATTTCTGCGGGATATCGTCACACATGTGCGATTATTTTTGATGATTCAGTCGTGTGTTGGGGATACAATGGAAATGGACTCCTCGGAATTGAAAATAATCTGCCTCAAATCGGAGATGGAGATGGTGAAATGGGCAATAACTTGGAGCTTACCGATATTAATCTTGTACCTGTAGATACTGACGGAGATGGATGGATAGACATATGGGACAGAGATGATGATAATGATGGTTACATAGATGTAAATGATGATTTGCCGTTGGACGTAAGAGATTGGATAGATAGCGATGGTGATGGTCTTGGAGATAATGTAGATACTGATGATGATGATCCCACAGTAAGAATTGCAGAAGATGATACAATATTTACATGGTCAGACAGTGAAGAAGAAGCCTGCGGATATATGCCGATGAGTTCATTATCTACGCCTGCAGATTATGATGGCGATGGCATATGCGATAAACTAGATAACGATATAGATGGTAATGGTTGGGATAATGCATACCAAAGAATGTGTCATGATGTAGGTTATTCCGATTCATGGGAACATACAGAGTTTTTCGTTTCCCAATCACAAGATTCACCCTATTACGGAGGTTATGATTTCATAATTACAGAATATGGAATCCAGTTGTTCGCTACATATACATCAAATTATCTAATGTCCGAATTACTACGATATGATGGTTCAATTACAAGTAGAAGTACTGATTTATACTCATATAATAATTATTGGTATTTTGATACTGAGGAGCAAAATGGCTTAACATATATCTTACTTCAGTCCGGCCTCCAGCGAGGACCAAATTCCAATACATCCTATTATTCTGGAGGGAACAATCTTTGGGGTTCAACTTATTCATTTAATGGCGATTCAGGAGGGGAGTTGGCAATAAGCCAGGATGGGCAAATTGCATTAGCCTATGATTCACAAAGTAGCGACACTTCTAGTACAAAAATAACTGGTAGTTATCTTGTGAGTAGTGGAGTACATAGCTACTATGATGATAAGGATTTTGCATTTGATGCACCTTTTTATGCAAGAGGCGGACAGATAGTATTTGGACCTGATGATAGATTGCATGTATTGCAGCTTGATGTAAATGCGAGAGATTCGGATTTGCCGGTTGGTTTTTATCACTCATATGCCGATCTTAATGGCTCAATGAATTTGGAATCAATCGTTGAATGGAGTGAGCCATCTCTAGTTCTAAATAGGAATCAGAGTACTGCCCTTTATGATTATACAGCTTTCTCAGATGCCGGCAATTATCGTGCTGATTTACATGTATCCAATGACGGAACGATTTATGCAGCGATGTACAATAATACGGATTTGGTGGTAGCAGCATTTGATGGCACTTCATGGAGTAATCAAATAATTGCAGAATCAACTGGCATTAATGAAGGAGTTGTGATTGCTTCAAATTCAACAGGAGTTCCACATATAGCATGGATTAATCATACTTCTGACGCTTTAATGATTTCTGTGCTTGAAGATTCCAATTGGATAACTAATGAAGTTTGGAATACCAGTGGTGCAAACTGGGATTATAACTACAGAGACGGAAAACTTACTCTAGAATTTAATGAGTTTGATGACTTATTCTTGATGTCCACTAATGGAGGACTAAATAATGCGATAATGCATCACAAAAGTCCATTATTATCTCCAGAATACACATACAACCCCAGCGATTCCAATGTAGATGGAATATGTGATAATTTGCAATATGCAGTTATTGACTACGGGTCTGACCGTATTGAATTCACAGAAGGCGAAGAAGATAGTATAACGCCTACATTTAGAGGTCAAGAATTAGTGGAAGTTTGGGCTCCATCACTCCCAACAGGATTAACGATAAATAATACAACAGGAATAATATCTGGGACGCCAATTATTTCGGATTTCGAAGGCACTACTTACACCATATATTCTAATAGTTCTAGTTCATCTTATTCTTATTCTTTAACCATATATGTAACTTCAAAACCATCCCATTATGCAGGATTTGGTAATTATTATGGTTATCAAAGTGTAAGTAATGGAATAAAAGAGATGTCTAATGCATATGATTCTGAAGGAAACCTGTATTATTATGGAAATTGTCAATATAACTCAGAATGGGTAACAGATGGAGCTGTAGATAATTCATTTTCTTGTACTAATTATTATGACCTTATAGTAGCTAAAAGATATAGTAATTCAACATGGGCATGGGTAAAGCACTTAGATTGTAGTACGACTTGTTACGAAGGTGGATTGACTTTAGATGATGCAGGTAACTTATATGTCATTGGACATAGATCCGGAGTACTAGATCTACCTGGTGATGATTGGGACTTGCCCAGTAGAGGTAGCACAGCTTATACGATATCTTTTGATAATGATGGAGAAATAAGATGGGCGAAAGACATCTACAATCCATCTGGAGGCTATACAAGTTTCGTATTAGGACATTCTTATTATTCCACTGGAGATGGCTTAAGTCAAATTAGTGTGAATAATTCTACAGGTGAATTAACATTCGCAGGAAGTTTACGATTTACTCAGTCGTCCATGAGTTATAGAACCATTCGAATTGGAGATTTGACATATACAGAAGATGGATTATATTACGATACCTATAGGCCATTCATTGTAAGAATGGATGCAAATGGAAACTTTTCATGGTATCAAAGTTTTAAGCCCTTACATTCGAATCATTATGTCTTGGAAGATATGGTAGTTCATGATAATGAATCGGTTAGCATATTAATGAAAGGATATGGAAATGTCCAATTAGGCGAACATTATATTGCAGATTCTGGCAACAAGGCCATATTAGGGAACATAAATTCATCTGGTAATTGGACTGGTGGCATCATTATATCTTCCTATCACGAAGAAAGCAATTTGTTTGATAGTGGTTTTACTTGGTTAATGATGGAAAAAACATCTAATGATGACTTGATAATTTCATTGTTAGTTACAGATGACGCTACAAATATGACAATAAATGGAGTTTCTTACTGGCTGAATACCACATGCGAAATCAATTCTGATAGCCTAGTCTTATTCAAAATAAATACAGATGATTACACTGTTCAAAGTAGCAGAGAAATATGCTACCTTGACGGTGCAATAGGTAATGGACATAAAGGAAGCGATATGAAGGTTGACTCGAAAGATAGGTTATGGCTATTTATTGGTAATAGCCAATCATATTATCAATCCTTCCAAGGAATTATTAGGACTGATTCGAATTTTAATACAGACTTCAGAGAGAATTTTACTCAATACTATAATAGCCCTACCTCTTCTTTCCTATTTGGATGGCAAGACGTTTGTTTTGATTCTAATGATAATGTAAAAGCAACTGTATATACCTCAGCAAGTAGCCTATATTATGGTCTTGAATATGTATCTTATTCAGGATCTTACAACTACAGAGATTTGTTCTTCATGGATACTGTAGAACATACTATAGATGGGAAAATGCCAGTATCAGGTGAATTAATGAGATTTAAAATCAAGGGACTTGGTGCTATTCAGAGAGGTACAAGCGACAATATAGATTCATTTACTATCTATCCGGAATTACCAGATGGATTGGCCTTTAATACCGGAAATGGAGAAATAACAGGGACGCCATTGACTAATTCCTCTATGGTCAATTACACCATATGGGTTAATGATACATACTTTGGAAATCATATACTAAATATATCGTTTGGAATCGGTAATGGAAAACCTACTGTGACTTATAATGAGACTGAATATGTATTTGAAAGAGGGACTCCAATATCTCCGATTATACCAGCGGAGATTAATGGAAGTATAATTTCATGGCAAATAGTTCCTGAGTTGCCAGAAGGATTAGAATTAGGCGATGATAATGGAACTATATGGGGCACACCGACGGTTAATTTAACAGCATCAACATATGTCTTACAAGTAAGTAGTGATGGTGCAACCAGAAACATTAATTTCAATTTCACGATTAATGAACCAATAGCAACTATAGAATATGAAAATGGAACAGTAACAGTTGGCAGAGATACTGTAGTAAATGTACATCCTACTTTAGGAGGAGGGGCTGTAGTTTCATTTGGAATTTCCCCTACCAGTCTTCCCTTAGGGCTGTCATTTGACAATGAATCAGGGAGGATATACGGAACTCCACGATTAACGACTTCAGGAGTAAATTATACTGTTTCAGCGACTAATAGTGGAGGAACGGCATATACTAACTTTACATTGATTGTAACGGGAAGTGGCATTAGCCTTACATTCCCCACTTCAATCCTGGAGCTCGTTAATGGAAGTGAAATGCAACCTTTCGCTGGACAGACCTCTGGTTCTGCTCCAGATTCATGGAATATTACTCCAGATTTGCCAAATGGATTGGAATTTGGCGAAAATAATGGAACAATATGGGGTACTCCTGAGAGTGTGATGAATGGAACAATATATACGATTTGGGCAAATAATTCCGCTGGAGAATCCGCAAATGCACAATTGAGTATTTCAGTATTATTAGATACTGATGGAGACGGAGTACCAGATATAACAGACTTTGATGATGATAATGACGGATGGTCTGATTCAGATGAGATATCATGTGGAAATGATCCTTTAGACCATACTGATGTACCTTCAGATATAGATAATGATGGTATTTGTGATTCACAAGATGAATCTGATGATTCAATAATTGTAATTTCTTACTTAACAGATAATCTAAATATAACAGTTAATCAAAGTTTTACTCCACTCGTCCCAGTAACTTCTGGAGGAGCAATAACTAGCTGGGAAGTTTACCCTGAATTGCCATCAAACATATTACTCAATCCTGGCAATGGAGTTATTTCTGGCATGGCAATTACAACCTTTAATGCCTCATTGTATACTATTTGGGCTAATAATTCAGTATATTCAGATTCATTTGACATCACAATTACTTCATCATTACTAGATACTGATGGAGATGGAATTCCTGATGAAACTGATGAAGATGATGATGGTGATGGTTGGTTAGATACTGAGGAAATAATCTGTTTAACAGATACTTTGGATGCAACAGACGTTCCAACTGATAGTGATGGAGATGGTTTGTGTGATGGACAAGATAGCATAAACGATAGTCAATTATACCTATCATATGGAGTTGAGCAAGTAATATACATAGTCAATCAGACTACAGATGCTTTGCATCCATTGGTATTTGGCGGAGATGTGGTTACTTGGGAAATTTACCCAGAACTTCCTGATGGTTTATTTTTCAGCAATAATACGGGGGCAATAACGGGCATGGCAACATCATTATTTGAATCTCAAAATATCACTATTTGGGCAAATAACTCACTACACTCATCAGAACATATAATCGAAATCTTATCGATATTACTAGATACTGACGGAGATGGAACTCCTGATGAAATTGACGATGATGACGATGATGATGGTTGGTTGGATGCTGATGAGATAACTTGTCTAACCGATACCACTGATGAAACTGATTACCCAACTGATAATGATGGAGATAGTGTGTGTGATGGTCTTGATGATGTAGATGACAGTCCAATATATCTCACATATTCCAGCATTGCACAGAATCTATTTGTCGATGAACCAATGGACATACTAGTAGCAACAATATATGGAGGAGATGTGAGAGAATGGGAAATATATCCAGAATTACCCGAAGGATTATTTTTCGACAAGGGAATTGCATATAGATCCTTAAATTCTGTGGGGACTGGAACTATTTCTGGAGCGCCAATAAATGAATTTAATCTTTCCACATTCACAATTTGGGCAAATAACTCACAACACAGTGATTCAGTTACAATTACACTCAGGGCTTCAATAGCAGACATTGATGATTCGGACTTTGAATTAATTTACTTAGACGATTATGCTAATTTAACTGTGGATTTAGATTATTTGTACCTCGAACCGATGATTTTTGGAGGAAATGTAACCAGTTGGAGTATAGTACCAGAAATGTATGGAGGAATAACATTCAATACGTCAAATGGAGTTATATCTGGTACACCAAATATCGATATCGACTTGACTATATTTGAAATAACTGCTAGCAATTCAATCTATATTGACTCTTATAATGTTTCAATAGTTGCACAATATTTGGATACGGATTTAGATGGAATTCCTGATTACATAGATGAAGATGATGATGGAGATGGTTGGACAGATGAAGTTGAAGAGTTATGTGGTACAGACTCACTAGAATTTTATGATTTTCCAGGAGATATGGATTCTGATAATTTATGTGACCTTATAGATGATGTTGATGATTCTCCAATATTGTTCTTTTATCCAAATGATAAGATAGTAGCAACAGTAGGAGAAGCAATACAACCAATTGTACCTATAATTGCCCCAACAGGTGGAGATATCCTAAACTATAGTGTAACTCCACAACTCCCGGAAGGATTAGGAATAGATAATTTAACAGGAATAATTTCAGGCATACCACTAAAAGAGTTTAATCACCTAATCTTAGAATATTCACATACAATTAAAGCAACTAATGGACAATATGAATTTAGATATACTGTTGATTTTGATATTTTGCCAGAAGTCATTGATAACACCGATAGTGATGAAGATGGGTGGACAGATGCTGAAGAACTAGAATGTGGAACTTCCCCATTTGATTCAACATCATATCCACTTGATATCGATAATGATGGCAAATGTGCTATGATTGATGATGATGATGATGGAGATGGAAGAGCAGATTTGATAGATGATTTCGCGAACGATTCTACTGCATGGCTTGATACAGATGGCGATGGTTTGCCTGATGAAGTAACATGCCAATATGCAGTTAACTCTGCTGAATGTGCATTAAGGGACCTCATAGAAGATAATGATGATGATAATGATGGCTGGAACGACACCAGAGAGATTGATTGTTCGACTGATCCCAAAAATAGTACTCATATACCAATTGATGATGATGAAAATGGAATCTGTGACAGGCTTGAAGGAATGGGAATTGAAAGTGTTCCAAAAATACTGTGGATCTGCTGCTTCCCATTAGTACTATTATTACTCGTACTTCTTTGGTTGGCCAATCCATTCGGGGTCAAGGATGAAGAAATTAGAGGCCCTGAGCCACCATATACTAGCTCCAAACCTAAGATTGAAGGAGGCTCGGGAGAATATGATGACCCATTTATTCTAAAGACAATAAAGAATGTTAGAGCAGGAGGAAGTGTGGAGAGTAAAGAATTAATTAAGATTACAAATATCACACCAAGATTAGAAATAGATTTCATAAATCTATCTGTTGATGATGATAATGGCCGATTCAATATGAATAATATGAAAGCTAGTTCTAGAGGAGAAATTGAATTTAGGTTGCAATTTAATGATTTTAACATAAGTTCTGAAAATACAAAATATGTGGCATTCATCAGAGTTGGAAAAGCATCAGTGTATTTCAGATGGGAAGTTCAAGTAGTTATTCCCAAAGATTTGACAGATGAAGAAGTTAACGCATCGAAAGCTGCTGCCAAATCAGCTGCTGTAGCAGCGGAGGCAGAACGAATAGCCGCTGAAGCAAATGCTGAGGCCGAGAGAGCAATAGCAGAAGCTGAAAGAGAAGCCGTAATTGCTATGGAAACCTCTGCTGCTGCAAGGGCTGCTGATGATGATTTTGATGATGATTTTGATGATGATTTTGATGATGATTTTGATGATCAAGAAATAAATTCTGCAGAAGAGGAGGCTGCTGCAAAGGCTGCTGCCGAGGAAGAGGCTGCTGCAAAGGCTGCTGCCGAGGAAGAGGCTGCTGCAAAGGCTGCTGCCGAGG